>JBFLVJ010000007.1:0-77421 GCA_040758595.1 Microcaldota archaeon | reverse complement strand
CACTTCAAGGCACGTGACCTCCATGGCACTCACATCGGGAAACTCTGCCCCAACGAGACGCCCGAAGGTCCGAGCTGCTCCCTGGTGAAGAACCTGGCGGTGATGGCAGAGGTGTCTATCGGGATGGAAGAGGGCGAGATTGAGCGCATCCTCAAAGCGTACGACGTCAAGGAATGAGGTGGTCATGATGGTCAAGAGAAGAAAGCGCAAGGCTCCGGAAAAGACGATAATCCTGCTCAATGGAAGGATGGTGGGCACCCATCCCGACGGAAAGAGCCTCGCCCAGAGGCTGAGGGAAAGGAGACGCATGAACGAACTGAGCAGCCAGGTCAACGTATATTATAACGCCCGGCTGAACGAGCTGCACATACTCACCGACAAGGGCAGGGTCAGGAGACCGTACATCGTCGTAGAGAACGGCAAGCCCCGCCTGACGCCCGAGATACTCGGGAGGATAAAGAACAACGAGCTCAACTGGAACCACCTGGTGAAGATGGGCATCATCGAATACCTGGATGCCCAGGAAGAGGAGAACTCCCTGGTCGCTTTCCGCGAGGACGAACTCACCCAGGACCACACCCACCTCGAGGTGGATGCTGCGAACATGTTCGGCGTGGTGGCAGGATCTCTGCCCTATTCCGAGCACAACTCATCCCCCCGTATAACCATGGCCTGCGCTATGACCAAGCAGTCCCTGGGCGTGTACTCAACCAACTTCAACTCCAGGTACGACACCCGCGCTTATGTGATGTATTACCCCCAGCAGCCGCTGGTGCAGACCAACATCTACCGCGCGCTCAACCTCAAGCAGAAGGCGGCCGGGCAGAACTGCGTCGTCGCGCTGACCAGCTACCACGGCTACAACATGGCAGACGCCATAGTCGTGAACCGCTCTGCTATAGACCGCGGCCTCCACAGGGTCACCATGTTCAAGACCTACGAGACCGAGGAGAGGATGTACCCTGGAGGCCAGAAGGACAAGATAGAGCTCCCCACGCCGGAAGTCGTAGGTTTCAGGGGAGAGCCCGCCTACCGCCATCTGGCCGAGGACGGCATCGTGATGCCCGAGAGCGAGGTCGGCGGCAAGGACGTCCTTGTCGGCAAGACATCGCCCCCTAGGTTCCTCGAAGAGATATCCGTCTTCGGAGCTGTCGAGGAGAAGAAGAGGGAGAGCTCCCTTTCGCTAAAGAGCGGGGAGGCCGGCAAGGTCGATTCGGTCATGGTCACCGAGGGCCCTAGCGGCAACCGCCTGGTGAAAGTGCGCGTGCGCTCGATAAAGACGCCTGAAGTTGGCGACAAGCTCGCTTCCAGGCACGGACAGAAGGGGGTCATCGGGCTCCTCGTGCCGCAGGAAGATATGCCGTTCTCCAGGTCGGGCATCGTCCCTGACCTGGTGGTGAACCCGCACGCCATACCCTCGCGTATGACCGCAGGCCACCTGCTCGAGACATTGGGCGGCACCGCAGGCTCCATCGGCGGCATGCTGATGGACGGGACCGCGTTCAGCGGCAACACCGAGGACCAGTTCCATGAGATACTCAAGAAGAACGGCTTCGATGAGCACGGGGAGGAATATCTCTACGACGGCCTGACCGGCAAGATGATAAAGGCCAAGATATTCATCGGCGTCGTCTATTATCAGAGGCTCCACCACCTGGTCTCGAACAAGATGCACGTCCGCTCTCGCGGGCCGGTGCAGCTCCTCACCCACCAGCCGACCGAGGGCCGCGCCAGGGAGGGGGGCCTCAGGTTCGGTGAGATGGAACGTGACTGCCTCATAGGTTATGGGGCGAGCATGCTCATTAAAGAGAGGCTCCTGGAAGAGAGCGACAAGACCATACAGCTCATCTGTACGGACTGCGGATCGGTGGCGACGCACGACTATGCGCGCAACCGCGACGTCTGCCCGATATGCCAATCTGAGAGCGTGGAGCCGGTGGAGATGAGCTATGCGTTCAAGCTCCTGCTTGACGAAATCAAGTCCTTGTATATTTTCCCGAGGATACTCCTCAAAGACAAAGGTTGATGGTTATGGAAGTGCAAAAAGTCCTTGACAAACTGAGGTTCTCGCTATTCTCTCCGGAGATGGTGAGGAAGATGTCCACCGCCAAGATCGTGGTCCCGGACACCTATGACGACGACGGCTACCCCATAGACGGCGGCCTTGTCGACACGCGTCTGGGGGTCGTGGATCCTGGCCTTCGCTGCAAGACCTGCGGCGGCACGGTCAAAGAGTGCCCCGGCCACTTCGGCCACATCGACCTGGTGCGCCCTGTCGTGCATGTGGAATTCGCGAAATACATATATCATGTGCTCAAGTCAACCTGCCCCTCTTGCCACAAGGTGCTGGGCAAGAAGGCATACACCAGATCTCCGGAGGAGATAGAGAAGGAAGCTGAAGCCGCCGCATTGCCAGTGAAGAAAGAAGAGCCGGCCGAGGAAGTGCCCTCCCTGCTCGAGGTGGCAAAGGCCGAGATCAAGGCCTCGGAAGAGAAGAAGGATGAGGCTGCCGGCGAAGAGAAGAAAAAGAAGGAGAAAGGGGTCAAGAGCTGCGGCCACTGCGGCGCCGAGCTGCCCGAAATCAAGCTGCTAAAGCCGACCACGATATTCAGGAACAAGGACATGATGCTCCCCACCGACATCCGCGACTGGCTCGCGGCTATCAAGGACAACGACCTGCGGGAGCTCGGATTCGACCCGGTCTACTCAAGGCCGGAATGGATGATAACCACCGCCCTTCCGGTGCCTCCGGTCAACGTGAGGCCCTCGATAACCCTGGAGACCGGCGAGAGGAGCGAGGACGATCTGACCCACAAGCTGGTGGATGTCATCAGGATAAACCAGAAGCTGGATGCCAACATCAACGCGGGCGCGCCGCAGCTCATCATCGAAGATCTTTGGGAGCTGCTCCAGTACCACGTGACCACTTATTTCGATAACGAGACCGCGAACATACCTCCGGCGAGGCACCGCAGCGGAAGACCGCTCAAGACGCTCGCCCAGAGGCTCAAGGGCAAAGAGGGCCGCTTCAGGTACAATCTCTCAGGAAAGCGTGTCAACTTCTCAGCACGTACCGTGGTCTCGCCTGATCCGAGGATAAACCTGGACGAGGTGGGCGTCCCCGAGCGCATCGCGAGGGAGCTCACGATCCCGCTCTACGTGACCGAATGGAACCTCGACTACTGCAAAGGCCTTGTCATGGCCGAAGACTATCCGAGGGCAATATACATCATCAGGAGCGACGGCCGCAGGATAAAGGTCGGCGACACTCCTGAGATGAGGAAGGAGCAGGCCGAGAACCTGAAAGTGGGATGGAGCATCGAGAGGCACATAATCGATGGCGACATCGCGCTCTTCAACAGGCAGCCCTCGCTGCACCGCATCTCCATGATGGCGCATGAAATCCGGGTGCTTCCGGGCAAGACGTTCAGGCTCAACCCGGTCACCGTAAGTCCCTACAACGCGGACTTCGACGGCGACGAGATGAACCTCCACATCATGCAGACCGAGGAGGCCCAGGCAGAGGCGAGGCACCTCGCGAAGGTCGAGAAGCAGCTGCTCTCGCCAAGGCACGGGCACGCGATAATCAAGCCGCAGGAGGACCACGTGTCGGGACTATATTTCCTGACCAAGGACGGGACATACTTCACAAAGGCCGAGGCATCATCGCTCCTCTACCTCATCGGCAAGACCGAGCTCCCGAAGCCGGATGGCAAGGGCGACACCTACTCGGGCAAGCTCCTCTTCTCTGAGCTGCTCCCCTCCGATGTCAACCTCAAATGCAAGTCCAAACTCGGCGAGGAGATCTTGATAAAGAACGGCAAACTGATCAAGGGCGCGGTGGAGAGCAAGGCCACCGAAGGCGAACTGCTGGAGAAGATGTTCTTCACGCACGGTCCTGAGGCGACCAAGAGGTTCATCGACAGCGCCACCAGGATGGCGCTCGAAGCGGTCTCTGTCATGGGCCTCAGCGTGTCCCTCAAGGATTACAGCCTCTCTCCCAAGGGAGAGGAGAAGGTCAAGGAGATAACCTCCAAGATGGACCGCGAGATAGACAACCTCATCATGCAGTTCAAGAACAAGTCCCTGGAGCGTGCACCCGGCATGAGCCTGAGGGAGACGCTCGAAGGCATGATAATGGAGATAACCTCCAAGACCCGTGAGGATGTGGGCAAGGCGGTCGAAACCGATCTGGGGGCCGAGAACCCATCCATCATCATGGCAAAGATAGGGGCGAGGGGCAGCCTGCTCAACGCGATCCAGATGTCCGCGCTGGTCGCCCAGCAGACGGTCAGGAACAAGAGGATAACAAGAGGGTTCAGGAAGAGGATACTCCCCTACTTCAAGGAGGGCTCGATGACCGGTCCGGAGAAGGGCTTCGTCTATTCATCGTTCCACAAGGGTCTGACCCCCTACGAGTTCATCCACCACGCGATGGGCGGCAGGGAAGCCCTGGTCAACACGGCCATCAGGACGGCCCGCTCGGGCTACATGCAGAGGAGGCTCATCAACGCCCTGCAGGATCTGGTGGTCTATGACGATCTGACCGTGAGGAACGCTGACATGAGCATAGTGCAGTTCATTTACGGCGGCGACGGGAAAGACCCGACCTACTCATCTACTGCGGAACTGGCCGACGAGGCCAAGCAGGATGACGTGGATACCGCATGAGGTGTTATGATGGCTGATAAGAAACCGAGCATCAAGATCCCTCCGTTCGAGGCAGTTGGCGTGGTGTCCGCGCAGAGCATCGGAGAGCCGGGCACGCAGATGACGATGCGTACCTTCCACTACGCGGGTGTGGCCGAGCACGTGCCCACCGGCCTTCCGAGGCTGATAGAGATTGTGGATGCCAAAAAGGAGCCGAAGAAAGCCATCATCGACATCTATCTGAAATCTTCCTATGCGAAGAGCAGGGCCGAGGCCGAGAAGGTGGCCAAGGACCTGGCAAGCGTATTCGTGTCCGATGTGGCTGATGTCGAGGACGACCTGGAAGCGCTCACAATAAAAGCCACATTCAGGGAGAAGGACGCAAAGGGGCAGGGCGTCACGTTCGCCATGCTCAAAAAGGCGATGGAGAGTTTCCCCGGCCAGCTCAAGGTGTCCGACAAGAGCGTCACCATCAAGCCGGTCAAGGAGGTCAAGTCAGCCAAGAAGAAAGAGGAGAAGAAGGAGAAGGCCTTGACCGCCAGGGCGGTGCGCAAGCTATCGCAGAAGATAGGGGGCAGCATCGTGCGCGGCGTCCCGGGCATCTTCAAGGCAGTGGTCATCAAGAACGAAGAAGAGTACTTCGTCCGCGCCGGCGGCTTCAACATCGTGGGCGCGTCCGAGCACAGCGCCGTGGACCCCAAGCGCATCTACACAAACAACATAAAGGAGATAGAGCGCGTCTACGGCATCGAGGCCGCGAGGAACGCCATCGTCCGCGAGATAAAAGACGTCATGGATATGCAGAAGCTGTTCGTGGACATAAGGCACATCATGCTCATCGCTGATGCGATGACTTATGGCGGAAGCCTAAAGTCGATAGGCAGGCACGGCCTCTCGGGAGAGAAGGTCGGAGTCCTGGGAAGGGCCGCGTTCGAGGAGACGATAAAGCACCTCATAAACGCGAGCGCTTTTGCTGAGGAGGAGAAACTCATCGGAGTGACCGAGAACATAATCGTGGGCCAGACGGTCCCGGTGGGAACCGGAAAGATCAAGCTGGTCATGAAACCGAAGAAATGATGACAGGTGTATAGGATGGCAGAGGAAGACACTACAGAGACCATTGAAGAAGCCAAGCAGGAAGAGACCGAAGATATCGAAGAGACCGAAGAGACGGCAGAAGCGAAGCCGAAGAAAAAGAAGAAGGTCGTTAGGAGGCGGAAGACCAAGAAAGAGAGGGAGAATCCGCTCACGACCGCCATCAGGCTCGCCGTGGAAAGCGGCAAGGTGGAGTTCGGCGCCAGGACCGGCATCGCCGCCAGCATACTGGGCAAGGCGAAGCTGTTCGTGATAGCCAGCAACACGCCCTCCGACATACGCGACAAGGTCAGCACCTATTCGAAGGCATCCAGCATCCCCGTGATCGAGTTCGAGGGCAGCACCATGGAGCTGGGCTCGGTCTGCGGAAGGCCCTTTCCGATATCCGTCCTTTCAGTGTTCGAAGAGGGCACCTCGAGCATAATGGACCTCGCCAAGAAAAAATAGGTTTTGCCATGGAACTGACCGGCGACGACCTCAACATGTTCTCCAGCTTCGAGAAGGTCACGAGGGTCATGCCCTCGGATTATCTCGTCACCGAGAGCTCGATAATCTTCCTGGTGAGCCAGGATTCCCTCGGGAAGGCCATCGGGAAGAAGGCCGTGAACATACAGAAGCTGAACCAGGTTTTCCGCAAGAGGGTGATAATCGCCGCGGACAGCGACGATCCCGAGGGGTTCGTCCGCTCCTTTTTCGGCAACATCCCCATCCAGAACATCGAGGTGCGGGATGTCATGGGCGAGCAGGCCATCATGATGACCGTCGATGAGAAGGATCGTGGCATCGCCATCGGACGGAGCGGCGAGAGGATAAAGGCCGCCAAGAGCTTCCTCAAGAAGAAGTTCAACGCCACCCTCCACCTCAAGACAAGAAGGCCGGTCATCTGATTCCCAAAACAACCGCCTAATCCTGGTTATCCTCTTTTTTACCTATCTACTATCACATGTATACTTCTTATAAGCATTCTCCGCCATAATCATTCACTATGGTAGGCACTAGCAGGACTGTCTCACCCGCCAGGCGCACTGGGGAAGGCCGCCCTTCTGTCCAAAAAGATTTCAGAAACATCAGCGGCATGGCCGAAGGCATCCGCAGTTGCAGGGGGGGCGCTGACCAGACCCCTATCGACACAAAGGAGCGCGATAAGGAAATCAGAAAGAGATACCTATACTGCCAGTCCATCATCACGATCGCCGATGAATATGGCATCACCGCGCTGGATGTGTTGCGCATCTGCAAGGACCTTTCAGAGAAGCGCATGAGGAACCAGCATATAAGGCAGAGCGCGTTAGAAGGCGTTCCTGGAAAAGAGCTGGCGAGGCAGTCCGGCCTTTCACAGGCCTCGATATACCTGATATGCAATCCGCCCATCCCTTCCACACCCGAGGAGCAGATGACTGCGGAAGTGAGGAAACGTTATGCCTATGGGCATGCGCTCACTGATATCGCAGCTGATAACGGCCTGAATGTCGTCCAGGTGTCCCGTATCTGCAATGGTCTTTTCGAGCAGAGGGCCAGGAGCCTGGATATCCGGGCGCGATACGCATCAGGTGAATCCCAGGTGGCAATCGCCAAGAATCTGGGTCGGAGTCCGGCCGCGATATCCCTCATCTGCAAGGGCGTGGAACAGGCATCACCGATAACGGAGAGGAATGCTGAGATACGTCGCCGATTCATCGCTGGAGAAAGCAAGAAGGCCCTTGCAAAGTACTATGGCCTGGGTCTGACCATGATCCATATCATATGCAAGGGCTTGAAGAATGCGTCTCTGAAAGAGAAACGGGATGCTGAGATACGAAAGCTCGTCATGGCCGGAGAGAAGCAGAAGGATGTTGCGGAGCGGTTCGGCCTGGCGCCGGAGACGATATGCCGCATCTGCAAGGATCTGGACCCGAAGGGGAAGCGTGACGAAGCGATACGTGAAAAGTACGCCTCAGGCACGGGGTTGACTGAGCTGGCGAAAGAATTCAGACTCGGCGTCATGCGTCTAAGCCAGATAA
Source organism: Microcaldota archaeon (assembly GCA_040758595.1). GTDB lineage: Archaea > Micrarchaeota > Micrarchaeia > Anstonellales > Bilamarchaeaceae > Bilamarchaeum. The sequence goes on along the minus strand of JBFLVJ010000007.1, from coordinate 69,676 downwards.
TCCGCGTCGACGATATCAAATGAGCATCATCTTTCGAATATGGAGAGCGATATCTCGACTATCGCTATGTTCCCCTTTTTCAGCACTTCGTGAGCGTCGGTCCCTTCCTCTATCGGCTTTTCGATGCCCGTTATCCAGTAATATGGTTTCCCGTCGGGATCCAGCCTCTTCTCTATCTGGGTGTTGAACCGCTCGGTCTGCATCTTCTGCACATGGACTATCCCCGCCTTGGATAGGTTCCGCGGCAGATTCACGCTGAAGAACTTGCCGGGGGCGATCAGGGGCTTCAGCATGGCTATCATCTCTTCCAGCTTCTTGACTATCGCCTCCCGCTCTCCCCAGCTCTCCTTCTGGTGCCAGTCCTCCTTGGTCCTCTCCAGCGAGAACGCTATCGCGGGGACGCCCTCCACGGCGGCCTCCCAGCAGGCACCCACAGTGCCCGAGCCCAGCACCGAGCCTATGCTGGCGTTGTCCCCCCAGTTCATGCCTGAGAGCACCAGGGAAGGCTTCTTGAACTCCCCGGAATGGAGGGCGAAGAGCACGCAGTCTGTCGGGGTCCCGTTGAGAGTGAAGATATCCTCCTCCACGTTGTGCAGCCTGAGGGGCTTGTGGAGGGTGAGCGCTCCTGAGACCGCGCTCCTCTGCCGGGAGGGCACGAGGGCGTAGGCATCGCCCGATTTGCGGGCGGCCTCCAGGAGCATCCTGAGCCCCTCGGAGAGGCCGTCATCGTTTGTGACAAGTATATCCATATCAGCACCCCGACCACTCATATCATGCCAAGCAGCCCTAAAACCTCTTTCGTTCCGTACACCTCTACGGCATCCTGCTTCTTCAAGCGTTTCTCATTCGTCCATAGCGGCATCCGCTTCGCGAGCGCAAGGGCGAAAAACGGGAAATCCTTCTTATCCGGGCTTATCTCCTTGGCTCTCGGTTCCATCGCGGCGTACTCTTCCCGCGGAACCACCATCACATGCGACAGGATGATGTCGAGCGCCAGTCTGAACTCCTCTTCAGACACACCCATCCGCTCCTTCAGCACGCCCTTGTTCCTTTCTATCTCTCCGATAGAGTGCTCCGGGACGGACAGGTCCAGATCCCCCAGAACTATGGCCTCGAATGTGCCCCCCTTCGACATCAAAGCCGATATCAGCACATTGGTGTCAACAGCCAGCCGCATCAGACTACCTGTGCCTCTCTGCTATCGCTATCTTTATCTTGTCCCCGATCTCCTTGACATCTGCATCTGTCAGCTTGCTCTTGGCCGTTATCGTCCTGACTATCAGGAGCTCCTTGATTTTGCGGCTTATCGCCTGCCTCGCTACCTCGCTCCAGTTGATCTCCGGGAACTCATCCATCCTCTTCTTGAGGTCTGTCGGCACTGTCAGGGTGACGTTTACCATCTGAATCACACATATATTATGTGTTATATGTGTTTATAATACTGTTCCCGGCGTTCAGGGAAGCAGCCTCGTCCTGTCCCTGGGGAACAGCATGCACTCGCGGATGTTGTCCTGCTTGCAGAGCTTCATCACGAACCTCTCAAGCCCGATGCTCCAGCCTGCATGGGGCGGCGCCCCCATCCTGAAAGCGTTTAGGTAGAACTCGAAATCCGCGGGATCCAGCCCCCTCTTCTTGAGCTGCTCCTCCAGCACCGAAGTGAGGTGGATGCGCTTGGCCCCGCTGGATATCTCCATCCCGCGGTACATCAGGTCGAACGCGTGGCAGGTGGAAGGGTCCTCGGCATCCGGCATCGAGTAAAATGCGCGGATCTCGGTGGGCCAGTCGTAGATGAAATAGAGCTCGTCGCCCAGTATCTCGTGGAGCTTCTTCTCTCCCTCCCTGGTGAAGTCCCAGCCATGCTTCATCTCGAAGTTGTTGGAGCTCAGCTTGTCCACTAGCTCATTGTAGGTGTATCTGGGCACCTTGGAAGGCACCACGACCTCAGCTCCGAAGCGCTTGGATATCTCCTCCCCAAGCTCCTCTTCGACCCTCTTGAGCATGTGGATGGTCGTCGCCTCCAGCACGTCCATGGCCTCGTCGTGGTCGGCGAAGCCCATCTCGATGTCCATCTGGGTTATCTCGTTGAGGTGGGCCGTGGTGTTGTGCTTCTCGGCCCTGAAGACCGGCACCGTCATGAATACCTTGTCGAACCCGCCTATCACCGCCAGCTGCTTGTGGAGCTGGGGGGACTGGACGAGGAACGCCTTGTTCTCGAAATACCGCAGCTGGAAGACGTCTGCCCCGCCTTCGGTGGCGGCCCCGCTGATGGCCGATGGGTGCATCTCCAGGAAACCGAGCTCCCCGAGCTTCTCCCTGAAGGCGCCTGCCGCCACAGATTTGGCCCTGAATATGAGCGAGATGTCCTCCCTACGGAGGTCTATATACCTGTGGTCCAGGCGGGTGTCCAGCTCCGAAGGCACCACCCCCGTCGGGTCCACCGGGAGCTTCCTCTCGACCTTGTTCATGTGCTCGAAGAGCGTCGGGACCAGCTCCACGCCGCCCGGGACCATCTTGTTCTCCTTCACTTCCCCCTCGAATGCCACCACATCCTCCTTGTTGACCTTCACGGAATCCACGAGGGCGTCGTCGACGACGCCCTTTTTCAGCAGGACCTGCATGATGCCGGTGATGTCCCGGACCAGCACGAACTTGAGTTTGCCCAGGTCCCTGACGTCGTGGACCCACCCCGCGATCCGGACTTTGCCCTTGGTCTTCTTTGCTTCCTTTATGTAATTCCTACGCATAAGCATCACATCAATTAGCTGCCGGCCTCCGGCCCTGAAAATGCTGTAATCAGCAATGTATTAAAAGCCGACAGAGATATAAATTCATGGATATCCTGCTGCCGCTACTGCTCACCTTGCACCCGGCTGGCATCACCATGATAGCCACCGCCTTGGGCATCTGCGTCATGGTGGTGGCGCTCATGTACATGATATCCTATTTCCTCCAGTCGCCGGAGATGGTGGCCCTGGCCAAGGAGGAGCTGGCCGCGCTCATACTCACGGTCTTCATCATATTCTTCTTCGTCGGCTCCGACAGCCTCCTGAACAGCGCTGTCAACGGCCTGCTCATCTCCAGCCTGCCACCCCAAGCGCAGTCCATAGTCCAGGGCACCACAAGCGGCGGTATGACCAAGAGCCATGTCGATTTCGCCCTAGGCTCGGTGGGGATCATCTACCAGAAGCTCAAGTCCCAGTACATCGACCTCTACCTCTTCGAGATACTCATCGGATTCCTGTCGACCATCAGCTTCCCCATCGGCTCGCCCATCCGCGCGGTGAACATCATCTCGTTCTCGCTCGCTCCGTTCACCGGGCTGGTCCTTTTGAGCAACGCCCACACGGTCGTGGTCGAAGCAATAGGCCTCATGATAACCCTGGCCTGGGGCAAGGAGTTCATACTCTATTTCGTCCGTGACGCCGTGCCGATCCTGCTATTCCCCTTCGGAATAATCCTCAGGGCGGTCCCGTTCTTCAGGAAGACCGGCTCCAGCGTCATAGCCGTCGCGTTCGCGTTGTATTTCATATTCCCGTTCGCTGTGTTGTTCTCCAATTACCTCATATTCGATGCGTACAATCCCCCGGATTTCGCATATACCCCTTCGGCCGCGAGCTATTTCGGGACTGAGCGCCCATATGACTCGAGTCCGGGGACTCCGGGCGTCAAGGACATGATATCACAGGGCCGCGAAGGCCAGGCGACAAGCGAGCTCCTCCACCAGTTCACAGCCCCGAGCGTTGTGGGCGAGGCTTCTGACAACGCCAACGACCCCTGCGTCGGGAACTGGTTCGTCCGTGGGATGTGCAGCGCGGGGAACATCATATCGAGCGTCGGCAACGCAGTCGTGGGGTTCTTCAGGACCATCTGGGCATTATGGCGCTTCATGGTCGGCATGACCGGGGATTTCCTCTGGACAGCGTTCAACAACCCGCTGATGCCCTCCAGCGCGTCATCAGGCCTTTTTTATTTCATCATCAAGGAAGTCGCGACGATCAGCCCTCTCATCATACTGATACTGCTGACCACGGTGATAGAGGTGATAATCACGGTGACTGGCTATAGGAGCTTCTCGCTGCTCATAGGAGGCGAGGCCGAGATAATCGGCTTGACGAAGGTGGTCTGATGAGGCTCGCTCTGCTGCTATTGCTGCTGGCATCGGCCCTTTGGGCGACCAGCAGCCCGTTCGATATTGATTCCAGGAGCGAGCCCTCGACAGAGGTTCTCAGCACGGTCTCGATATTCCTGCAGGTCCTGGTGCCGATGATGCTCGCATTCATCGCCCTCGGCGTGGTGGTCTATGTCGCCGGGCAGATGTTCGGGGCCGAGACCAGGGCAAGGGCAACCGTGTGGGCCCACGGCGTATTCGCAGCCGTCATCATCGCAGCCGTCATCATCGCGGTGCTTTATTACGTCCTGCCGAGCTTCTTCTCGGGCCAGGTCGGGAACATCGACATCCTGGAGAAGCTCAATGATCTTGTCGCGCTGGCGGCGACATCCCTCATCGGGCTGACGGTAGTCCTCATCGTGCTGGCGGCCCTCGTATATGCCGCCGGAATGCTCTCAGGCGCCGAGAGCCGGGCCAAGGCCACCGCTTGGGCGTCAGGGATGGTGGGTGGCGCCGTGTTCTCCGCGCTTCTCTATGTGGTTTTGGGGCAGATACTCCCCGGGCTCAGGAACATCTTCATCGGGACCGAAGCGAACATCTATGCGACAGCCATAATCAACCTGGTCTTCTTCATATCGTTCTTCATACTCATCACCTACCTCCTCTCCAAGGTCTTCAAGATACCCGAATGGGAAGCATATCTGAACATCGAGATGTCCAACCTGGTCAGCTCCTTCCTGCTGGTGCTCTTCGTGGTCGGCCTTTTCGGAGCAGGCACCCTGCTGGCGATGGCATACACCAACGGCCAATACGCCAATCCGCCGCGCGCCGCCATAGCGTTCATGCAGACCACCGTGCTGGACAGCACGCTCAAGGCGACCATAGACGTCTACAAGATACAGGCGTGCGCATCCATACTGTCAACGCTTTCCAAGCGTATCGGGGAATTCGTGCTCACCCAGACCTTCAAGATATTCCCGGGGCTGGACACGTTCGTATCCATAACCAATGTCCTTTCTTTCGCCCTGCTCTCGCTCTACAGCACAGCGAAGGCGCAGGTATCCCTGATGTACCTCTTCGAAGCGCTCGTCCTGCCATTCATACTCCCTGCCGGCCTTGTCCTGAGGTTCTTTCCTCCGACCCGCGATGCAGGGGCATTCCTGATCTCGGTCGCTTTCGGCTTCTACGTCGTCTTCCCGATGACATACCTGCTCAACGCGCAGATATTCAAGGAGCTTGGGGCCAAGCCTTACAATGAAGCGAGGCCGACCGCCCTTGTGAACTGGATATGCGGCCCTATCAAGTATGCCGCAGTGGGGTTCATCTTCAATCCAGCGGCAAACCCGGTATTCAACCTCCTGCCGGGCGGGCAGGCGGTCGGGACCGCTTTGGCGACGCTCTTCACAGAAGGGGTCATCAATATGCTTTCCATGAACGAGTTCCTGCCCATCATGAAGCACATCGCCAACCTCTCCCTGCTGGCAATGTTCATGCCGGCTCTCTCGCTGCTGATCACTATCGCATTCATAAATTCTATGACGAAATTCATAGTCTCCAAGGTGTAGTATGGGATTCGCTGAACTGTGGACCAACTGGATCGTGATCGCGATCGCCCTCCTGGGCATCTCCACAGTCATCGCCGCCCTGATCTACATGCTCTCCGGCCTCCTGGAGAACGAGAAGATGAAGGGCTGGGCGAAGATCGAGCTGACGGAGGTCTTTTATTCGGCGCTGATAATATCGATGGCGATCGTCGGCCTCGGAATGATCAACAGCGTGGTCCAGGGCTCTCTACTCGGCACCCCGGCCACCGGCATGGGGACTCCTGGATGCGCCGGGAGCCTCACAAGCTATTGGATACCCGTGACAGACAAAGGGGCATTCAACCTCCATCAGCGCTATGAGTGCCTGGACATATGCGGCAGCGCCATCGCCGCCAGCAAGGAATCCGTCTACAACGGTGTGGAGTCGTGCCACATCAGGCTCGGCATCTGGTACCTGCGCGAGATATTCGATGAAGCCAAGACATTCGCGTTCGACACGTACCTCAGCTATATCGGGACCTCGATGATGGCCGAGTTCACTATCAACATAGAGTTCCTTTTCGAGAAGGCCGGTTTCTTCACCTTCACTCCCTGGCGCGGGGTGTTCACCATGGGGAACAAGATAAAGGAGCTGATATTCGACTGGACGATCAAGCTGATGATGCTCACCAAGTTCCAGGAGGTCATGCTCAACTTCATAGGGACCGCGCTCTTCCCTGCGCTGTTCGTGATGGGCGTTGTACTGAGGACATTCTCCCCCACGCGAAGGCTGGGCGGCCTCCTGCTCGGGATCGCCCTCGGGCTCTATTTCGTGTTCCCTTCGTTCTACGCCTTCGGAGCGCTGGTGATGCTCGACATCAAGAACGACCCGATGGTCAGGAGCAGCTGGGAAGCCAGCGACGCCAACCCATGCAAACGACTGACCATGGATGCGCTACAATGCGCCGACCCGCCGATAGCGAACAACATGTATATGAGCGGCACCATCGTGATGCCCGGCGGCGGGAAGACATACTACAACGCTTCTGAAGCGCAGAAGGCCCTGATGGACTACGAGGGGCTCGAGCCGGACGAGTACTACAAGTACCTGGAGGCCGGCAAAGACAATAGCGGAGGGGCCATGCTCCCCATGACCGATTCATCCGGCAAGATGACGGATCTCTCGAGCACGAGCCACGATTCCGCCAGCGATGAAGAGAAAGACAGGATACTGAACAAGACCTACCAAGAGGTCAACAACTGGTTCAAGGACACGAGCAAGCAGAGCAAATTCGACAAGTTCGTCGGTATCGCATGGAAGAAAGACGGGCCCCTGGATGTACTCGGGCGGCTGACCTTCTGGTCTGTCTTCTTCTCGCTCTTCGGGCTTATAGCCACGATAGCGGCGATACGTTCGCTCTCGATAACATTCGGAGGGGACATAGAGATAGCCGGACTCACGAGGCTGATATGATGAGGAGACCGATATCGCTGTTCGCGCTCGCCCTGCTGTTCGCCACGATCAGCGCGGCCGCCGATGAGGAGGCTCTCAGCGACTTCTATGACAAGACGACCGGCTTCGTGAACAGCCAGACAAACGACTTCGTAGACGCTTATGGTTCGGTACCTGGCACAGGGGGGGCCGCCTTCACGACGGTCTTCGATTCCTTCGGGCCAGGGAACTGCGGTGACGACTGGATCAATTCATCAGGGGGAGAGCACAACATTATCGGCGGATGGTACGCCCCGGCTATCCTGACCGGGATAGTGGTGCTCTTCGGCATCGGGATAATCAACATGCTCGGCCAGATGCTAAGCTCCCCACAGCTGATAGCCCTCTCCAAGGACGAGCTCTTCCAGACCGGCCTGACATTCCTTCGAGTGGTGTTCCTGGTCGCGATGCTCAGCGCGCAGAACGTGTGGTACGGCATCAGCGCTTCGACCACCTCGGACAGGATATACAGCAATGTGAACAACGCCAACATGATAGACGCATCGATGGCATTCTGCAGGCTGATGGTGAGCGACATGGTTGGGCACTACAGCGTCCTGCTCCTCTTCAACACGGTCATACATACCCTCTACTCATCCACGATGTGGTTCGGCGTCACCTGGCGCGCAATGTACTCGTTCAACCTCGGCCCTGTGCTCAAGCCCCTGATAGACCTCATAGGCACCGCGCTCCAGTTCCTTTCGCTCGGCATCGGAGAATGGCTGATGCACATAGTCACCCTCTGCATGATAAAGAAATGGACCTGGGGCCTTCTCATCCCGGTGGGTATCCTCCTGCGCGCATTCCCATACACGCGGAACGCCGGCGAGGCCCTTCTAGCCCTCATGTTCGCGCTGGCGGTCTTCTACCCGTTCATGTTCATATTCGATTACGAGGCCCATAAATTGATGAAATCGAACCTGGTGGATTCCCACAAGGCGGTCAGCGGCTTCCTGGCCAAGAGCGGCATCCTGAAAGTGGTGGGCGGCGCGCTGGTCATGATGTTCCTCATGGCAGGCGTCTTCATGCCATTCTTCCTGGGCAGCGCCCTGACCCTGGCCTTCGAGCTGGTGCGCAGCTCCGTCTACTACATAGTCGTGATGAGTATACTGCTGCCCTTCCTGAACATATTCGTCACGCTGACGGCGGCCAAGGAGACCGCCGCTTTCTTCCGCGTGGACGTGAGTTTCATGTCGTTCCTCAAGATAATATGAAGTGATGAGATGGCTTTGCAGACCCCTGGAGAGATCGTTTCCGGAAGCGCTTCGCTGATGGGCAGCGACGCCGGTCTGTGGAGCTTCGCGGCCCTGGCAGGCCTCGCCCTTGCCGTCTCATCGGTGATACTGGCGTTCATCTATGTCTGGGGCACGCTCTTCCGCAACTCCCAGCTTCTCGCCTATGTGAAATCCGAGCTCTACGAGCTTTTCATGACCGGAGCAATGATACCCCTGCTGTTCATAGCCACGGGTGCCATGGCTTCCCTCACAGTCGGCTCCATCATCCCCCAGGACATAGCCCCCAGCGGAAGCTTCTCATTCGAAGGGAAGACCATCACCACCGACATCGACACGTCCCTCTATGACGCGTCGGCCCATTATTACCAGCGGGTGGAGACCGACATGTCCGGCTGGCTGACCCTCAATTATGTCATGAATGTCTATGTGGATCAGGTGGCGTCGATCACTCCGTATGCCCGCCCCTTGGGCGTCGGCCTCGTGGCATCCCCGCTGGCGGGCCTCGCATCGCCCATCAAGCAGCTGCTCTACAACGCCACCGTGGCGCTGGCGATCGCGTTCATCATAAACCATGCCCAGATGATGGTCTACATCTTCTCGGTCAAGGCATTCCTGGAATACTATCTGCCGATGGGCATATTCCTCCGGGCCTTCACACCCACCCGGCGCATCGGAGGCACCCTGATGGGCGTCGCGGCCGCGTTCCTGTTCGTCTTCCCGGCTCTTTCTGTCATCAGCTATACCATGTTCTATTCGCATGGAGGGGGGCCTCTGCTATCGTTCCGCTCATTGATGACGCAGTACATGCAGGATGGCTGCCAGCCGGATTCCGATCCTGACGGGGTATGCTTCACCGGACACATCACCAATTTCTATAAGGACAATTTCAGCGGCCTCAGCAACAGCCTGACGGGTTTCGTCACGGGCGTCTTCGGCGGCATCGGGAACCTTCTCCAGAGCATGGTGGGCAACCTGACGCTGATGCTGATCGCATTCCCGGTGTCCCTGATAGCCTGGGCCTTTTCGGTGGGCTTCATAATGCCTGCCGTCAATCTCATAGTGTTCGTGCAGGCGGCGAAGGTCCTGAGCAAGAGCTTCGGGGACGAGGTGGACATAAGCTCCCTGACGAGGCTGATATGATATGGCGGATTTCACGACAAGCTTCTATGCGGACTGGCAGACCATCTCCATAGGCGCCGCAGCCATAGCCGTCCTCGGCTCGGCCGGCCTGATAATGCTCTCCCGCATCTTCTCATTGAAGAATCTGGAGCAGATAGCCAAGACCGAATTCGTATATGCCGCCTCCACCGTGCTGATAGTCATCATGACAATGGGCCTCATCCAGGTCGTGGAGCCTAAACTCGGGCTGCTAGCCCAGGTCCTCTACCTCTCGGCATACTCACAGACCGCCGGCATCATGGGGACGCTCACGGTTGACGGACAGCCGGTGGTGACTCTCATCGACTGGATGAAGCTTTACATGTCCACGCCCACGCGGTGCGTCCAGCAGTTCATGGACGTCCTCTATGCCCTAGCGGTCCCGATCGGCGCGATAACCTCCATCTACATGGAGATCTTCATGTCCGAGCACGCCTCTGGCTTCGGCATGAAGTGGGTGGAGGAGCGCATCATGAACGCGACGCAGTCGTTCGCGTTCTTCGTATACATCTCCTATCTGCTGGCGCATGTGATGAACTTCGTCAAATACTATTCCGGATTCTTCTTCTCCTTGGGGGTCGCCCTCCGCTCGTTCCCCCCGACCCGCGGCGCGGGTGCATATGTCATGGCGCTCTCATTCGGCCTCTATTTCGTGTTCCCGCTGACATATATAATGATAGCTACCCTCGGGCTCCCAAACGTCCAGTCCAACCTGCTGACATTCGATCCCAACGCCGCAGGAGGGCCGGAATATATCTGCGCCCTTCCCCAGCCGGTGGATCTGACCCCGTGGCAGTGCGGCATGGCGGATGCAGGCAAGATAACCGGCTATTTCGGCCTGGTGAAATCGAATATGCTGGATATCGACAGCATGGTGAACGTCAAGATGATAGACTTCGAGAAATACCTCATCAACTCGATCTGCATCTTCCCGTTCGTGGCCTTCGTGATCCTGCTCACGTTCGTTTTGAACACCACGACCCTTTTCGGAGGCAACATCCCGGAGATCGGCCGCGGCCTGGTCAAACTAATCTAGCCCTTCTTCAGTTTTATAATCTTATTGCCACATAGTCAGATGCATGCAGGCCCACAGACCGATCCCTATAGGGAGACTATCCCCCAGGCCGGGCAGGAAGCGCAATCTTTCCACAAGGGCCATCGGGACGCTCGCAGCGCTCGGTCTGTCCGCAGCGATAGCGACCGGCCTACACATGCATTTCAAGAGCATAAAGGAGTGCTGGAAGTCGCGCACCCCGATGTGCGAAGGCCCGCAGATTTATCACATCCGCAAGGGGCACGACGACCTCCGGTACGGCTTCACGACTGAGAAGACCATAACCGTAAGGAAAGGCGGGACCTTCAGGCTGGGCGGCATCGAATACTCGGTTCTGGGCCATGTGCGAAGGGAGAGGAGCGGCGAACTGATAATCCAGGAGACCGACACCGAGGTCCTGGAGATAATCCAGACCTATCCTGGCAAAGGGAAGTTTTCAGACAGGCTCCGCTTCGACGGATGGACCTGCGAGAAAACCAAGAGCGCCAAATCCGAGTGAATCCGGATTTCGGAGCGGGTTCAACTTTTTTAATCCTTTGGCCACACAGAGCCATCCATGGCAATCATGACGAAAGGGAGGGAACCCGGAAAAGAACCGAGAGAGTCTGCATGTCGCTCTTCGGAAAGAGACGATGCTATCTCGACACTCAAGCTTCTTGGAGCGAGCACCGTGGTTGTCGCCGGACTATTCGTTTCGATGCTGTTCGGGATGCATTCATGCGATGAAAGCAATAAGCGCTACTGGAGGTCTCAGACGCCTATGTGCGAAGGGCCCCGCAGCTACAAGCTCAGATCCGGCACATATTCTGCCAAATACGGGTTCTCGACCGAGAGGGAGTTCACTCTCAAAAAAGGCGAGACGCTCAAGGCCGAAGGCAAGTCCTACGTCGTTGTCGGGCACGCTTCCGGGTCTAAGGAAGGGACGCTCGTGCTCCAGGAAAAAGATGGCGAGAACTTCGCTCTCATCCACAGCAGCGACTCCGGGCCAAGCAGGTTTTATGGCATGTTCCGCTTCGACGGCTGGGTCTGCGAGAAGCCGCTGGCCGCCAAGCCGGAATAGCCTTATAATACTCATCGCTGTTATCCAGCCATGGCCAAGAGGAGATTCGTCATAGACACGTCGCTTTTCGTCAATCCATACGCCCGCGGCAGCTTCGGGAAGGATCCGAGCGCTGCCGTGGAGGCTTTCGTCAAGGAGGTGGAGGGCATCGATATCGATATCCTCATGCCCCCATCCATCTTCAACGAGCTCTCCAACTTCGTCAATGGGAAAGCGATGGAAGAGATAGAGCTCGTGGTAAAGAAGAGGTCGCCCAATACCTACAGCATCTACCTCCCCGCGGCCGTGCTATACGATTTCATAGAAGACGTCCGTCTGAGGATCAACAAAGGCCTGCGCCTGGCCGAGGATTTCGCCAAGGACAACCAGCCGGACAACGACGAGAAGCTGAGGAAGCTGCGCGACAAGTACCGCGACGCCATGCGCACCGGCATACTTGACAGCAAGGAGGATTTCGAATTGGTCCTTCTCGCCAAGGAGCTGGAAGCGACCATCGTCTCATCGGACGAGGGCGTCCTGAAATTCGCCGACCAGGTCGGATGCGAGAGGCTCTCTGCGGACAAGTTCCATGCGCTGCTGAAGAAACTGAAGAGATAGGTCCTGCGGCCACAGCCATACAATGCCGCCGCGGGTGCCGAAGGCGCCTGCGGCAATGCTAATCAGTCGGTCACGCCTTTGCCTGCAGCATAGCTCATCAGCTTGCTAGATGTCTTGCGGTAAATCTTCCTGAAGCGTATCCGCACGCTCTTTCCTTCCTCGCGCCTCCACAACTCCTCTACCTTCACTTCCTTCCCCATGTGGCGGCGGATGTCGTCCCAGATCCCCCTCTCCCGGATGACTATCTCGAACTCATCAGCAATCTCTTCCCTCTCCCGCGCCCTGGAGATGGCGCTCATCAGGCCGTCGTAGAACGCCTTGCCGAGCTTTTTCGAATATTCCTCCCTGTCAAGGCCGAACTCGGATATGAAGAACGCCGAGCGCAGTATCCGCTGGTAGTAGAACCCTATGGGCATGTCGAAGAACAGGTCCGAAGCGTCCGCGATGTCTTCCAGATCAGACCAGGGCGTGACGTACTTCACGACCTTCTCCCGGTCATCGCTCTTGAGCACCATGCCCTCCTTCCGGCTTTTATTGAGCGAGACGGCGAGCATTGAAATGCCTTTGATGTCGTCCCCTATGAACTTCCCGAGCCTGGGTGCGCTCTCTATGCCGAATTCATCCAGCAGGCGGTATCTCTCGCCCGGCGGAAGATAGGTGCCGTCGCCCTCATCGATGTCGAACACGAAAAGCCTGGTGTCGAACTCCTTGCTCGGCCGAGTGTATGGGGTATTGCCTATCATCTCAGCGCAGAGCACGTGCTCCGGATGCTTCCTGAAATACCGCTCCAGCCCGGCGTCCCTTGCCTTCTCGGTCACGAACGAATCCAAAAACCCGCCCCGCGAGAACGCGAACACTTCGCCATCTATCCATGCGATGCGCACGTTGAAGCCGTCTATCTTCTCTTCGGCATAGATCATGGCGGCATCCAGATTCTGCGGGAGGCCCTTGCCGAGGGCGAATATCCTCTTGATGTGCGGGAACCCCCAGATGATGCGCTTCCCTACGATCACGGTCCCGCGCTCGATCTTTTTGAAGCGCTCCCTGAACCGGATATATCCAAGCGCCTCCTTCTTGCGCTCGGCCTTGCCCCGTTTCAGCGCCTCTGCGAGTATCCTCTGCATCTCACCACGGCACGTTCTTCAGGCCGGCCTTGTTGGCCACCATGTTCATGAATGGATGCATTATCAGGGTCAATCCAAGGAAGAATATCAGGGCCATCGGTTCATACAGTCCTGGTTCAGCCAGCGGGAAGATGAGCGCCATGGCGACCACCAGGAACATTATCGTGTCCAGGACGAACGGCCTGCCCGAGCCGACCCCGAATCTCCTCTTGATCAGGCTGCCGAGCGCGTCCCCGGAGAGGGTACCGAACGCGAGCACGAACGCAGCGATGAACTGGACATTCTGGTCCTGGAAGAAGGGCAGGTGGTATACCATCGCTACAATCCCTCCGGCCACTGTGCCGGCCAGCGTCCCGCCGATGAATCCGCGGATGGTCTTGCTGTCCCCGAGCAGCCTTCCGCCGTCCGCCATCGTGAAGCCGAAATCGAGCGGGGCTCCTCCTCCTAGCACTACGGGGGATGCGTTGGCGACATATATCGGGATTAGGAACACGAGGAGGTCTAGAAGCTCCGCCATGGAGCATTTCTCCCGGGAACATTTATATTCATTTCATGAGATTCAAAAACATGGAACCATCAGTCAGAAGGAAGCCTGGCAGGCCGAGCGGCCTCATAATCGGGACCGCGCTGGTCCTGCTGCTGATATTCATGGTGATAATCGGACTCTTCTTCGTGCTCTCCGCCCTGACGCCGTCTCTGATCGGGCAGTGCGTGGCGGTTGTGGACGTGGATGTGCCGCTCACGGTAGAGGGTTCTCCGCCCAGCATATTCGACGCGGGCTATCCGGGCTCTGAAGAGCTTGCGCTGACGATCGAGGGCCTGAACGAGCGGGATGATGTAGGCGCTGTTGTATTCGTATTCAATTCCCCAGGCGGTTCGGTCGTGGCCACCCGCGAGGTCTATTCTGCTGTGGATGAGCTGGAGAAGCCGAGCGTCTCATATTTCAGGGAAGTGGCGGCCTCGGGCGCATATTATGTCGCCTCAGGCACAGACTATATAGTGTCCGATCCGGACGCCATCACAGGAAGCATCGGAGTGATAACGACATTCACCCAGATGCAGGGCCTCTTCGAGAAGATAGGCGTGAACGTCACGACCATCCAGTCCGGCACCCACAAGGACATCGGCTCATCCTACCGCGAGATGACTCCGGAGGAGCAGGCTATATTCCAGGAGCTTGTCGACGAGGTCTATTCCGAGTTCAAGGGCATCGTGGTGAAAAACCGCGGCGACCGGCTGGATATGGCTCTCTTCGACAATATCACCGACGGCCGGATAATGAGCGGCAGGCAGGCCTACCGGGCCGGCCTGGTTGATCAGCTGGGCGACAAGCGGGACGCCATCCGGAAGGCCGCTGACCTATCCGGAATCGAATACGAGGACCCCAAGGACATCCGCACGTGTCCGATAACAACGGGCATGTCCGATGGCGGTCTGTTCGACGTGAGCGGCATCTTCAGGAGGATGGAAGCGTACGCTTCCTCGCCATACCTGGCCTTCAAGTGATGGGATGAAAAGCGCGCTCCCGCTCATCGTCCTCCTCATCTTCTTCATCTTCCTGGCGGTTATCGTCATGATCGTTACAGCTCCCAGGGACCTGCGGACAGAGCAGAAGGAGGCCGCCGAGTTCCTTTGCGCATCTGGAGAGACGCGGAGCTGCCAGTCCGGCTCCTGCGCCGGCACATCGACGTGCATCCAGGGGGTCTGGAGCGGGTGCAGATGGGAACGGATATGCACTCCAGGCATCCACGAGCCCTGCATAGAGCAGGGCTGCGCCTACGCGCTCAGGGAGTGCAACGAATGCGGGACCGGCTGGGGGGAATGCCTGCCGCTAGACATCCAGTGATGCCGGATGGACCGGGCGGTTTCCGGTTCCCCGTCTCGGGTCTTGATGGAAACGCGCCCACTATCCAAAACACAGGACACCCGGCCCGAAACCACCTGGTTGCTCAGGCATGACCGGATGCACTCCGGTTAAGAGTGGGGATAAACATACAAAAATGAGTTCGAACCTATGGTTTTTAAATGATAGCTAGTCAAAGTGGTTAACATGCGGGCATTCATATTCTCGTTAGACGCATTCGTGGCGTTCACCCTGGCGCTCCTGGCGATTTATTCGCTGATATTCTTCTCGAGCGTCCCGTCGGCATATTACTATCTTCTCACGCAGGCGCATTATCTGTCGAGGGACACCCTCCTGGCGCTTTCCACGACTGCATGCAGCCCTGATTACGGCTCCTGCGCTGCCTTCGGCTCGGTGCTCGACAGCATCGTGGCCGAGGACAATGTAGGGGACCGAGACAGCATGATACAGAGCACCGTCGGAGTGATGGTGCCTCCGCAGTTCGGCTATGCCCTCGAGGTGAGCCGCGACCAGGGAGACACCTGGGAGCTCCTCTACGATACCGCAGATGCGCATCAGGGCGACAACCACGCCAGGAGCGCGAAGAAGCTCACGGTCTCATCGCAGGTCATCTCGTTCGGTTTCAACGACAGGGTCTACAAGCTGGAGACCTCGCCCTACAGGTACCTCTCCTGCAACGGGGACGGCATACTTGGCGGCGAGGACATCTTCCCCGGAGGGGGCGGCTGGGACACCACCGACTTCGGGATAATAGTGTGCGGAGTCCTCACCACAACCGGCGGAGGGGGACAGACAGAACAATTGATAATCGGGAACACGCACCCCCGCGACGTCATCGACACCGACGGCGCGGACCTGGTACCTGCATCTGACGCCAGCATCGTCAGGCTGACGGTGTTCATCTGAGGTGAATGCAATGGACAAGAAAGGATTCCTTTTCACGGTGACGATTTTCCTGGTGCTGGTCTACATCCTGCTCTCCATATCGGTGTGGGTGAAGTCCATCGAGGCTTCCGAGAGGTCCTTCTCCGAGTTCTACAAAGAGTCGACGGTGGAGCTGACCATAGAACAGATCACCCCATTGAAGATGGACAACGTGGTGCGCACCATAATGCTGCGCAATCTCATGAGGCTCGACGACCACGCGCTGGAATATGCCGTGGAGCAGGGTCCGGCTGGCGACGAGAACGCCAATATCCGGGCGGCCATGTCAGAGCTGCTACAGACCGGCGCCGCCGACGGCAGCCACTTCCGCGGCGGGGTGGGCCTCCAGCCTGAAGCCAATTCTTCGCTGGCAGGGTGGGCCTCCAGCCTGAACGCCTCCCTCCAGTCCATCGGCGTCTATGTCTCTGATTTCGAGGTGACGAATTTCCAGATGGGCCAGAGCGACATCGATCGCGTGAACTACTCGGTCGACATAAAGCTCGGCCTGCGGGACTACGCTAACACATCTTCGGTATCGAGGAACTATCATCTTTCCAACAGCGTCGGCATCTCCGGCCTGGTGGATCCGGCCCTCGCAAGGGAGAGCCGCGACCTCGCCGGAGACGACAAAACGATATATAGGCAGTTCTTCTTCAAGAAGGATATTTATCCAGGGGTGAGCGACATCTCGGTGCAGAAGCTCGAATCCGCAGAGAGCGGGCAGGGCTGGCTATACGGGCCCCTGGCGCTGGCCAACGGCTCCTACGACCTGGTCCCGAACGCGCTCACGGTGGATCCGGGCCAGAGGAGGCTTTACACCCTGGTCGGCACCTACGATGAGATAACAGACCTGACCGCGACGGTCTATGACCAGTTCGCAGGATACATAATCACGAGTCCGGCGTCCAATCCGAGCAGCTGCACGCCGGCGAATCCGTTGGAGCCGCTCAAGCTCAACGAAGGGGCGACATTCAACCCGCTCGTGCATTCCGGCTCGAGCTGCGACGCCTCTTTCGCCTCTCCGACCACATCCAAACCTTTCATCGTCTCGCCGGGCTTCGATGTCGCTGACGCGGCCGAGTGCCCGGTGCTCAACGAGACCGGCGTCACCAGGAGGTGCGTCCTGTTCCTGAACCGCTATCTAGAGAACGAGGTGGCGGCGGTCAAGACCAGGAAGCTTTCATCCCACCCTGACGGGGGCATATACAATCTGGAAGGCTTTAGGGACTACATCATGTGCGGATACTACACCCACAACCCGGCAGCGCCGTCATATATGCAGAGGCTGCTGAACGATTCCTATTCAAGGAGCAGCCCGGACTACGGCATCGAGACATTCGTAATCGGGGTCTATGCCAACGACACGGCCTACGACATGAACGGCAGGCTGGACCGGGAATTCTTCAATAGCGCGATAGACGGCATAAAGATCCGGGGATTCCCCGGGTGCAAGAACTATGCCATGTGCTCTGACAGCCCGATAAGCGGCATCTTCGCTGTGAGCGAGGATACCAAGAACGCATACGGGCTCGGGCAGATAGCTTGCGATAATGGCGCAGCGGGGTGCGACTGATGAAAGGGCAATCTTCACTCGAGCTTCTGGTAACGGTCGGCGTGGTGCTCGCATTCACGATACCGGTGCTTTTCCTCATACTGTCCATCAGTTCGGTGGGCTATGAGGACACCGCGAAGGCGCAGGCCGACGCGACCGCCAGGACATTGGCGGATTCCATGAACAGCGTATATGCGCAGGGTGTCGGCGCCGAGCGCGAGGTGCTCCTGAACGCCCCTCCATCAACCCAGGCGGTCTATGCCGAGGCCGGGGAGGTGGTGGTGCGTATGGGCGCTTCCGGAGGGCCATTCGAGGCGGTCTCGCCTACGATAGCCCGCATAAGCCCGGGAAGCTCGGTCATCGAGAACCGGGGCGGCCTGTTCAAGGTAATAGTCAGGACGGATCCCAACGGGGAGGTAGAGCTGGTTGATCCATATGCCCCGTGAGCCCGCTGCCCGCGATTTCAAGGGCCAAGTGGCGATTGAGCGGCCTTCGGCCGCTGCAGGCAACCTGCGTGGGCAAGTTGCCACCGAATTCATGCTTTACACGGCAGTGTTCATGTTCATGGCGATCGCCGCCTTCGTGGTGGTAGGAGACCTCCAACGCTCTGAGATACCTCTGAGCCAGAACACGGTCGCCAAGGAGACCGGAGAGAGCTTCGTCTCGGTCATCACGCTCGCGGTCAAAGGCGGAGAAGGCTTCTCCTACAACTATACGTTCCCGAGGACCGTCTTCGGGAGGACTTATAGGATGGACATGCGGCTGCTTGATGCGCCCGAGCCTTCCATCATGATGGACTGGGCCGGGGATTACGGGAACTTCAGCTACCAGTACGGCATGCCTGACTACGAATACAAGATAGAGGGCAGCTGCCTGGCGGCTCCCTCTCTGGAGAAGCCGGCCGATGTCCTGGACAGCTCGTACTGCTCCAACACCATCATGCTCGTCAATGACGGCGAGAATCTCACGATAACTCAACTGCCATAGGGTGAAATTATGAAAGGTCAATATTTCAGCTTTGACGCGATCGTCGCTGCGGTCATCTTCGTGCTGGCCCTCGTGGCGCTGCTATCGTACTGGCACAGCGTGCGCTCGTTCCTGGACTACCAGAACGACCCGCTCTCCAAGGAATCCATCAGGGTATCGAACCTGCTGTTCATGCCGCCCGCGCCGTCTTCTGCTTGCGGCTCCATGCAGTCCCTGGGCATCGTCTTAGACTGGAACGATCGGCGCGTGGACAAGGAGGTCCTCGACTGCGCGAGGCTCCAGGGCCAGGATTGGCTCAAAGACAAGCTCGACACTCCC
This sequence comes from Microcaldota archaeon, assembly GCA_040758595.1. GTDB lineage: Archaea > Micrarchaeota > Micrarchaeia > Anstonellales > Bilamarchaeaceae > Bilamarchaeum. The sequence continues at coordinate 50,680 of JBFLVJ010000007.1, read as the reverse complement.
TATGGCGTCGTGATAGATGTCAGCTCCCTGGCGACGGGCCACCCTGACATAAACATAGGCGGCACGGTGCCCTCGGACAGCATAAACGTGGTGAAGATAAGGAGGCTGGCGACAGTCGTGAACAGCACCGGCGCGACCTACCTGGCGACCGTGGACCTGACGATGTACCGGTAAACCCAGGCATTCTTTCTTTTCATAGAGGGAAAGCCCGCACCACCCGGTACGGTCATTCGCTTTTTCTCATGATAAAAAGAGATTAAAGAAAAAAATCTACTTCTTGGTCACGATCTCGATGTTGTCCGGCACCTTGTTGACGTTGCCGGTCTTGAGACCGATCAGCAGCTTGACGCCCTGCTTGGAAGCCAGGTCCGCGAGCCTCTGGGTGATTATGCCGTCGAACACGATAGCGTGCACCCCGTTGGCCTCCCCGAGCGACTTGATGACGTCGCGCACCGGGACCTCGGACATCCTCTCCAGTTTCTCGTTGTAGAACCTCGCCTTGAGGGTGTTGGCCAGCGACTCCAATTCTTTCATCAGGTCGTCCCTGCTGAGGGGCCCTGAAGCCGATCCCTCATCGGGCTCGTCGAGCCTCGGCACATCGTCCGGCACAGTCCTCTTGGAGCGGGGCTGCCTCCGATTCGACCTGTCGTCCTCCTGCCTCCTCGCCTGGAACTCATCATTCCTTCTCGGCGCCACTTCGGGCTCCTGCCTTCTCGGGAAGGGCTCGGCCTCAGGTTCGGGCTCCGGCTCCATCCTCCTGGAAGGCTCCGGCTCGGGCTCCTGCCTGAACTTCGGGGTTTCTATCACCCTTCTCTCGGGCGCTTTGCCCTTCACGTTCTGCTCGAAGGGCGTTCTGCCCCTCAGGCATTTGATGAGCTCTTTCCTGGTCAGCTCCTCCACCTCGAGGCCTGCCGGCGCCCTTGCGACGAAGTCTATGTCGACCCCGCCCTGGGCCAGCTCGTTGAGGATGATGTCCCCTCCCCTGTCTCCGTCAAGGAACAGGGTGACCTCCTTCCTCTTCGAGAGCGCCACGATGGTCCTCGTGACCTTGGCACCGCCGATGGCGATGACGTTGGTCAAATCGTTCTTGAGCATGTTTACGACATCCGCCCTGCCTTCGACGAAGATGACCTCATTGCTGCGGTCTATCGCCGGCCCTGCCGCGTGCTTGTCCGCTCCATAATCGACTATCTCGGCTGTCTTGACTTCGTCACGCACTAGCTGGGATATCTCCTTGCTCTCAGGGATCTCGGTTACCAGGAGCGTCTTCAATAGCGTCTTGGCGCGATCCACCAGGTCCTTCCTCTTCATGTTCCTGGTGTCCTCGACTTTTGTTATCCTGAGCCTGGCCTCGCAGGGACCTACCCGATCCACGGTCTCGAGAGCGGCTGCGATAATGCAGGTCTCGACCATATCAAGCGAGCTTGGTATCTTTATGACCCCGACGGTCCTTCCGCCCCTGCTCTGGAGATCCACCTCTATCCTGCCGATCCTGCCGTTCTTCTGCAGGTCCCGCAGGTCCAGTTCGTCGCCCAAGAGACCCTCGGTCTGACCGAAGATGGCGCCGACCACGTCGGGCTTCTCCACAAGGCCACCGATATCTACGTTGGTGTAAATCAGATATTTCACGGTATCTATGTATGTTTTAGCCATTTTGTTCACCTTCCTGTTTCAGTTTCTCGTAGGCTCTCGAGGCATCCTCGAAGCACCTTATCTTAAGCAGATGCGCAAGATCCACCCGCGTATGGATGTCCGCCCTTATCGAGCGCCCTTCCAATTCATCCCTGGCCTTCTTGGCCAGTTCATCGCCTCTGCGGTCGAGATCCGTCAGCACAAACGCTTTATCCGCTTCACGCGCTGAGAGGATGTCGCAGCTTTGGATGAGGTTCCCTGATATGGTCAGGATATCCGTCATACCGAGGCGAGAGAGGGCTCTTTTGTCCCTCACGCCTTCGACGAGTATCCATCTCCCGCGGAGCCTTCCCAAAAGCTTGTCGAGCTTCTTCAGCCGTTCGCCGATTTCCACTTTTTTCCTCCAGGATCAGAAAGAGAGAGGCTGTGCACTGTTGACCGCCAGGAGCGTCCTCGGTCTACGGCATCCAGCATCCCGCCGAAACGGGAAACCCGGAACCGGAAACCCAACACGCTTCTGGCCGCCGCCCCCTTTCGGGGACGTCGTTCCATCATGGCTCGGTGGCTCAGGTGGCCATCCATGCACAGCGTCAGCGTTATGACATCGACGCGCGTTCCTCTATCAGGTCCACTACGACCGGGAATATCTTCATGATATCCCCTTCACTCAGCAGACCTATGAGCTCGTTATCGTCATTAACGACCGGGAGCCTTTTCACTTTGTTCTCCCGCATCGCTTTTGCTGCATCTTCGATCGTGGTATCCGGCTTGACCACCCTCAGAGGCTGAGACATGATGTCCTTCACCTCGGCTTTGTAAGGGTCCTCTCCTTTGGCTAGTATCTTGTATACTATGTCACGCTCTGTGATTATGCCTTTGGCATGTTTGCCTGCCTTGTCTTCGACGACGATCACCGAGCCGATCTCATTCTTCTTCATCAGCTTGGCCACGTCAAGGATGGTTTTGCCGAATGGTACGACAATGACGTTCTTCGTCATGATGTCTCCCACTCTCAAGTCTGATCCCATGTTATTCACATCATCGGAAATCTTTATAAATTGGATTTCCTAGAAGGGCCATCCGGCCCTCATAGCAATCATTGTGCCTCGAGGGGTTTAAATATGTTCCTTTTTTACCATATTATATCACAATCAGCCCGGAAACCACGTTCTCCGGGGCTGGGCTTAAAAACACTTCCAGACGAATACCGACGTATGGATGCTACTGCTATCGAGAAGAAATGGTCCAGCCGGTGGGCTAAGGAGAAGGCATTCCAGGGAGAGCCAGACCCGAAACGTGAGAAGCGCTATATAACCGCGGCCTTCCCATACCCGAACTCCCCCCAGCACATAGGGCACGGGAGGACCTACACCACAGCCGACATCTATGCCAGATATCTGCGCCTCAAGGGGTACAACGTTCTCTTCCCCATGGCGTTCCACGTCACAGGCACCCCGATCTTGGCCATGGCCAAGAGGATCGCCAAGAAGGACAAGGACGTCCTCGACGTCTTCGAGAAGATATACGGCATCCCCGAGGACAAGGCCGAGAGCCTGGGCGAGCCGAAGGCCCTGGTCTCATATTTCTCGGACGAAATCGAGAAGGGCATGAAGGAGATGGGCTACTCCATAGACTGGAGGCGCAAGTTCTATTCATACGACGAGAGGTTCAACCGCTTCATCCAGTGGCAGTTCAGGAAGCTCAAGGAGCTGGGCTACCTGGTGAGCGGCCACTACCCCATCGCCTGGTGTCCTGAGGACAAGAACGCGGTGAGCGCCCACGATACCCGGGGCGATGTGGATCCAGAGCTCGAGGACGTCACGATCATCAAGTTCCTGGTCTCGAGTTCCCCGTCTCCGGCCTCGCTGGTGGTGACGACCTATCGTCCCGAAACCGTCTATGGCGTCACGAACATCTGGGTGAACCCCCAGACCGAATACGTCAAGGCGAGACACAAGGGCGAAACCATCGTGCTCTCGAAGAAGGCGGCGCAGGTGCTGGACCTCCAGCTCGGCCTGGAGATCCTCGGGAAGGTCGAGGTCTCGGAGCTGCTCAACAGCCTGGCGGTCAACCCCATGACCGGAGACCGGGTGCCCATCTTCGAAGCCAGTTTCGTCAATCCTGAGGTGGGGACCGGTATTGTCATGAGCGTCCCGGCCCATGCTCCGCTCGATTATCTGGCCCTCCGCGACCTTGGAAAGGGCGATATCCCGATGCCGCAGGTGGTCTCTCTCAAAGGATTCAGTTCCACCCCATCCAAGGATGTGGTCGAGAAGATGGGCGTCAAGAGCCAGGACGACCCCATGGCCGAGAAAGCCACCAAGGAGATATACGCCAAGGAGGCCCACGAAGGCGTCATGGTGGCCGGCAAATACAAGGGCATGAAGGCCATCGACGCCAAGGACAAGATAGCCAAAGACCTCTCCGACGGTGGCAATGCATTCGGCATAGTCACCATAGCCAACGGCCCGGTCCACTGCCGCTGCGGAGCGCACGTGGTGGTCAACATCCTCAAAGACCAATGGTTCATAGACTACGGCATCCCTGAATGGAAGACGCGCGCCAAGGACTGCCTGGCCAGGATGTCCATAATCCCCGAGGACACCCGTTCCGAATACCTGTACACCATAGACTGGTTCAAGACCAGGCCGTGCACCCGCTCATCCGGTCTCGGGACGAGATTCCCGTTCGACGAGAACAAGATGATAGAAGCGCTCTCAGACTCCACCATCTACATGGCGTTCTATACGATCGCCCACCTGCTCAATGACATCCCGGCCTCCGAGATGGATGAAGCGTTCTTCGATGCGGTGTTCCTGGACAAAGGCCCGAAGAAGGATGTCGCGTCGCTAAAGCCGCTCCGCGAGAGCTTCCTCTACTGGTATCCGGTGGATTCCAGGCACAGCGCCGGGGACCTGATACGGAACCACCTGACGCTCTACCTGTTCAACCACGTCGGCATCTTCCCCCAGGAAGAGTTCTGGCCCAGGCAGATCGCAACCAACGGCTTCGTGCTGATGGACGGGGCGAAGATGAGCAAGAGCATGGGCAACATACTCCCGCTCCGCAAGGCGATAAAGGAATACGGCGCGGACGTGATACGTTTCTCCATAGTGGCGGGGGCGGATCTGGCCAGCGACACCGACTTCAACAAGAGCGTCGCGGACGGCGTGCGCTCCAGGATGGCGTTCATAGACAAGCTCGTCCAGGACACGAAACTCGAAACCCGCAAGCCCCACAGCAGGATAGACAAGTGGCTGCTCTCGAGGCTGAACCGGAAGATAGCCAACGCCGAGAAGCTCTACGGCGAGCTGGCGATACGCGATCTCGCACTGGAATTGTTCTACGACGTGATAAGCGACCTCCAGTGGTACATGAAGCGCTCTGCGCATCCGAACCTCCACGACTTCTTCGAGGCCTGGGTGGTGCTGATGGCGCCCTTCATGCCGCACTATGCGGAAGAGTACTGGGAGGCGCTGGGCGGCAAGGGGCTCGTGACATTCGCATCCTTCCCGAAAGCGGACGAATCCAAGGTGGATGATGCCATCGAGCGCGGCGAGGAGCTGATACGAAAGGTCCACGGCGATATAGACAAGATATCGAAACTCATCGGCAAGTCGCCGAAGAAAGTGACCGTCTACGCCGCCAGCGACTGGAAGCGCGACCTCTATCTGCTCGCGAAAGCGAACCCGTCTTTCGAAGGACTCATGAAGGCCGCTTCAGCCAAGAAGATGGACATGAAGGCGGTGCAGGCCATCGCCAAGCAGATCATGAAGAACGTCCACGGCCTGCCGGTGCCCGTTTCCCAGAAGGACGAACTGGAAGCGCTGAAAGACGCGGTCAAGTTCCTGGAGAACGAGTATTCCTGCGATGTCACCGTGCTCCCTGAGGATAAGGGCGGGCACAAGAAGGCCAGCGCAGCCCTTCCGGACAAGCCAGCGATAGTGATAGATTGAAATTCCTGAAAGTCCCCAAGAAGAGCGGAGAGAAGGTCCGAAAGGAGCTGATGGCAGAGGGTATCCTCTCGACCGACTACCCCATACTCTCTGAGGGCGAATACCTGCTCTTTCCAGTGACGAAAAAATACAAAAAACTCGAACTCGTAGAGCGCGAAGCCGAGAAGCGCCCGAAACGCTACGACAAGCTGAAGGATGCGCTATCCGGATTCCTCTCAGAATCCGAGCTCGAATCCGTCATCGGCTCGTTCGATCTGATAGGCGATATCGCGATAATCGAGATCCCGCAGAATCTCGCGGAACACGAAACCCGCATAGGCGAAGCGCTCCTTCAGGTCCACAAGAACATCAAGGCCGTCTTCAAGAAGCTCGGCCCGATGGAAGGCGAATACCGTGTCCGCAGGGTCGAGCGGATAGCGGGCGAGGGCGACACCATCGCCACCTACAAAGAGAGCGGGGTGATGATGTGTTTCGATGTCGCGAAGGTCTATTTCTCCGTGCGGCTGGCGCACGAGCGTAAGCGGATTGCGGATTTGGTGAATCCGGGCGAGCGGGTTTTGGTCCTGTTCGCCGGAGTCGGCCCCTTCGCGCTGGTCATAGCCAAAAAGCATAAGGATGCGGAGATAGTCGCCATCGAGCTGAACCCCGATGCCGTTAGATGGATGGAAGAGAACATCGAGAAGAACAAGGCGGGCGGGTCTGTGAAAGCGGTCTTGGGGGACGCACGGGAGGTCGTTCTGCGCGATTATCAAGACTTCGCCGACCGGGTGATTATGCCATTGCCGCACAGCGCAGAAGGTTTCCTCGACGTGGCTTTCGCAGGTGTCAAAGACGGCGGCATCATCCATTTCTACACGTTCGCCGATATCAAGGACCCGTTCAAGGAAGCTCTCAAGAAGGCTGAAACCGCAGCCAAAGCCGCAGATGTCGGAATCTCGGTCGTCGGCGAGCGCATCGCGAGGCCGTACTCGGCGCAGACCGTCCAGGTGGTCCTGGACCTCAAAGTCAGGAAAAATCAGTAGAATCCCAGCAGAAACCCTATCATCAGGCTCACTATCATCCCGAGCACTATCGGCGGAAGCGCAGGCAAGACCATCTTCTTCCTGAAAACAAGCAGCAGAAACAACCCCAGCGACACCACCGCCCCGACGAACACGAAAACCGTGGCCACTGGATTGAATGAGAGCGCCGACACTTCCAGCATTATCGGCGCTATCATATCACCCGTCCCCAGATCCAGCCTCTGCTCCGGAGCTCCAGGCACGGGCGGCGGCGCTCTGGCGGTTATGGTGAAAGCCACGTCCTTTTTGACCACGAACTCGGCCATCTCGACCATATGCCTGGTCAAAAACACCGACAGGAAGTCATAGATGGACAACAGTATCAGGAAAAGCACCAGCGGCACCAGCCCCAGGGAGATGCCGAATATCACGCCCACTCCGGCAGTGGCCATCACCGCGGCTGCGTTCTTCAGCCTCGGATAGAGCATCTTCGCCCCGGAGAATGCGAGCGCTATCAGAATCGCGCCGAGTGTGCTTATCTCGAATCCTGCCACGAACCGGAGGAACGCGTAGATGACTATGGAGCTGGAGCTGGAGATCAGCATGAACTCCATGATCCTTATCAATATCGGCAGCTTGCCGAAGAGCCTTATCAGGAGAAGCATCGATGCCGCGCCCAGCAGTATATAGATCGTGAAGAACACCGCGTTCATCGGGTCGTCGCTGTCTGTGGTCACCACCAGGCTGGTCACATATGGGTTCTGGGCGATGTCCTGCAGGATGACAAGCCCAGTGAATACGCCCAGCACCTGGGCTATCACGAACATCATCAGCATCGCTGAAAGAAGCCTCGTATCGACCATCTTCATGATATCATTCCACAAGCTTTATCTGCCCATACCCCTTCTCGTAGATGGTGCCCTTGCTCTTGAGCTGGTCGATTATCCTTCTGGCTTCCCTCTCGTCTATCTCGTAGGAGCTTGCGTCCGAGATGACCTCTTCCACATCCGCGGTGTCCTTCTTCCTCAGGTGCTCCCTGATTATCTCGATTATCGTGTCGACTTTCTTGAGCTTGTCGCGCTCGGACTTGGGTTTCCCGGTGGCCACGACGTCCACGTCGAAGGCTCCAGTCGCCTTGTCGGTCATTATCTGCTGCATCACATAGTTGAAGAGCGAAATCGCCACGTCCGCATCTTCCTCCTCGACCGTGGGGCTGAGCTTCATCTTGGCGTTGGCTTCGGCGAGCCGGACCAGCCCCTCCAGGTATCTAGGGGTGATGGCCACGGAGCCGGCGTCCTTGCTCTTCCCCCTCAGCTCCACATAGAACTCTTTTATCTTGAGAGATGCCGCAGGACTGAGCTTCGGGAACACCTTCCTCCTCGCGTATGCGATGTACTTCCTGAGAAGGTCCTTGTCGAAGGCGTCATCGTCTTCCACGGTATTCGTTCCCATATGAGTGGACAGTATATGCTCGGCCAGTTTAGCATCCTTCTCTTCATCAAGCACGTCCACTATCGGGAATATGAGGTCGAACCTGGAAAGCAGGGTGGGCGGCACGTCGAACTGGTCGGACAGGTTCTTGGTCTGGTCGAACCTCCCGTACTTCGGGTTGGCCGCGGCCAGTATGGCGGTCTTGGTCCTGAACTTAGCCACAATTCCCGCCTTGGCGACTGAAATGGTATTGTGGAGGACCGCGCATTCTGAGATGAACGCTTGGCTGGGCTGCACTGTTACGTCATATACCCACTCCTGATCGGTGTTCGTTATCCTGTCTACCTTTTTTATCGCGACGAAGCCGATATCACCCGTAGCGAACCTCTCAAGGAATTTGAATTCCTGTTCGATAGCCAGTCGCCTGGATAATTCCGCTTTCACTGCTGTGCGATACTTGTCTATATGAAGTTGCCTGCGTTCCCAGTAGGAGATGGCGGTCCGGCTGACCCCCGCCGCACCTGCGATGTCATGCTGCGAGATATCTATTCCCTCTCTAAGCGCTACCAGCCCTTCATATCCGGTGCTATCCACGCATCCAGATGCCAGGCGGAGCCCGTCCAGTTTTTTCCTTATGGCAGAGCAGATCCTAGTGAAGCTCCGTCTGGTGAAGGAATGACCCCTCTTCTGGCTCGAAAGCCCGAAACCGAGGATCGGGTATTCGCTTATCCTGAGCGTTTTCAGGATCCGGAATAACGCTGTGGAGCAATCCGGTATGATGTCCGTGGTGTTTCTATGCTTCCGGGGCGTTTCCAGATACGCCTTCACCCTCTCCTGTTTTCTCTTCGACAGGAATCCTATCCTGTCGGCATAGCTGCGGATGTTATCCGTACCGGTTATCGTAAGGCGGAATACCCCGCCATCCTCGAAGATGTGGCTTCTTATGCCGAATCTGAGCAGAAGTATCTGGACCTGTTCGATGAAGGGTCTGTTCTCTCCGATAAGGCCTATGTAATGATCCGAGAAAGTGCCATCAGAATCGAATATCGCGCGCAGCATCACAGCGGCATGCTTCAGCGGGGCAGAAATGAAGGAGGGCGGCACTATCTTTTTCGCTCCCTTCTCTATCAGCGACGGATGCAGCTGTGCCATCCGTTTCAATGTGCCGACAGATATCAATCTCGCTGCCCTGACGCCTGTGGATTGCCTTTGTACGATGTATGGCTTGACCCCGAAGACTTCGGTGGCCGCTGAGCTATAATCATCAATAAGATCCTCGTCCTTATTATAGAAGTTGATGCCGTTTTTGGTCCCTCGGTTCAATTCGTAGCCGCCATCTGTTATATGATATCCGATGATTTTCAGGAGTTGCGGGTCGAAGTTGCCCTCAGGGCATTGACGCAGAGGCAGATGGCGGGGCATGAGGGTGTAATCATCCGGTGTGATTCTGTCGGCGGGTTTTGTCTTCACTATCCCGTCTTCCACCACCCAGAAAGGATGCTCGGGTGTGACCAGGAGCTCCCGGCCGGTTTGCAGCGACACCTTGATGAAATGGTCCGGAGCCCGGTGCTTGCTTATCTGGTATGGCCTTGTCTCAGAAATCTTTTCGAAATCAGTGGTGAGGATATCTATATCTTCAATTCCGTCTCTTAAGACAAGGCAGTCGCGGCCTCTTATGACGGCATCCGCGTTTTTTCGCATCTTATCTTCGACCAATTCGCCTATGCTCCGTTCGCGGCCGTCCGAAAGCATCAGTTTCGTCGAATAGTGGTAGCTCTGGGTTTCCATCGCCTCGTGCAGGGCGGCCCGGTCCTCATCCTCTATCTTGTCGAACTCGTCCACCTGGGCGGAGCCGCCGCTCGCCAGGACGAGGGCGCCGGCCTTGAGGGTCCAACCCCCTTCGCCCAGCTCGTCCTTCTCGGCGGCCACGGTCAAGCCTGCTCCGGAGACCGTCTTTCCGCTCACATAGATGCTCTTGGGCGCTATGTCGGATACGCTCTGCAGGAAACGGGATTTGGCGATGCCCGGGTCGCCGATAAGAAGCACATGTATATCGTCCCTGATGGGCATGCCGCCTTTCATGGTCTTGCCCCGGGTGCCTCCGAAGAGCTGGAGGGCCAGCGCCTTCTTGACCTCTGAATGCCCGTATATGGAGGGCGCGATGGACTTGAATATGATTTCCGCGATCTCCGGGTTCTTGGCCAGGTCCTTGAGCCGCTTCTCCTCTTCTTTCAGGATCTCTATCTCTTCGAAATCCCTCTTGAGGCTCTTCACGCTGTTGGCCTCCACATAGCGGGCGTATATCATCTCCTGCTTCTGCCTGGTCTTCATGGGCGGCTTGAGCCTGAGCATGCCGGCTATCTCGATGTTGTCCCCGGGGGCTATCTGGTTCACCAAATCGTCTTCCAGCAGCAGTTCTATATGCGCGGCGGGCGCCCCCCCACGTACCCTCTCAAGGAGCTCCTGCACCTCGGCCCTTTGGATATCTGTATAAGTGCTTTCGTCCTCCATCTGCTTGAGGGCGAACTTCTTGCAGCTCTCGCATCGCTTGGGCGGGGTGAAGTTCTTCTCCACAAAATGTCTCTCTTCCGCATCGCACAGGTCGCACTTGTAGACCGCGACCTTGACGCGGTGCATGACTTCGGCCCTTTTGGTGACCACACACTTGAATGAGACGAACTCGTTGATGTTTTTCGATGTGAGCTGCTCTATCAGCCTGTCCTCTGAGGGCATGTCCGTGAAGCGCACGTTCGGCGCGAATGCCGCCCCGGTGGGCACCTTGAGGTTCAGCTGCTCTATGGCCTCCCCGGCAGCCTCAAGGATGAGGTCCGGCGAGGTTATGAGGGCGTCTGCGATGTCCGGATCGAATTTCTCCAGGTCCGGGTAGTATACGAGAAGGCTCTTCTGGGTCGGATATACGAGAAGGAGGCGGTCGATATTATCCTTATAGATGGTGGTGAAGAAATCGTTGAACACCGATATCTGCGAAGACAGGTCCACCTCCATAGAACACCCCTCGAAAAATAGTGGAAGTCTAATTATCGGCCGGTCTTAATAAACCTGCGCTCGGCCTATTTCCGCGCAAGGTCGTGATTTTAAACCCTCCCTGCGTTTTGAGGGATATGGCCATCATCGGCGCTAGCAAGAAAGCCATCCTCGTCATATTGGACGGCCTCGGAGACCTTCCGGCCCCCAAGACGCCCCTTCAGGTGGCGAAGATACCCAACCTCGACCGCCTCGCCAAAAAAGGCATCACCGGCATGCTCGCCCCGGTCAAGCGCTATATCGTCCCGGGCAGCGACACCGCCCACCTCAACATCCTGGGCTACGACCCTGCCATCTTCTACCATGGTAGAGGTCCCCTGGAAGCCTTGGGCCTTGGGCTCGACCTCAAGGAAGGCGATGTGGCATTCAGGACCAATTTCGCGACTGTTGTTGACGGCACCATCAAGGACAGGCGGGCCGGCAGAATCGATTCCGACAGCGCGGCCAAGCTGGCCAAATACGTCCCGAAGAAGGTTCGGGACATAGAAATCATATTCAAGACATCCACCGAGCACAGGGGCGCTCTCATCCTGCGCGGACCTGGCCTGAGCCGCAGCATAAGCCCGACCGACGCCCATGTCAGCGACGCCCTGCCGGAGTGCCACCCGCTGGACGACACCCCTGAAGCGAAGAAGACAGCATCCATAGTCAATGAGTTCATGAAGCTCAGCGCTGCAGCCTTGTCCAAGGCTCCGGAGAACCTGGGCAAGAAGACGCCCGCCAACGCCATCCTGCTAAGAGGCTCGGGGCAGTTCTCCCCGGCACCCTCGTTCTACGAGCGGTTCGGTCTGATGGGAGCCTGCGTGGCAGGAGGAGCGCTCTATAAAGGGGTCGCCCGCTATATCGGGATGGACATAATCCTCGTCCCGGGAGCCACCGGGGACAAGAATACCGACCTCCCGGGCAAGGCCAATGCGACGGTCAAGGCGCTGGAGGCCTACGATTTCGTCCTCCTCCACATCAAGATGTGCGACTCATTCGGCCATGACGGCGATTTCGAAGGGAAGGTCAAGGCGCTCGAGGAGATAGACAAGATAATCCCGATACTGGAGAAGTCCGGCGCCTGCCTTATCGTGACCGGCGACCACTCCACGCCCTGCGCCTGGAAAGGGCACTCAGGCCACGAGGTCCCGATGCTGGTCTATGGAGGGGAGAGGGGAGACAAGATAGCCAAGTTCGACGAACGCAACTGCATCCAGGGCGGCCTGGGCCATCTGCGCGGCAAGGACATCATCCCGCTCATTCTATGCATCACCGGAAGGGCAGAGAAATACGGCAGCTAGCCATACCCGGTGCATCTCGGACTGGCCGGCCTGCATCGGAGCACTACGCTTAACGGCGAGCCGTCCCCAGACGCTCATCCTGATAAAAGAGGAGATGAAAAGAAAAATTGAAAGCCAGGCTCATTCAGCCTGCACATTCCCGCTCACAGTCGCCACCGCGAGCCTGCTCGGGGCTCCGGGGACGTCGTCGCTGAAGCGGTACACTATCGCCAGGCTCCCCCTGAAGTTGGTGGTCGGGGCCAGCTGGAGTGCATCTCCGTTCTCATCCGTGCATGCCACCGCAGCCGTTATATCCGAGGCGGCATCGCCGATGCTCTTACTCTCCCCCGCGGTCATCTCCTGCTGGGCAGGGAGCACCGAGACGCCGAATGTCTCCACGTCGCTCTTCCTTATGTTGCCTGTCGGCGCGGTGGTGCACAATATGTTCTCGACAAGCACAGATTTGCCCTGCGAGTTGTCGAGCTGGAAGAGCATCCTCACGTTGTTGCTGCTATCAGCCACCAGCGCGTGCGGCTTCTGGTTGCAGGTGAAGCCGGGCTGCGTGAACTGGCACGCCTCCGGGGCCTGCAGGTTAGGCAGCACGACCGCCACCAATATGGCCAGCACTATGAGTATGACGAAAAGCGCGAGGCCGTAGGTCATCAGGTATTCCATCATGGCCTGTCCTTTCTTGGACCCGGCCGTCAAAGCGTTTTCCATAATAATCACTCATCCGATAGCCGCGAAAAGCGACTCCACAATGTTTATCACAAGCCAGTACACGAAGAATGCGCCTCCGAGCACGAAGGGGAGGTATTTCATCCCCTGCTCCTTGGCGCCTGTCCTTATGATGCTGACCATGAAAGAGGATATGAGGGCGGTCACGAATATCGTCGGCACGCTGAACCAGAAGAAATCAGTGGAACTGATCACCGGGCCTACGAACTGGACCGCGCTGAGCCCCCCGAACGGGCCTGCCGCGCCTGAGGGCACACTCCCTGCCTGGGGGGCGATCTTCTCGAAAACAGATATGAGCTTCGATGCCACGGCGAAAAGGAACGGGGTCCCCACCACCGCGGCGAAGAGCACGAATATCTCGTAGAGTATGAGGGTGGCGGCTATCTCTTTCTTCATGATGATCGAGCCACGGACATCATCCGCGGTCCTCTCCAAGACCTCGGTCAGTTCGCCGCCGGTGGCTGTCGCCTGCTTCAGGAGCAGGATGGTCCTCTTGAACACCTTGGAGTCGAATCTGGAACTGAGGGTGTCCAGCGTGGTCTCGAGGCTTTCGCCGCTGAAGGAGCTTTTGATTACCGCTTTGACCTCGTCAGAAAGGAGGCCGAACTCTGGTTTCGCGGAGTACCACATCGCCTGGTCGAGGGCCATGCCGGCTTTGATATTGGACTGCACCAGGGTAAGGAAGTCCGGCAGCGCCGCCTCAAGCCTCTTCCTGCGGTCCTCAGCCTTCATGAGCAGATAGCTAGATACAAGTCCCATGGTGGCAAGATAGACGAGTAGGAAAGACCCTATCAGCGCAAGGATCGCAACAAGCGCGAAAGGCACTTCGGCTACCTCGCTGATAAGCCCGGTGATGCTGTCTGTGAGCGGCGCATATATCAGTGCCAGCGCTGTCAGCACTATCGTGGCCACTATGACGTTCAGGCTCACGTACCCTGCAAACGAGTCCGCGGGCATATCCACTCCAGCGATGTTCAGCTCCTTCTCCAGGCTCTTGATGCGCCCTCTGGTGAAGAGGAGGCGTCCGACGCTTTCGAATATGGATCCGCTGCTCATGGACATCACATCATATCAGGTATTTCGGCCTCGAGCTCTCCACGAAACCCAGGAACAGGAACTGCACGAGGGTTATCATCAGGAAAGCTATCGCCAGTATCGCCGGGGGGAGTCCGCGGGTGCCGAGCGCTGAGAGTATCACCGTCACCAGCACTATGCCGAGCGTCGGCACGATTATGCCGAAGACCATATAGAACATCACTATCGGGGTCAGCTTCTGGCTGTACTCCTTGAGGGAGATCATCTGCTCCTTTGATATCTGGTCCAGGACACCCTCGAGCGAATCCCCCACATCCGCGCCGCTGGATAGCGCGTTGGCTATCTGCATCAGCATCCTCATGAAATATCTCGAGGGGTTGTACTGCACCACATCCCGTATCGCCTGGGTGGTGGGAACGCCGAGCATGACCTGATCGACTATCTTGGCGAATTCGCGGCTCACCGCCCCGTATCCGTTGGACGCACCGATGAAAGTATCGAAGAGCGGCATGCCCGACTTGAGCGCTATCACGATATGCCTTCCTGCGAAGACGATTTCGTAATCCATCTCTTTCTGCCTGCGTATGATGGCCGCATCAGGAAGGAGCATGAGATAGAAGAACACGAGCGGCGGAACCAGGAGGAGCGGAAGGACCGCCATCAGGAGGAACATCACGATGTCCGACTTGAGGTTTGCCGCCAGCGGTCCCATCAGGAATATATATACGAGGAGCAGAAGGCCCACGGACAGCATCGCTGCTGTCGAGACGGCCTTCTCGAGGAACTCGGCGGGCGTCTCTTCCATGTCCGCGATCCTAAGCTTCTTCTTGAGATCCGGGAACCTGGGCGCGAGCATATCCGCGGCCGGAGCGAACAATCCTCGTTTCCTGGGTCTCATCTCAATCTCGGTCTTTCCGTCCATCCTAGGCCTCCGTTTGGCTGAAGTACTTCCGTACCATCTTCTCGCTCAGCCCTTTCTCCTCTGCCATCAGCTCCTTGGCCTTGAAAATCACTTCTGCTTTGGAGAGCTGCTTCCGCTCGTACTTCTTGTAGAAATCAGGGTCTTTGGAATGCAGGAAATAGAGCAGGGTGCCCTCATCGGTCTCGTTTATCTCCTTGACGATCTCATACGACTTTTCTTCCCCTTCTCCGGCCTTCTCCTCGGCCCTCTTGAATATCTCGCTTCCTGCAAGCTCTATCATGTTCTCTATCTGCCTTCCGACGATGCCCTTCACCGAGGCGAACTCCTTGTCGTAACCGCCCTGCACATATGCCAGGCGCTCATCAACCTTCCCTTTGGTCTCTTTCTCCGTCGGACCCAGCGTGTCGCGCAGCTTCTCCAGCTCCGCCACATGCTTCTTTGAGGTGAATTCGCGGTACTTGCCGATGGTCTCCGGCAGCTGCTCCACAAGCGATTCGACCGCGAAGACGAACGCCTCGAACATCTCCTTGCGCTTGGCTGCGTCTTCGGTGACCGCGAGGTCGTCATAGAATCTCTTCTTCACCGCTGCTATCTGCTTGTTGTAGGAATCGATGATCGTGTCCTTGCTCTGGGAGAGCTCGCTCTGATGGGTCGAGACCAGGGTGTCCAGGACCTTCACGTGCGTCGTGCCCTCTTCAGCTTCGGCCTTGGCCCTCTTGCCTTTGGCAGGCGCGGCCGCTTTCTTAGGTCTGATTCCTGCCGAGAGCATGTTCTTGAGCACGGTGATATGGAGCTTTATCTCCTCCCTCTTGGATGTCGTCTTCTCCTTGAAGAGTTGCTTGGTCAGTTCGAGCATCTTCTTCTTCAGGGCCGTCTCGTCGGCCTGTTCGCCCAGGGCCTCCCTTATCTGCTCCTCTATGCTCTCGAAGCGCTTGGCCGCAGCCTCGTCCGGGGTCTCCCTCAGGACGGGCGGAGCAATCGGTGCTGCCGGGACGGGTCCAGCCTCTTCCTTCCTGATCGATAGTGCCTCTGGCTTCGGCGCTTCGGCCTTCTCGACAGGCGTTGCCGGTCTTCTGGGCGTCTCCCGCTCAAACTCTATCTCCGGGCGCGGCTGGACCTTGAGGCCGGGCTCCGGCGGTTTGAACCCTTTCTCGAACTCTATCTTATCCTCTTTGGCTTCGGCCACGGCAGGCGCAGCAGCCTCCTTCTCCAGGACTATGGGTTCCTTGGCGACTTCCTCGGCGGTCTTGAGAGTCTCGGTGGTCATCTCCTTGAGCCTGCTCTCCACCTCTGCGGTCTCGGCCTTGGGCGCAGCAGGGGCGGCCTTCTCCGCGGCTTTGGGCATGCCCGCAGCCGAAGCGAACACCCCCATCCCCGAAGCGCTGATGATCTTCTGGGTCCTCTCATACATGTTCCGGAGGTCCCCGTAGGATAGCTCGAGGTATTCCTTCGGCTCCAGGTTCAGGGTGCGCTCTATCCTGACAGCGCCATCGTAAGGCGCGTACTCCACCAGCTTGCCTTCGAGCCTTCTCGCCTCGCCTATCGCTCCTTCGAAAGTCTCTCCGCCCATTTCACATCCCGCTCATGGTCTTGAAGTCCCAGCCCTTGCCCTTGCGCACAGCATCCAGGACCTCCTCTGGATTCATGTAATAGTTCGAAACGACATGCCCGACCTGGTCCACGTTTTCGTATCCTTTCTTGACCATCCAGTCGAGGATCTGTATCTTCTCTGATATGTCGTCCTCTATCTCCTTTGTGGCCATACCAGAATAAAGGGATAGCGTATCCACCAGGCTGCTCATCCTCTGGACCCCTTTCATCTTGTCCGACTTGATATCCCAGCGGTATATCACGTTCGCCTGGCCCTTCTTGTCCATCTCCGCGAACTCCAGCACCCGCCTTATGTTGAACCTGCGGTGCCTGAACGTGACGACTATGCCAGATAGCGCGTCCAGCATCTCCTGCGGGACGTTGATGGGCGGGTTCGTCAGCCTGGATATGGTCTGCTCTGCGTTGTCCGCGTGCAGCGTCGCATACACGCTGTGGCCGGTGTGCATGGCCTCGAACATGACCTCGGCTTCCCTCTGCCGCCTGATCTCTCCGACCAGTATCCGGTCAGGCCTCTGGCGCAGGGAGTTCACCATCAGGTCGAGCATGGTGACCTCTCCTTTCCCCTCAGGGTTCGGCTCCCTCACGGTCATCGGGACCCAGTGCAGGAAAGACGGCAGGGTCAGCTCTCTGGTGTCCTCTATGGTGATTATCCTTTGGTTGGCAGGTATGAGGCCCGCCATCGCGTTGAGGAACGACGTCTTCCCGCTTCCGGTGCCTCCGGTCACGAGCAGCGAGAGCTCGTTCTGCATGCAGAGCCATATGAGCCCTGCCACATCCGGGGTCACGGTCTTGGACCTGATGAAGCTCGTTATCGTCCAGGGGTTCCTGGAGAATTTCCTGATCGTTATGGTGTTCCCGAAAGATGATATCGGAAACAGGGTGGCGTTCACGCGGTCACCTGTGGGCAGGTGCGCATCCAGGGTCGGGTTCAAGGTGTTTATCTGCCGTCCGACCTTCCTCGCGATCATGGACGCGTAATCATAAACGATGCCCTCGGTCCTAAGGCGGAGGTTGGTTTTGCACCATCCATGGGTCTTGTGATAGACCCAGACCGGTTCCTGTGAGTTGTTGACTGTTATCTCTTCGAGCTGCTCGTCTGCCAGAAGGGCCTCCATCTCGCCCAGGCCCAGCGTCTTCTGGAGGAGGTATACAGCGAGTATGTCTTTCTTGTCTTCAGGCAAGGAAGGGAAGTTGCGGGTGAGTATCCTCTTCGCGGCTATCATGAACTTGGCCTTGACTTCATCGTATTTCTTGGGGTCCAGCATCTCGCTTATGTCGAGCTTGACCTCGGCGACAAGCTCCCCTTTGAGCTTGGTCTCCAGTATGAGTTTGGTGCCCTCTGCTATCCCGGGGATGGTGATATCGTATTTCGGCACGAAGTCCTCAGGTCTCCTGGTGATCCTCACCTCGACCGGAAGCCCCTCTGAGCTGAAAGCGTATGCGGCGAGCATAGGGGAGCGGTTCGCGCCTATCTTAACCGGCTCGGGCGCAGGCTCTTCCGGAGGGTCGTCCTCTCCGGTCTTTTTCGCGGTCATCTCCTTGACATCCTTCTTCGCCATCTCAAATCACCATCCACTTTCGTTCCTCGGCTTTATAGTCATTGCTCCCAGAGCTTCTGGATGAGCCTCTTGAGCTCCTCGCGCTTCTTGCGGAATTCCAGCTCCTCTTCCTCTGTGAGGCTCAGCTTCTCCCTCACGCCTTCCTCTTCTGCCTTTTTCACCGCGGCGCCCCCGCCCGTCCTTATCTCCAGCAGCTTGGCTTCCCTGGACAGGAGGGTGATGCGCTTGTTCAGGTTGTCCGCTATATCGCCCATCTCATCGAGCGATGAGCGTATATCGTCGAGCATCTTCTTCTTGCCCCGTATCTCCTCGGCGAGCTTGATGGCGTCCTGCACCTCCCCGCCTTTGATGGATTGCTGGAGCTTCTCGGCCTCCTCCTTCATCTCCTTGATGCGCGAGGCGGATTCATCCTTCAGGCCCTTGAGCTTCGCCTCCATGGCGTCGAGCTGGGTCTGGTAGCGCTCTATCGAGGGCACTATCCTCTCCTTTATCTTCTGGAATGTCAGGTATGTCTCCTTCTCATCATCGAGAGCCGCCTCAAGGGAATCCATCTCCCGCCTCATCTGGCGGGCTTTGGTCTCCATCTTCTTGGCAATCTCGTCGAACTGCTTCGAGGCGACCTTCTTGCCCCCGACGACCTGCAAGAGCTTCTCCAGCGCGGCCGTCTTCTCCTCCAGCTCCTTCTCAGCGCTCTCGAGCGCGGCCATCTTCTCCATGACCTTCTCCTGGCTAGGGAACTTCTTGAGCAAGGACTTGGACACTTCCACCGAGTCAGAGAGCCTCTCAGCCAGTTCCGCGCTCTCCCTTATCCTGGAGACGACCGCCTCGCTTTTCTTGGCGAGCGCCTCGGCCTCCTTCACGAGCCCCTCCATCTCTGCCCGCATGTCCCCGACGCGGTCCTCGTGCCCCATTATGGACTCGGCCACCTCCCGGAGAATATCCGAACTCTCATGGAGGCTCACCATGTCCTCCCGCATCCGGGCGTTCTGGGATTTGATCTGGTTGAAATCCTTCTGGAGCGTCTCGAACTTCTTCTTTATGTCCCGGACCGATGGCATCTCCATATCTTTAGGGGCGCTGGCGACGCTCCTCTTCTGGATGGCGGCAAGCTCATTCTGCAAGCCGCCCAGCTCCTTGCCCATCTCATCTATCTTATCCATCAGCTTCTCGCTGGTCTCGGCCCCCTTCTTCACTTTGAGGCCCTCCATCTCTTCCTTGACCTCTCTGAGGCCCTCCCTGGCTTCCTTGAGCTGCTCGCCCATGGCCGCTATCTCATCGCGGGATTTTGCCAGGAGGTCGTCCGAGATGGTCTTGGCAGCGGGCACAGGGGCGACCATCTTCTCGAGCGCATCTATCCTGCCGTACACCTTGTCATAGAACTTCGAGAACGATTTTTTCAGGTCCTCCATCTCAGCGGTGCCGGAGGCGACCCGTTCCTTGACCTCGGTTATCTCCTGCTCCAGTCCCTTCTTCTCCTCGTAGAATGATTGCCTCTCCTGGACGACCTCCTCTTCAGTCGGCCTTATCCAGACCAGGAATATGCGCGTCAATCGGTATTCGAGCCTGAGTATGCCTTCCTCTTCCAGGACCCTCGCCCAGTCCTCGATGCTCTCCTGGGGTATATTGAGAATAGAAGATGCATCCTCGAGCTCGACCCGCTCTTTCTCCTTCACGAGCCGCACGAGAGCGTCCACACCCGTGGTTATCAGTAGCTCGTCGAACTCCATGCTCCAATATAATAATCTATGTTAATAAACATTTTGATGATATTCTTGGTATTCTAGTCGAAGACAGTTCCATGTGATATTGATGGCCAGAGGCTCAGATTACAAGATAAAGAAAATCGAGAAAGGACCCCTTCAGCGGTTCAAGAACCAGAATCTCATCATCAAGAAGTTCGGTGAGGCCGGCCTCCAGGTGTACAAAGCCATCACCGGCAAGCGCACCACCAAGGAGCTGCGCAAGGATCTGGAGATAGAGCAGAAGCTTTTCGACCAGATAATCAATTACATGACAGACGCAGGCATGGTGGAGCTCATTCCTGCCGGAAGGGAAGAGGAGCCCGAGAAGGCCGGCCGCAAGCTCGAGGAGATATCTCCTGACGAGGAGCTGGAGCCTGAGGAAGAGACCCCTCCTCTGGAGGAGGAGCCTGCTGAGGGGCCCTCGGAAGAGGGGGTCCACGCGGAGGAAGAGCCGGCAGAAGAGGAACCATCAGAGAAAGAGGCTGAAGAAGATTTCACCATCGAGGAGCCGGAAAAGCATTCCAAGAAAAAGAAGCAGGAAGCCGAGGAAGAGGAACTCACGTTCGACGAGATAACCCCTATAGATTTCGAGGAGAGCGGAGGAGAAGCGGCCGCTGGGGAAGCGCCTCCAGAAGAGGAAGAGCCTGCGGAAGAAGAACCTTCCGAGAGCGAGTCCGGAGAGGCGCCCACTGATGAATACCCTGAGGACATGGAGCCTATCGGCGTCCAAGAAGAGCCTACCCAAGACGAGCCCGAGGAGCCGCCGGAAGAGGAGCCCGAGGAAGAGCTCCCGGCTGAAGAGGAGGGGATCTCTCCTGAGGATATGGGGTTCGATCTGGAGGAACCGGAGGAGGGGCCGAGCGAAGAGGAGTCGGAGCTAAGCCCTGTAGAGAAGATAATCAAGGACAAATATGGGGAGGTGGGTCTCCAGGTCTATGCGCTCATAGACGGCCAGAGGACGGCCGAGGAGATAATGCAGGATACCGGCCTGACAGAGCCGAAGCTGGTCGAGATACTCGATTTCATGGATGCCCAGGGAATCATCAAGCTGGACTATCCGAAGGCTTCCGGGGAGGGCCCCTCGCCGTTCGCCCGGGGAGCGTCATCGGCGCGTGCCGAAGCGGTCGCGCCTGAAGAGGAGAAGAAGGAAGCCGGGTTCACTCCGATGATAGAAGGAGAGGGTGCGGTAGACGAGGCCCGCGGCGTTTCATCACCCATCGAGACACCCATCAAGGCGCCTATAGATATCGTCAAATCGGTCCAGCTCAAGGCCAAGATAATGCTCAAGTTCCCCCAGAACAAGGGCGGACGGGTCCTGGAGTCGATAGACGGCAAGAGCGACGTGCTGGACATCTCGCTCAAGCTCGATCTGCCCCTTTTCGAGGTGGACGAGATACTGAGATTCATGCTGGAGAACGGCCTCATCATCCTCAAGCCCATGTCCAGGACCGACGTGCGCAAGAAATACGGCGACGACGGCTATGCGGTCTACAAGCGCTTCGGCAAGGAGGGGCTGATGCTCTACGAACTGATCGGCAAGGAGCTCACCATAAAGCAGATGGCCGACAAGATAACCAAGGACAGATCCAAGATCGTGGACATGTTCATCTTCATCCACCAGGTGCTGGGGATAGAACTGCCAATCGACCGGGACGTCCTGGCCAAGCAGCTCGAACTGTAGTCAACTTATCCTTGAGAGCGATATCCTCTCGAGCGCGAGCGGCTCGCCTTCTTTTTCGAGATTCAGCGGAAGCAGTTCGGCTTCCAGCAGCCGGCAGACGGCATCCGGTCTCGTTTCGGAGAAGACGATGACGAAGAATTCCTCGGAATCCGGGGCGCTCTCCTTCATGGCGCTCTTGATATCCGTCTTGCCTAAGAGCCATAGCAGGAACTCGTAGCGCATCGAGCGGGCGATGTTCGTTTTTTTGGAGAACGAGCCTTTGGCGAGGTGGAATGCGAGCTGCAGCTCCTCTTCGGAGCCGACGGCGCCGGTGCGGACGGCAAGCCCTTCGACGCTATCCAGCCTATCCATCAGTCCTTTCCTGGAGATGCCGCTCCTCATCCTGTAGGCATGCATGCTTTCAATGGCCGATGTAAGCCTTTTAAACCCCTGCAGTCTAATTTTACCTTTACGATATTTCTCTTATAACGAGGTATACTTATGGAGCAATACCACAGATCACACGAGAAGAAGGTCAAGGCCGGCACCGGAGGCCGCAGGCGCAAGTTCCGCGACAAGAAGCTCTCGCACAAGGGCGGGGAGTTCGCGGCCACCAAAGTCGGCGAGAAGGATGTCAAGACCACGGTGCGGGGCCGCGGAGGCAACCTGGGCCTCAAGCTCAAGAAGGCCACCAAGATAAACTTCGTCAAGGACGGCAAGACACAGAAGGCGGATATAATCAGGGTGGTGGAGAGCCACAACCCCGAATTCGTCAGGATGAACATAATCACAAAGGGCGCCGTGGTGGAGACCAAGCTCGGGAAAGTGAAGGTCACCAACCGCGTGGGCCAGGACGGCGTCGTCAACGGCGTCGCCGTCTGACGATTTTTCTTTTCTTACACCATTTCCGATATCCCAGGCACTTATCTGATTACCTATTCTTACAGGTTCGGATTCTCTATCGAAAAATCAAGAGCCGGCTGACAGATCAGCCGCTGGCGGCTTTCTCCCGGAACCGCTCCTGCTCGCCGTCATCAAGCGGGAGGGGCATCGCCACCATCCATCTGCCGCTGGACTGCCTCCTTCCTCCCACGACCTTCAAATCGGTGCTGACAGCCAGGAACTGGCGGTCCTTGACCCCGTCGGGTGGCATGAAAGATATGTCGCTGACATCTGTCTTCGGATACCTGGCGAGCACCCTATTGACCTCACTCCCCAGAAGTTCGAGGCTGTTGGCGCTGATATTCACCTCATGCCCGGATGTCAGTGTTATCCTGCAGAGGTACTTATCCCCCTGGATCCCTTCGTTGAGGGGAAGCATGATCCCGATCGCGTTCCTTGGGCGGTGTACCTCTTTGTAAGCCGTTAGGCTCGCCGTCATCACATTCATGGTGCCATTCCGCGTGTTCTGCTTCTGCATATATATCATCTAAGGGTAGTGCTATATTGTGTCTAACTTACTGTTGGTTGTGGAGGTTTTTTATCTCTTTCCCCAGGAGGCCACCCTCTTCATGATGAGGTAGGCGTTGAACCAGCAGAGCGGCAGCCAGATCGGGGTCCCCAATGCCGCTATGGAATACTGCCAGTTCCCTGCCGCAATGCAGAGACTCTCCATCCCGGTCCCGAGCAGGGCCGCCATAGCTCCCTCGGCCAGCTCTGAGCGCCTGTATACCCCCACGGCGATGAAAAAAACGGTCACTGCACCGAAAGCGGCTAGAGTCCCTATCTCATTCGAATATATCAATCCGGTCCCGACAGTCCCCCCGACCGCCAATACCGGAGCGAACGCATGGAAATCCGCTTCGTGCGCTCCTTTGAGCATCTCATCCAGCAGCACGACCGCCATGCCCCAGCCAACAGGCAGCCACAACGGGGCGAAAAGATAGCCGGCATTCGAGTAGCTCCAGGCACCCATGAAGACCGCGATGTTCTCGCAAATCCCCCCGACCGTCATGGCTGTCAGGAACTTGCGCGTGTTCTTCCAGCCATCGATGGCGAGGCATGCGGCCGTGGAGATGCCCATCAGCACCAGAAGCAGGAGCTCTTCATCGAAGAAGAGCATCATCAGTGCGGTCCCGGCGATGAAAAAGCCCAGCGCGTGTGGAGATCTCATGGGCGGCTCTCTCATCTGGCTGTCTTGTCCACGACATTCCCGGTTCCGAGCTCCGCGGCCAGGGCGCTGAATATCGGTTCACTCTCGCTCGGCGCGATGGTGGAGAGCCTCCCTTCGATGCCCTCTTTCCTGGCGCCTTTTATATCCGAGACCAGCTCGGCCTTCCCGAAGCGCATCTTCCTGAGATTGAGCGCGAGCACTTTGGCCATGTCATCCGGATTGGTGGTGAACAGCCGGCTCCGCAGCGAAGCACCATCGCCTATCTCGCCGACGAACCGGACGGCGTCTTTCCATCTACCGAACACGTCTGCGGGTTTCTCCCCCATCACTTTGAACACGTTCACCCTAACCAATCTCATGCTAACCGACCAGACCCCTCTTCACATTCTTCATCCTCAGCTCCTCGCCGCTCGATGTCACCATCGATTTCCCCTCCGAAAAGACGAAGAAGTCAAGCACCTCTATCTTCACCTTCTGGAAATCCTTGAACGTTATGCTATCCTTGGGCTTGGGCTTCTCGCCTTTCAGGAAGACCTTGTCCCCGACCTTGCTGTTTGCCGGGAAGATGACCTCCACCGCCCCTTCCTCTTGGGCGGATTTGCCATCGTGCATCGGGGCCCTCTCATGGCCTTCTGCGGCCAGCAGCATGCCCTGGGATTCCACTCCGCGCAGTTTCGCGGTCGCCAGGTTCCTCAATATCACGACCTTCCTGCCAACCAGCTCTTCGGGCAGGTAATGGCCCGAGAGGCCCGAGACTATCTGCCTATCCCCGTCGCCCAGCCGCACCTTCTCCACGAACAGCTTCTCCGCATCCGGGTGCTTCTCGGCCGAGAGTATCTCGCCCACCTCCAGGTCCAGGTCGGCGAAGCGCGTCCCGGCCTTTTCTTTCTCTACTGCGATTTTTTCCCTCACACCCTCGATTCCCTTCGCCTCAAGCTTTCTGAATATCGGCTTTGGCTCGCCTATCTGATGCCCTCCTTCCAGAGGTTTTCCGACATCTGCCCACTTCCCAGGTTCCAGGGCGAGCTGCGCAGATATCTCAGCCGCAGCATCGGGAAGGAAGGGTCCGATAAGTATAGAGAGGTCTTTCACCTGGGATGCGAGCACGCCGATGACGGCATCCGCCCTCGCCCGTCCGGTTCCGGGTCCTGTGTTTTGGGTTTTGACGAGTTCCCAGGGCTTGTTGTCCTGGAAATACTTATTCGCGTTCTTGGAGAAAGCCATGATTTTGTGCAACGCTTCCTTGAGCTTCATGCAGTCCAAATCCTTGGTTATCTCTCCGAAAAGGCCTTTCTGCTGGCCGATGAACCCCTCATCTGAAGAAGACAACTCTCCGGATGGCACGATTCCCCCATGATTGTTTTTGATGAAGACGAGCGTCCTGTTCACCAGGTTGCCGAGATTCGCCAACAGCTCGTTGTTGTTCATCTCCATCAAGACTTTCTCCGAGAAGTCCCCATCCTCGAATGTCGGCACCTCGCTCAGGAGGCAGTATCGGAGCGGGTCGAGCCCGTATCTGTCCACCAGCAGCAGCGGGTCTATCACGTTGCCTAGGGACTTGCTCATCTTCTGCCCTTCCACGGTGATATATCCGTGCACGAATATCGTTTTAGGCAGTTCCAGCCCTGCCGACAAGAGCATGGCCGGCCAATAGACCGCATGGAAGCGCAGTATGCCCTTGCCTATCACATGGACATCCGCAGGCCAGTATCTGGTGAATGTTTTCTCATCAGTTCCATATCCTACTCCGGTCAGATAGGTGCCGAGCGCATCAAACCATACGTACTGTATCTGTTTAGGGTCATCAGGGACCGGAACACCCCAGCCCCTGGCTCTGACAACGGACCTGGAGACGCTGAAATCCTTCAAACCTCCGCGTATGAAGCTTAGGACCTCGTTCTTCCTCGTCTCCGGAACCACCCGCAGTTCGTCTTTCTCGACAAGTTCCGCAAGCCTCTCCTGGTATCTTGAAAGCCTGAAGAAATAGTTCTCCTCTTCGATTTCCTCAGGCGCGGTCTTGTGCTCGGGGCAGATTCCGTCCAGGAGCTCTTCGGGCTCATAGAAAGCCTCACAGCCGACACAGTACAGTCCCCTGTATTTTTTCTTGTAGAGGT
Source organism: Microcaldota archaeon (assembly GCA_040758595.1). Classification (GTDB taxonomy): domain Archaea; phylum Micrarchaeota; class Micrarchaeia; order Anstonellales; family Bilamarchaeaceae; genus Bilamarchaeum. The sequence continues at coordinate 24,859 of JBFLVJ010000007.1, read as the reverse complement.
CCCCCCGCTCGTTGCACAGATCCCAGACCCTCTGGACCCCCGGCCAGTGCTTGTCTTTATCGGAGGTCCTCCTGAACACCGTGAATGAAAGGCCGACCTTTTTCGCAGTCTCCTCGAAAACTGCGGAATTCCTGTCGCACAGCTGGGATGGCGTGATTCCCTGCTTTTCCGCAGCGTGGACGTTCTTCAGGCTGTTCTCATCGGCCCCGGTGACCAGCGCCACGTCCTTCCCCAAGGATTTCTGGTATCGCGCTATGGCATCAGTCTGCAAGAATTCCAGCACATGTCCTATATGGGGTGCCGCGTTGACGTATGGTATCGCCGTTGTGATATAGAAAGTTCCTCTCTCCATAAGAATCGGAAGATAGTTCTGTGATATGTTTTATAAGAGGAAGCCAGCCGCCAGCACCGTCTCTGTCGATGCGCTTCATCGTATGCATCCGGGGTCAGGCCCGCGCTCCCTCCGATTCGCATTCCCTTCCTCTGAACGGCTCGGCCGCGCTCTTCGCATAGCTCTCATAGACGCATGGCTGGCCGCAAAGCTCTTCCTTGCTCCATGGCTTGTTGGTGAAAGCCCGTATGGCTGCCGGGCTCAGGGCGACCTCTTTCGGCAGCCCCACCGTTCTGGGAGGCTTTCCGGCCTTCGCTTTCCTTACCGCTTCCGCATCCAGTCTTCTTCTCGTCTCCAAACAATGAACCATCCGTTCACCTCTTGATAACATTTAAAAGAATTCCGATATTTATATGTTTTTGATTAAAATATTCCTAAAGGAATTGGAGGCGTTAGGCATGCACGACGTAGGCAGAATAGGGAAGGTGAGGAAACAGCTCGGGATGACGCAGAAGCAGCTGGCAGCGCTCGCCGGCGTGTCGCAGTCGCTGATAGCCAAGATAGAGTCCGGCAAGATAGATCCGGCCTATTCCAAGGTGGTCCAGATAATCTCGGCGCTCGAAGGGGAGCAGAACAAGGCGAAGAAGACCGCAGAGCAGGTGATGACCGGACGCATCGCATCTGTCGCTCCTTCGGACAAACTCCAGAAGGCCATATGTCTCATGCGCTCGAAGGACATCTCCCAGCTGCCGGTGTTCTCGGAGGGCAAGTGCGTCGGTAGCCTGAGCGACGGCATGATACTGGACACCATGGCATCGCGCGACGTGAAGCGGTTGCTGGTGGGAGAGGTGATGGGCGACAGCCTCCCAGTGATACCTGCCAAGTCTGTCGTAGATGTGGCCGTGGATCTCCTGCGCCACTACAGCGCCGTGCTGGTGGAGAAGGACGGCAAGATAAGCGGCATAATAACCAAAGCGGATCTGCTCAAAACGATTTGATATCATGCGGCTCTCATATCTATCCAAGGTTCCGGGAATCGGCGGGAAGCTCAAATCCGCGCCGGAGGATTTCATGGTGGAAGAGATATCTCCTGACGGGATGATCTACGAGCTGGACAAGCGATTCGAGATGCCGGACGAGGGCGGCGCATACACCCATTTCATCCTCCAGAAAAAGGACTGGTCCACAGCATCCGCGCTCAGCGAGATAGCGAAGCGGCTCCGCACCAGCCAGAACAATATGAATACCGCGGGCACCAAGGACAAGAGGGCCGTCACCACACAGCTCGCGTCCGTCCGCGGCGACAAAAGACAGGCGCTCTCGGAACTCAAGATAAAAGACATCTCCATAAACGGCTCGTGGCTTGCGAGGGACCGCGTCCATATGGGCGGGTTGTTGGGGAACAGATTTACCATAACCGTGCGGGACGCGGCGGGTGCCGGCGACCGGGTGCCGGATGCCGAATGCCGGGCGCAGGGTGCAATGGATGCCGGGAACCGGATGCCGGATGCGGAAGATTGTGCCAGGCGGATAGCTGGAGAGCTGGACGGGAGGTTCCCCAACTATTTCGGCGAGCAGAGGTTCGGCTCGACAAGGAGGAACACCCACAAGATCGGAGAGATGCTCCTGCAGGGGAAGACGGAAGATGCCGCCATGTCGTTCCTATGCGATTCCGAGGGCGAGGAGAACCCCCAGGCGAGGCTCGCCAGGCAAGAACTCGCAGAGACCAAAGACTTCTCCCGGGCGCTCAAGGGATTCCCCCAGCACCTAAGGCTCGAGCGCTCCATGCTCGATCATCTCGCGAAGGATCCGGACGATTATCTCGGGGCGCTGCGCAGACTTCCCCGGAACATACTGCTCCTTTTCATACACGCGTTCCAGTCGGACATCTTCAACCGCCTGCTCTCCGAGCGGATCGCTGAAGGCGGACCCGAGCTAGAAGAAGGCGAATACTTCTGCGGAGAGAGGCATGGCTTTCCGGATACGGACAAGATCGAAGCCGAAGGGTGGATAACCGGCAAGATAATCGGATACAACACCCCGCTCAACGGGCGCGAGCGCGCGCTGCTCGAAGAGCTCGGTGTGGACAAGGACTCGTTCCGCATGGAGACCATCCCGGAGATTTCATCCAAGGGCACCTATCGCACTCTCCTCGCGCCCCTGCGCGGGTTCTCGGTTTCCGGTCTCCAGTCTCCGGATGGCATGCGGTTCCGTTTCTCCCTTCCCAGCGGCTCCTACGCCACTGTCGCCATGGCGGAATTCGTGAAGGACTAACCATTGACCTTCTTTATCGCATCTTCCAGGGCAGTCCGGATATCCCGATCCAGGCCAATCCCTTCATTCAGCGTGATCTCAAGCGTCTTCAGGACCGCTTTCGCAGAAGGCCCGGCATCCCCGATGGCGTTGAGGGCGGCCAGGATCTTCGGCTTGCCTGCGGTCTTCCTGTCCAATACGACTGTCTCCAGAAGCCCCAGCCCGATGCCATTCATATCCGCAAGGGCTTTGGCGGTCTCGGCCTCAAGACCTTCCTGCTCGAGGAACGCCCGCGATATCTCATCCAAGAACTCGTATCTGCACTCGAACATGCACATAGCCCGGATGGCGTTGCGGTAGATCGCGCTTCCGTCTTCCCGCCTGGCTATCTCCCGGAGGTCTGCAATCCCCTCCTTCGCCTTCATATGCCCGAGCGCCAAGGCGGCATCCGGATTCCCCTCTCTCAAAGCGATGATGAGGTCCATCGCGACATCCCGCCTTGAAGAGCCGTCGCGTGCGATGGACTCGAACTCCTGGAATATTCCGGCCCTCACACTCTCGCTCTCTCCGGCGAGCCTGCACAGCAGGATATCTGCATCGACCTTCATCCGCTCTCCTATCTGCAGGCCCTCAAGAAGGCTGGTCCTGCTCCTGTTGGTGGGCTCTCCGAGCCTGGGGCTGGTTGGATTGGACGGGGGCTTTAGAACATCTCTCACAACTATGTACTTGTACTCCCACATATAAAAAGTTTATCTCACCTTTAAATACCCCCTAATCCAGGTAATTGCCATGCTTGAGGAGTCCATCAGGTTCACCTCTTCGGAGGATGTATTCTACAATCCCAACATGCGTTTCTGCAGGAGCATGGCCTCCCTGGCGGTCGGCGCCATAGGCGGAAAAATCGACGTGGTGGACGCCTTCTGCGCATCCGGCATCCGCGGCATCCGCTATGCCAAGGAGAACAAGAACGTGCAGTCGCTCACGTTCATCGACATCGAGAAGAAGGCGATATCGCTCGCCAGGAAGAACGCCAAGGCCAACAAGCTGAAGGCCGATGGCGCAGTCGCCAACATATCCAAGGCCGCGTTCGAGCATTCGGCTGACCTGCTGGAGATAGATCCGTTCGGGACCCCCAGCCCCTATCTAATCGACGGCTTCCGTTTCTTCAACACGAAGAAGAAGGCATATCTCTCCGCCACCGCGACCGATGTGGCGGTGCTCTGCGGAGGGAAAATTGCGCCCTGCATGAAGAACTACCATGCGAAGCCGCTCAACAACGATTTCACCCATGAGACCGGGCTCAGGATACTCATCAAGCGCATCGCCGAGGTGGCGGCAGAGTTCAACATGGGCATGAAGCCGCTGGTCTCGTTTTCGGACCGACACTACCTGAAGGTGGTGGCCGAGGTCTCACGCAGCGCCGACCTCGCATACGATGCCATGAAATCCATCGGCCATGTCTGGTCCTGCCCATCCTGCGGAGCCCGCGGCTTTGGCGATTTCCCGGAAAAGACCTGCTCCAACTGCGCTCCCAAAACCCCGAACCCAGAACCCAAAACCCCGGGCCCGGAACGCGGTACTGATTGGGCCGGCCCGCTCTGGCTCGGCGAGCTCCACGACAAGGCGTTCCTGAAGAAGATGTCCGCCCTGAACAACAAGCGCGGCTATGCGGACAGGGAAGACATCTCAGCCATGCTCTCAGCTATGGAGGGCGAGGTCGGCATGCCGCCCTTCTTCTACAATGTGCACGCGCTCTGCAAGATGGCGAAGACCGGTGCGGTGGCTCCCCTCGCGGAGATAATGGATAGCATCAGGGCATCCGGCCACCGGGTCTCCCGCACCCACTTCTCGCCCATCGGCATAAAGACCGATGCGCCCTACAAGACCATAGTCGAGGCTATCAGATGGAAAGGCTGATGAAAGGCGGCATGGTGGAGCTCGAAGAGAGCGCCGAAGGAAAAACACCGTTCTGCGATTTCTCGCTCATAGTCAGACGCGGCCATATGGAATGCGGGGATTCTGCATTCGTCTATTCGGACGAGAACAAGCTCCTGGCCGGCGTCTTCGACGGCGTGAGCGGGGAGCCGGGCGCAGAGCAGGCGTCATCGGATGCCGCAGAAGCCGCGCTCTCATACCTCAAAAACCTCGACAGGATCGGCGAAGAGGAGATGAAGGAAGCCCTGAGCAGGGCCCATCTCTCCATCAAGATAAGCTCCACCACCGCATCATTGCTCTATCTGAAGAAAGACGGTTCGTTCATGGTCGCGGCCATCGGGGATTCGCCCATCTACGGGGTGGATGCGAAGGGCGGCGTGAGCCTGGAGATCCCGCCCGCGAGGACGGTCAGGGACCGCGATTCCATACTCAAATACTTCGCGTTCAGGAATTATATCACCGCAGCGCTCGGCGGCCCTGCCGAACTGCTGGAGGTCTCCATCAGGAAGGGCAGGCTCAAGAAGGGAGAGATGCTGATAGTGGCGAGCGACGGCCTCTCGGACAACCTTTTCGTCGAAACGGAGGACGGTTACGTATCGGATTCTTCAGGTGTCAAGGACCTCCAGTCCCTCATAAAGGGCAAGAGGACGCCTTCATCGGTGATCAAGACGCTCATGGCAGAGCTGGCAAAACGCCTCTCGGAAGGTAGGGTGGAGAAGCCCGGGCGCATCCTCCAGCCCAAGGAGGACGACATCGCCATAGCGGCTATCCGGCTGCTCTGATCGCATTAAAATGTTTGCCGGTGAATCCATCGCATGGCGAACATCTCCACCTATCTGCTGGCAGTCATCGGCATATGCTTCCTGCTCCAGATGATGCTGCCCTGGTTCACGGACGCATTCCTTTTCGATCCATTGCTGGCGATATCAGAGCCATGGCGATTCATCACCAGCATGTTCCTCCACAGCGGATTCATGCACCTATTCTTCAACGGGTATGCGCTCTTCATGTTCGGCTCCTTATTGGAGAGGCAGATAAGCCGGAACGAGTACCTGGCCATCTATTTCGGTGCGGGTCTCGTTGGCGCCTCGCTCTACTACATGACCTATATCATCGGCATCATCCCGCCCATCCCGGCGCTCGGGGCGAGCGGGGCGATCTACGGGATCCTGGGCGCAACAGCCATACTTCTGCCGGACCTCAGGATATTCTTCTGGTTCTTCCCGATGAACATACGCCACGCCGCGATACTCTGGGTCGCATTGGAGTTCCTGGGCACATTCGATATATCGAGCGGGGTGGCCAGCGCGGCCCACTTGGGCGGCCTGCTTTTCGGCATCGCTCTGGCCTGGGCGATAAAGCGCCAGGAGAAAGAGAGCCAGTCGTGGGAATGGCAGGCAGATTTCGCATGACCTTTTATACCTTTTCATACATCTTCAATGCGTCAAATTCTCAGGTGATATTTTGAACGATGACATCACATCCACGCCTCAGGAGCCGGAACCGAGCCCACAGCCAGTGAAAGAGCCGGAGCGCAGGCCGGATAACTCACCGGAGACTCTGGTCGAGCGCCGCATCCTCCAAGACATCACTCCGAAGACAAAAGACGATGAAGAGATACTCAAGTTCATAGAGGAGAGCAAACCGAACATCTACGTTATAGGTTCGGGGGGGAGCGGAAGCAACACCCTGGACAGGCTATTCCAGATGGGCATCGCCGGGGTGGACCTGATAGCGATGAACACCGACGCCAGACACCTCCTCCATGTCAGGGCCAACAAGAAGGTCCTCCTGGGAAAGAAAATCAGCAAAGGCAGGGGAGCTGGCAGCAACCCGATAGTCGGCGAGGAATCGGCAAAGGAATCGATGGAGGGCATAAAAGAGGCCATGAAAGAGCCATCGATGGTCTTCATCACATGCGGCCTCGGAGGCGGCACCGGCACCGGCAGCGCCCCACTTATCGCAGAGGCAGCCAAGAGCATGGGCGCCCTCACTGTCGCTGTCGTGACGTTGCCTTTCACATCCGAAGGGCGCATCCGCATGGAGAACGCACTCCAAGGCCTGGAGAGGCTCAAGAAAAGCACCGACACCGTCATAGTAATCAAGAACGACAAGCTGCTCAGTCTCGTGCCCGATTTGCCGCTCAACACCGCGTTCAAGGTCTGTGACGAAGTGCTGGCGAGCTCTGTCAAGGGCATCGCAGAGCTGGTCACGAAAGCCGGCCTGGTCAACGTGGACTTCGCGGACCTGAGGACGATCCTCAGCGAGGCAGGATTCGCGGTCATCGGCCTGGGGGAGGCCTCTCTTGATGCGAAGAAGGAGGATCGGGCCAGGGTGGCGGTCGAGACCGCGCTCAATTCGCCCCTCCTAGATGCAGATGTGAGCACATCGACAAGGGCGCTCATCAACGTCATCGGCGGCGAGGACATGAGCCTCAAGGAAGCGGAGTACGTGGTGGCCGAGACAGCTGCCCGCATAAACCCGAACGCCCACATCATCTGGGGATCCCGGGTGGATGAGAAGATAAAAAAATCTTCCATGCGTGTGCTGGTTGTCCTTGCAGGCGTCCGGTTCCCCAAGAACATAGCCAAACCCGAAGGGGAGCAGGAGGCATTGGACCTCGATATCATAGGGTGATCATTTGGAATTGAACGAGCTTTTGAAAAGGTGCGTCAGGATAATACACATCTCAAGGAAACCGACCTCTGCCGAGTTCTCCAAGACGGCTAAGGTGACTGCCCTCGGCATGCTGCTTTTCGGCATGACCGGCTTCATCATAGCGGCGATATCCAATTATCTCAACGCCACGATTCCGGGGCTCATAGGGTGAAGATATGATCCACACGATAAGGGTGACGTCCGGCCAGGAAAAGATACTCGCCGAGATACTGATGAAGAAAGCGAGGGCTGAGAAGCTGGATGTCTATTCGATAGTCCATGCGGACAACGTCAAGGGCTATCTGTTCGTAGAAGCCGATGACGAGAATACTGTGGTCAAGCTCATACAGAAGGTAAAGCACGTGAAGGGCTTCCTTAAGAAGCCGGTCACCGTCCAGGAGATGGAGACCCTCGTGAAGGCCGAGAAGAAACCCGCAATGGTGATAGAGCAGGGAGACATCATCGAGATGTCCTCCGGTCCGTTCAAGGGCGAGAGGGCCAAGGTGCTCAAGATAGACGAGACCAAGGACGAGATAACCGTAGAGCTCATAGAGGTCGCGGTGCCCATCCCGGTCACAGTCAAGAGCAAGATGGTCAAGCTCTTCCAGAAAGCCGGCCAGGGCGAAGAGCAGTAGCTGTCATAGGTATCCCTTAGGTGACTTCCGTTTTCTTTTTCCTAAAATCAGCCGGAAGGCCGTTCCAGGGTCTGCGGACCCCATCTCTCCGACACTTCCAATGTCTGCGGACATCGTCCCCCCAACACTCCGTGTCGAGGGTCGTGTCGAAGACGGACACATCCATCTCACTAGCGTGTCCTCCGGCGGCAGTAATGGCGTTCCCTGTTTCGTGTTTCCCGTTTCGAGCCTGCTGACTCACTTCTTTTTCTTGGGCTCAGGAAGGCTCTGGTTATATACCACCCTCACCGGGAACGGTATGCTGATGCCTTCTTTCTTGAAAGCGTAGAAAAGCTCGCGGTTGACCTGCTTGAGCACGTCGAATCTGTTGATGTATCCCTTCACCCGGTAGCCGAACTTGAAATCCAGCGAGAAGTCGCCGAACTTGTCGAACCTCACCCAGACGGATTCCTCTTCCATGAGGTCGGTGCTCTTGGCGGTTTTCTTCAGCACGTCGTTGATTATATTCTCTACGTGGTCTATGTCCTCCTTGTAGTCGACACCGATGACATAAAAGACCCCGCTGAGGAAGTTCGGAGAGTTGTAGTTCTCCAGTATGCTGGTGGAAAGCTTGGAGTTCGGGACTATGACCTCGTTCATGGCCGGTGTCACCAGCCTCGTGGTGCGCCAGCCTATCTGCTTCACCGTCCCTTCGATGCCGGTCTCGAGCTTTATGAAATCCTCTTCCTTGAACGGCTTGTCGATTAGTATGTGGACGCCGGCGAAGAAGTTGCTGAGCGTGTCCTGGAGGGCGAGGGCCACGGCAAGGCCTCCGACACCGAGGCCGGTTATCAATGCGCCTGTCTCGAACCCGAGCCTATGGAGGACGAACACGAGGAATATGAGTATGATGGCGACCTTCACCACGTTCCTGACGAAAGGGAAGACCTCCTTCTCCTTGACTTTCCTCTTGTCAGGCTGGAGCTCGACGCCATACCAGACAAGGACGGTATCCGCTATGGAGCTGAGCAGGAAGCCCGCGAGCGCGATCAGCGAAATCACATAGAGATCCAGGGTCGTGTACCCCTCCACAATGATTGTCTCTGGGTATGTGCTCTCGAAGGAGAGCCAGAGAGCTGTCAGGATCGAGAACGGCAGTACGAATCCGCCTATCGCTTTCAGGAGCCGGTCGTCCAGTGTGAAACTGGTGCGGCTCACAATCATCTTCGCTATCTTGAGCAGAACCGATAGGATGACATCGAAGATGAAAGCCAGGATGCCGAACATGGCCAGGAAGACGACCGGAAGGCCGCCAGGGAGTTCTGCCAGCATCTCGGCATAAGGGATGGCGAACGCAAAAGTCATGCAATATCCTGCAAACTGAAAATTTAAAAAACATTGGAAGCCTTTTCTTGATGCAAGCGATCGTAGTCTAGGAGCCCTTTTGACAAGGGCGCTTCTTATGGCAAAAGGGTTTCACCCCAAAAGCCATGAGTTAAGCCTTGTCGAACCGGCCGGATGATGGTAGGATTCGAGCTTCCCATGCGCCTTTTAGGAAACGGTCGGAAACGGATGTTTCCGTTTCCGGCGCGCAGGGAACGGTTCGCCGTTCCCTCCGAGGCGCCCCAAAACGGGGCGAAAACGCACGGAAAAAGCTCGCGACCCGGGTTCGAGCCCCGGCGATCGCACTCTCTATTTTTACCGGGCATTCACTGTACGCACCGATGGTCTCCCGTTCCCGGTTTCCAGTCCTGCGTCGCGCCCGCAATAACGCCTAATCCCTGTATATCGGGAAGCGCTCGCAGAGCGTCTCCACTTCGCCTCTCACCTTGAGCTTGAGCTCGCTGTCGTTCGGGTTCTCTATAACCTTCACCATCAGCGAGGCCAGGTGCTCCATCTCCCCCTCTCTCATGCCCCTGGTCGTGAGCGCCGCGGTGCCAGCGCGCAATCCGCTGGTCACGAATGGGCTTCTGGTGTCATTAGGTATCGTATTCCTGTTGGTGATTATCCCGGCCTCTTCCAGAGCCGCCTGCGCATCCCTTCCGGTTATACCCTTGGGCGTCAGGTCCACCAGGACGAGGTGGCTCTCCGTGCCTCCTGCGACCAACCTCAGCCCGAGCGATGCGAACTCTTCGGCCAGGACCTTGGCGTTCTTCACCACCTGCGCGGCGTACTGCTTGAACGCAGGCTGCATGGCTTCGTGGAAACAGACCGCTTTTGCTGCGATGACGTTCTCCAAAGGCCCGCCTTGGGTGCCGGGGAACACGCCCTTGTCCACCTGCTTGGCGTTGGCTTCGGGGCACAGTATCATTGCGCCACGGGGGCCCCTAAGCGTCTTGTGGGTGGTGGTCGTTATCACGTCGGCATACGGCGCGGGGGACGGATACGCCCCGCCCGCCACAAGCCCTGCGAAATGGCTGATATCGGCCATCAGCACCGCTCCCACCTCGTCGCAGATGCTCCTGAACTGCCTGAAATCTATCACCAGGGGGTATGCCGTATAGCCGCAGATGATGAGCTTCGGCTTCTCTTCGATCGCCCTCTTCCTGATGGCGTCGTAGTCGAGAGCCTCGGTCTCTTTATCGACCGTGTATGAGCAGGCCTTGAACCATTTGCCTGAGAAATTGACCGGCGAGCCGTGGGTGAGGTGCCCTCCGTGCGGGAGGTCGAGTCCCATGAACTTGTCGCCGGCCTCAAGGAATGAGAAGAACGCCGCGATGTTCGCTGACGAGCCCGAATGGGGCTGGACATTGGCGTGGCCGACCTTGAACAGTTTTTTCGCCCTCTCTATCGCCAGGGTCTCTATCTCGTCGACGAACTTGTTGCCGGCGTAATATCTCTTGCCGGGGTATCCTTCGGCGTATTTGTTGGTGAGTATCGAGCCGGTGGCCTCCATGACCGCTTTGCTGGCGTAGTTCTCGGACGCGATTATCCTGAGCGTCTTCTTCTGGTATTCGGCTTCCTCCTCTATCAGCCCGAAAATCGAGGGGTCGGTCTGCTTCAGCGACATAATGATCCTCCCGAATCTCAATCTCTGCTAAAGGTTTTAAACCGATTGAAGATAATGATAGGTACTCGTTAGCTGAGGCGTAGCTGGATAAAGCACCGTTTACTCCTTAGCTGTCATGAAACTCTTGTTTTCATGCTGAGATCGCATAACCTGGTAGTGCGCACACACGAGTCTCCAGTTTCGGGTTTCCGGTTCTGGGTGCTTGAGGCGTATGCCTGGAAACCAGGTAATAGGTAGCCCTTTTTGGGCCGCCTCTTTACTAAAAGGCGGAAAGCGTGTCCCTCGTGGATTGGGAGTTCAAATCTCCCTCTCAGCGTCTTTTTATCTCCTAAGCGCGGCCAGCGCCAGTCCGAGGAGCAGGGCTCCCGGGCCGCAGCACAGGCCCCCGATGCCATATCCCTCAAGCGATTTCCCGCCGGTCTCCATGCAGGCGTTGCTGCAGCCATAGAAATCGAATTCCGCCTGGCTCCCCTCCAGCGAGCAGTACCCGATAGAGCCGTCCCAACTCCCGGAATAGCTATCGCAGCAGTCCATCTGGCACTGCGCCAGACCCCGGTCGAACTCCTCGAACTGGGCCATGGAGAGGGATACGAAAAGAAGCATCAGCATCGCCGCTTTCATAGCAGCTTCTGGCTCCACAAACCTATATAAATATATCAACGATAGTAGTGCAAGGTGACCATGTTGAGATTCGTCCTCATATCATTGCTTTTCGCAGCGCTCTTCGCGACCGGCTGCATATCCCCGCCGGAAGGCATCCCGTCAATCCCGACACAGCCGGGCGGGGAGGTCTGCAGGACGGTGACCGAAGAGGTCCCGGTGGTGGAAGAGCAGTGCGGTGAAGTATCATACACCGAGCAAGTCTGCGAGATCCGCGAACTCGGGTATACCGCGACCGAACTGCCGAAGGTAGACCTCTGCATAAGCGATGGCGTATGCAACGGCAGGCCGCTTGGCGAATGCCAGGGCTGCACACAGGCGATGACACGGTGCATCCTGCAGGTCACCAATGAAGAGACGCAGAAATCAGGCACCTGGAAGGTCAGCGCCAACTACTCTCTTGGCAACTCGGGATTCATCAAGGACCCCATCAGCTACACCATCGCTCCGGGTGAGACCGTCAACTTCGACTTCAACCAGATATATTCTCCCGGGAAGCCGATAAGCTCGGCATCATGCCTCCTCTGGATAAGCTCTAAGCCCAAAGCCGAGGAATGCCATGAAGAGACGCGCTCGAGGGTGGAGTGCCGGGATGTGGAGGCCACCAAGACCGTGGAGCGCGAGGTCTGCGAGTAATAAATCCTTTTCCTTCTTTATCTTTACTTTATGCTGAATGTCGCATACTCAGAGATAATGACGAAGGGGGGCAACCGCCGCGTATTCGTCCAGCGTCTCGCGGACAATCTGCTGTCCCAGCTCTCTCCGGTCGGCTCCTTCCGCGCCAGGAAACTGCAGGGCAGGATCCTCCTCTCATCAGAGAAGCCCTATGATCAGGCAGAAGCGACCGCCATCGTCGCACGCACCTTCGGGGTGGAGCAGGTATCCTCGCCGATAGAGGCCAAGGCCGACATCAATGACATCGAGCGCGCGGTCCTGAGCAAGGCCACGGAACTGAAAGGGAAGAAGATACGCGTATCGGCCAAGCGCTCTGACAAGAGCTTCCCGATGGGCTCGCAGGATATCAACCGCGTCATCGGGGCGTCATTGGTGGAAGCCGGGTGCGGGGTGGACCTTAAGAACCCGGAGGCGACCGTGTTCATAGAGATACTCCCTGGCCGGGCGCTGATCTCAACAGAGAAGATCCGCGGCCCGGGCGGCCTTCCGGTGGGCTCGAGCGGGAAGCTGCTCTCCCTGTTATCAGGCGGGATAGACTCTCCAGTCTCGTCATGGCTCATGATGAAGCGCGGCTGCACGGTGGATCTCCTCCATCTCCACCAATCGCCGCAGAACAAAGACGTGCTCGATACCAAGATGAAGGGCACTGTCGCGGCTATCGCGCGATATTCGCCCAAGCCCATGCGGTTCTATGCCGCTCCCTATACGGAATTCTACAAGAAGAGCATGGAGATGAGGCCGCGCATCGAGCTCGTGCTCTTCCGGAGATTCCTTCTTCTTCTGTCCAACAGGCTCGCTAAGGAGCACGGCTACCTTGGCGTCGTCACGGGTGATAGCGTCGGCCAGGTCGCCTCCCAGACATTGGAGAACCTCTTCGCGACAGACGAGGCGGCCTCGATCCCGGTCTACCGGCCCTTATCCGGCCTCAACAAGCAGGAGATAATCGACCTCTCGCTCAGGATAGGCACATATGATCTTTCCATCCAGCCGTATAAGGACTGCTGCTCCCTTGTCGCGAACAAGAACCCTTCGACAAAAGTGCCCTTGGATCTGGCAAAGGAGGCTGAAGAAGAGATAGGAATGGATGCGATAGTGGAGAAGACGCTCGAGAAGACCGAGATCTTCGATATCAGCGCCTGAACCTGAATATGCCCAGGGTGATCTTCTCGAGTACAGCCATCGACTTCCTGTGGTTGTAGAACCCGAAAACCAGGAACGCGACGCCGATCAGGGTCGTGGCATAGCCTATGTAGTGGAACACGCCCTCTGTGAATGAAGCGATGAAGAAGAATCCGCCCAGGACCAGTGTCATGCCGGTCCTGATATACGCCATGTAGGTGCGCTCCTGGGCGAGCTTGGTCCTCTCTATCGCCAGCTTGTCGCGCAGGATGAGCTCATCTTTCTTCTGCTCCTCGTATGGCATATTTATCAATCTCAACAAACCTTTTAGAATCTCACGGCATGGAAAAACCCGGACTCAGGAATCGCCTGCCGCACCCCGGTGGTTTCCAGTCGCCGGTTTCCGGTCTCGTTTCAGGCTTTGTGGATGCGCTCCAGCTTGATCGCCATGCCCTTTTTCATCTCATGTAGCCGTTCCGCATCCACTTGCATGACTCCGACCCCGAGAAATTCTTTTCCGGAATAGAGCGCCACCAGCTCCCCTTCCTTCGCATCCCCGAGCTTCTCTATCGCCGGAGCCATCACCTGCGCCCCGGATGAGATGCTTCTCACCGCGCTCTCCTTCACCCACACCCGCGGAAGCCCGATGAGCTCCTCGGGACGCTTGAGCATCTTCCGGAGTAGGTCATCAACCTTCTTCTCTCTCGCCAGCCAAATGGCATCGATGAGGTCGGTCAGCTTATGCGCTTCTTTCGCCTCTATCTTCCCGACAGCGGTACGCCTCAGCTCCACCATCGCGGCTCCGCCGCACTCTTTTCCCATGTCCTCGCAGAGCGTCCGGATGTAAGTGCCTGCGTCGACCCTGGTCTCGAAAAGCGCGAGCCTGCCGTCCAGTTCCAGCAGCTTCAGGTGATGGACGGTCCTCTTCCTAGGGGCCTTGCGAACCGCGCTTATCTTCGGGGGCGTTTGGACCAACTCTCCGGTGAACCTCTTGAAGAGCGCTTCCACCTCGGCCTTCTCCATCAGCTTCCTGAACTTGACTATGCCGACATATGTCTTGTCCTTGCCGGCGATGTACCTGAGGAGCTTGGTGGCTTTCCCGAGAGCGACCGGAAGCACCCCGGACACCTCCGGATCCAATGTCCCCGCATGCCCCGCCCTGCTCGCGCCCGTTATCTTTTTCACAAAAGTGGTTATCTCGTGGCTGGCCTGGCCTGGAGGCTTGTCTATTATGATGACAGTGTTGCTGAACGTCTTCGAATCCATTTTATTCCCTTCAGACAGAGTCTTCTAATATGGAATCCGGGATTAAAATGCTGATGGGGTCATATTTTGCCCCGTGGGCTTCCCTTCGAACTTTACAATGCTTAACAAAAACCAGCCTAACGACGTGATTTTTAGATGCTTTTTGTTAAGCTAGCTCATAGGTGGTCCCCCTCTTGATCCCATTTCTCTTGATTATATTCTTTTCAATGAGTCTGTTCAGTCTGCTCACAATCGAAATCCTGCTTAACGGAACCACCTTGGCCAACTGACCGGTCGAAATCCTCTTTCTGGAACTTACCTCACTCACAATCCTTCTGTCAATGTCGTCCAATCCGCTCATCATTTCCCGTGCTTTGAGTGGAATGAATCTGAATACTACTCTAGTTTGCCTTGCAGAAAGGGCGAATTCAGGGGCCGGGTAGCCGCCATCTATGCAAAGGCGTTTCATCTTTTCCAGTCCAGAGCCATATTTATCAACCTTCCCGACATCGAAAAAATACTGGCAAAGAACCTGATTTCTTGGCCTGTGCGCCGGCATCTCCGGAGTTACATCCGCAGGAAATGAGCCTGGATTGACGATTTCAAGCCGGTCCGGAAAAAGAAAGACCTTCACATCAGCAGTCTCGACGTAATTGCGGTGTATCAGGGCATTATTGAGCGCCTCCCTAATCGCTTCGAGAGGAAATTTAGAGCCTGCTTTCTTCTCCAGCCCAACAACCAGCGATTCCCGCGGAACTTTATTCTCTACGAACGCCCCGAACTCATCGCTTATCCTCCATATGCTTCCGTTGAATGTCCTCTCCTCGGCGACATCCCGCATGTCATCGCTTCTGAACTCTATAAACCTCAATTGCGCTCCAGGGTGGAATCTCTCCGGATAATCACAAAAGAACAGTATACCGGCATTTGTCGCTTTACCGCCCGAAACCGCCTTCAGCATCTCCAAGGTCCGTGTGTGGTCTGTCTCAGGCGCTTCGACACCGCGCATCATCTTACGTCTTTCCAGATACTTGGAAAGGACGGTTTCCGAAATGTCCGAGAGCGAAGCATCTATGCATATAGCTTCGTCAAATCTCAGCATGAGGGATTCGGCGGCCTTTTGGAGTATCTCGTCGAGCTCGAGGCTGCGGCTGGAGCGGCCGACGCGTATGTAACCTACATTTCCGAACGTATGCAGGCGTTCGCTCTTGGGTACAGTCACGATGAGGACTCTCTTACCGTCAATCTCCTGCATCTCGCTTTTGGGTATTATGCGTGGATATATGGCGGAAACGTAATTGTCAATCTTATCGGCAGAATCCGCAGGGCAGCCGATTATCTTCCCGCCGTCGTCAATCCCTATCAACAACGTGCCGCCCGTGGTATTGAGGAAGGCGCATATCGTCTCCCCGGCTCTTTTGTCCGCTGTGGACCTAAATTCCACCCGTTCGCATTCCCCCTTGCGGATAATCTCCAGAAGAGCTATGAGGTCCATGGATACTATTTCCTTAGAAATATTTAAATAGGTTATCTTTTTTGAATAAAAATCTTATCACAAATATTGAAGTATTGATAAGTATTTCGTAAGCTTTTAATAGGCAAGGCACGTTGT
Organism: Microcaldota archaeon; assembly: GCA_040758595.1. Taxonomy (GTDB): domain Archaea; phylum Micrarchaeota; class Micrarchaeia; order Anstonellales; family Bilamarchaeaceae; genus Bilamarchaeum. Next base: position 8,747 of record JBFLVJ010000007.1, on the reverse strand, counting down.
TGGCATTTAGGAGGAAATACTCGCCACTACGGCGTATATGAGGGCATCGCTTTCCGTTAGCACGGATCCGCTACGATGCGTATCCCTGGTTCCTGATTCACCTCTTCTTCCCGGCAGCGGGCATGAGGTGCGTCACCGCGCATTTCCTCTCCTTTCCCTTATCGTCCTTCACAACAGCGAAGCTCTCCCCGACCAGCTTGGTGACTGTGACCTTGGTCCCTGCTCTCCTCCCTTTCATCATGACGCATGCAGCGCCTTCCTTCATGAAGCTCATATCAGTTACCTCTTTTCTTGTTTATCAGCGCGAGCGCCATCTCCTTGAGCTCCTCGGGCGTGTGGCCCCCCGCGTCCAGCACCGCGTCGAAGACGCTCTCATCGTAGATGTCTATTCCATATATCCTCTTGTATCTCTTCCGGTTCTCCTCGTCCCGGGCCTTCACATGCCTGGCGGCTTCCGAAGCCGTCATCGAATCCCGCCCGGATATCCTCTGCGCCCTTATCTCCAGCGGCGCGGAAAGCTTTATCTTCACATCCGCATCCACCATCCACGGCCCGAGCCAGGTCGTGACCACGCAGTCGCCTCCGGCGCACTGCTTCTTCAGCTCCTCATCGAACTTCCTGTCGATGTCGGGATCCTTCTCGGCCTTCTTCTGGAACTCCATCAACGATATCCCTTCGCGGGCCGCCAGGTCCTTGAATGTGGGGCAGACCATCCGATAGCCGAGCGCTTCCGCGAGCAGCTCGCCAACCGTGTTCTTCCCGCTTCCGCTCAGGCCGGAGATGGCTATTATCATTTCTTCTCACTCTTCTTCATCTTGCCCATCACGAAGGATATGCTCAGGTTTGCGATCAGCGAGATGAATATGAACCACCAGTATGGCTGGTAGAAGCTCTGGATGTCGAGCACCGGTATCGCTATCGGCAGATCAGCACGGAAATAGGTGCCGTTCGATATGGTCGCCTCCACCTTGTCTATCTTCGCCTCGCTTGGCGCTGTTATCGGGATTATCAGGCTCATGCCGCTCTTCATCTTGGGCGGCACCGCAGTGAGCGTCACGGCATCCCCTGCCGGATACACCGCCTTGTCGGTGAAGACCTCCATCGGCTGGCCCTTGCCGTTCTCCACATAAGTGTCTTTCCAAGATTCCACCCCGTAGAGGAAATATGTCTCGTTGCTGGCCACTTCGAGGCTTCCTTCATAGGCCCGCACGTGGGCGGTCCACTTGCCTTCGTTCTCCTGGGGGGTTATGCATGCGCTGTACACCCCGTCGCCAGCGACAGCGTCGCAGCCCGAGCCGTCATCGGTCAGATTCACCAGCATGTCGTCTTGCACGAACGGGTCGATGTGGTTGATGACCCACATGAATCCCATGAACACGACCAGGATGACGATCATGGGCTTGAACTGCTTCATCATGACTCCATTGAGCTTGGGGAAGTGGTCTATCTGCTCCTGCATGATTTTGTCCATCCTCTTCTTGTCGTTGGCCTTCTGGGCCTTCTTGAACTCCTCGTTGAGGCGCTTGGATTCGGCCTGGACCGCATCCACCTCTTTCCTGTCGATGAGCTTTCCCTGCAGGAACTTCACGGCCCCCGCATAGGCCAATGCCAAGAATCCGACTAAGGCTGCGAAATCTATCATCATATCCGTTAGATTAGCTAATGGTTAAATACCTTCTGCGACCCTTATCATCCCGATGGCAGAGGAACTCGATGCCCAGACGAAACTGAAAGTCTACAAGCTTGTCCTGAACAGGTACAGGGACCTCATCAGCGAGAAGGAATCCCGTTCGATAACCGAGATACGCGCCCGCGTCTCGCCATACGACGATGTCATCCGCAGGCTCAGCTACTCGTTCACCCATGACATGGTGCCATACAATCCTGCGACGCAGTTCATGGCGGCGGCAGAGCGCGCGATGGAATACATGAGGAAAATCAAGACGCTCGAGTTCGCCTTCACGTTCTGGATGGATTTCAAGGAGATGGACGATCTTAAGATAGCGACCGCGATGGACAAGGCAATAATGCTCGCGGCGATATTGCGCGCGCTCGAGTCATCCGATGTGCGGGTGCAGGTCTCGCGCAAAGGGAAACCCTCGGTGCGGTTCTCCTGGGATGGCAGGCAATATGTGTTCGTCCCGGAGAGCGGCTCGCTGCTTATGGGAGATGATGTGTCAAAGCTCGTTTCAGACGACCCAATCGCATATTCTTTCAACGATAATGTATATGAGAACTACGAAGAGCTCTGATTTGTGTTCTTTTTCACTGTAGTTGTGTTTAACTATGTTTTTTATTGTACTAAAATTGTTAGAAAAAATGCTTTTTCGAGTTTTTAAGTGCTCCCTATTTTAATAGATTTCGGAATCAACTCATACTTGGTGGGAGGTTATGGTTGCAAAACAAGATGGGAGGGGAGTCCCTGTCAGCCAGATGGTCCGCAGGGCGGCGTCGGACAGCGCTAACAGGGCCGCCGACACGATTTCTGAGAGGTTGAGGCAACGCTGTGCGGAAGAGCCTTCTTCAGGCACGCACCAGCTCTTCGCCTTGGCGGTCCAGAACATGGAAGCGCTGAAGCCGAGGATGGAAGCTGCGAAGGCGTTCCTCGCAGAGGCTCGACAGAGGCGCGCTTCCGGAGAGCTCAACGACAGCACCCTGAACGCCGAGATGGCGCCTGTCAACATGGCTCTCGCTCTATATAAGACATTGGAATTTATGCTTGACCGGGCGAATGACAAGGCCGCATTCCAGCTCATCGGTTGGGCCAGCGGTATACTCGCCAGGAACGTGGAGGCGGGCGGTGCAGTGCTGTCCAGGAAGACCTATCCGTCCGATCCGGACATCCGCAGAAGCCTGGTGGATGGCAGAAGGGGTTCCGCCATTCAGCTCTATAACACCGTGATGAAAGCGGACCTGCAGGAATTAGCCGGGAGGCTCGATCTGGTGATGCTTCCGCCCGAGCAGATAATCAACGCACGCTGAACCTGCGCGCTTTGTCGGTCAGCATCTCGAACATCTTGTGGTACGATCTCTCGGCGAACTCGAAAAGCCAACCCTCCAGACCATGGAGCAGCCGGCCGTTCCTAACGGCCCATACCAGGTCCTCGGCGTCCCGGATGGTCCTGTGGTTCTCGCATATCTGTTCCACCGCACGGATTCCATCCATGTCCGCAGCGCTCATCCCGAGCGCATCATAAATCTCCTTCTGGATGGCCGGATGCACGTTCTCGACGAAGTTCGGTATGAAATCGGCAGCATCGAGAATCCATGCCGGGCTGTTATCCTTTCCGAGGGACTTGAGTATGAATTTCGCCCTGACGTCTCCGATATCCAGCTCCCGGGCATCGAGCATCAGGATCTCGGGGTCCAGGCCGAGGTTCGTGTGGCCCGGGTCGCCCATCACGTCCGAGTGCAGTCTGGAGCGCAGCGAATCCTGGATGAACCTCGCGGTCTCTTCAGTCGGCGGCATATCGAGCCAGTACTGGAGGTAGCCCCCGGTCACGGGTATCACCGCATGCTCTTTGCCGACATCGCTTCCCATCGCCTGGGCTATGGGGGTGAGCACGGAATTGGTCCTCGCCTTGCCGATGTAGGTGTTGAGGCCTCTCATGCCGAGGCGGCCTGAGAATATCTCTGCGAATCCTTTCCTGGTGCCTTTGAAGCCGTTAAAGTCCGCTGTGAAGGGCAGGAGGTCCATGGCGTCCTTTTCCCTGGCCTTGAGCTTTACCTCTATGAACGTCCCGCCGCTCATCCTCCTGAGCGACCTATCCCTTTCGGCCATGAGCGCGAGGTTGTCGCCGAAGGGGCTGAGCACCTCGGCCCTGCCGCCGTTGGGGACCCTGAACGCGTTCGGGAGGTAACTGTAGAACGCCACCTCGTCGTTCTCCAGGCGCCTTATCTCGTTGCCTATGAAACCCATCTTATTCGGCCTGATGGGTGCCGGGTCCGAGGCCGAGAAGTTGCAGGACACTATCATGTCCGGGTGCCTGAGCACCTGTGAGAATGAATGGAGATCGAGCTGGACCATGCTTCCATCCCCGGGCGTCGTGAGCATGTAGGTCCTTTCGGGGAGATCCAGGTCCTCCCTGGCGAGCGCCCAGGCTTCCCTGAGCACCTCTTCCATGGTGGTGCGCGGGCCGAAATCTGAAGCGAGCTTTCCCGACATGTCCTTCCCTATGATCACCAGCACCCCCTCGTCCGAGCTGCCGGAGACCCTCAGAAACACCGGAGGGTCGCAGTCGAGAAGGGAGGATGTCATGGCGACCGCCTGTCCGATCCCCTCCCAATAAGCTTCGAGGCTGGCATCGCCCGCGGCATCGTAGCCTCCGAGCTTGTTTATCGGGTTCTGCCTGGCCTTGTCGGTCGTGAATACGCACATCTCCCAGCCATCCTCGCTGGCCGCCATGGCCGCAAGCCCGGGCTCTATGCTGGCAAGATGATTATGGAGGCGCAACTCGGGCTCTCCCTGGGGGTCGCAGACCTTGGGCATTATGGTCTCGAGCCCGGCTTTAGAGGCCTGCTTGAGCGCCTTCCTTATCTTATCATTGGAGCGTTGGGGCTGGACCGCCCCATGATTGTCGGAATTCCTCCTTGTCGCGCTCCTGGTCTCCATCCTGTTCACCATCTTTTTTGATACACACTCTGGCTGGTCGCCTTTTGTGTATACTAATATACGCATCCCCTCTTTATAAACATGCTTTTTTACATATTCCCACCACATCCATTTATAAATCGCTACTCTGCACTGGAAAAGCCCGGCTGGATGCCCTGTCGCTCCCGGTGGTTTTCCAAGCTCCTAGCCATCCCTCTCACACTCCGGCGTATCTTTATAAACGTTCCTAAATATAATTGAGAAAGTCCAATTATTTCCGGCGCGGCAGGCGAGAGCCTGCACTCCTGAACTTCAGGAGTCCCGAAGTTGCGTTTTGGGTTTTGGGTCTTGAGTTCTGGGTCGTCTCGGAACCAAAGACACGGGACCGGAAACCACCTCAGTAGGGGCATATGCCCTGAAGAAGGCAGCACTCTCGGGCAACGCGGTAAACAGGTGTATAGCTTGACAGATATACAGAGGCCCCGCAGGGGGTCTATGGCCCACAGGCCACGGAAAAGGGCGAAGAGCCAGAACGTACGCATGCAGTGGCAGGAAGCCGCCGACAAGCGGGTCCTAGGTTTCGCAGGCTATAAGGCCGGCATGACCCACATAGCATACGTGGACGAGAGCGACTCCCCCACCAAGGGGCAGGAGGTCGTGAGCGCGGCCACGGTCATCGAAGTTCCCCCTATGGTGGTCTATGGTGTCCGCCTCTACAAGGGGAAGAACTCGGCGGGCGACCTGCTCGTCACAGACGACAGGATCCTCAAGTTGGCCGGGGTCAAGAAGCCCAAGGCGAAGCAGGTCTCCGAGGAGGGCGTCGATTCGGCGAGGCTCCTCGTCATGGCGCTTCCTTCCAAGACCGGCATCGGCAAGAAGCACGTCGAGAAGATGGAGATAGGATGCGGCGGAGCGGACGGCAAGGACAAGCTGGCATACTGCAAGGGCCTCCTGGGAAAAGAGCTCAAGTTCTCCGAGGTATTCAAGAGCGGGGAGTTCGTCGACGTCGTGTCCGTATCCACCGGCAAGGGCTGGCAGGGCGCAGTCAAGAGGTTCGGCGTCTCCATCCAGAGGCGGAAGGCGACCGGCAAGAGAAGGCATGTCGGTACACTCGGTCAATGGCACCCGGCTTACGTGCTCTACACGGTACCTCAGGCCGGACAGACCGGCTACCACAAGAGGACCGAATACAACAAGATGATCATGAAGATAGGAGATAAACCCGAGGAGATAAACCCCTCGAGCGGATTCCCGCACTACGGATTCGTGAAAGGCGATTTCGTGGTGGTCAAGGGTTCTGTCCCCGGACCGGTCAAGAGGCTGGTCAAGCTGAGGCTGGCCGTGCGCGCGAGCGCCGCGGCACCTGAACCGAAACTCGGCTTCATATCCCTCTCTCCTAAGTAGGTGTTCACATGAAAGCGACTGTATATTCGACTGAAGGAAAAGCCCTGAAGCAGATAGATCTGCCTGCGGTCTTCGAATCTCCCAGGAGGGACGACCTCGTCAAGAGGGCGGTCCTGAGCGAGGAGAGCAGGATGTACCAGCCAAAGGGCAACTACAAGTTCGCAGGACTCGAGACATCGGCCCGCTACAGGGGCCGCAAGGAGGACTTCGGAGCTGTCAAGAACAAGGGTATCCCGCACCTTCCCCACGAGGTCCAGCCGAAGGGCCAGCTCGGCAAGGTCAAGAGGGTGCCGCACGCGGTCAAGGGCCGCAGGGCGCACCCGCCGAAGGTGGAGAAGAAGCTCGTCGAGAAGATAAACAAGAAAGAATACCTGAAGGCGCTCGCCAGCGCGCTCTCGTTCAGCGCTGACAAGGACGCCGTCTCCAAGAGGGCGCACTCCGAGTTCGCAATCTCCCTTCCGGTCGTCCTCGACAAGGGCTTCGAGAGACTGGCCAAGGCGAAGGATGTGGCCAAGGTGCTCGAGGCGCTCAAGCTCATGGGCTTCATCGACAAGGCCAAGAGGAACAAGACCCGCTCTGCGCTCATAGTGGTGTCTTCGGCAGCATCTGTCAAGGCCGGGGCGAACATCGCCGGCGTGGATGTCGTCAAGGCGAGCGAGCTGAAGGTGAGGCACCTTGCTCCGGGGACGCACCCGGGAAGGCTCACGCTCTACACCGAGGACGCATTGCCTGAACTGGCGAAGAGGTTCGCTTGAGGGATGACTATGATATTGATATCACCAATCAAGACGGAGAAAGCCATCGGGAAGATAGAGTACGAGAACACCCTCACCTTCCTGGTGGACATGAAATCCACGAAGAAGGACATAGCAGGCGAAGTCGAGAAACTCTTCGGAGTCAAGGTGGAGTCTGTGAAGACCTTCATCACCCCGAAGGGAAAGAAGCACGCGCTAGTCAAGCTCGACAAGGCTTCCAAGGCCGATGATGTGGCCACGAAGCTCAAGATGATCGCATGAGGTAATAATTATGGGAAAGAGACTGAAGCAGCAGAAAAGAGGGGCCGGATCCCCGAGGTACCGCTCGCCCGGCCACCGCTACAAGGCCGACCTCGTGTACAGGCCATATGACGACGTGGAGAAGACCGGAGTCCTGACCGGCAAGGTCATCGCATTCATCGACGACCCGGCAAGGACCGCCCCTCTCATGAAGGTCAAGTACGACAACGATGAGATCGGCATATTGCTCGCCCCCGAAGGCATCGCCGTCGGGGACGACGTGGATGTGGGCGTCCAGGGAAGGCTCTTGCTCGGCAGCGTCCTCCCGCTCTATCGGATACCGGATGGAGCCTACATATTCAATATCGAGAGGAATCCCGGCGACGGAGGGATGCTCGTGAAAGCAGCGGGTTCATATGCCAATATCGTGGCCAAGGAAGGCAAAATCGTCTATCTTAAGCTTCCTAGCAGGAAGACCATAGTCCTATCGAACGAGTGCCGCGCCCAGCTGGGCGTCATAGCCGGCGGCGGCAGGCTGGAGAAGCCCATGCTCAAGGCAGGCAACCAATACCACAAGAAGAAAGCGCAGAACAGGCTTTGGCCGGTTCCAAGGGGTGTCCACCAGGCGGCGTACAACCATCCGCACGGCGGAAAACAGCACCACGTGGGCAAGCCGACGACCGTCGCGAGGGGAGCTTCGCCCGGTTCCAAGGTGGGCCACATAGCCGCAAGGCAGACAGGGCGCCGCAAAGGCAAACGCACCATAGGTGAGAAGGAGAGCTGATTACCATGAAGAAAGATCTTTGGAAAGGCCTCGAGGAGGAACAGGTCGCGGTGATGGGCTTCGACGACTTCCTCAAGATGATCTCCTCCAGGAACAGGAGGACGCTGCTGAGGATGAAGTTCAACCCGCAGCTCAAGAGGTTCGTGGAAGAGGTCCGCGAGGTCAAGAAGAAGAACCCGAAGAAGATGATAAAGACCCACCGCAGGGAGGCGATAATCCTTCCGGAGTGGCTGGGAATGACCTTCGGGGTCTACAACGGGAAGGAGTTCAAGCGCGTGGACATCACGCTCAACAAGGTCGGCATGAGACTGGGCGATTTCTCGCACTCCATCGGCAGGGTCCTGCACTCAGGTCCTGGCGTGGGAGCTACGAGAGGTTCGAAGTTCGTCCCGCTGAAGTGATCCTATGAAAGGCTATTCGTCCAACATACCGGAGAACTGCGCCTGCGCGCGCCTGGAGAGCGTCAACGCCTCCTACAAGGATCTGTCGCAGGTGTGCGGCAGGATAAGGAGCAAGAAGACCGGCTGGGCATTGGTTTTCCTCGAGAAGGCCGCGGACGGCGAGATCCCCGTGCTCTACAACAAGCACAACCGGAACCTCGGCCACCGCAGGGAGCTCGGGGGCAGGAAGGGCCGCTACCCGAAGAAAGCGGCGGCGGTCGTGCTAAAGCTCCTGAGGAGCGCCATCGCCAACGGCCATGCCAAGGGCCTGGGCAGCGAGTACACGATATTCGCGGCTTCTGCCAACAAGAAGGAGATATATCCGAGGATGGCATCCAAGGGAAGGCAGGCGAGATCCTACCTAGAGACGTCCAGGATAGAGATAGTCCTCCAGGGCCCGGAAGCGCCGAAGGGTGTGAGCGTCACCCCTCCGAAGAAGGAGGAGCCGAAGAAGGAAGCGGCCAAGGGATCGAAATCCGCGGCCGCGAAACCCGAGACCTCGAGACCCGAAGCCGCGAAAGCGGAGCCGGCGA
>JBFLVJ010000006.1:13253-80124 GCA_040758595.1 Microcaldota archaeon | reverse complement strand
AATCAAGAAGCCCCTGTGGAACAGGTATTATCGCAATATCCATGCGGTTCAACAGTCTATCCGCAACTTTGTGAAGAAGGGTTTTGTGATGCCTAAAATGTTCGCCTATTTATGTCCCTGACTATAAGTTCATCTGGAGAGTATCCCCATACCTCGTTTATGATGTTCGTGAAGCCGAGGATACCCAAGTCTATGTACCAGTTACCCGTAAACTCCAAAATTGACTGAGTCACGACAACCCCCCGTTTGCAGCCTCAACCATCCCGAAACCCATGCTGTTCCTCTCTCCCAGCCCGCACTCATAGGCGAACTCCAGGAGCTCCGGGCTCCCCGAAGCCTCGAAGATCATCCGGCTCCCGGTGTGGAACTCGTCCTTCACCTTTATCCTCTTCGGCCTCAGGGGCTTTATCACTTTCACGCTAAAAGCGCTCTCCATAGGCGACTTGCCGCTGAATTCCTCGAATTTCCGCACCAGGTTGTTCCGGATGTTATTGTAGAACTGCGCGTCCTCGGGCATCAAATCCCAGGTCCTGAGCCTGCCCTCGATCTCGCGCTTCGTCGAAGCGATGAGTGGAGTCATGGTCCTTAGGATAGATTTGCCGGATGAAAAGTCCGGCGAATCGATGACGTTCGCGCTTTCGAGCGTGAACTCTGCCGGCCCGATGCGGATATCCGGCCTGCACAGGATGCCACTCAGGAAAGCTTGCATGAAGCGTTCGCGCGGAGATGAAACATGAAGAGAAACGGTATCTGACAATATGACGAGGCCGCCGCGTTCTTTGTCCAGCTTGCGCACGGGGATGTCCAGCTCGGAGAACGTGAAGAACTTGAACCCATTTCCATCGTGCACTTCCTGCGCGTATTGTGGGTCGGCGAAGCGGAGCTTGTCAAGAATCATAGCATGGATATACTGGTTGTAGTTGAACGGAATGAAAGAACCTTTTGAACGCAGGACCAGTTTGAGTCTCATTAACCTCCCGAAGAGTATCTGGTCCCGTGATTTATATTCCTTTTGACACCTCATTTCCGCGGGGCAAGACCGAAAACCGGCTGCTGGAGGCGCAGCCATGCATGATTTATTATAAAATTGTTTTGTGGAAGTATACCCATGGACTCCATCGTGAGGTATATCTACGAGGCGGGCATGCTCAAGCGCACCGCGAGGAGCGGCTGGTGGGCCGAGAAGATAACGCATCCGGAGAGCGTCGCCGAGCACGCGTGGAGGACCTCCATTGTCGCGTTCGTGCTGGCCAGGATGGAAGGGATGGACGACGCGCAGGCCCGCAAGATATGCGTCGCCGGCGCTTTCCACGACATGCACGAGACGCGGCTCGGCGACATGAACAAGATAACGCACGGATATGTCACGATCACGAAGGAGTTGGAGCGCAAGGTCGAGGAGGAGCAGGCCGCGACGCTGCCTGACGAGTTGAAAGGTTCGGTGCTCGGGACGATGGAGCTTTCCGAAGAAGAGCGCGCGATACTGAAAGACGCTGATTATCTCGAGTGCGCCTTCCAGGCCAAAGAGTACGTGGACATCGGCCACAGGGGCGCCGAGAGCTGGATAGAGAGCATAGACGGGCGTCTCAAGACCGATAGCGCGAAAAAACTACTCGCCAAGATGAGGAAGACCGATTCCAATTCATGGTGGAACGGGCTGAAGAAGCTCGAGTGAAAAGATGGGGATCAAGGAGAAACTGGAGGAGCTTGAGGAAGAGCTCGGGCGGACCCAGAAGAACAAGAAGACCGAATTCCATATCGGCATACTCAAGTCCAAGATAGCCCAGCTGCGGCGCCAGCTCCTCCACCCGAAGAAGCACGGGGCCAGCGCCGGCGGGTTCGACATAAAGAAGAGCGGCGACGCCACCGTCGCTTTGATCGGCCTCCCAAGCGTCGGAAAGTCCACCCTCTTGAACAAGCTCACCAACGCGGAATCGCGGACCGCGGCTTACGCGTTCACCACATTGACATGCATCCCGGGCATCATGGAATACAAGGACACCAAGATACAGGTATTGGACCTTCCAGGGATCATCGAGGGCGCGAAAGACGGCAAGGGAAGGGGCAGGGAGATAATCGCTGTCGCGAGGAACGCTGATCTGATACTCATACTTGTCGAGGCCACGAGGCCGGAGCAGGCCAAGGTCATAGAGAAAGAGCTCTACGGATTCGGCATCAGGCTGAACATGTCGAAACCGAGGGTCTCCATAGGGAAGCAGGCGCGCGGCGGTGTCACCATCAACTCGACCGTGAAGCTGACCGATATCAGCGACAAAGAGGTGCTCGCCACGATGAACCAGTACGGCATATTCAATGCCAATGTGGTCATCCACGAGAACATAGATATCGACGAGTTCATCGATGTGATTGAAGGCAACCGGGCGTATATCCCAGGCCTTTACGTGTTGACCAAGGCAGACCTTGTCAAGAGCGTTCCGAAGCTGGCCCCTGGCCAGATAGCTATCTCTGCAGAGAGCGGCAAGGGCATCGAGGAGCTCAAGAGAGAGATCTACAAAAAACTCGACCTCATACACATATTCACCAAACGGCGGGGGGAGAAGGCCGACCTGGAAGAGCCGCTGGTCGTGCGCAGCGGCACCTCTGTGGAGGAGGTCTGCCAGCAGCTCCACCGCGACCTCGCCAAAGAATTCAGGTATGCGCTGGTCTGGGGCAAGAGCGTCAAGCACCAGCCCCAGAGGGTCGGCCTGGAGCACGTGCTGGCCGACGGCGACGTCATACAGATAATAAAAAGATAGAACCGTCGTTGGGCGCCAGCCCGACGTCAGCAAGCCGCATCCTGGTTAAAGGCAAGAGAATAGCGGCGGTCCGAGCCCTGCACGCCTTCCATAGGCAGGCTCATTCCAGAGGGAAGAAGCCGGTCGTGAACGTGAATCCGGTCATCCCGTTCGCTCCATAGACCACGCCTATCCCGTCGAGCGTAACATTACGGCCGGTAGACCCGTATGGAAGGGTGCCGCAATCGCTCTCGCATGGCTCGACATCGAAAGAGGACGTCTCCACGGCGACAGAAAGCGCGGATGTGGAGGGCTCGGCCCACACCTTGCCCTTGACGAATTCGATGCCGTTCGAGCCGGTCCGCGCCGGAAGGCTGAAATAGTTTACCATAGCGCCGGTTGGCGCCACCGCATCATAGACGGCCACGTAATCTGCAGGGTCGGTCACCAGATAGACCGTTTTCTGAGTCTGCTCCGGGGTCCGATCCGGCGAGTTCAAGACCTGGAAGATGGCTTTCGTGACGGTCCTGCCGGCCACGGTCTCTGTGGTCTGGTTTATTGCCTGGACCTGCCAGACGATGTCCCCTTCCGGAGATGGGATATTGAATATCTTGTCCACTTCGAAGGAATCGACATCGTGAGTCTGGAGGCGGGCTCCGTCGAAATCCCGGTAGACGAAAAGGTCGTACTGATTGCCCAGCACCGTGACCGCATTCCTGTGTATCGCGAGCCTGCCTTTTATCAGGTCGTCGCTCGATATGACTGGGACGAATGCAGTCTCTTCAGCGCTGAGGTGATCGACGCAGTCGACCGGAGTGAGATATATCGTGACCCGCTGGGTGATCCCGAGCGCCGGCATGGTATTCTCTTCTGAAGGGCCCATGTGTTCGCTGCCGATTCCGGGCGTGGTGCACACTTGTGCATCGTTCTGGTTGCCGGCATCTGAATCGTGGTTGTTGCCTCCGCCGCAGCCGAGGAAGCCCGCAAGGACCGCGCTAGCGATGATAGTGCGCACCGGACGCCTCTTGGTTTCCGGTTGCTCTCTCTTCCCGCCCGTTTCCCCCAAGTTTTTGCCGAAAAGTAGTTTTTTCATACTGTTTTTTTGCACTAAACGCTTTAAAAAACCACATATAACGATGAAAAATCCCTATTCGCAATACTCCACGCTCTTGAGCATGACCGCAGGGCATATCTTGGTGACGCCTGGGAGGGATTTGGCCTTCGCTATCAATGATTCGAGCTCTTTCATGTCCCTGCACCAGACACCGAAGAGCAGCATGTGGTCGCCGGAGGAGAGCGAGGTGTAGCGCACGCCCTTAATGGCGCGCACCTTCTCCTGGACGCGCACCAGCGCGTCGGGCTCGGTGTCGATCCCTATGATGGCGATGGCTCCATAGCCGAGCGCCCCGGGATCCACGCGGATGGTGTATTTCGAGATTATGCCTGCTTCTTCAAGGTTTCGCACCCTCTTCCTAACTGCAGCTTCGCTGATGCCCAGCCTCCTCGCCATGGAGGAATATGGGGCCCTCGCATCTTCCATGAGCGCCCCGATTATCGTCCGGTCCCTTTTATCCATGGTTCGTATTTCGAACCAAACAGTTTATAAAACGAACCTGAGTATAGGATACAGTGAGACTATGTTGAGTGTGAACCAGAGAGTACCGGAAATGGGATTCGATGTCTTCCACGGGGGCGAAATCAAGAAGGCGAGGCTGTCCGATTATAAGGGCAAGTGGCTGGTGATGCTATTCTACCCTGCGGATTTCACGTTCGTGTGCCCCACGGAACTTACAGAGGCGGCCGGCATGTACGGGGAGTTCAAGAAAAGCGGCGCGGAGATACTGAGCGTGAGCACGGACACCGCATTCGTGCACAAGGCATGGCACGAGAACTCGCCGCTGATAAAGAAGGTCGGCTATGCGATGGCTGCCGACCCGGGCGGGAGGATGTGCAGGGCGTTCGGGACGTACATCGAGGCCGAGGGGCTTTCCACGCGCGCCACGTTCATCATCGATCCCGACGGGGTGGTGAAATCCATCGAGATGCACGACAACAGCATCGGCAGGAGCTCGACCGAAACGTTAAGAAAGCTTCAGGCCGCTAAGTTCGTGAGGGAGAACGACGGGCATCTCTGTCCGGCCAGCTGGAAGCCGGGGGTTGAGACCATCAGACTCTGAATTGAGGTGAAAGGATGACATACGAAGCGAAAAATTTCGACGGATTGCTTGGGGCTGGAGGATTGAGCGACACGCTATTGAAGAACCACTTCAAGCTCTATCAGGGATATGTCGCGAACACAAACAAGGTGGCGGACATGCTCTCTTCCATGGCGAAAGAAGGCAAGACCCAGGACCCCCAGTACGCGGAACTCAAAAGGAGGTTCGGCTGGGAGTTCGACGGCATGAGATTGCACGAACTCTATTTCGGAAACCTGAAAAAAGGCGGGAAGATGGCGGGTGCGGGCTCTGCGCTCGCAAAAAAAATCAAAGAATCGTTCGGCTCGCATGATGCATGGGAGAAGGACTTCCGCTCGAGCGGGGCTATGCGGGGCATCGGATGGGTGGTGCTATATTACGATCATATAGGAAAGAGATTGTTCAACTGCTGGATAAACGAGCATGATGCGGGCCATCTCTCGGGATGCGCGCCAATCCTGGTGATGGATGTGTTCGAGCACGCGTTCATGACCGATTACGGCCTCAACAGGGCGGACTATATCGCCGCGTTCTTCAAGAACATAGACTGGGCCGAGGCGGAATCCAGGTTCGATGAGGCATCGGCCTGATTTTTATCTTTTCTTTTCCTTGTCATTCCCATGTACGTTCCGATAATACTTGGGACCGCCAGGAAAGGGAGGCAGTCCGAGAAGGCAGCGGCGTTCGTTCTCGAGCAGGCGAAAGAGCATGGATTCGATAGCGAACTGATAGATGTGCGCGATTACCATATACAGGCGACCGACAACACCGGCACGATACCGGCTGCGAAACGGCTCGCCGAGAAAGTGAAGAAGGCGGATGCGCTCATCATAGTGACCCCGGAGTACAACCATGGATACCCGGGCGAATTGAAGATGGCGCTCGACATGCTCTATGATGAGTTCGACGGGAAGACGCTCGGGATCTGCGGGGTGTCGTCCGGGCCCATCGGCGGGGCGAGATGCGTGGAGCAATTGCGGCAGGTGGCGATAACATTCAGGATGAAGCCGACGCGCGAGGCGCTCTATTTCTCCAATATCAAGGAGCTTTTCGATGAGAGCGGCTCCATCAAGGGCAAGGAGGCCTGGGCGCGAAGGGTCAAGAGGCTCTTAGATGAACTTGGCGGCAAGGAGATGGAGTGAGCATGGTCACAAAGGAAGAGATAAAGAAGGTAATCGCCTGGTGCGAGAAAATCAAGAAGGAGCGCAACAGGATATACGTCATCGAGAGGAACCCGTTCAGGGACGAGATAGATTGGATGCGCAGGTTCGTGCTGATAGAGATAGACAGGCCGAAAGAAGTGGCGACCAAGACCAATCTCGTCTATGATTCCACCATAAAGACGCTCTGGCAGTTCATGAACGGCGACTGGCGCAAGGTGGAGCCGGACATAAGGATAGGATAGACGGGCATCAGTCCTGGCGAGGAGGTATCCCCACCATCGCCTGGCCCATCCTCAAGAGTATCGCTTTCTGCGCCGCCGTCTGGATGTCCCGGTCCTGCGACATGTCGGCGATTGCCCGCAGAAGGAACATGTTGCCAGAATCGCCCGTATCGCATTTTTCTATGGCTTCGAGCACCTGTCCTTTGGGGACCGGAACCAGCTCGGGGGGCTTCGGCAGGCGGAAAAGGGGATCGATATAGTGCCTGCTGCGTGCACGCGAGTCTTTAAGGAAAATGACGTATGCGCCGATAGTGCATTCTGCGCTGGCATGGGTATCGGCGAGGCATTTGCCCGCCAACATCTCGGCAGCAGGCGCTCCTTTTTTCTCAGGCCTTTTAGGCCCATGAATCGTCCTGGTCATACAGGGATATTTGCCGGAAACTGTTTATAAACCTATCTTTTTACACTATTTACAACAATTAGCCTGCAGACCGGGCATTGGCGCCCGGCACGCCGGGACAGCACTTATTTTTAAAGATTACCGTCCTAATATTATGAGTACAGATGGAAATTTGTGGTTAATATGGCCGCGACTGAAGGACAGAGATTCGCCTATTCGTTCCCGTTCTTCAGCTTTAGCTATGGCCATTAGAAGACCGCAAAGCTTTTTTCCCCTGTCGGTTTTCTGATGTGCGTATGACATTTAGAGGTATTGATGGAAGGTGGTATAGATGAAGGACCTGAAACTGGCTGCCCTTAATGGCAGTAAACGGACCGTCGTCCGGGTAGGCGATGTCAAGGTAGGGCAGGGATTCACGGTGATAGCCGGTCCCTGCGGAGTGGAGAGCGAAGAGCAGACCGTGGAGACGGCGATAGCTGTCAAGAAAGCGGGCGCGGACATGCTGCGCGGCGGCGCCTTCAAGCCCAGGACCTCACCTTACGCCTTCCAGGGTCTGGGGCTCAAAGGGCTCAAGATACTCGCCAAGGCCAGGGACCGGACCGGCCTGCCGGTGGTGACAGAGGTCATCGACCCCCGCGACGTCTCCTGGGTGTGCGAATACGCCGACGTCCTGCAGATAGGCGCGAGGAACATGCAGAACTTCTCGCTACTCAAGGAGGTGGGCAAGTCCAACAAGCCGGTGCTGCTCAAGAGGGGGATGCACTCCACCATAGAGGAGTGGCTGAATTGCGCGGAGTACATCCTCAACGAAGGCAACCCGGATATCATACTCTGCGAAAGAGGCATCAGGACATTCGAGAAATACACCAGGAACACCCTGGACATCAGCGCGGTGCCTGCTGTCAGGGAACTGACGCACCTGCCGATAATAACAGACCCGACGCATGCGACGGGCAAGCTCAGCCTGATACCTTCTGCGAGCCTGGCATCGATTGCGGCAGGAGCGGACGGCATGATAGTCGAGGTCCATAGGAACCCGGCAGAGGCATTGAGCGACAAGGAGCAGGCGTTGACGCCGCCCATGTTCGAGGAGCTGATGAAGAGCGTGAGGACGCTCCAGAGATGCATGGAGAAGGAGGGCCTTCGATGAAGCTGCGCATCAGCGGGAAGAGCGGCGATTGCGAAATCTCCAGCGGGGAGCTTGAGGATCTGGCCGGGATGGTCAAGCCCGGGAGGACGCTGATAGTCACAGACAGCAACGTGAGCGGGATTTATGGGAAGCGATTCCCTGATGCCGAAGTGGTCGAGGTAAGACCGGGCGAGGAGAACAAGACGCTCGATACCGTCAGGACAATATATGACAGGATGCTCGAGGTGGAGCTGGACCGCTCATCGCTCGTCGTCGGCATAGGCGGCGGGCTGGTCTGCGACGTCGCAGGATATGCGGCGGCCACCTATCATCGCGGCATGGACCTCGGTTTCGTGCCCACCACGCTCCTCGCCCAGGTGGATGCCGCTATCGGCGGCAAGAACGGCGTCAACTACAATGGATACAAGAACATCATAGGTACCATCCGGCAACCGCGCTTCGTGCTCTGCGATGTGGGACTGCTCAAGACCCTCAGCGAAGAAGAGATGAGGAACGGATACGCTGAAGTTGTGAAGCATGCCGCCATCGAGGATGCGAAAGCTTTCGATCATCTGGAAAGGAACGCTGATGCGCTCGCGGCCTGCGCCGCCGATGCTGCGGGTGCTGATGAACGGGTGATGGCACACGTGGTGCAGGATTCCGTCGCGGTCAAGGCACGCATAGTGCAGGCGGATGAAAACGAGAGCGGGGAGAGGATGAAGCTTAACTTCGGCCACACCATCGGCCATGCCATCGAGCTGCAGGGAGGGCTCAGGCACGGCGAGGCGGTGAGCATCGGCATGGTCGCTGAAGCGAGGATATCGGTCGAGAAGGGCCTGATGGCTAAGAAGGATGCGATGCGGCTGGAGGGGCTTCTCGTGTCATTGGGATTGCCGGTGAAGCTGCAGAGCGGGAGAGAGGCGCTCCTGGATGGCATCAGGAAAGACAAGAAACGCAGGGAAGGGAACATCAGGATGCCGGTGCTGGATGGCATAGGCAGGGCCAGGATCGCGGATGTGAGGATATCTGATTTGGAGGGTGCGATAGATGATATGTATTAGCGTCGGAGAGAAGACGGTCTTCGGATGCATGAAAGCGCTCGGAGGGACGGAGCTGGCAGAGATAAGGCTGGACCTGCTCGATGAGAAAGAGCTGACGCCTGACAATGTGAGGAAGCTCATCAGCTCCGGAAAGAAGGTGGTCGCGACCTGCAGGCCGGGGAAGATGGCGGATGCGCGAAGGCTGGAGCTGCTCTCTTCCGCGATAGACGCCGGAGCCGCTTATGTCGATATCGAGGTCGAAGCGAAAGACGGTTACAAAGAGGCGCTTGTGAAGAAAGCGAAGGAGAAGGGATGCGAGATCATCATATCATATCACGATCATCAGAGGACGCCAAGCGCTGAGGAGCTCAGGCAGATGATAGCCTGGTGCTTCGATTGCGGGGCTGATATGGCCAAGATAGCCTGCATGGTTAAGTCTGATAAAGAGAACGCGCGGCTGCTGGGGCTCCTGGACTCTGACAAGAGGCTGATTGTCGTCGGGATGGGACCCGAAGGCAGGATCACGCGCATCCTAGCTCCGCTCCTAGGAAGCGAATTCACGTTCGCCTCTTCCGGGGAGGGGAAAGAGACCGCGGAGGGCCAGCTGGACAAGGAGACGGTCGCACGGGCGCTCGGAGCGCTGCGGAAAGCGGTTGGAGGCAGTGGAGATGACTGAGCTCTACGCTGTCATTGGCAAACCGGTGCTGCACAGCCGCAGCCCGCAGATGCACAACGCAGCGTTCGCAGAGCTCAAAATCGATGCGAGATACTTCAGGATAGCGGCTGAGAGCGCCGAAGAAGGGCTCAGGATGGCAGGCGAGATGGGCGTCCTGGGGATGAACGTGACATCGCCTTTCAAGGGCATTGCCCGATTGATGGATGATGTGGATCCTCTCGCCAAGAGGGTGGGGGCGATCAATACCGTCCGGCTCAAAGACGGGCGGAAAGCCGGACACAATACCGATGTTTATGGAGCGGCGCATGCGTTCCTGTCGAACGGCATCGCGCTCGAGGGCAAGAAGGCGCTGGTCCTTGGGGCTGGAGGGGCGGCCCGGGCCGCCATCGTTGCGATGCTCGAGAACGGGGCTGACGTGGTCGTCTCGAACCGGACGGCCGGGAAGGCGGAGTCGCTCGCGAATGGGTTTGGAGCGGGATCTTGCGCGCTGGACGGGTTGAATGATGCGATAGCGGACTGCGAGCTGGTGGTCGGATGCCTGAGCACCGGCGAGAGGGTGCTGCCTGAGGGACTCCTCAGGAAGGACATGGCGGTCATGGATGCGCATTATGCTTCAGAGAGCGCACTTGTCCGGGATGCCCGGGAGGCCGGATGCCGGGTGCTGGATGGCCGGGAATGGCTGCTATACCAGGGCGTGAAGGCGTTCGAGATTTTCACGGGGAAGGACGCGCCGGTGGATGCGATGAGGCAGGCTGCGTACGCCGCAGACGCGCCCAAGAAAAGCAACATAGCGCTAATCGGTTTCATGGGAAGCGGAAAGGATACGATAGCTGCAGAGCTCCATGAGAAGACCGGCATGGCCATCCTGGACATAGACAAAGAGATAGAGAGAAAGGCAGGCATGGCGATAAAGGATATATTCAAGAGCGAGGGCGAGGAAGGGTTCAGGAAAATGGAGAGGGGAGCGCTCGCTTCCGTGGCCGGATGCGAGAGATGCGTAATCAACTGCGGAGGGGGCGCGGTGCTGGATGCCGGAAACCGCAGGATGCTAAGGGACAAAGCGGCCGTTGTGTGGCTGTGGGCCGATGCCAAGACCGTCATCGAGCGGGTGCCGAAGGACGGGGAGAGGCCCCTGCTTGATGTGGCTGAGCCGGAGAAGGCGGTGGGACGCCTGCTTTCCGACAGGCTCGGATATTATGCAGAGGCATGCGACATGGTCGTGGACACGGTCGGCAAGAGGCCATCGCAGATAGCGGAGAGGATACTCTATGAGGATTGAGCCGTCGCGGATATCAGGCGCGATAGACGCGCCTCCATCGAAAAGCATGATGCAGAGGGCTTTGATAGCCGCAGGCCTGGCGGACGGGGAGACGCTGATAACCAATCCCAGCTTCTGCGATGACGCGCTCGCGACCATGTCCGTTGTTGACACCCTCGGGGCGCAGATAGCCCGTGAGGAGAGGGGCGTGCGGGTCCTGGGCAGATGCCAGCCCAACGGGGATGTCTTGGACTGCGGCGAGTCCGGCACCTGCATGCGGATGATAGCGGCCGTGGCCGCTCTTCAGGATAGGGAGTATAGCATAACCGGCAGGGGCTCTCTGATGAAAAGGCCCGTGGGCATGATAGAGTCTCCGCTTAAAGCGCTCGGAGCGAAGGTGAGCACCGGCGATGGGCTGCCCCCGGTAAAAGTGAGAGGGCCGATCCACGGAGGGGCTATCGATGTTGACGGCTCGGAAAGCTCGCAGTCCATAAGCGGGCTGCTGATGGCGCTCCCGATCTGCAGGGAGGACTCGGAACTCAAGACCCTGAACCTCAAGAGCCGCGCATATGTCGACATGACGCTCTTGATCCTCGAGAGGTTCAAGATAGACGTGAAAGCAAAAAGCGAGAGGAGCGGTGATGAAGGCGGTGCGGACGATGCGATGGCATATATCATCCGCGGCGGCCAGGATTACAAGTCGTGCACCTTCAATGTGGAAGGCGACTGGTCCGGCTCAGCATTCATGCTGGTCGCAGGCGCGATAGCAGGCGATGTGAGCTTGAGGAACCTCGGCCCGGGCAGACAGCCCGATGAAGCGATAAAAAAAGTGCTGGAAGAGGCTGGAGCGCATGTTTCTGAAGGCGGAGGAGAAGTGATGGTGAAGAGAGGGGCGCTCGATGCATTCGAATACGATGCGACCGGCTCGCCGGACCTCTTCCCGCCGCTGGCCGCGCTCGCCTGCAGCTGCGAAGGCACTTCCGTCATACGTGGAGTCGGGAGGCTGAGGCACAAGGAGAGCGACCGTGCCGAGGCTCTCAGGAGCGAACTTGGCAGGATGGGCGCTGACATCAGTATAGACGGGGACCGGATGCTGGTTACCGGCAGAAAGCTCAAAGGCGGGAATGTGGGTTCGCACAATGATCACAGGATAGCCATGGCATGCGCCGTGGCCGCCCTCCGCTCCGAGAGAGGGGTGGAGATAGACGATGTCGGTTGCGTCTCGAAATCCTATCCGGGATTCTTCGAAGATCTCAAGAGGCTGATGATATGAACACGTTAGGATGGATATTCAGGGTGAGCATGCTCGGCGAATCGCACGGCGGGTGCGTGGGCGTGCTGTTGGATGGGGTGCCTGCAGGCATCCCCTTGTCTGCCGATGACCTGCTGGCTGATTTGGAAAGGAGGAGGGGCGGGAAGAAGGGCACCACCGCGAGGAAGGAATCAGATATGCCGCTCATAAAGAGCGGGGTGTTCAAGGGGAAGACGACCGGCGCTCCGGTGCTGATACTCTTCGAGAATAAGGATGTGGACTCATCCGCATATGAGAAGATGAGAGATACCCCGCGCCCGGGCCATGCTGATTTCGTCGCCAATATCAAATATGGAGGATTCAACGATTACCGGGGCGGAGGGCACTTCTCAGGGAGGCTCACGGCCGGACTGGTGGCTGCCGGAGCGGTCGCCAAGAAGATGCTCGGCAATGCTAAGGTGGCTGCTGCTGTGGCCGAGATAGGCGGTGCGAAGGACGCCAAAGGTCAGGAGAAGGCGATAGAAGACGCGCTCACGGAGGGCGATTCAGTGGGCGGCATTGTGGAGTGCCGCGTGTCCGGATTGCCTGCGGGCCTGGGCGAGCCGTTCTTCGACTCGGCCGAATCGCTCATCAGCCATGCGGTTTTCTCGATACCTGCTATCAAGGGAGTGGAATTCGGAGCGGGTTTCGCGTCCGCTAGGATGACGGGGAGCAGATGCAACGATGCGATAGTAGATGCCAAGGGCAAGACCGCGACCAACAACGCGGGAGGCATAAACGGCGGGATAACGAACGGCAACGAGCTGGTGCTGCGGGTGGCGGTGAAGCCGACCGCGAGCGTGGGGAAGCCGGGCAAGACCGTAAATCTCAAAACCGGAAACCCGGAACTCTCCGAACCCAAAGGCCGGCATGACGCATGCATCGCCCTGCGGGTGCCGGTGGCGCTCGAGGCCGCGGTCGCAATCGTGCTCGCGGATCTGATGCTCATAGAACAGAAGATACCGAGGATCATGAGGTGAATGTGATGGAACTCAAGGAGCTTCGAAGGAAGATAGACGGCATAGACTCGGAGATACTGAAGCTGCTCAACCAGCGGCTGGAATACGCGGTGCGGAGCAGGAAGGTCAAGGAGAGCGTCGAGGATCCGGAGCGGGAGAAGGAAGTGATAGGCGCCGTGAAGAGGCAGTCCAAGGGCCTTGTCAGCAAGGAGTTCTCGGGGAAGATATTCCAGGACATAATCTCAGAAGCGAAGGCGCTCCAGGAGAAGAACCCGAAGCTGGTCGGCTTCCAGGGAGAGCACGGGGCATACAGCGAAGTGGCCGCGCGCGCCTATGACAATAAGTGGGTGCCGGTCGCCTGCACCGAGTTCGTGGACATATTCGAAGGCCTGAAGAACGGACAGCTCGACTACGGGCTGGTGCCGGTCGAGAACTCACTGGAAGGCGCGGTGACGCAGGTGAACGACCTGCTGGTGGAGACCGACCTCAAGATAGTCGGCGAGATAAAGATGCCGATCCACCACTGCCTGCTGGCCCTGCCCGACACCGATTACCGCGACATAAAGGTCGTCTATGCCCACCCGCAGGCGCTGGCGCAGTGCAGGGGATTCATCCAGCGCAACAAGCTGGAGGCGAGGCCGTACTATGATACCGCAGGTGCGGCCCTGATGCTCGCCAACGACAGGCCGAAGGCGGCCGCTGCGATAGCCAGCAGGCTCTGCGCAGAGATTTACGACCTGGACATACTCAAGGAGAACATAGAAGACCATGAGACGAACAGCACCAGGTTCGTGGTGCTCGCCAGGGAGAGCGCGGTCAAGGACGGCGACAAGTGCTCGCTGATATTCTCCACCGCCCACAAGGCAGGCGCGCTATTCTCCATCCTGAAGCTGTTCTCGGAAGCCGGCATCAACCTCACCAGAATCGAGTCGAGGCCCATCAGGAAGGATCCGGGCAAGTTCGCGTTCCTCCTGGATTTCCAGGGCTCTGAGCGGGACAAGAAGGTCGCAGACATGCTTGAGAAGGTCAAGAAGGAGACCGAGAGGTACAAGTTCCTGGGCTGCTACAAGGAGGCCAGGCAATGAGGATAGCTGTCATAGGCGCGGGCAAGATGGGCTCATGGCTGGCCAAGGAGCTTTCGGGGGAGAACGAGCTCGCGGTCTATGATGTCGATAGCGCAAGGGCGATGGCAGTGGAGGGGGCGAAGGCGCTCTCCAGCCTCGAAAAGCTCGCGGATTTCAAGCCGGAGATGCTGCTCAACGCGGTGAGCCTGCAGAGGACGCTGGAAGCGTTCGAAGCCGCGGCCAAGCATCTTCCGGATGGCTGCATGCTGGCAGACGTGGCCTCCATCAAAAGCGGCATCCCGGATTACTACAAAGCATGCGGCCGGAGGTTCGTCTCGGTCCATCCGATGTTCGGCCCCACGTTCGCCAACGTGGAGTCGCTGGACAAGGAGAACGCGGTCATCATAACCGAATCCGACCCTGAAGGCAAGGAGCTCTTCCGGGCGCTCTTCAAGAGGCTTCGCGTGCGGATATTCGAATACTCTTTCGACGGGCACGACCGGATGATGGCCTACTCGCTGACGACCCCTTTCGCCGCATCGCTGGTCTTCGCCGCGTGCATGGAGAGCGCTTCGGTCCCAGGAGCCACATTCGCCAGACACAAGAAGATAGCCAAGGGGCTCCTCTCCGAGGACGACCACCTCCTATCCGAGATATTGTTCAACAAGTACTCGCTCCCGCAGGTGGAGAGGATAACCGGCAGGCTCGAATACCTGAAGCATATAATAAAGGGCAGGGACCACGAAGAAGCGAAGAAGTTCTTCGACAAGCTCCGCAAGAACATCGGTGATTAGATGAAAGGTTTCTACGGCCTGGCAGAGAGGGCGCTCGCTCTCGAGAAGGCGGGCAAAAAGATAGTGAGACTGAACGTGGGCGACACCAACCTGCCCACCCCGCAGTGCGCGATAGAAGCCGCGCTCGCCAGCCTAGAAGAGGAGAGAGCAGGATACTGCCCGGCGGCTGGGCTGCCCGGTTTGCGCGAGGCCATCGCCAAGCGGGAGGGTTGCGAGCCTTCCGAAGTGGTCGTCGGGCCTGGATCCAAACTGCTCATCTACGGATTGATGAGCATGCTCTGCAAACAAGGGGACGCCATATCGTTCCCCTCCCCCTACTGGCCCATGTACGAGCTGGCGGCCAGGCAGCTGGGCCTGGAGGCCAAAGCGCCTGAGAGCTCTATGGAAGATGGCTGGGCGTTCGATCCGGCCGATATTGATGGCAACAAGCTGACGATAATCTGCAATCCGCTCAATCCGACCAGCACGATCTATGATGAGAAACTGGTGCAGGAAGCCATCGGACGGTGCCAGGAAGAGAATTCGTTCCTGCTGCTCGATGAGGCCTACAAAGCCCTCGCGTTCGATAAGCTGCCCCGCTACGAAGGCGCTATCCGCGTGCGCTCGTTCTCCAAGGAATTCAACATGGAAGGATGGAGGCTCGGGTATGCTGTCGTGCCAGAACATATCGCAGAGAAGCTCACGGCGTTCCTGCAAATCACCGCGACATGCACCGCGCCGTTCGTGCAGAAGGCCGGCATCGCCTGCCTGGAGAACGAGAAGGGGATAATCGCCGGGAACCTGAAGGTGTGGAGATCCCGCTCCGCCGTGGCAGCCAAAGCCCTCTCTGAAAACGGATTCAGGTTCGCGAAGCCCGAGGCAGGCATCTACATCTTCGCGACCCATGATGGCATCAAGGACTCTGAGAAGTACGCAACGGAGCTCATGGAGAAAGAAGGCATCGTGGTCTCGCCAGGAAGCTCTTTCGGCGGCTACACCGACTTCATCAGGATATGCGTCAACCAGCCTGAAGACGCCCTCATGGATGCGATAACCAGGATGTCCCCCTAGAGCGTCTGGTTTAAAAACAAAAAGACCGAGTGTGTGCCATGGCGCAGCAGGGACTACAGAAATCCATGGCCGCCCAGAAAGTGGGGGCTTATCTGACACTGGCCAGGCAGAACGAATCGCTCTGGGGAGGCGTCCTGATATTCCTCGGGGCTTTGATGCTCCTGGGCAGCATCCCGTATTATCCTATTTTCCTCGTTGTCCTGCTCGCGGCCGCCTGCGGCGCGGTGGGCTTCAAGAACCCGCCCATAGGATTGATCCTCGGGGTGGTGCTGGGATTGCTGGCAGTCATATACCAGTCCCCGGTCTTCGCCTGGTTCTACCTGCTGGTGCTGGTCCTTGTGCTCTTCCAGGCATTCGAGGACTGGCTGCTCATCGCCGCGCTGGAGATATTCATATTATCCCCCTTCGCGTTCGGAGGGATCCCCTTCCTCGGATGGGCATCCATAATCGGGATGTCGATCGGCGCATTGCATTTCGGCTCCAGGCGCAGCCTTGCCATATCGCTCTCGTCAGTGACGCTAATACTCCTATTGTCATCGATCTGGCTTGTCCAGAACACCGCATACCTCCCGCTCAAGATGGAGCTCTACCGGCCCGGAAAGGCGGAGCTGCTTTTCAGCAAAAGCGCAGCAGACATCGGCTCGCTGGTCCCGGGACTGATAGATGGCGTCGG
This sequence comes from Microcaldota archaeon, assembly GCA_040758595.1. Lineage (GTDB taxonomy): Archaea > Micrarchaeota > Micrarchaeia > Anstonellales > Bilamarchaeaceae > Bilamarchaeum. The sequence goes on along the minus strand of JBFLVJ010000006.1, from coordinate 63,476 downwards.
CAGGCTGTTCGCGAGCGTGACGAATATCTGGGGCTCCATCGGCTGGATAGTGGACAACGTCATCTTCCTCCTGACACAGGACTCGATGGCCCTCCAGCTGATAGGCTGGGGCGCAGCCCTCTTCCTGCTCGGATACCTCCCGCCCAGGATAAAGAAGAGGCCGCAGCTCATAGCTTCGCTCTCCCTGCTGCTGTTGCTACCGGTATATTACATGATAGGCACGATATACAGGACACCGCTCCAGATGGAGTTCGCCGGGGGGTTGGTGGCTGCAATCGTGGCGCTGGGGGCGCTCGAGCACTTCAAGGTCAGCATCAGCCGGGAATCCGAGATAGAGCGCCGGGAGAAGATGAGATCGTACGGCAAGTTCGGCATGAGCGACATGTCGCTGGGCGGCTCGGAGAAGTCGATGGCCGATGTGGGCGGATATGAGGATGTCAAGTCCGAGCTCCGCGATGCCATCATCATGCCGCTGGAGAAGAAGGAGATAGCCTTCGCATACGGCATCAGGCCGCCGACCGGCATCCTGCTCTTCGGCCCGCCAGGCACCGGTAAGACCATGCTCATGAGGGCTCTTGCCAAGGAGCTCAAGTACAATTTCATAGAAGTGAGATGCTCGCAGATACTCTCCCAGTGGTATGGCGAATCAGAAAAGAACGTCAAGGAGGTCTTCGACAACGCGCGGAAGAACGCGCCGACCGTGCTGTTCTTCGACGAGATAGACGCTGTCGCCAAGAAAAGGAGCGCGGACAGCCTGGACGAAGTCGGGCAGCGCGTCCTCAGCGAACTCCTCCAGCAGATAGACGGGGCGAGCAAATCAGAGAAGACCGTCATGATAGTCGGGGCCACCAACCGGCCGGATGAATTGGATCCTGCGATGCTGAGGCCGGGGAGGCTCGACAAGATAATCTACATGCACCTTCCGGACCCCGAGGCGAGGAAGGCGATATTCGAGGTCAGTTCCAGAGGCCTCCCGCTCGCGGATGACGTGGATTTCGACAGGCTGGTGAGGAAGACAGAGAGGTTCTCCGGCGCCGACATAAAGAACGTGGTCACCGAGGCCAAGAGGCTCGCGGCGAAAGAGGCCACCAAGACCGGCAAGGTCGTCCCGCTCTCGATGGCGCATTTCATGCGCATAGTGGAGAACGTGAAGCCGAGCACGGGCCTCGCCCAGTTGGATATGTACGAGCAGTTCAGGCTCGACTTCGAGCGCCGAGTCGGCAAGGAGAAGCCGGCCCAAGAGGCCGAGGAGAAAGAGAGCGCGGTCAGATGGGAGGATGTCGCCGGGCTGGATGATGTGAAGCGCGCGCTCCTCGAAGCAATAGAGCTCCCGCTGCTCCACGAAGAAGAGATGAAGGAGTTCAAGGTCAAGCCCAGCAAGGGCATCCTGCTCTTCGGCCCGCCAGGCACCGGAAAGACGCTCATAGTCAAAGCCGCTGCGAGCGAGCTCAATGCATCGTTCCAGTCGCTCAGCGCGGCCGAAGTGATGAAGAAGGGATTCACCCAGGCGGTGGGAGTCATCAAGGACGCGTTCAACCGCGCGCGCGAGAACCCGCCCGGCATCATATTCGTGGATGAGATCGAGACCTTCGCTCCGGCGAGGGGCGTTGGCGGCTCGTCAGAGATAATCGGCCAGTTCCTCACCGAGATGGACGGGGTCAAGGGACAGAAAGGCGTGGTGGTGATAGCCGCCACCAACAAGCCGGCGCTCATGGACGCCGCCATAATGAGGCCGGGCAGGTTCGACAAGATATTCTACATCCCGCCCCCGGGCCCGATGGGAAGGCGTGCGATATTCAAGATACACCTGGGCAGGTTCGCCGAGGGGATCGACCTCAAGACGCTGGCCGATGCGACCGATGGTTTCACGGGCGCGGACATCGCCGAGGTCTGCCAGAGCGCGAAGATGAGGGCGCTAAGGGCGAAGCTGGAGAAGAAGCCGGAGAATGTCACCACCGAGACCGTGATGGAAGTCATAAAAACCAGGAGACCCTCGGTCACAGAGGATCTGCTCGATGAGTATAGGAGATTCCTGAAAGCGTACGGCGAGAGGAGATAAAACAATATGGGTTTCGTTTGCAATTTTTTTGGGGTTATAGTTGCTTTTTTTGGTTAGAGATGAACATAATTAGGGTCTAAATTGACAAATTTCAGGAACCTTTAAAAACTGTATCCCTAAAGAAATCATTTTGAGGTGGGAAAATGGAGGAAAACAAACAATATGACATAAAATTGCCAAGCCATGGCTCAATTACATTCGATAAAATCTGGGATGTGTGTAAAACCATAGCTAGGACGGGAAGGACATTTACTGTAAAGGACCTACTAGACCACAACCCGCCTTCATCCAATGGCGACTTTCTTTCTCGGATTCTTTCATATTTAAGATACCTCGGCATTGTCGAAGAGAAACGCGTTAAGACTGAGGTCGGTGGTGCAATTGAGACGCTCCAGAGATGGCAGGTGAAGGATGACAAGAAAGCGCAAGAGATGATTTTTTTGCTGGAAGACAATAGAGAGCAGGAAGCACTAGGGCTTTTTAGAGAAGTCTTGAAAACACAGGACATTTATGTGGGCTTAAAAAAGGAAAAATTTGAAGGAGGACAACGACGCGCCATAACGCTTGTTGAGCTGAAAGACTTCCTTAGAACCCATAACGAAGGCAAGAAGGCCACATCTTACACAACGGGTGCCGAATTCCTAAGGGATATGCTAGTGAAGAGTGGTCTTGGCAGTGCTGACGGGAACAAATTGATACTAACTGAAGAAGTCACCGAACCAAAATTAGAAGCAGAGGAAACAGTCGAAACCAAGAACACGAACGAGCAGAAGAAAATAGAGGGCGCACAACTCATGTTCTCCTTGAAGGGTAAGGGGATGAACTTTGAATTTCCAATAGAGAGTTCCGAGGACTTGGAGGGTGCAAAGGAGATTTTAGGATCGACCTTAGTTAAAAGGATGTTAAAAGAGGCCGCGTGAATACAAGGTCCGTAAGTGGAATGTTGGTGGCATATGGGATGCCACCTCCACTTAAAATCCCACCCATCGTTGAAGGGATGGGACTTGGTACGGAACCAAAGTACACGGACGTATCATGCGCGCGGCTTCTTTTTATTTTTATTGCTCAGATTTTCTTTCCTAGGATGATATTGAGTACCTTCAGTTTTTTTCCGAACACCCTGTCCTCGCTCTCTTCAGAAGACATGACAGCAAAGCCCGAGAACTCCTTTTTCACCCTCGCTTCCGTGTAGCCTTTAGGCACGCTGAGCAGCACATAGCTCCCGGGCTTCAACACCCGCTTCAGCTCGGCCACGTACCTCTCGCGGTAGCCGGGCGCATCCTGCTCCGAATAGCAGAGGACATCCATCGCCAAATCGAAGAAACCGTCCTCGAAAAGCCAGTAGTCCGCCACGCTGTGGCAGTGCGGCATCACGCCGTGCAAATCCAGGTCCTTTAGTACTTCATCGGAACGGTCCACCGCATGCACCTCGAAACCGTTCTCGGCGAAATAGACCGCGTTCCGGCCGTTGCCGCAGCCGATGTCCACCAGCCTCCCCTGCGATATGCCTCTCAATCTCAGGAAGCCTAAGAAAAAGACGGCCGCGCGGCTAGGGCTTGGCACGGCTTTCTTCTTCACCCTGCCATCGATGCTCCTGGCCCACGGGGTGTCTGGCGATTCCATAGCTGGATGGCTATGTCAAGGAACGTTTTTGAAGCTGATACAGTATCGCATAATGAGGGCGTTGCACAACTCTTGAGCCGAACGCCGGTGATGCGTGTCGCGGCCGCATCCAGGGCAAACGTCGCCATCGTCTTTGATACGTTCAATCCAGCTGATAGCAAGGAAGAAGCGCTCATCAACACGGCGAAGTATCTGTTGAGGTACACGCCCGACCGGAATCTCGCCGACAACGAGGGCATGACCGCCCCAGATATCGCCGAAAAGACCGGTTTCGAAAGATTGCAGAACTCATCCGCAAGTAAAAAGAGGGGTAAAAAAGAAAGAATCAGATTATGTTCAGGCTCTTGGCCACGATGAGGCCCGCGAACACCAGAGAGACGGTGTTCACGACCTTTATCAGGGCGTTCAGGGCAGGGCCCGCGGTGTCCTTGAGGGGATCTCCGACGGTGTCTCCGACCACGGCCGCTTTGTGGGGCTCTCCGCCCTTGCCTCCGTAGTTGCCTTCCTCGATATACTTCTTGGCGTTATCCCAGGCCGCGCCCGCGGTGGTCATGGTCAATGCGAGCATAAGCCCGCTGGCTATGACGCCTGCGAGAAGACCGCCGAGGGCCGCCGGTCCGAACACGAAACCCACGACCAGCGGCGTCAGGACCGCGATGGCGCCGGGGAGCGCGAGCTCTCGGAGCGCGGTCGCGGCCGAGATGTCCACGCACTTGGCGTAGTCGGCCCTCCCCTTGCCCTCCATGAGGCCCTTTATCTCCTTGAACTGCCTGCGCACCTCTTCCACTATCTGGAAGGCCGCCCTGCCCACAGCCAGCATGAGCAGGCTAGAGAACAGGAACGGCAGGAGCGCGCCCACGAAGAGACCCACCACCACCGGGGTGGACAGCAGATTTATGCTCTCCAGGTGCGTCTCCTCGGCATATGCCACGAAGAGCGCCAGCGCGCCAAGAGCGGCGCCTCCGATGGCGAACCCTTTGGTGGTCGCCTTGGTGGTGTTGCCGACCGCGTCCAGCGCGTCGGTCACCTTCCGCACAGCCGCCGGAAGGCCGGCCATCTCGGCGATGCCTCCCGCGTTGTCGGTTATCGGGCCGTAGGCGTCTATGGCGATGATTATCGCGCTCAGCGAAAGCATCGCCGCAGCGGCCAGTGCGACTCCATAGAGGCCTGCCACCATGAACGACACTATGATCGCGGCGAGTATCACCACGGTCGGAAGCGCGGTAGCTTCCATGCCTACCGCCAGCCCTTGTATGAGGTTGGTGCCCGCGCCGGTGGTCGCGGCTTTGGCGACGTCACGGACCGGACGGTATTCGGTGGCCGTGTAGTACTCGCTGATGATGAACAGCAGCATGGTCACGATCACGCCCATGATGACGGTCACGAAGAGCGACATCGGATTCATCTCGAGGCCTGAGAGGTTGTTCAGGTAGAAGTACGAGAACACCAGCATCAGCACCGCGCTGACGAGGACGCCCTTGTAGAACCCATTCATTATTCTCTCTTTGTCCTTCACGCTAACGAACAGCGATCCGAGTATGCTCGCTATCACGCCCAGGGATGCTATGCCGAGCGGCACCTGCACCAGCGGGCTGGATACGGCGAACGTCAGGCCGATGAGCATGGCCGCTATAACGGTCACCACGAACGACTCGAAGACGTCCGCCGCCATGCCGGCGCAGTCGCCCACATTGTCTCCCACGTTGTCTGCTATGACCGCAGGGTTGCGCGGGTCGTCCTCCGGGATGCCTTTCTCTATCTTGCCCACCAGATCTGCGCCCACGTCGGCCGCCTTGGTGTAGATGCCTCCGCCGACACGGGCGAACAGCGACATCAGGGATGCACCGAAGCCGTAGCCGATGAGCGGGGCGAGCGAGCCGAATGCCATGTAGAGGCCGCCGACGCCGACGAGGCCGAGGCCCGCGAGGGCCATGCCCGTGACGGCTCCGCCGTTGAACGAGAGGCCGAACGCAGGCTGGAGGCCTTTCTTGGCCGCCTCGGCCACGCGCACGTTCGCGCGGACCGAAACCTGCATGCCTATATAGCCGGCGAGAGCGGATGAGAGCACGCCGCCGAGGAAAGCGAGCGCGGTCTGCATGCCGGCCTCTTCGCCGATACCGATAGATATCAGTGCCAAGAGCACGAGCACGATGGGGGCAAGCGTCTTGTACTGCCTCATAAGGAAGGCGTTCGCGCCTTCCTGTATGGCCTTCGCTATGTCCTGCATCTTGTCGGTCCCGGCAGGGGCGCTCGACACCTTCCATGCGATGAATGCCGCATAGAGGAGGGTGAGCACACCCGCTCCTAAAGCCAATAGAACTGCTTCCATCATTTCACCTTTGACATATCTGACTCCGCTCGGTTACCCTCCGAGGCGACCCGCTACAGATGCATCCGACGATTCGGATGCACCGGTCTTAGGATGGCTTTCGGTTGTGATTGTCTGAGCCGGTCGGGGTCAGCCTTGAAATAGATGATGATAAGATTTAAAAACAAACAGCCACCGGGCCCCAGCTATAATATAAGGGGCCCGCAGAGACAACGTCGAGAGCGCAACCAATTTAAATATTCAGTGCATTAAAGGAAGGCAAGGAATCGATATTCCACGCATTGGTGGTTTAATGGGACTTTTCGACAAGATTTTAGGCGGCAAAAGCGAGGAACCGGATGTACCGGACTTGGAAGAACTAATGCAGCACGAAGGAGACGTCGTGAGTCCTCCTGCTGATTTCTATGTCAAGAGGGTCGATCTCAGGAACGAGGGCGACGGTGACATGGCGCTCAAGGAGCTCTCATCTAAGAACATCATCATCCTGAACGTGCTGCCGCTATCGAAGCAGCCCAACCGGCTCAAGGGCATCATCTCCAAGATGAAGATGAACGCGGGCAAGATCAACGGGGACATCGCCCTGCTCTCGCACGAGATGATCATCCTGACGCCCTCCAACGTCAAGATCGTGAAGTCGAAGCCGATGAAGAAATCAGGCTCGACGCTCATCGAGTAGAATCTTTTCTTTTTTACATTCTCAATTTTTGTTCAAGTGGATGAATATCTCCCCGAACATCTCATCCTGTTTTATATCGAGGGACCCTTCGCACACAAGGTGCAGGAGGCAGAGAAGCGTATAGACCATGCCCTGCATGTCGCGGCCCCGGACTATCGATGAGAAGAGAGCCCAGCCGGTGCCATCAGCGTTCTTCTCGACCAGCGATAGAGTGTCTGCCATGTCCTTCTCGATATCCCGCTCGCCGAGATCCAGATCCACGGTATCCACGATCGCGCCCCGCGGGATGCGGACGCGCTCGCTCTCGTCGTAGTGGATGAACCTTTCCATCTCGGTTATGAGTTCGTCGATGGTGACCTGCCTCTTGGGCGGGATCCTCGATGACAGGGTCAACTGGGGGAACTCCTCCGCTTCGTTTAGCGCCGGGTCAGGGGCCTCCTCGTATTCTGTGAGGTCGGACTGGTAGCTCAACGCTTTTAGCGACTCGCTCTTGTACTTGAGGAGGATCGAGGCTGCGAGTATGACATTGGCCTGGAGCACGAAGTCCATGCTCTCCATCTCGCGGACGCGGCGGATGAACGCATCGGCCAGGGCGGCCAGATCGATGTTCCAGGGGTCGATGCGGTTGGATGATATCAGTTCCAGCAGGATGTCCTTCCAGGTCGGCTTCGAGACCATGGTCTCGAATGATGAGAATGACTGGAACGAGGTGAGCTGCAACTGGTTCGCCATACTCGTTTATATACCTATTTAGTTTATATATTTTAACGACTTGGAAGGCGTGGGTTTTTATGGAAATTAAGCGGACTCTGGTTGTGGATAGCGCGGAATTCCTCTCTAAGGCACTGCCTCAGCTCGATGAGAGCCCTGCGGTGATAGTCACCCGGAACGGGAGCTATCTGGGGATGATAGACCATATGAGCGTTAGCGGGGGCATAAAGAACCCCCACAACGTGAAATGCGAGACGGTCATATGCAAACCCCCGGTGCTTCTGGAGACCGCGGGCGTCATGGAGCGCGTGGACGCATTCCTCGTTGGCCACTTCAAGGCCCTCCCGGTCCTCGGCCCGAAGAAGAGCCCGCTCGGGATAACCACCAGGGTGGAGCTTCTTAGCGACATGCTGGGATCCAACCTCGTCCCGAACTTATCGGTCAAGGAGCTGATGAGCAGCCCGGTCTACACCATCGACGAGAACGAGAGCATCGGATCAGCGAAGAGGCTGATGAAGGATAAGAAGGCCCACCGCCTCGTGGTGACCCGGAAGGGCAAGATCATCGGGGTGGTATCGAACTACGATATAGGTTCATGGAGCGGCACCACCAACCTGATCGGGGGGAGGAAGGACATCAGGCAGTCCGAACCCATCAACGTGGACCTCATGGGGATATCGAGCTTCCTGCGCCCGGACATGACCCTGGTGAACCAGGATGCGACGCTCGAATTCGCGGTCAAGAGGATGATAGCCAAGCACGTCTCGAGCGTGATAGTCGTATCCGACAACAAGCCGATCGGAGTCATATCGGCTCTCGACATATTCAAGCTGGTGCAGAGCCAGGCGGAGGAGGGCGTCGCGATAAACGTCTCAGGCCTGGGCGAGGACAATGCAAGCTACTACAACAGGGTCCAGGAGAAGCTGGGCCGGGTCCTCGAGCGGTTCGGGGAGAGCTTCAACATCAGGAACGCCAGCTTCCACCTTAAGGAGACCAAATCGACATTCAATGTCAGGATGTATTTCGATACCGACGATGGGCACGTCTCGGTGAAGGTCGAGCGGGGCAATCTCAAAGAAGCCATAGATGAGCTCGCGGCAGAGCTCAACAAGGTGCTGCGGCGCAAGAAGGAGATGCGCAAGGAGAAACCCAGAAGGACTCATGCTCGTTAGAGGGAGGGAAACAATGAAAGGACAGGTAAGCACAGAACTGCTCGTTATCGTTGCGCTGGTGCTGCTGATATTCATTCCGCTTCTGGTCCTCGTCTACGTGAAGGCGAGCGAAGCGAACCAGCAGATAGCGTCCTACCAGGCAGAGCTCGCTGTGACAAGGGTCGCCTCCTTGGCCAATTCGGTCGGGAGCCTGGGCACAGACACGACAGTGGTGACAGACATCTACATACCGCCGAACACGGTCTCTCTGGAGACGGTGCAATCCGGGCGCGGAGGAGAGATAATCCTCGCGATAAACACCCCGGAGGGGCCTAAGGACTCTGCTGAGATAATAAAGTATCCGCTTTCGAACCCCGGCTCGCTGGCGGACGCTTCGGTCGCCGGCGGCTGGATGAAGCTCAAGATAAGCTCTGAATACAGAGGCAACGAAGCGTACATAAGAATCGAGAAGCAGTGATTCTTCCTTTTTTCTCTCTTTTCTAGATTATCATCCCGAACTTATGGTAGATGAGCTTGCCGCCTTTAATGGTGGTGTGCACCTTCCCGGTCAGTTCCATGCCGTCGAAAGGCGACCATTTGCATTTGGTCTCCTGTTGCGAGCCGTCCACCTTCCAGACTTTCTTCGGATCGACAATCGCTATATCCGCGATATTGCCGATCTCCAGGCGGCCCTTGCCTTTCAGATGGAAGATATCTGCCGGATTCCTGGTCATCCGCTGGGCCACCCATATCTTGTCCAGAAGACCCCTCCTGCATGCGGTGAGCATCAATGCCAGGCTGGTCTCCAGGCCAGGGAATCCGGCTGCGCCCTGCTCCTTGTCCTCTATGGTGTGCGGGGCGTGGTCGGTGGCGATGCAGTCTGCCAGCTGCAATGCGCTCCAGAGCATGAGCCGCTTCTGCTCGCTGCGGAGGGGAGGGAAGACCGATGCGAAAGGGCCCAGTCGCTCACGGTCTCTGGTGGAGAGGAAAAGATGGTGGGGTGCCACCTCAACGGTGCAGTGCGGACACTTTCTGGCTATGGTGATCTCTTTCTTGGTGGACGCGTGGGCGATGTGCATCCGGTTTCCGGTTTTGGATGCCAACGCGACCGCGTTCTCCATGGTCTCGTAGGTGGTTTTCAGGTTCTTGGCCTCGTCCGAGGAATGGTCGCATGCGTGCAGCACCACAGGGCGGTCCTTGCGGAAGTTCTCCAGGTGCTTTTTCAGCGATGACGGGTTCTTGAGCAGGAGCGGCCCGGTGGTCCGCCCCAGGTAGAGCTTCAGGGAGCCGGGATCCGCCCTCTTTATCTCATCGAAGTTGTCATCGGTCCCGCCGAAATGGAAGAGCACGTCGCAGATTGCTTTCTTCTTTGCGAGCGCCCGCTTCTCATCGAGCGCTTCCTTGGTTATCGTGGGCGTTGGATTGTTGGGCATGTCCATGACGGTCGTGAAACCGCCTGCTATGGCCGCGCGGCTGCCGGTCGCGAAATCCTCCTTGTATGTGGCCCCGGGCTCCCGCAGATGGACATGCGGGTCTATGAGACCTGGAAGGACCAGCATATCCTTAGCTTCGAGCGTCTCGTCTCCCTTGATCGCGTTCCCGATGGAGACTATCCTGCCCTCTTCTATCAGAAGGTCCTTCTTCGCGAAGCTCTCTCCGAGAAATACATTGCCGCCTTTTATGGCCAAGGACATGTTTGGAGAATCAGGAACAAACAATAAAAACAGAGGCCCGGAACCGGGAACTTGAGGCTGGAAACCATTCAGAAGAGCTGGCAGTCCCGAAGCCGCCAGGCTATACTATACGGCCCGGCTCTGTTATGAACACAAGGATGCGCAGGAGTATCAAGGTCCCCTGCTTCACGATCATCAGGCCGGCCTTGTAATACCACTGGTTGCCGGTGTTGATGACGCTGAGCAGCTTCGAGAACGCCTCCTTCTCTGCGGGCCCCATCTTGCTGTCTGTGACCTTCTTGTGCTCCTTGCCGTCGATTATCGTCACTTCCTCCTGCTTGCCGATCTGCTTCTTGGCTTGGCCATACCAGGGCGGGAGGGACGATTTCTTCTTGGCTATCGCGGAGACGAAGTCGCCGAGCGTGACCGGTCGCTGGGACACCTGCTTCTTGGCCAGCTCCTCGGCCTGGTCCTTGGCCATGCCGCCCTTGGCCAGCTCCTCGGTCTTCTTCTCGATGTTCAGGAACGCCTGCCTCCAGGGTATGGTGGCGGCGTCATCCACTATGGATTTCATGTCGGCAGAGGCATAGCCGGTCGTCGATATCGCTAGTAGCGAGAACGGTATGAAGCCGCCAAGGGGGCGCTTCTTGGCATACATCTTCAGCATGGCGTTGCGCGAGGCGAGATCGGGCGCGGAGATGTATATCGTCTTGCTGAAACGGCCGGAGCGCCTGAGCGCAGGGTCGACGTCCCAGGGCGCGTTGGTGGCCGCGATGATGAGCACATTCTGGTTGTTGGCCTCGACGCCGTCCATCTCATAGAGCATCTGGTTGACGGCCATCTTCATGTACTGCTGGCCCTCCTGCTGGTCCCTCCTGCCGCCGATCGCTTCCACTTCGTCGAAGAAGAGGATGCACGGGGTGTTCTTGCGGGCGAGCTCGAAGACCTTGTGGATGTTCTTCTCGGTGTTGCCCACGTACATGTCCAGCAGGTCCGAGAGCTTCGCGTTGATGAACCCCGCGTGGCATTCGCCCGCGGCCGCCTTGACTATGAATGTCTTACCGCACCCCGGCGGCCCGTACATCAGGATGCCTCCGCCGCCCAGCTTGCCGTACTTGCGGGCCAGGTCAGGGTTGCGCATCGGATAGACGACCGCCTCGCGTATCTCCTCTTTCATGGATTTCATGCCCGCCACGTCGTTGAAGTTCATGGTGGGCTTGGAGAGCATCTTTATGTCCGCGGTTCCGCCTTCTCCCCCGCCTTTTCCTTCCTGGTCTTTCTTGGCCTTGGCGCCTTCCAGGTGCGTCTTGGCTTCGGTGAGCTCTGGGTTGAGCTCCAGCGCCTTCTCATAATCGGTTATCGCGCTGGCGATCGAGCCCGCGTATTCGTGCGCGAGGCCCCTCAGATGATACGCCTCGGCGAAATCCGGCTTTATCTTGACGACTTTCGTGAAATCCTCTACCGCCTTCTCGTATTCCTCGATGGAGGCGTATGAGAGTCCGCGGTTGTAGAACGCCTTGAGATAATTGGGATTGAGCGATATGGCCTTGTCATAATCCTTGACCGCGCTCTGGAAGTCCTGCTTGCGGTAGAACGCGTCGCCCCGGTTATTGTAGATTATCGGATTCTGGGGATCGAGCTCCATCGACTTCGTGTAATCCGCGATGGACTTGTCGAAGTTCTTGAGCTGGTAATACGAGAGCGCGCGGTTGAAGTAGGCCTCGGAGAATACCGGGCTGAGCAGGATGGCCATGTTGTAGTTCTCGATGGCCCGGTCGAAGTCGTTCTTCTCGTAGTAATCGTTCCCGGACTGGTAATATGTCTTCGCGTCTGTCGGGTTCGGTTTCCTCTCAGGCATTCGATTCACTCGTCATGCGCACGGCGATTCGCGGTATAGCTGATATGGGCCTATGTTTTTTAAGCCTTCCAGCGGCCGGGCCGACCGGACGCGGGGTTTCGGGCTGTAGGTCTCGGGTTTCGTGCGAAACCGGAAACTGGATACTGGAGACCACAGCAGCATCGCAGTGTGATGTTTGGGACAGGCGTTCAGCCCTGGCTGAGCACCTGCATCCGCTCTTCCAGCCGCAGCAGCTGGTTGTACTTGGCCGTGCGCTCTCCTCTTGCCGGCGCACCGGTCTTTATCTGACCTGCATTTATCCCGACCGCGAAATCCGCTATGAAGCAGTCTTCCGTCTCGCCCGAGCGGTGGCTGACCACCACATTTAGCGCGTTCCTCCTGCAGAGAGCGACCGCTTCCATGGCCTCGGTCAGGGTCCCTACCTGGTTCACCTTGAGCAGCAATGCCGATATGGACTGGCTGTCGATCGCCTGTTTGAGGCGAGAGACGTTGGTGACCACCAGATCGTCGCCCACGATCTGGGTTTCCGGCAGCTCTTTGCGCAAAGCGGCGAACGCCCCGAAGCTCTCTTCGTCGAACGGATCCTCGATGCTCTTGATCGGATATGCTTTGGCCAGATCCGCATAGTAGTCTATGAGCTCGTGCTCCTTGAGCGCCTTGCCGTCGATCTTGTAGGTTCCGCTTTTGGCATCGTAGAAGGATGATGCCGCCGCGTCCAGCGCGAAAGGGCATGCATGGCCATAACCTGCTTCCTCGACCGCGTGCGATATCGCATCGAGCGCCTTGTATGTGTTGTCTATCTGGGGCGCGAAGCCGCCCTCGTCCCCGACGTTCCTCGCAGAGGGGCCGATGCTCTCCGCCAGCTGCTTGCCGAGTATATGATATATCTCGCTCGCCATCCTCAGGCGCTCGGAGAAGAACTCGTGCTGGGGCATTATCATGAATTCCTGTATCGCGAGGCCGTTGCCCGCGTGCATTCCCCCGTTGACGATGTTGAACATCGCGTGCGGGATCATGTTTCCACCCAGAAGCTCGTGGAGGAAGACATTCTGGGATGCCGCGCTCGCCCTCAAGACCGCCATCGAAGTGGCCACCATGGCGTTGGCCCCGAGGTTGCCCTTGTTTTGCGTTCCGTCCAGCTCTATCATCTTCCTGTCTATGCCTTCCTGGTCGGTCACTTCCATCCCGGTTATGGCCGGTGCGATGACCGAATTGACGTTCTCGACCGCCCTCCGGACGCCCTTGCCGTTGTACCTTACCCCCCCGTCCCGCAGCTCGATCGCCTCGTGCTTGCCCGTAGATGCCCCGCTCGGAGCGGCTGCGGTCCCCATGACCGCCTCTGTGGCCACCTCCACCTCCACGGTGGGGTTTCCCCTGGAATCCAAGATCTCGCGTGCCCAGACTGAAGCGATTTTCATGCCTTCGTTTTCTCTGCTACCATTATTTAGCTTATCGCATCAAATCAACTATCATGCGCCTCAGAAGGATGACTGCAAAGCGGGATTTGCCGCCATGGAAGAAGGATCCCCTAGGAGAAGCGCAGCGGCTGCGGGACTGTATTATAGACGGCTCGATAGAGGAGAGGGTCCGTGCCATAAAAGGGGTCCAGAAGCTGCTCCACGAAAACGCCATCGACGGGGAGAGAGCGAAAAGGATCCTTGTCCGGGCGCTATCCGATCATCAATTGCCGGTGAGGTTCCATGCGATAAAGGCCATGCTCGCGGACAGGGGCACCGTCTCCGGGGTCCTGATCGCCCTGAATACAGGGAGCATCGAGGTCAAGCGGATGGCATTGAGGCTGCTCAACGGCGAATTAGAGCGGGACCAGGGGCTCTGGAAGACCGACAACCTCACAGATGAAGAGGTCCATGAGGCCTGCACTGTCCTGGTCCGGGCGCTGATCGATAGGGATGATACGGTCTGCCATGAGGCCTGCGAGGCCCTCTGCAAGCTGGCCGAGAGGAGCCCGGTCCATGTCATGGAGCGGCTATCGATGTTCAGGAGGCCCCAGAGCGAGGGGCAGTTCCAGGACCCGGCGCTGCAGGCCAGGATCGCCAAGGTGGAGCAGACGATGCACCGGGCGATGGAACTGAGCAGGGTGAAGGGATAAGCATGGAAGTGGTCTTGGACAACCATAAGAAGAGGGTCGCGTATTCAGGAGATGTCTGCGGCCTCCTCAAGAAGCTCAAGGTCATGCGGGAAGAGGTGGTGGTCAAGGTCAACGGCAGGCTCGTGCCGGACACCAGGATGCTCTCCGATTCCGACAAGGTAGAAGTGATAAAGGTAGTTTTCGGTGGCTGATTTGACGGGAGACAGGGAACGCGGGACCGCAAAACCCGGAACACGGGACCCAAGACCGGAAGCCGGAAACGGGAAACCGGAAACGCAGTTTTGCCATTGCGGCGCTGAAGGGGCGGTGTTCCTGCACTATGCCAGCAAGCACCTCTGCGAAGAGCACTTCATCCGCATGTTCGACAAGCGCTTCCGCAAGACCGTGCGCATGCACAACATGCTACGGAAAGGCGACCGGGTGGCTGTCGGATTGTCCGGCGGGAAGGACAGCACCGTGCTCCTTCATTCGCTCGCAGAGCTGAAGAAGGACCTGCCTTTCGAGATGGTGGCGGTGACCATAGACGAAGGCATCAAAGGATACCGCGCGCGGACGCTCGGCATCGCGAGGACGGAATGCGAAAAGCTCGGGATAGAGCAGGTCGTTCTGAGCTTCAAGGATGACGCAGGCGACACGCTCGATGGGATGATGGACCGGGACGCTGAGCATGAGAGCGGATGTCGCGGACAAGTCCGCGAGCACATCTTGAACGCTGCGGCGTTCAAAATGAACGCGAAACCCGAAACCCAAAACTCGAAACCAGACCGGGAGAAACGCGGAGCGTTTCCCTGGTCCGGAGAACGATACGTCGTTCTCCCGGAGACCTTAAACCCGAGACCGGAAACCCAAAACCAGCTGCCCTGCACCCAGTGCGGCGTGCTCCGCAGGTACCTGCTCAACAAAGGGGCGAGGGAGGCCAAGGCGACCAAGCTGGCGCTGGGGCACAATCTCGACGACATGGCTCAGACCGTGCTCATGAACATCATGCGCAACGAGCCGGCAAGGCTCGCGAGGCTGTACAAGCCGGTGGCTTCGAGCGGGCGGTTCGTGGAGAGGATACGGCCGCTCATGCTCACGCCCGAGAAGGAGAACGCGCTCTACGCGATGATGAAGGGGATAGACATCGAGCACGTGGAATGCCCCTATGCGCGCTTCGCGTTCAGGGGCCATGTCAGGAAGATGCTCAACGAGAGCGAAGAGAGATATCCGGGGACGAAATTCAAGATAGTGAACGCGTTTCTGGAGATAGAAGGCGCCCTGCGGGGGAAATACGCGGATGCGGCGCTCATGGAATGCCGGTCGTGCGGCGAGCCTTCCTCCAAAGAGCTGTGCATGTTCTGCAAACGGACGAAGAGATCGTGATTTATCGCTTGGGAGGTCTCTTCCGCGTCTTGCCTTTTTTCAGGAACCGTTTCGCCATCTCGTGCTTGATTTTGTGGCCTATCCGCTCCGCATCCTCTTCCGTGAGTTCGCTTTTTTTGAGCGCCTTGGAAATCTTGTCCATATCATCCCGCAGGTTCAGAACATGCAACGCATAATAATCATGCGTGGAAAAATCCGTGGGTTTCCACATGGATTATTAGTTTTTGCGCAGAAGGACCATCATGGAGATCTTTTTCCTCGGGACCGGCGGCGGCCGGGTGAACCTGATAAGGCAGGTGCGCGGGACCGGGGGCTTCAGGATCCTCTCCCGCTCCGCGGACATCCATGTGGATCCCGGTCCGGGCGCGCTCGTCCATTCCGTCAGGAACAGGCTCAACCCCCTCCATCTCGATGCCATAATCGTGACGCACAACCACGTGGACCACATGACCGATGCCATGGCCATGGTCGAGGGGATGACGCAATACGGCCTCAAGAAGAGGGGCATCATAATCGGGAGCAGGCACACGATGGAAGGGGATGAGAGCGGGGATCGCGGAGTCAGCGCATATCACCAGTCCAAGGTCGAGCGGGCCGTGGTCGCGCAGTGGGGGAAGAAGGAAAGCTTCAAGACCAGGAGCGGCAGCTTCACGCTGGAGCCGGTCGAGGTCAAGCATGAGGAGCCCACCGCCTTCGGGTTCAAGCTCGCTATGGACGGCAAGACCCTCGGCTACACCTCTGATACCGAATACCTCGATAGCCTTGGGAAGGATTTCTCGGACTGCGACCTGCTGATCGTCAACTGCATCAAGCCCAAGGCAGATAAGTACACCGGTCACCTGACGAGCGACGAGGTGATAGATGTCCTCAAGACCGCCAAGCCTAAGATGGCGGCCATCACACACATGGGGATAAAGATGCTCAGGCTCGGGCCTGGCGAAGAAGCCAGACGGATAAGCGAGGAGAGCGGAGTGAAGACCATCGCTGCCAAGGACAGCCTCAGATTGGCCGTTTAACGAGAGCGGGCACCGGCATGATTTAAAAGGCCAGATAGACATAGATTTCTGGTGCTGTGATGGCGAGGGAATCTGTTTCCGGTACGGAGAGAAAATTTTCTGCTTCTGATATATCAAGCGTCGAAGAGGAGACGCTCAAGCGTGTCGATAAGACCATGAAGGCGCTGGAGGATTTCCTCTCGAGATGGAAGGCATCCAAGATAGCATCCGGAGGGGTCCTTCCAGAGGTCGAGAAAATCAAGGAGTTCCACAGGGCGCTATCCGAATGGCAGCGCAAGGCGCTGACGGGCCGGGGGCGCGGCAGCGACGAGGAGAGGATGGAGAGGCTCGAGGAATTCGTCCTCATCTGCAGATCATATTCCTGAGGTGAAAAAATGGCTGGTCGTCAGATATCTGTCCGAAAGAGGGAGGAGGTCCCGATAGCGGTCATCCCCACCAAAGTGGAGATGCTCAAGCAGCAGCTCGTGACGCTGGAGAAGGGTCTTGCCCAGGCGACAGGGGCGATAAAATCGCTGCAGGATTTCGCCGGCTCCATCAAAATCAAGAAGCCGGATTTGAAGGATGCCCGTTACCGGAATTATATCGACGACCGCTGCGACCGCATCAACAAAGCCATCGAGAACCTGCCCATCGCGAACCTGCCGTTGGTAGGCCACCGCTTCGGCGACTATGTGGCATGGTTGAAGAAGACGGTGGAGGATGCGCGGAACGCCGGCAGAGACGGCGAGCTTGCCAAGCTCTGGACGAGCCTCGACATGGTGAAAAGGCAGACCGATGCCATCGGCAGGGTCATGATCCTGCAGACAGACATGCTCAGGCTTGGGATCCCCCAGAGCATCAGGATAGGCGATGCCCCGGATCCATACGGGCTGGTGCTCGATTCGCTCGCAGCCGCCGTGCGCACGATCGGGACGAAGAGCGAGGGCATATTCAAGGCTTCCGTGAGGGCAGCGGAGATATACGTCGCCAACGCGCAGCTCTACAACACCGACAGCCTCCCGGTGAAGCTGGAGCGGGACTCGCTGCTCAGGTTCATCGTGGATAAGGGGGACCAGGCCAGAAGCGGAAAGGAGTACTCCAAGAAAGATGCCGAAGAAGACGAGAGGATGCTCCGCGGTTTCGAACGGAATGTGAAGAGCATAGCGGCCCAGCTCAAGAGGCACAACGTGATGGTGCTCGCAGGGTGGGTAGCCGCCATAGACACCAAGCTCAAGGAGACGACCGAACTGCAGATGAGGCAGAGCCTCGGTTCGCTCAAGGCAGATGTGGCGAAGATGCTCTCCAAGGCGCAGAAAGGGGAGCTCCTCGCCCAAGCCGAGATGTCAGAGCTCTCGAAACGGCACTACATGCTAGTCGAGGGGCGCGACGCCCCTATGAGCGCCAGCGAATGGCTCTCTGCGCTGGAGAAGCAGGCCCAAAGCCTGCGCGGAGAAGGCGCGGTCGGGAAGATCGGGACGCCGACCTGGTACGGCAGCCGCGCGCTCGCCCTGCTGAGGCAGGATGAACCGGCTCTGGCCAATCTCGCGCTCGCCATGGGTATGCTCGAGAGCAACGCCGCAGGAGTGAGCGAGCGCGGAGCGCGCGATTACCTCCCATCATACTGGAAGATGCGCGATGCCGTCCGCCACGGACGCGCGCTCACTTCAGGCATGATGGCGGGCTATTCGAGGCAGGTGGAGCTGGGCTCCATGCTTCTCGAAGCGGACAGGCTCGCGATGGATTTCAGCAGGATAGGCTCCCTTGCCAGAAGGAAGATACTCATGTCGGTCCTGCCGCTCATCAGGAGCAGGATGGAGAAGGGGGATCTGGCAGGCGCGCAGAGGGCGCTGGGGATGGCCAGGGCGTACAGCGCGTTCATGCTCCAGTACGGAAGCAAGAGCTGGACTGCCGCCAAGGCCATGGACGATGCGCTGATGGCCGAGAGGAGCGGAAGCAAGGACGCGCAGGCCATGTTCGACAACGCGGTTGCCGCGCATGCTTTCGCCGGAGAGATATCGAGATACAGGAGAGCGATAGCGGACTGGTCGAAGACCGGCATGAAGGAGTACCTCAAGACGATAGAGAGCGGGCTCGGTAAGACAGATGAGTTCGCCCGGAATGGCCAGGTGCAGGAAGGGAGGAGGCTGCTCACGCTGCTGGTGATGTACACCGATGCGGTGGAGCGGCTCGGGGTGCGCGGCAAGAGAGGCGTCGTATATTCGGTGCCGAAAGAGAGAGGCAAGAGCGTCCAGGGCATGCAGAGAGCGGTGGATTCCGTAGTGACGGGCAAACCGGATGTGGACGGCAAGGGCATAGAGGACACGTTCATGGCCAGCTTCAAGCTGGCCCAGACGGCATGCATAGAGAACACCATCAAATCGCTGACATACGAGGCGCGCACGAGACCGCTGGGCCATGCCACGATAGTCGAGGCGTACGCGGCCGTCATGAGGAGGGCGAAGGCAGGAGATTTCAGGGGCGCGTATAGCTTGCTGAACATGGTCGAGGAGTTCTACGGGAAGTGGGAGCCCGGAAGGAGGCAGGGCTGGAGATACCGGATGGCGCATCCCGCGTTCCCGGGTCATTCTGCCGGAGTCTCGTTCATGCTGGAGGGCATCAAGAAGGAGATGGCCTCCAAGAGCGCCCAGGATAGCACGGCGGCTGCGCAGATTTTCGACCGCGGGACATTGCTCATCGCAAGGACATCCCAGCTCCAGGAAGCGTATACGGACTGGAACACCAGGTATCACGGATCCGAGCCGTTCATCAAGGGAAAGCAAGAGACCCTCGGGAAGATTCCGATGGGAGAGCAGGGCGCCGATGGCAGGTATGCCGCCTATCTGGATCTGGCCAAGGTCAGAGCATATGAGAAGCAGAATCCGGACGACAGACTGCTCTCTGGCGGAAAGACGCTGGAGCAGCTTCTGAAGGACATGGAAAGCGCTGCAAACCGCGGAAACGTCCAGGGGTACCTGAGGGCCGAGAAGGCGTTCGGGAGGAGGCTCGGGCTCGTCTCCGGCCGCGTGGCAAGAAGAGAGGCCGTCGACCTCTGGATAGCCAGGATGGAGAGGGTGGATGTCGCGCTCGTGAAAAAACAGATAGGTCCTTACGCCGACAAGCCCGCCATCAAGAGGAGCCTGGATAATTTCGATGGCATCGTCAGGCGGATGAGCGCGAGGCTCAAAGCGCTGCGCACGAGCGGCGGGGCTATCCCGCTCAATGAGTGCATGCAGATAGTCACCATCTATGGCAGCACGCTCAAGCGCGTCCGGGCATACAATTTCCTGGCCGAGCAGCTCACGAGGCAGCGTGACTATGCCAAGAAGATGGGCGCCGGAAGCGGGGTCAGGGCCGGGCAGGCGAAGGCCGCAATGGAGCAGGCCGAGAAAGCGCTGCTCAAGACCATCGACCTGGTGCTCTACGCGCAGAACAGCCCGAAGTCGGTCGCGGCCGCTTTCGGAGATTACAGCAGATGGAGGAAGGTCGCGCTCGCGGCCTACAGCGCGCAGGGCCAATCCGACATCAAGGCCGCCAGATGGAATTACAGGCTGGGCTACGAGAACATCATGGACCAGTTCTTCAAGGAGATTCTGGTGGGCGATTTCTCGAAGGATAGCGCGGCCAGGAGGCAGAGGATGCTGCATTCGCTCATCAATGTCGAGGTGTCGGTCTTCGGCGTGCCTTCTCCCAACGTGAGCCAGAAGCTATTCGCGAACCTATCCAAGCTCCAGTACGAGATCCTCGATAACGCCAGATACGTCGCATACAAGGCGGATTTCAAGTGGGCGGACCAGCTGATAAAGGAGCAGGGTGCCATGATGAAGCAGCTGCTCAAAAGGTCCGATGACGCGGCGTTCTGGGGCAACGTGGCGACCGCAGGGTTCGCTCTCGCGGTCGGCCTGGTGAACCCGTTCGCAGGAGGAGCGCTCTTCGCCACCATGGCATGGGACAACGTGGCAAGCCAGATATCTGTCAAGGGAAGCGCGAGCTGGGAGTCGTGGGCCATGCTGGGCGTGACCATCGCCACCATGGGATTCGCAGGGCTCGCCAACACGTTCAGATTCAGCGCGGAGGCGCTGAAGAGCGCAGGCAATGTGTCCAGGGCAGCCGCTTTCGCCAGGGCCGCGACCGTCACCGAATTCGCCTTGCTCGGAATCGGGCTCGGATTCATGGGTTATGCAGGCGTCCAATCATACCAGGCATTCAATAAGGGCCAGATGAAAGAGGGCATCTTCCTAGCAAGCATGGCGCTCTTCCCGGCCGTTGTCGGGGGTGTCGCGGTTGTGAGGGGAAGCCGGGCCCGCAAGGCCGCGCTTCGGCAAGCCGAGAACGATTTCGTGCTCCGATCGCTCGAGAGGGCGCAGTCCGAGGGGGCTCCGATCCAGGTGGAGATCACCGGAAAGGGCCGCGCGAAGGCATGGGAGCCGCTGACGACCCGGGAAGGGCTGGTGGCGTTCCTGGCCAGGTTCGCCAGGGCGGATAGCGCCGGAATGGCCAAGATGATGGAGGGCATCCCCACGAACATGAGGGATGCGATAACGAGCCTGGCCGGAAGGAAGGACGTGCAGATCGGCATCTCGAAAGGGACGATGCCTGAGACCGCGGACTTCGCGATAATGCGCGCGCTCAAGTCGTTCGAGCAGGGACCGACTCCGCCCAAAGGAGGCGGAGGGAAGCCCATAGAAAGGGAGACCGCGTCCTGGCTCTCTGGCCAGGAAGGCCTCGGGCCGCTCAGGCAGTTCCTCGGGGATTTGATGAGACCCGATGGAGGGACCAGGGCGGAGCTCAACGCGAGAGCGATGGCAAGAGCGAGGCTCGAGACCCTGCGCGCAGAGAACCCCAAGACCGCGGAAGTGATAGACGGTCTTGTGAGGAACAGCGCGGTGAGGGATGCGATACAGAACAATGTCTGGGACAACGCTTTCGCCAACAGATACATAGAGAAGGGAAGGGCGGATCTCAGGAGCGCGATGCCCAAGGAAGTGCTCGCGGCCGAGAACCGCGCGACCGCAGTCTATCAGGAGCAGCTTCTGATGGCCGCCGGAGCGGAAGGGCAGCCGATAGTGCTCAGAACGACTAAACCCGGAACCCCCGGAACGATGCAAACCAGAGCCAGCGCCGGTGGGGGCAAAGGCCCGGCCGAGATCGCCCCGGGGACCGTCCAGCCGACAGCAGGCGGCGCACCTGCTGGCGCAGGGACTAGGGGAAGCCCTGCAGAGCCGATAGTGATGCGCAAGGAGCGGGGCCCGATCCGCGAATGGATACACAACAAGGTGCAGAGCGCACAGCAGAAACGCGCGGACACGAAAGCCGCGGAGGAAGCGGCAAGAAAAGCTACCGCAGAGCTCTCATCCGATCTCACGAAGGTCATCGAGCCGGCGCTGCGCGAGCTCGTCAGCAACACGATACATCCAGACCAACAGGCGGCATACCTGGCACATCTGGCCAGAAGCGGAGAGCTGAGCGCCCAGGAGATGCAGGCGATTGCAGGCGCGGTCCGCATGGCTCCCCAAAGACTGGCCGATATCGTCAAGGCCGTCTGGAGGAGGATCCACGACCGGACAACGCAGATATCCGAAAGGACCGCGCTCTGGGCCCTGCTCACGAAGATATATTCCAACCAGAACGTCCGGGACGCTTTCAGGGCCCTGGCAAGGGAAGGGACGAACCAGGCACTGGCCCGCATCGAGCCGAGGGTCAACGAAGCCACGCTCAAGGCAGCCGGCCAGCAGCGCATGTCCGTCGACACTTACAGGGCGGCGCTGGCCAAGAGAGGATTCAGGGAGGAGATGCCTCTCCTGGTCGAGATGCTGGAGGGACAGGCATCCCAGGGCAGGGCCAAGCTCCAGACCAGGGTGACCGAAGCCGAATCCAATGTGCATCGGCTGGAGAGGCAGGTAGCGAAAGCCGAGGCAGCGCTTGCGAAGGCTCCCTCGCAAAGACGCCAGGCAGCAGCCGTGGCGCTGAGGCAGAAGCTCCTGGCCGCGCAGACAGAACTGGCGCAGCTGAGGGAGCAGGTAGCCCACCCGGACAACGCGCCGCTCGCATACACGCAGCGCCTGCTCGGTATCGAACTCACCCCGGCGCAGAGAGTGGCCGCCCTCAAGAAACTGATGGACAGCGGCTTAGTCAGCGGCGGGGACGTCATATTCGAGGTCCAGAACGCGTTCATGGTGGCCGCCAACAGGCTCCAGAACATGGATGTCGCCAACAAGCCGGTCGCCAAGGCGATGAGAGGAGAACTGGAGCGCTCGCTCAACACCGAGAACATGGCCATGGGCCTGGATGATTCGCTGGCGCTGGCCCTGCGCAGCGAAGAGGTCGTCAACGCGATCACCAAGGGACAGCCTGCCAGGGCCAAAGGGCTATATCTCGCGGCAGTGAAAGAAGGAAGCCTCAACGAGATACTCGCCAAGCTCAAGGACGTGCTTGGAGATGCGCAGATGAAGCAGATAACCGAGTTCGTGGAGCGCGCCCGCCAACAGCTCGGCGGCCAATATACCACCCTCAACGGCCTCGCGGAGAAGTACACCAATGCGGTCGGCGAAGGGGATCTCCTCATATCTGCCGTCGGCACCCAGACCGTGCCTGTCATGTATCGGATGATGGCGTTCTGGGAGCGGGCCTGGGCCAGCAACTGGCTCAAGGTGCCCCTGCTAAGATGGTGGAGCGTTGATGGCAGGTATTATTCCATGTCCACCCAGTACTTCCTCAGGAAAGGGCTGAAGGTGCTTCGGGAGACTCCCAGATCCGCCTGGTGGGACCGTGGATACGGAGCCACCAAACAGTTCGTGCTGCAGGCCGCGTTCTGGGCGGCTACCGGTTATGCGGCTTATCGGCTCTTCAAGTGGATGTTCATCGCAGAGCCTGAGAAGGTCGTGGACAGGTGCAAGAGGGATTACGGCATCGCATGCACTGTGGAGCAGGTGAGATACATCCAGCAGAAGCCGGCTTTCTTCAGCTATCTCTCGCGCAAGCTGCTGGTTGGCTCAGAGCGCAGGCCAGGCTCCCCGGAAGCCCTCAAGCGTGCGCTCGAGAGCGATCAGTGGCATCTCAACATACCCCGGCTCGGCGAGATAATCGATATCGGCAAGGAGATGGATTCGAGGCTCTCGGAAGTGAACGCGCTCATAAAGAGCTACAGGACCGGAAGCGCCGATGAGAAAGCGGAGGCGAGAGGGAAGCTCTCGGCCCTGCTAGGAAGATGGGGCATCACCATCGAAGCGATGGAGAAGAAGCTCGCGGAGAAGGCCAGGTACGACCTGCCCCAGAAGCTCGAGATAACCGACATGGTCGATCTGAGCAGGGGACACTTCCGCGGCAAAGGCCTCATGGTCAACACGAAAGATGTGATCATAGAGCAGTTCCTGACCGATGCGGGCATACCCTTCAAGAGAGGCCAGGGCGTCGCCAAGTTCCTCGTGGAGAACACTGACATGTACATAGGCATGTGGGAGCTGGTGCAAAAGGGCAACCTGCCGCGCACTTATATCAGGGATGCGCTAACCGCGATCTCCGCGCAAGATGCGGCGCAGAGCATCAGGAAAGAGGCCGAGCAGAGGAAGGTGAAGCTGGCAGATGCCATCGCGACCGCACTGACGGCAAAGGGGCTTTATATCGAAACCGCTGTTCCGCAGGGATCGTTCATGGATCGGCTCGATGCCGGAGCGGTGAGGGAGCCCGACCAGAAAGCGAGGGCTGCGATGCAGAACCTGCTCAAGGGTTATCTGGCGAACAAGGAAGCGGTCGCGAAGCTCAATTCGTTCATAATCAAGAACGATGAGGAGGTATACGGCGATCGGGCAGCGCTCGCGAAATGGATACTCGCCTACACCGGCAAGGATGCGGTCGCAGAAGCGAGGAAGCTCGGCTACGTGGGGCCGGTGTCGCTTGTCGGCATACGCAGATTCTCGAGCGCCCTGCAGACTGAGATTGTCAAGCTGGTCAACGAGAGATCCAATGAACGCAACCAGGGCATCATGGCATGGGTGAAGGCGAATTACACCGATATCACGGACCTGGCCTCAATACTCCAGCACCTGGTTGCCCAGGGAGCGGCGCAAGGATGGACTGCGGCGGATTACTATGACGGGAATTCGAGGAAAGGGCAGCTCGTCGCTATGGAACCGGTGTTCATCCAGAAGGATAAGGGATGGCTCAGGCGCCCGAGCAAATTCGAGAGGCAGAGATTGAAGAGGCTCGTGAGCCCGAAGAAGAACGCGGCGATATTCGAAGGCCTCGACCGCGAGGGGCAGATAAGGATGCTCAAGAGCATGACTGCCAAGGACCGGGCCATGATGATGAGGGCGTTCACCCCCAAGCAGAGGCAGTTGTATGAGCAGCTCCCGCAGGACGTCAGGATAATCAGCGGCGCCGGGCTCAGCGCAGTGACCCCGCGCATCGCTCCAGGCAGAGGAGTCAAGAGCGGCCCGGCCATCCACAAGCTCCAGGAAGCAAAGGCCCTCATCAAGCCCGAGATGGAAGCGTTCTACAAGAGCGCGGACGGAAAGGAACTGGAGAGATATCTCAAGGCGATGATGAGCAGCATATGGAAACAGGAGAAGGAGAGGATCCCCATCCTGACCATATATCACCGCGCCATGGGAGGCATCGGAGAGCTCACGCCGGAGATGATAAAGGAGTACAGCCACCAGTGGAGGGTGCCGCAGGTGCTCGATTACATGAACGCGCTTGTCAAGAGCGAGGCATACCTCACTCTCAGCGGCAAGAAAGTGAGCGGCGCCCAGATGCTGAGGAGCGCGGGCTTCAGCGGGAAGATGGAGGGCGGAATCTTGAAAATCACGATAGGCGATCCGTCGCCCAAGAGCCTGCACGCTTATATCAAGACATACGTGATAACCCCGACCTGGAAGGGTGGATGAAGATGGCAGACATAGAAGTGAGAGGCGGAAGGATAGCCATTAGGTTCAGCAACGGCCAGATGAAATGGACATCCGTCACAGTGGGCAGCGGCATGAGCCAGAGCGATATCGCCAACCGCATCAACCGCGCCAAGCGCATCATAACGTTCGATCTGAAGATGGCCGGGAACAATGATATGGCCCGCGAGGCTGCGGCAATCAGCGCATCAGCGGCCGCAGCGAAGACATACCGCCAGCTCAACCCGTCTGCATCAGGCAGGCGCGCACCGGTGCCTGCGCCGAGGCCTAGAGCGAGGACCCGCTCTGGGAGAAGCCGCTACTCAACCAGGGCCAGGACCTCCCGCAGGGCGCGTGCTCCAGCAGCCAAAGGACCGGAGATAACATCATCCTGGATAGAGGGCCAGCTGGCGTATACCGGGCGGGGCAACTATAGGGCAAAGAAGGCCGTATCCAACTGCCATTCGAGCCGGCTGTTCGTGGCCAGGTTCCTGACAAGAGCCGCCCAGAGAGGGGTCGCACGCACCGAGAACCAGAAGGCTGCGACAATCGCGGTCTTCAGGGCATTGCGCGATGCGAGCCCGCAGTTCAAGCTCCTGCTCTCATCGCTGGCCGCCCAGCAGCAGGGGACGGCTGCGTCCAAGAGGGCCTTCCCGGAATTCATCGCCCTCCAGGGATACCTTTCGCAAGGGAAGGACCTTGCTCAGGCGGACCCGGCGATCCTGCGCAGCGCTGACCTTTACATCAGATATTTTTTATACAGCTTCGCGGCCAAGAACGCCAGCCTCTCCAGATATCTCGCGGAGATATCACAGCTTCCCTTAGCCAAGGCCACGCTTGACAAGCTGCAGAGGGCCGGGGGCAATCTGAGCGCCATCAAGCTCGCACTGCTCGGGACGATGGATGCGGACACGATAACAGCATCGCTTCTTTATCTGAGGAGATGGAACCTGGAGCACCCTTCCAGGGGGAGAGGCCTGAAACAGGACAGGATAGATGTTTGGAAAGCGCCTTCGGTCATCCCATTGCCCTTGGTGGCAGCGGTCGTCCCCAGGCACACAGGAGCCAGGGTCGCCGCGAAGCCTCCGCTCGCCACCGGCATGAGGCCGGTCATCGGGGTCATCGGCGATTCCATCACGGCAGGCGGCCGCTATGCAGCCACGCTCCAGAAGCTGCTGCAGAGCAAGTTCCGCGGCGCCAGGGTGGTGCCGTATGGCATCTCAGGCCAGAACCTCTTGAGGATCGCTGCGAGGTTCAACCGAGACATACTCTCCAACCGGCTCCAGTTCAACACCGTGATAATACAGGGCGGTGTCAACGAGATAGCCAAGATACCGGTCAACAGGGCGATAAAGGCCATCGGGGACATGATACGCGCCGCAAGGAAACGGGGGATGGCCGTCATCCTCCTAGGCATCACCCCATGGGCGGCATATTCCGGGGCGAGCAGCGCCACCCGCAACAGGACGCATATGATAAACAACTGGATGGAGACCTACGTCCCGAAGAACTTCCCGGGGACAATCTTCGTTGATATGTCGGCGCTGGGAGAGCCCATGACTAGGGGTTCAAGATACTTCAGGCTCAGAAGGCAGTATGATTCGGGAGATGGCCTGCACCCCAATAACGCGGGCAGAGATCTCATGGCACAGCTCATAGCCAAGGCCGCATACAACATTACCCCGACCAGGGCGAGCGCACAGTCAGAGCTGCAGAAGTTCGCATCAGAGCAGTGGAGGGGCCTTGGGGGGCGCATATTCCTCGCGGTCAAATCCAGCCGGCCAGGCGATGTGCTCTCGATAATGGAGAACCTCCCTGGAGGGTGGAAGAGCGTTGAGACCGCCCTGAGGTCGCTCAAGCGCGACGACATAGAGCGGGCCTATGACAAGGTCTTCAACGACATCCTGAAGAAAGACCGCGATTTCCTGGATTTCTGCAGGACCGGAAGGAACAGCAAACGCCTCACCAGCCCGGCGGTGATGATGAGCACCGGCACGCGGCCTCCGGACAGGAGGCTCGTGGCGTTGACCATCAAGAAGTACATCAACAGCAGGGCGAACCAGAAGGACGATCTTGGCGTCAAGTTCGACAAGGACATGCGCGGGCTGCTGGTCTCCAGGATGAGGGAGTCGGGTTCCAGGCTTCCGGAGAATCCGACGGAGGACCTGAAGACGCTGGCCGCCATCACGCTCTACAGGTGGAGGGTTGCGAACCCGAGCGCCAACGCGAACGCCTGGGAAGGGACGAGGAGCCCGGTCCCGAGGAGGACGAGCCCTCCGGTCAGGGAGCCCCCGCGAGAGACCGCACCGCCCCGGGACACCGGCGGCAGGCGGAAGACCATCAACATATAAACCGCTTTTTTCGCTCGGTTTACCCTTTTATCCCTGTTTTTTCGCAGTCTTTTACCAAACAGGAAAGGGGAAATCCGGCGTCCCGCACATATTCTTCCTACACGAAATTCCTTTTTGTGTGACATCTCTTTAAAACCCTTTAGCGTCTAATAATAGTAAGATTATGGCCGGCTCCAGACTCAAGAAGGATGAGTGCAGAGGGGATGCAGGCCAATCGCTTTCTGATTCCAGGAGAAGACGGCCTTTCTCCAGGTTCTTCTATTCGTGCTCAAAGCTCATGGCAGCGGCTCTCACAGCGACGGTGATATCGGCCTCCGCAAGCAATTTAAAGAATCTCGGGCCAGATAGTGCCATGGCAGGTCCGGCGCAGGTTAGAAGGCCAGTAGCGGAAGAAGCGAAAGTCCTCAGGGAGAAGGCCGTAGAAGCGGCCCAGGCCTTCAAAAACTACCTCATAGGCGGGGATCCTGCGCAGGGCAAAAGATTCTGGTCGATATACAACAGCACCTTCGCCGCCAGCAAGATAACAGAACAGCACGTTTTCATGGACAGGCTCTTCCCGGAGCTCAGGAAGGCGGTCAACGACCCGCTGGTCAAGCCGCTCTTCGAGGCTTTCAAGAAAGACCGGGGCCGGCTGTTCCATTTCCTCTGGCGCAACCCGGTCCATTACACCGACTTCATAGAGACCGTCACCAAGATAAGGAGCGCTCTGGACAGGGGAGCTGCGAAAGACAATGATGTCGCCAGGCTCACCGAGCTCGCCAAGAAGACCAAGGACCAGGAGCTCGCCGTCCAGGAAAGCCTCGTCGCAAAAGTCAGGGAGGAACTGAAGAGGGCGAAGGGGCTCGATGCCGCCGCTTTCTGGAAGATATATTCCGACACCAAGGACCGGAAGAACAAGGAGATGGTTAATGCGCTCAACGAAGCGGTCATCACCGTGCTGGAGAGGCCCTCCATCAAGAGCGCCGCAGAGCACCATGGCGATGCGCTGACCTTGGAGCTGGCCAAGCGCATGCCCAAAAGGCAGGCCCGCCTGTGCGTGGATGCCCTGAGATCGTTCCTGCTCAGCGGGGATGAGAAGCGATACAACGAATTCGAGAGGATAATCAACAACAACCCGTTCTCGGGCGCGTTCCGCTCGGCTCTAACTTCTGAGTTCCGTGCCAGGATAACCTTGGATGAGGCATCCGGTCTCAAAGCGGTGATGGATGCATACAAGGCATGGAGCAGGGCGCAGACAGGCAGTACCGCCATGGACCCGTTCAAGTTCGCAGCCATGGTCAAAGACCTCTACAAGAAAGCCCTTGGCGGAAAGCCCGAAGATGTCGAAACGATAAGGAAACAGCATGGCCAGGAAGTCGTTGATGCTCTCCTGGAGATCGTGGCCAAGGGATTGGCCGGACGGGCCATCAGGTATTTCAGGGATGTCGTCAAGACCGGCAACGCCGGCTCGGAGCGCTCATTCCTCGCGCTCCTCAACGGGGAGATAGCCACGATAGAAGGCGGCAAGGTCGTCATGAAGATGGCCGAGAAGAACCCGATCTTCTGGAAAGCGTTCGTCGGGATCTACACCAGGGAGCTGGGCACCAACAGGGGCCTCATCGAGCTCCACCGCACCTTCACCAGCAACATCCTGTCGATAGCGGTCAGGGATATCTTCACGGAGTTCGCCAAGCCGAAGCCCGACATGAAGCGCCTGAAGAGCGATTATGGGATGACGATGCTGAATCTCGTCTCCTCCAACATGGCCAAGCTCTCATGGATGGCGAGGGATGCCAGCGAGATCAAGACTCTCATCGAGAAGAGGTCCAACGCCGGGGACAAGAGCGCAGAGGCCTTCAGCAGGCTGAAGATGAGGGATAAAGAAGGCGCTCTAGTCGAGAGCTACCTCGCATTGTTATCCATAAGCACCCAGGTCCGCTCGGTCGAAGCGGCCGGAGTGACAGATGTCATCCAGAAGAATCTCGGCGGCCTCTCATGGATATCGAACACCGATGCGCAAGGCTTCGAGCAGGAGCTGACCCGCAGGGCCGCGGCCCGCCCGGCCGACAGCGCGGCAAGGGAGCTCCTATCCAGGCTGCGCTCGGTGGCGAACAAGAGATCCACCCCGACCAAGACGGTCACTCTCTCGGAG
This sequence comes from Microcaldota archaeon, assembly GCA_040758595.1. Lineage (GTDB taxonomy): Archaea > Micrarchaeota > Micrarchaeia > Anstonellales > Bilamarchaeaceae > Bilamarchaeum. Next base: position 33,568 of record JBFLVJ010000006.1, on the reverse strand, counting down.
GTGTGCCTCGAGGCCCATGACGCATATGTGAAAATAGCCGATGGCAGAGCGAGGCTGGATGCCCTGGAGAAGAAGCACGGCAAATCGTTCGTGGCGCTTGTCGAGAAGAGGATGCCCTATCTCCAATGGCTCGTCAAGCCGGTGGAGGGTATCACGGCAGAGATGCAGAAGAGGCGCACCAGCCAGTTTGTCTTCTCGCTCCACACAGGGATAGGATATTCGGTCGATGCGCTCTCGTATGCTGTCAAGGACATCTACCGCAACCTGTCCAGCGACAGGGCGAGGCTGGAGAAAGAATATGGCACCGCCCTGGTGGATTTCGTCAAAGACAACCGGGCGAATCTCGCCTGGGCAGGAGGAGAGCTTTCGGCTATCCGGCAGAACCTTCTGGCTCCGACCAAGGACGTCGCCATCAACAACCTCAAGAGCGGATTCCTATACAGATACACCATAGCGCAGTTCGCCCCGGCCATCGCAGAAGCGAGGCGCGCGGTCGCGAGGAAAGGCATCCCGGAGATGGACGCCCACGACGCTTATGGCAGGGTATTCATGCTGCCCGCAGTGTGGCACCACGTCGACAAGCTCCCGGCCATAGACAAGGCGGTCGGCGAGAGGAGGGACCTCATCAGGAGATGCAACAGCCTGGGAAGGTCGCTCGAAGCCCTGAGAAGGCATGTCAAGAGATACAGGATACTCCAGCCAGCGGTGGTTGTGATAGACGACTACATCACACGCTGGGCGAGGACGAATGCCAAGATCATGCTCAGGGCAAACACCATAGACAAGGAAGCGCTGGAGGCCCTGAACAAGGAGTGGAAAGAGCTTTACTCCTCGATAATCAATACAAGGGACATAAAGAACACCGTGGAGCTGGTGTTCGCGGCCATCCACATGGCCCAGACCGGAGGGGACATCCGAACCGGGACAGTGACCAGCTCACTGCTGGGCAGCGCGGATCGGAACACCCTCACCGCGCTCATCGGATGGTACAATGGAGAGGACAAGTCCGGCAAGCAACCCATAATCCGAGATATGGTCTCGGCCATAATGAAAAAGGCATCTCCGAGGCTCCACCAGTTCATCAGCGGCATGAGCGCCGTGGATTACAAGTTCGCACTGGACAGCGTCTATGCCGCGCTCAAGAGCAAGGATGCCGCCAAGAAGAAGGCGGCCATAGACAGGTTCGGCCAGAAGTTCGTGGATGCCATCACAGCCCAGATGGAGCACCTGAAGCTGCTCGAGAGCCCCTCGACAGACGTCAAAGACCTGGCGATGGGGCAGAACAGGCTCTATGCTGATATCGTCCTGAGATGCTACTATTCGCTCAAGAGACCCAAACCCGGCGAGAACCGCGAGGCCATGGTCGATTTGTTCGGCGAAGGATTCGTTCAGGTGGTGGAGCAGAATCTCACAGCCCTCGACAGCATCGCCCAGGCAGGAGCCGGGATAGAGGAGCTGAACAAAAGGCTCCCTGCCCAGTTGAAGACGAAGCTCTACCTGGCATATGGAGAGGCATACCAGAAGTCCGTGGGCAGGCTCGAAGGGATGTTCAGCAAAGAGGATGCCCTGCTCGCAGATTCCATGGCGACGATCTATAAGACATTGGCCGACAAGCCGCCCTCAGACGCCCCCGCAGGAGTGAGGAAGGAATACGAGAATCGCCTCCTCAAGCTCAAGAGCGGATACGGCCAACTGGTCCCGCTGGTGCAGAGGAACTGGAAGGACCTCTGGTTCCTGGACAGCGCGAAGGTGACGAGCGAGGAGCTCAAGAGGCTCGATGCGTCCGTGCTTTCACAGCTGCGCCAGGCCTACAAGGCATCGGACGCCTCAAAGCGCCCGACGTTCATGGCGAACCTGGTCGGCATGAGCACCAAGCTGCCTGAGATATATCTCACATTGAGGGCCGCGCTGATTTTCAACAACAACACCGACGAGGTCGGGATGAAGTTCAAGATGGCGGTCGACAAATACCGCGAGGTGTTCGGCAAGGACGATTACCTCATCAAGCAGTTCATCAACATAGACCTGCTCGCCCAGAGCTACAGCCTCCTGAGGCGCAGGTATGCTGTGGACCTCCCGAGCGGGATGAAATCCCTCGCGACGGCCGATGATTTGGTGCGCTTCCTCAACAGCGCCCAGGGCAAGGAGCTCCTGCGGAAAGGCAAGGAATTCTTCACCGCCATGGAGACCAATTACAATTCATGGCGCACCGACAACGGCATCACGATAACCACCGGCGAGTTCTCTGACCAGAACATCACCAATATCAGGAACCAGCTCTCGATAATGGATACCCTTTATCTCGGTGTCGCGCTCGAGAAGTTCTCCACCAGCAGCTCCATGGGCAGGACCGCCATGGTGCTCACCATGGAGAGCATAATAACGATCAACAACAGGGATCCATATCTAGTCGGCCCGTTCCTGCTCCAGGTGCTCCCGGCGATCCTCAAGGTCGCCAAGGATGAGACGGCTCTACAGCTGGCCATCAAGGCGTTCAACGGGACCTTCAGCGCGCGGTACGGCGAAGGGACCAGGGACCTTGCATACAGCGATGCCGTCAACCGCAAGTACTTCCTCGAGGTGTTCGCCAATATAGCCAAGAAGCTCCCCGTGATGGCGACCGTGTTCGACCACACCCAGCTCGCGGACGAGCTGCGCAGGACTCCGGAACCCACGGCAGCGGGCGGGACGGGCGGGACCGAGAACCCATACCTCTACCGCGTGAAGCCCGGATGGTGGGAACCGAGCCAGTTCGGAAAGGATTTCTCAGGCGCTGTCGGCTCATACGCGAAACCGCTCCACCTGACCCCGAACATCCAACTCTTCCCGACCGGTTCTCTTGGAGCTATGCAATTCACGGTGGACTCTGGAGCGAGCGAACTCCATGAGAGGATGCGGCTCCAACTGACGCCGCCAGGAAGGCAGACGTTCAGACCCACGATTCCGCCACAGATGCGGATAAACACCATCGGAGCATCCACGCTTCTAAGAAGGCTCAACCAGCTCTTCGGCCCGATGCCAAAGGACTACGAGGCGTACTGGCTGAGCTGGGACGTCAACGCGGCAGGATACTATGAAGCGGAAGGCGGAGGCACCCGAAAGCAGAGCGGGGGCATCGCCGGAACGGTCGCCGGAAGGACGACCACGGGCGGGATAGCCGGCCAGGTCACCTACACCGGCAGCGGTACTGTGAGCGAAGAGACCACACCGGCAGGGACGAGCAAGGCGACCACCCAGACCCACGCGGCCACAATCGGCATGACCGCAGGCGGGCTTCCTGTGGTGAGGATGCTGAAGCTGGATCTCCAGCTCGACCGCTCAGGCAGCAAGACGGTCAGCACCCCGACCGGAGGGGAGAAGACCACTGTGGAGACGCCGAGCGCAGAGAGGGCCAAGGGAGCGCTTGAGAGCTATATAGATATAGCCAAGAAGAAAGGCGTGGGGATGATAGTATATCTCAGCGGGGAGTATGTACCCGAACTGAAACAGAAGACCACACCGCCCACAGGGGCAGAAGAGCCCGTCACCCAGGAGAAGAAACACGAGCTCAAATCCAGATTATACTTCATAGACCAGTACGGCAACACATACCAGCTCTCATACGGGAAGAAGACAGAGACCGAGCTGAACAACTGGCTCTTCGGAGGGGTGGACCACAAGAACGTGCTGGCGTCCTTCCAGTTCCTGGGCAAACAGATGCTCAGCGACAATGGAGCGGCAGGTGGGTTCAACGGCGCGGCAGTAGGATTCACCATACCCACAGGAGGCGGGGAGACGTTCTCCACGCTCGCATTGGGCCAGCTGGTGAGGAACCTGAGCACCATGACCCCGGTCAGCGCAGAGCAGGCCGTCGGAGCCGCGGTGACGAGGCTTCTTGGCAGCGGCAAGCACAGGGACGTCTATGCGGGATTCTACCGCGGCTCTGAGACAGTCACAACCGATCCTAACGACCCTACAAGGATAACAAACACCAAGACAGCGAGCACCACCGCAGAGGTTATGTGGAGGAGGGTGAGCCTCTCGCCCGGCAGCTACCAGTTCGAGATACGTGCTGTCGGCGGCTATCCGGCGACCGCAGGCGTCTCCGCCAAGGTGGAATGGACGCGCGGCAAGACGACCCACGGGGCTGGATTGACCGCGGGCTACAGCACAGTGGACCTCCTCAGGGAGTTCATGATGCTCGACACGGCTGCCACCAACCTTTATGCGACAAGCAAGAACGCGTTCGTGGGCGCCCACAAATGGTCGGAGAACAAGGCCCGGGATATGGGCTACCTCATCGCGCTCAACTACATGTACTCCAGGCTCGAGGATTTCGTGGTCAGGAACCCGGACGGCACATACACCACGGACAAGAGCGCATACAAGAAGGAGCACTTCGCATCGGCTTTGCTCATGTACTGGGCCAAGAGGCACGGCCTCTTGATGGGCGCGCAGAAGGTCCCCAGGTGGGGGGAGAGCTACAAGCTCATAGACCAGGCCATGCAGCAGATACAGCAGAACCCCGAGAACCAGGCGGCGATACTTTCAGGCCTCGCCACCAGCCTCCAAGGCATATTCGACAAGGAGAGATGGAACTTCTCCCTAGGCTACGGATACGACGGCCAGAAGGTCGGCGTCTACGTGTTCGGCGGCGCGAACATCAGCGGCGACGAGCAGAGCTATGTGAACCTCAAATCGGTGTTCGTGTTCGGAAGGCCTGCCAAGGCATGGATGGAGGTGGGCGGCTACGGGTACACCTACCCCAAAGTCATCGTAGCCGAGGACACCACGAGCGGCACTTTCGGGATCACCAACAAGCAGACGGAATTCTTAGATGTGACAGCCGGCATCGGGACTACCCGATGGCCCGCGATAAACGCCCACCTCTACCAGAGGCACGTGACAGTCTCCGGCACGCCGGACGCCTTCTCGGCTCTCAGAGACATCTACACGACGGTAGGGGCCGGCGGAGACAAGCAGAGGCTCGCATCCTCGTATGGCAGCAGGCTTGTCGGGCTCGTAGAGAAGGACATGGGGTCCATGAGCTGGATGGTCAGACCCGCAGAGGACATCAGGAAGAGCCTGCAGGCCATGAAGAGGAGGGATAGCGTCGTCCGCAACATTCTGCTTTTCCTCCCAGGACGGGAGATCGGCGCCGCCAAGGTCACGCTTGACGAAGCCAAGACGGTGCGGGAGATATACCTGGCGCTCAGGACGCCGGACGGCCGCGAGAGGATGCTCAAGAGATACAAGCGCGACCTGGTGCAGATCATTTCCAGCAACAGCTCATCGCTCGCCTGGATGATGCTCCCGCCCGATAAGATGAAGGCCGAGTTCGAGAAGCAGGCGACGGTGAAGGGAAGCACCGCGGAGAAGATAACCAAGGTCGCCATGAGAGCTAGCGCCACCGGAAGCATGCTGAGCGGGAAAGAGATGCAGACGCTCTTCCAGCAGAACATGGTCGACGTCATCTTCGGATGCGACTCGCAGGCCGCGACGAAAGAAGGCATCCAGCCGCAGCTCTACAGCGTCGGGCTGGCCAAGCACCTCAAGACCTCCAAGGGCAGGAGCAAGACGTTCTACGTCCTCCACTCGGTGGCCAGGCTCAGGCCCGGCACCAGCGCATCGCTCATAATAGGCGACCACAGGGATGCCAGGGAATGGATCAAGAGCGGCAAGCTCATAGGAAGCGACATCATGCGCGTCACTGTTGCGAAGGTCGGCGACAAGTACAGGCTCAGTTTCGCCGGAGACAAGAGGCTCAGATATCTCTCCGCATGGAAGATAATCGGCGGAGTCACCGTTCCGCTCAAACCCTCGGAGCTCAGATACCACGATGCGGCGGGCAATTTCACAGTGGGCGGCCTGGTCAAGGTCATGGAAAACCACAAGTTCGAGCTGCTAGCAGGAGCAATTTACGGAAGGAGGCAGTACGCCCAGGAGCGCTGGGAGAACTGGACCGTGACATTCTCAGGGAGGCTCAAGACCGAGCAGACATCCACCCTGGACGAGAGCTGGTATGGATATGTGTTCGTGAACCAGCTGACCAAGAAAGCGGTCTTCACCAGCAAGGACGTCTTCAAGAACGCCACGGAGATGAGGGAGGCCTGCAGCACATTGACCGACGGCAGGTGCGACAGCTTCGACAAGCTCTCCAGGACCACCGGCGGCATAGGCATAACTTGGTCCAGAATGAACGTCGTCACCAGCAAACAGCAGAAATTCGATTTCTTCTTCGAGGCAGGCTCGCAGACATGGACGCCTGCAAGCACGGCGCTCTACGCCAAGAGGACCGAACCGGTCTTCAGGACCGGAATCGGGTATGGTCTCACCGTGACGAGCGCAAGCGCGGTCAGGCCGGTCCAGATGTACTTCGGAGCCCTGGGCTACAAGGGCCTCTGGAATGTCGGTGTGGGGACAGAGCAGCCCGGCGTCCACGCGCCGAACTACTTGCCCACGTACATACAATCCCTTCGGGCGATAAAAGGCAAGACCGCCTGGGGTGTCATGTTCAGCGTGACGGCCAAGTGGTAGGTCTTGCATTCAGGGTTTTGGGTTTCGATATGGTAGGTTAGCTGAGCCGGAGGTCCGGACTGGGAACTCGGAAAAAACAGGACTGGAAACCAAAGACCGGAAACCACGGGAGTTACTTCTCTGGTTTCTCAGCTCCCCCCAGCAACGGCGGGGTGAACGGCGGGAAGAGGTTGAAGGGCCTGATTATGAAGATGCAGTTGATGCTGGCGTTCGCGTTTATCATGTTCAACACGTCGGTCCCCAGCTCGGCCGGGAACTCCTTGTCCTTCTCGAACGCCTTGATGACTTTCTCTATGTTGGACGGGGTGTCGCGGCAGAGCGCGTCTCCGGTGAGCCTCACCGCGCCGATATCGGGCTTGTAATCGACCGCATATGTCCAGTTGACGATGAGCTCCTCGTCGCCCTGCTTCGTGATGCTGTCGACCGTGACGGACACCTCGATGCCCTCCGGGATGCCTTCCCGGTCCTTCCTCACATCAGCGCCATTGAAATTGAGAGAGATGACTTCCAACATAGAAAACCCCGGGACTACCAATCGTCCATGGAATAAAAAACTATCGATTGGCTGGAGGCGGCCATTCTGATGCAGCCTTGCCGGCCTAGTCTGACGTTTTTCCCTGGACGGCCTCGTGGTCGTGAGACCCGCCGCTACGCGGTCCCCTCACGACTGCCTGACGTTCTTCCCGCGTTCAGAAGGGATTATCTCGACTTTCCCGCCGAAACCGGTGCGCTCCAGCTCCTTCCCTTCCATGATCCGATCGAGCGTGATGGCCAATGCGGCTACCTCGCTGTGCGGCTGGCTGGTGACCGCGACGTTGAAATCGGCCAGCTGGTAGACCGCTCCCGGCACCGCCTCGCTCCCCACCACCAGCAAAAGCTTTTCCCGCTCCCGCATCCGGCCCACGGCATCCTGCACCGGGAGGCCGTACATGGTGAGATGGACTATCGCGAATCCTTCCTTCTTCTTTTTCTTGATGAATGGGAGCGCGCTTTTTTCATATGATATCGAGAAACAGCTGCCGGCCGCACCCGCGCCTTCCGGCCCGCTGCCAGCGACCTTCCCTCCCCACCTCTCGCATATCCGCTTGACGCTCTCCTCCAGCCCTGAGTCGTGCTGGCCGGTGTATGTGATGGATGATGCTCCGAAAGCCCGGGCCACCAGCGCGACATGGGTCGATATGCGCTCGTCCCGGGGGAGCCTGTGGGATAGCCTGAGGACCTCGATTTCCATCATCTGTTTTCATCACGAGAGATTTATAATCATGAAGAGGCCAATCCCTATCATGTACTTCGGCACCAATGGAGTCAGAGGGAGGTTCGATGAATTGACGCCTTCCCTGGCGCTCCAGATATCACAGGCCATCGGCGAATACTTCAAGCGCGGCAAGATAGTGCTGGCACGGGACTGCAGGCTAACTGGCGACGTGCTCCGGGCCGCGGTCTCATCAGGGCTGGCTTCTGTCGGCTGCGACGTCATAGATATAGGCATCGCCAGCTCGCCCACAGCAGAGTGGATGGTGAAAAAACTCAAGGCCGACGGCTGCATAATTATCAGCGCATCGCACAATCCCCCCGAGTGGAACGCATTGAAGGTGATAGACGGGAGGGGGGTATCGGTATCGCGCGAGAGGGGGGCGGATATCGAGGGGCTGATAGGGAAGGCCAAGCCCGGGGAATGGGACAAGGTCGGCAAGATATCATCATATGAGATGGCGAGCGCGGAGCACGCCGAAGAGATACTGAAGCACGTAGATGTGGAGCGCATCAGGAAGAGGAAACCGAAGATTGTCCTCGACTGCGGCAACGGGGCCGCATGCATGATAGCCCCGATGCTCTTCAAGAAGCTCGGATGCGAGATTACGACGATAAACTCCCATCCAGACGGAAGGTTCCCCGGAAGGCCGAGCGAGCCGACCGAAGCGAACGTGAAAGAGCTCATCTCCCTCGTGAAATCCAGCAATGCTGATGCGGGCATCGCTTGGGACGGAGACGGGGACCGGGTCATTTTCGTGGACGAGAAGGGCGCATATGTGATAGGCGATAAGGTCTATGCCCTCTCGATACTCTGGAAAGCGAAGAAAGAGAAGCCCCACGGAGACGTCGTCACCACAGTGGCCACCAGCAAAGCCGTGGAAGACGTGGCCAAGAGACTCGGCATGAAAGTCAGATATACCGCCATCGGAGCACCGTACCTGAGCGAGGAAGTGCTCAAAGGCGCGTTCATGGGCGGAGAGGAAGTGGGCGGAGTCATCTGGCCCAAGCTCTCATTGGCCAAGGACGGGTTCCTGACCGGGGCGAAGCTGGCGGAAGCGCTCTGCGAGAAGCCGCTATCCGCATGGCTCAAGGAAGTGCCGGAATACCACAACGTCAAGCTCAAGATCGAGGCGGGAGGGCCCGAAGAGAAGAAGAGACTGGTCGAGCGCGTGCTCGCATACGCGAAAACCAAAAAACTCGGGCACATCACCGTGGATGGCGTGCGTGTCGACCTGAAAGACTCCTGGGTCATCATCAGGCCATCTGGTACAGAGGAATATGTGAGGCTTTTCGCGGAAGCCAAGAGCGCCACGGAAGCCGGGAAGCTGGCGAAAGAATACGAGAGGATAGCAAAGAGCTAATCCTTGTTCTCCAGAGCCGATTCGAGCAGGGGCAGGATGTCCACTTCAGCCACCTCATTGGGTATGGAGTTGGTGGTGAATACCCCGTCGCATGCCTTCTTCAGCTTCGATAGCGAGTCATTCATGAAGAACCCGTGGGTGGCAGCGCAGAGCACTTTCTTTGCACCGCCCTTCTTCACGTTCTCGACGGCTTTGAGCATGGTCCCGCCGGTCGATATCATGTCGTCCAGTATGAGTATGTTCTTGCCCTTGACATCGAACCCTCGCTCCATCTTCTTGACCGAACGGGAAGCCTCGACGGTGTTGTCATAATCCCCGCGCTCCTTGCTCATCGATTTACCGCCGTATTCCGAGACGAGGTAGCTCGCCCCCTGGTCGGGCGATATGACTTCGAGGTTCTCCAGGCCCAATTTCTTCCTCGCATGCTCGACCAGCAGTTTCCCTGCGCTAAGGTTGATGATCTTGAGGCCGGCGTATTCAATCTCGCCCTCCTTCTTGAGGAAGTGGCAGTCCAGGGTCAGCGCTTTGACGGTCCCGAAGTCGGCCAGGAGCTTGCATAGCACCTGGGCTGATAGCGCCTCGCCCATCAGGAAGGTCTTGTCCTGCCTCGCATAGGGCAAGTAGGGTGCCACGACGGTCACGCGGGCCCCGACCCTCTTCAATGTATGGAGCAGCTGGGCGGTGTTGAATATGGAGGTGTTCTGTTTCGGGTAGAGCCGGTGGAAGAGGGTGACATCCTCTCCCTGGCAGGCTTCCATGTCGTTTATCCTGACATAGCTGTCGCCGTCCGCAAAGAGCTTGACCTCCACGTTGGGTTCCAATAAATCTGAGAATGTCGGTGTGACAAGGCGCATGGTAGAGTAAGGCCGCGAACGGATTAAAAGCTCTTCTGAGAAAGCTTTCAGGGAGGTACTATGGCTAAGGTGCTTATGATCATCGCCCAGAAGGGATACAAGGAGGAGGAGCTCCAGGTCCCCAAGAGGATAATAGAGGGCGCAGGACACCATGTCAAGGTGGCCAGCCTGACCAGGATGAAGGCCGTCGGGACCAGAGGGACCGAAGTGCAGCCCGACCTCGCCGTCAGCGAGGCGAACCCTGATTTCTTCGACTGCATAGTCATCGTCGGCGGGCCCGGCTCTCCATCGCTGGCTGAGAGCAAGGACGTGATGGACCTGCTTATAGCGGCGAGGAAGAAGGACAAGCAGCTGGCCGCCATATGCCTGGGCCCCATGGCGCTGGCCAAATCAGGCGCGCTGACCGACAAGAAGGCGACCGTTTTCCCGGACCGGAGCGCGATCATGCTGCTCAGGGATTCAGGCGCACAGTACGTGCAGGAGCCGGTGGTCGCAGACACCAAGGTGATCACCGCCGATTCCCCTGCAAGCGCAGAGGAGTTCGGGAAGAGATTGGTGGAGCTGCTCAAGAAGAGATGATAGCATGATAACGATAAAGCATGAAGGTTGCATCTTCTGCGTCGGCTGCTCATCGGTCTGTCCGGTGAACGCGCTCGAGGCGGTCGGAACGAGGATAGAGCATTACCCTGAGAAGTGCATAGACTGCGGGCTCTGCGTGAAGGTGTGCCCGGCGTCCGTCATCTGCCTGAAGAAAGGCATCAAAGCGTGACGGGGAACCCGAGACTGGAAACCACTGGTGTATGTATGAAGTTTGATCATGATGTCATAGTAATCGGAGGAGGGCCCTCGGGCTCCACGTTCGCGAGGACCGCGGCCGCCGGCGGGCTCGATGTGCTCGTCGTCGACAAACGGAAGGAGATAGGGGTGCCTGTGCGCTGCGGCGAGGGCCTCGGCCGGACCGAAGTGGTCAAGGAAGGGCTCGAGCTGCCCAAGAGATGCATCTCTGTCGAGATAGAAGGCTCGAAAGTCGTCGGCCCCAACGGCAAGGAAATCGTCTGGAAGAACGAGAAGACCAGGGGATGGGTCCTCGAAAGGAAATTCTTCGACAAATGGCTGGCAGAGCTGGCGGTCGACAAGGGCGCGAAGGTGCATACGTATACCCGGGCCGTCGGCCTGGTGACCGAGAACGGGAAACCCGCCGGTGTGAAACTGTCGCACGGGGGACGGGATGTGCATGAGGTCACCGCTCCGCTGGTCGTATCCGCAGAAGGCATGGAAGCGTTCATGGCCCGCGAGATGGGCTTCAAGACGGTCCACTCGCTCTATGATGTCGACACCTGCTACCAGTACGAGATGAAACCCTACGACCATGAGAACCTCATCGAGCTCTATTTCGGCAACGCGATTGCCCCGCGAGGCTATGTCTGGATATTCCCGAAATCTGACCGGAAGGCGAACGTGGGCATAGGTATCGGCGGCAACGTGGTCAACGGCAACAAGTGCGATGGAGTGGACGGCGCAGAGCCCAAGGGGCTTCTGGACGGTTTCATAGCGAACAACGAGCAGCTCAAGGACTCGAGCACGCTCATCGATTTCGGCGGAGTTATTTCTGTCGGAGCGCCCATCAACAGCTTCGTCAAGGACCACTGCATGGTCATCGGCACCGGCGCGAAGCAGGTAGATCCCATCCACGGCGGCGGCATCGCGGTTGCCATGGAATGCGGGGTGCTGGCGGGCAACGCGGCCTTGGAGGCCTTCAAGAAGAGGGACTTCTCAGCCAAACTGCTCTTCGAGCACTACGAGAAACCCTGGAGATCCACCGCAGGCAAGAAGATGGAGAAGAGGCTCATGCTGAGGAAAGTGATGGAGAAGATAAGCGATGATGATCTGAACCACTGCTTCAACGCCTTGAACTCGGACGATATAGCCGAGATAATGAAGGGGAACTTCGCCCCCTCGGTGGCCAAGGTGCTTGGAGGCAGGCCGCAGATGCTCGGCGCCCTCAGGGGACTGATGTGAGCGCGTCCAAACCCTAGAGCCGCTCACGGGCCTTCCACTACGACATCGATCTTGTAGTTGATGATCTGCTTCGCGGATGCATAGCTCACTGTGAATGGAAGCTGGTTCGGCGATTTGGACTGGCCGGTCTGTGCATAGAGGGCCTTGCAGAACGAATCCACAGGGGATTTCCTCAAAGGCAAGCCAGCCAGGTTGAAATCGAAGTTCCCGGTCTGCTGCTTGAAGAGCTCGATAGCCTGCGAGAGGAAGCTCTTCTTCTTGTCCGCCAGGGACGTCTCGACGTTCTCTTGCAGTTTCTTAAGATTGAACGCTATTTTTCCCCCTTTCAAGACCCACTCGGTGGAATCCCCGGACGCCTCGTAATAGGCACGTATCGTTGAACCTGCGGGGAATCTCTTTATCAGAGCGTCGAGATCCGCTTCTTTGCCCGCGCGGGCCATCCGCTCGGCCATGCTCTTGAACTTGTCGAACTCCGGGGGAGGTTTGGAGAAATTGTCTTTAAGCATGACCGCCAAGCTCTTGTCGAATGCCATGCCGGCCCTCTTGCGGACCTGAGATTCGGATAGTTTCGGGAATCTCACCCTCCTCGGGACAAGCTTCGTGGTATCGAGTGGCGTCTCTTTCCTTTCAGGAGCGGGTTTGAGTCTCAATTCGCCCATAGCTTCACCAAAAGCTTAACGCAGGGCCGATTAATAAGTCTCCCATCCTCTGAAGGGATCGGACAGGTCTATAGACCAGTTCTTGCTCCCGCCCATCACGCGAAGCCGATTGCCGCTGATGGATGCCACGCGCCCGCTCACACCTTCAGGGTAATCTATCTCATATGAATTGGCCCAGGTGAAGCGTTTACCGAGCCTGCCGAACCATTCCTTGCCGTCCATGATCGGAGCGGCGCCTATCGCCACGTATGCCGCTCCATCCCCAAGGAGAACGGTGAAAGAATCAGAGCAGAGCATCTGGTGGGTCCCTTTCACCTTCACATCGAGCTTTAGCGTCTTCGTCTGTCCTGAAGCAAATGAATGGTATGATACCGAATTGTCTTTGTATCTGCAGTCGCCACCTTCCCAGACCGAGGATAGGACGGGCATCGCCTCCTTGAGGGTTCGCGCGGCCAGGACCCTCTTGAGGACCGGCGGCTTCGCGAGCGGCGGGACGCTCGCCCGCTGAGTTGCGCAGGCAGTTATGAGAAGCGATGATACCGCGGCCATCAGCATCCCAGCGGTCCGACGTGTCTTCGAATGGAATAGCCCCCTCATTAAACCACTTCCTTACTTTTAATGAAACAATTTATAAAGAGGCGCGATGGCTCGGTCGCAAAGCAGGGACGGGTCTCGAGTTCTGGGTTTCGGGTCTTGGAAACTGATCTCGCCACCTGCCTCGGGAACGACGACGCATCGTTCCCGGGGCCCCCGCGACCAGCTGGTCGCGATGGAGCCGCGTTTTCTCTCTGCACAAGACGCGGCTTCTACCACTGCATGTCTGACGGAAGTGGCGAAATCAGGTTGAATCGCAGAACCCGGAACGCCCAACAGGAAACCGCTTTGCGCACAGATAAAAAAGCTTGGGAGACAAACACACACCCATGGAGGATTTCAGCGAGGATGAGAGGCGGCTTCTGGAGCCGTTCGTCAGCAACCTGGACAGGCCGGTTTTCGCGCTCATAGGCCTGCCGGAGGTCGTCAAGGGCGCGCTTTTCTCGAGGTACAGCAGGAGCGCGAAGAGCCTCCGCAGGGTGCTACTGGACGAATTCATGCTATCGCCCGAGCTGGGGCTAAAGGAGATGCTCAACGCAGAATCCGCGAAAAAGCCGGATTTCGTGAAGACGAAAAAGGCCGAGGAGTTCTACGACCGGGTGCTGGTCGGCTATGGCGACGACTCGGTGGCCGAGCTGGCAGGGGCGCATCTCGCTATGGAGGATATCTCCATCCTGGCGACGAAAATCGTCGAGGATGCGAGGATAGGGTTATCGCCGCTCGAAAAATCGACTCGTTATGTTTATTTCGACAACAAGCGGGACGGGAAGTGGCTCTACCTGCGGGAGAAAACGCTCATGGATTCCGGGTTCGCCGGGCTCTATGAAAAGACGTGCGATCACTGCTTCCAGACCTATGCAGACCTGATACCCAAGGTATCGGCATATGTGATGGAGAGGACGCCCAGGGACGAGAAGACATCCGAGCGGGCGTATAATTCCACGATAAGAGCCAAGACCTGCGATATTCTCAGGGGCTTGCTGCCCGCATCCACGCTCACCAACATGGGATTCTTCGGAGACGGCCGGGCGTTCGAATACCTGCTCACCAGGATGTACGGGAGCGGGCTCGCCGAGGTGAAGGGGCTGGCCGGCTCGATGCAGAAGGAGCTTTCTTCAGTGATACCTTCGTTTGTCAGGAGGGCGAACGACAAGCATGGAGCTTCCATGCAGGAGTATCTCGCCCGTGTCTGGAAGGACGTGCATGCGCTCGCGCATACGCATGACGCGCCTGATGGCGGGGAATCGATCACGCTCGTGGATTATGACAAGGACGCAGAGGACAAGATAGCGACTGCTGCGCTCTATCCGCATATGCGGATGCCGATGGAGAAGGTCAAGGAGATAGTCGCCAAGATGGATGCGCAGGAGAAGGCCGATGTGGTGAAGGCGTACATCAACGAGCGCGGGAACCGCAGGCACAAGCCCGGACGGGCATTCGAGCATGCGCATTATACGTTCGACATCTGCGCGAACTTCGGCGCTTATAGGGATATGCACAGGCACAGGATACTCACACAGCAGAGGCAGCCCTTGAGCACCCACCATGGCTACAAGCTGCCTTCAGAACTGGTGGAAGCCGGATATGAAAGCGAGTTCAAGGACGTGATGGACGCCGCCAAGAACGCTTATTCAGAGATATGGAAGAAGCATCCCGAGGAGGCGCAGTACGTGGTTCCCCTGGCATACAACATAAGATGGTACATGAGCTTCAATGCCAGGGAGGCCTACCACATGCTGGAGCTTCGCAGCTCGATGCAGGGCCATCCTGACTACCGGCACATCGCCCAGGAGATGTCCAGGCAGATGGAGAAGGCCCATCCATCCATCGCTTCCGGGATGAAGTTCATGGACATGAACGAGTACGCTCTCGAGCGGCTCGAAGCCGAAAAAAGGATAGATAAGAAAATCGCGGAGATATCTGAGAAGTATGGCAAGTAAGATATATATCACAGGGGCTACCGGAAGGCTCGGGCGCGCGGTGCTTGAGCGCATAGATGCCACGGCGCTGGTCAGGAAGCCCTCCGGCCTCAAGAGAGGGGTGGTGACCGATTTCTCCGTAGGCCAGCTGAAGAGCATACTCAAGGATGCGGACGTGATAATCCACCTGGCCGGATCGGTCGATACTTGGGACGCAAGAAAGCTTCGGGAAGGCAATGTGGAGCTGACCAGAAGGATTCTGGAGGCCGCCCCTGAGAGATGCAGGATTGTCTTCGCCAGCTCGATATCCGTCTATGGGAAAGAATTGAAGGAGACGCCCGCTGATGAGGATACCGCAGCGAAGCCGGATTCGGCTTATTCGCGGACCAAATACGAGGCCGAGAGGATGGTTGCTTCCAGGCCGGACCACGTGATACTGCGCATCGGGACGCTCTACGGCCCGCGGTTCGAGGACTATTTCAGGATACTCTCCATGATAGAACTGGGGAAAATGAAGATGATCGGCGATGGGAAGAACCACATCCCGTTCGTCCATGTGGATGACGTGGCCGGAGCGGTGCGGGCTGCCATCGGCAAAGGCGATGGGACGTATGTGCTCGCGGGCGAACCCCTCGGCCAGGAAGAGGTGCTTTCGATAGCCGCACGGGAGCTCGGGGTGCCGGCACCGGCCAAGAGCGTTAGCAGAGGCATCGCGATGGCGATGACCGCGCTCGGGGAGAAGTGGTGCCTGCTCATAGGAAAGAAGCCCAAGATGACAGTGGAGCACGTCGCCGTGCTCTCCTATGACCGGGTATTCGATTGCTCCAAGGCGGCGGCCGAACTCGGATTCTCATCCAGGCCGCTGGAGAAAGGGATATCTGAGATGGTCAAGGCATATAAGAGCCGGAAGCCGCGATAGCCGCTCTTTTTATTTATTGCATGCGCAGGAAAACGCATGAGAACCATACTCGCTTTGCTTATGCTGTGCGTGCTTTCTGCCGCGACGCTCGACCAGAGATATGTGCAAGTGGTCGAACGCGACGGGAACACTTCTATAGAGAAGAGCGCGGATCTCGGGCTGCTCTCTGTGCAGATGAATCCGGGCGCCTTCGATAGGATGGCCGATATCTGCGAGCAGTCCTCCGAACTCCACTGCAGCGTGGATGCGGAGAACAAGGTCGTGACGCTCACCGACCAGTTCCAGTCGGGCGGCTATTACACCTATGAGAGCGAGTACGGTCTGCCTTTCGTGACGCACACGCTCACCGTGGACAGCATACCGACCGACAGGTTCGCGAGGCTGATGGACAGGCTCTTCGACAATGCCAACGCCACCGGCATGGTCTCTGGCGCAGGAGGGCCCCTCTATCTGAGCCAGAAGGAGGAGAACGCCCGGGGCGCAGAGCTTCTGAAGGAGCTGGGAGTGACCATCACCTACACTGTGGAACTGCCTTCAGCCGTTTCTGAGGCGCGCGCCGGCTCTGTGGAAGCGGTCGTGGAGGGGAATCTGGCCACGTTCGACCTTGTTGCCGTCCTCGAGGACTCCGAGCCTCTTGTCGTCAAGAGCAGCGAGCTGAACTTCGGCTACATCGTATTGGTCGGGGGTGTCGCGGTATTGGCCGCGCTGGCCTGGTCTTTCATGGGCTCGCGCCCGAAGCCCAGGAAACCCGCCAAAAAGCGGAAAAAGTAGGCTTTAAAACGAAAACTCGGCAAAGCATCTAGTCTAGAGGTAGTCTTATGGCTGGAATCACGGGTTATGGAGCTTATGTCCCGGTCTATCGCATAAAGACCGCGGAGATCGCGAGGGTCTGGGGAGAGGAGGCCGACAGGATAGAGAACGGCCTCGGCATCCTCGAGAAGGCCGTCGGCGGAGTGGATGAGGACACCGCGACCATCGCGGTCGAGGCCGCGCGCAACGCGCTCTTACGGGCCGAGTTGGATCCCAAGAAGCTCGGGGCGCTCTATGTGGGCAGTGAATCCCACCCATATGCCGTTAAACCGACCGGGACCATCGTCGCCGAGGCTATCGGGGCGACCCCTAATCTGACCTCTGCCGACCTGGAGTTCGCCTGCAAGGCAGGGACCGCAGGACTGCAGATTGCGCTCGCCATGGTGGACGCCAGGATGATAGAGTACGGCATGGCGATAGGGGCGGACACCGCCCAGGGAAGGCCAGGCGATGCTCTTGAGTATTCCGCGGCTTCCGGAGGTGCAGCGTTCATCACCGGGCCGAACAAGGAATCCATAGCGACCGTGGACGCGACATTCTCCTTCACTACCGACACTCCGGACTTCTGGAGGAGGCAGCACGCCGAATACCCGACCCACGGGGGGAGGTTCACAGGGAAACCTGCATACTTCAAGCATGTTTTGAGCGCCACCCAGGGGCTGCTGGAGAAGACCGGCACGAAAATCGCGGATTACGATTACGTGGTGTTCCACCAGCCGAACGCGAAGTTCCCGGTGGAGGCCGCCAAGAAGCTCGGTGTGCCCAAAGAGAAGCTGAAGGCGGGGTTATTGACTCCGGTGGTCGGCAACACCTATTCCGGCGCATCGCCGCTCGGATTGACCGCGGTGCTGGACGAAGCCAAAGCCGGCGCTAAGATACTCATGACCTCTTTCGGTTCCGGTGCGGGCAGCGACTCGTTCATGATGACCGTCACCGACAGGATAGACGCGGCCAGGGACAAGGCACCCAAGACCAAGGACTACATCGAGAGGAAGAAGTACATCGACTACGCCACCTACATCAAGTACAGGAAGAAGATAAAGAGCGGCTAGCGAAACCGATTTTGACGCTGTACAAACCGGAGACCGGAAACCCGAGACGGGAGACCAGGAAAAGAAATTGGGTAGTTGTGAAATCGCAGTAGCGATTTCACTTCCTCCCAATTTTCCAGCCGGCAAGACTCAAGACCGGAAACTGGGGACTAATGGAAAATTGGGCCTGCGGAGAGCCGCAGAATCGCAGGTCGAGACCTTCGACTCTTTTGAATTCCGGAAACTTCTCGGGTTTTTGTCAAACTTTTTCCCAAAAAGTTTGCTCCGGACCTACGGCTTTCATAGGCACTCAGTCTGTATAAGACCGTGTATTAGAACGTGTCATATAAGACCGTCGCTCTAACCAGGCTGAGCTACAGGCCCAATGACTTCTTTATTTCCTAAAACGATTTTAAAAGGCTTCCCGACAGTTTCTCTTCATGTACACCACCCTTTCCGGCAGGGAGCCCGCCAAGGTCCTGCTCGAGAAAGCCAAGGCCGAGATAGCAGAGATGACGGTCAAGCCCAGCCTAGTCGTCGTGCTGGTGGGCGACAATCCGGCCTCAGAGGTATACGTCAGAAAGAAACTTGAGAAGGCCGCCGAGGTGGGGGCAGAGGCGCGGCTCGAGAAGCTGCCTGCCGACGCGAGCGAAGAAGAGCTCCTCATCATGGTAGAATCCCTGAACAAGGATCCCAGCACCCACGGATTCATCGTCCAGGCCCCGCTTCCGGAACACATCAACTACGAGAACATAGTCGAGGCCATAGACCCCAACAAGGACGTGGACGGATGGACCTCTTCCAGCATGGGCAGGATGTTCATGGGCATCGGAAACCCGTTCATGCCTGCGACGCCGCTGGCAGTCATGCACATGCTCGATTTCTATTCCATAGATGTCTCAGGCAAGGACGTGACGGTCATCGGAAGGAGCAACGTGGTGGGCAAGCCCCTGGCGTTCATGCTCCTCCAGAAGAACGCGACGGTCACCATCTGCCATTCCAAGACAAAGGACCTTTCCGCGCACACGAAACACGCTGACGTGATAATAGCAGCGGCAGGAGTCCCTGGCCTGGTGAAAGCTAACATGGTCAAGAAAGGAGCCTATGTAATCGACGTCGGCACCACCCGTGTAAATGGCAAGCTCAAGGGCGATGTGGATTTCGAGGGTGTGATAAAGAAGGCGCACTGCTCCCCGGTGCCAGGGGGCGTGGGCCCGATGACCGTGGCGACATTGATATCCAACCTGGTCCAGGCGGCTAAACGATAGGCGTCATAGCTGCGGGCCGGGAAAGTCCCGGTTTATCTCGTCTATCTTCTTGAAGAGCATCTTGTGGACCCCTGAGCCGTACTGCATCGCCTTTTTCTTCCGCTTCAGCGCGAGCTCAGGGACTCCGAGGACCTTGGCGGCTTCCCTGAGGATACCTTTCTTCATCTCCCGGTCGTCCATCCGCTCCTCAAGGGGCACTGAGAACATCAGTCCGCCTATATCCTTGTCGTGGAATGGGAATCTGGCCTCGATCCCGAAGCACCTGCAGACCCTCCTTATCCATGCCATGTCTCTTTGAGGAAGGGTCCTGAACTCGTCTTTGAGCATGGACTCCACATCCTTGCCCTCCTCTTTCGCGATGTAGTATTTCTCGTAGCCGACGAAAAGCTCTTCCGCCGCAGAGCCGAAGAGCATCACCTTGTGGCCCCTCTTCGCCGCGGCCTCGGCCGTGAGGTATACCGGGACCATTATCTCCAGCTTCAGGAAATCCATCGGCAGGAAAGAGTGGCATTTCCCATAGGCCGCCATTGCCGTTTTCTCCTCGATGGGGATGACCTCCAACGGAAGGCCGAGCTGGGAGGCGACCTTGTCGGCATAGGAGAGGTCTTCGCTCCCCTCGGTGCCGGCGCAGAAGAGCTCCACCTGGCTGTGCTTTTTCGCGATAGTGGCCAGGACGGTCGAATCCAGCCCGCCCGAGAATGCGATTGCGATCCGCTCCTCCAGCGCCCGCTCGACGGCACGGCTGATGAGCTCTGAAAGGGGCAGAATCATGGATTTTAGGATACTGAAAACGGTTTTTAAATTCATGCGGATATCTATCGTTATAGAAATGGGCTCGTAGCTCAGCTTGGATAGATTGGACCCGCTTAGGCGGTTCCGAGTCCATAGCGACGCTCTCCTATTTAGGGAAAAAGGTTTTGACCCCACTTTTCCCAAAAGTGGGAAAGGCGAAGGTCGGGAGTTCAAATCTCCCCGGGCCCGAATTTTCTTTTTGTTTCCAGTTCCCGGTCCCCAGTTCTGCCCTCAGGCAAAAACGGGAACGAAGTGAAATCCGCAGATTTCACAACGGGCCCGTTATCTCTTTTTGGTCTCCAGTCTCGGGTCCTGGGTT
>JBFLVJ010000006.1:0-13243 GCA_040758595.1 Microcaldota archaeon | reverse complement strand
ACCGTCTATCCCATCATCCCGGATAAGACCCGATAGGCCCTTGCAGTATCGGCGGCTCTCACGATGAGCAGGGTATCGGTGTAGCAGGATATGAACTCCACGACGTTTATCCCCTCGGATGATAGCGAACCCAGGATATGCGAGATGACTCCCGGGACCTCCTCCACGCTCTCCGGGCTCTCGATCGTGATGAGGTTCAAGCCCTTCTCCACCCTAGCGCCCTTTAGCGCCAGGCCTTCAAGCTCCTTCTGCTCAACGATATAAGTGAGATGCCCGCCTGATTCCACCTGGGATAAAGGATGGAGCCCCTCCAGCGCCCGCGGCGATATGACCACCGCGACCTTGTTCTTGAGCACCATGGAGCTCTTCGCGAGTATCTCCAGGATCTTTCCCTCCAGGTCTGATTCCGTCTTATCCATCCTGGCCGCCATGCGCACCAGCGCCATCTTCACCGCGCTCTCCCTCTCAAGGCCGCCGAAGGCGTCTATGCAAATCTTCCTCGCGAGCGCAGAATGGTTGACCACTCCCTGCCTCAAGACCTCCTTGAGAAAGGGCCTCTGCTTCACATACAGGTTCACCAGCTGGGATGTGCTCTCCATATGTTTCATTTGGAACACTAGTCCCTATAAATGTAACAGATTCCGCGGAGTCTTAATATCCTTTTTCCGCGCCTACCGATTCCACAACGGGCAGATATGCCCATCAGAGGTTGATCGGGATGAAGAGGATCGTGCTTGCGTATTCGGGAGGATTGGACACGTCGTGCATACTGAAATGGCTCGTGGACAAGGG
Source organism: Microcaldota archaeon (assembly GCA_040758595.1). Lineage (GTDB taxonomy): Archaea > Micrarchaeota > Micrarchaeia > Anstonellales > Bilamarchaeaceae > Bilamarchaeum. The sequence goes on along the minus strand of JBFLVJ010000006.1, from coordinate 12,451 downwards.
GTATGACGTGGTGGCATACATCGCCGATGTAGGTCAGAAAGATGATTTCGAGGCGGCGAAGGCGAAGGCGCTCGGCATCGGAGCCTCCAAGGTGTATGTCGAGGACCTGAAGAAGGAGTTCGTCACTGATTTCATCTTCCCTGCGATCAAGGCGAACGCCATCTATGAGGGCAGATACCTGCTCGGGACCTCCCTCGCACGCCCGCTCATCGCCAAGAGGCAGATAGAGATAGCGGCGAAGGAAGGGGCCGAATACGTATCGCACGGGGCGACTGGGAAGGGCAACGACCAGGTCAGATTCGAGTTGAGCTACCTGGCGCTCAACCCCAAGATAAAGATTTACGCCCCTTGGAAGGACCCGGAGTTCCTTGCCAAGTTCAAGGGCAGGACCGATCTCATCAACTATGCCAAGGAGAAGGGCATCCCGATAACCGCCACGCATGCGAAGCCATACAGCTCGGATGCTAACCTTATGCACATCAGCTATGAGTCAGGCATCCTGGAGGATCCCCTCGAATCACCCTCCTCGGATATCTTCGAATGGACCAAGGACCCCAAGGACGCCCCGGACAAGGAGACGCTGCTGGAGATACACTTCAAGGACGGCATCCCGATCAAGGTGGTCAACAAATCCGATGGGACCGAGAAGACCGATCCGCTGGAGCTCTTCTCCTACCTCAACGAGGCGGGGGCGGTCAACGGCATCGGCCGCATCGACATCGTCGAGAACCGGTTCGTCGGAATCAAATCGAGAGGTGTCTATGAGACCCCGGGGGCCACCATACTGAGGGCCGCCCACATGGACATAGAGGCCATCGCGATGGACCGCGAGGTGATGCGCCTGAGAGACATGCTGGAGCCGAAGTTCTCCGAGCTGGTCTACAACGGCTTCTGGTTCAGTCCTGAGATGGATTTCCTGATGGCCGCCATCGGCAAGAGCCAGGAAGTCATCGACGGGGTGGTCCGCCTCTCGCTCTACAAGGGCAATGTCATGATAACGGGCCGGGAATCGCCCAGTTCGCTCTACGACAAGGAGCTATCGAGCATGGACATAGAGGGCGGGTTCGACCAGATGGACTCCAAAGGGTTCATCAAGATAAACGCCATCCGGCTGATGGCCCACCATGCCATCATGGAGAAGAGGGGTAAATAAAACCGGCTGGGAGATGTCCGCATGAAGAAGATGCTTTGGGGAGGCCGTTTCAGCGCCTCCCCTTCCGAGGCCATGATAGACTTCAATAGCGCAGAGAACATCGGGCTCGATCAGAGGCTCGTGCCATATGACATCCTGGGCAGTCTGGCCCACATCTCCATGCTCAAGGAGCAGGGCATCCTCTCTGAAGAGGAGCACGTGCAGATAGCCTCTGCGCTCAAGCGGCTGCATTCGGACTGGCGCCAAGGAGCATTCAAGCTGCGCAAGGAGCTCGAGGACGTCCACATGAATGTGGAGCATGCGGTGACGGAAATGACCCCTGCAGGCAAGAAGATGCACACCGCCAGGTCCAGGAACGACCAGGTGCTCCTAGATATGCGTCTCTATATGCGAGAAGGCACGCTCCAGGCGTTGTCCGCGCTCAGCTCTCTTCGCGGCGCGCTCCAGAAGCTCTCTCTAAAGGACGGTCCGATGGTATCATACACTCATACCAGGATCGCCCAGCCGATAACAGTGTCGTTCTGGTGCGAAGCGTGGTACGATTCATTCGCCCGGGATATGGAGCGGCTCAAGGACCTCTATACGAGGGTTAACCGATGCCCTTTAGGAGCAGGAGCGATAGCAGGGACCTCATGGAAGATAGACCGGAAGATAGTCGCGAAGATGCTCGCTTTCGAGAATGTCCAGGAGAACGAGCTGGACACCATCAGCTCGCGCGGCGAGTGCGAGGCAGAACTGCTATCCGCTCTCTCGATTGTCATGTGCAAGCTATCCAGGCTCAGCGAAGAGCTCATCTGGCTCTCCGAGAAGTCGCTCATCTCTATCGCAGAGGAGCATACGACCGGCAGCAGCATGATGCCCAACAAGAAGAACCCTGATGTTCTCGAGCTGATACGGGGCAGGGCAGGGAGGTTATACGGCCATCTCACTCACTGCCTCGTCTCGCTCAAGGGCCTCATGGGAGGCTACAATTCGGACATGCAGGAGACGAAATACGCGGTCATGGGCGGGCTCGATAGCGCCATATCCAGCATAGACGCGGCGACGATGGTGCTGAGCGGATTGGCATTCGACCATGGGCGCATCGCGCTCGAACTCGAGCGGGGCTTCGCCCAGGCGACCGAGATAGCCGACCATCTGGCCCGGCATGGGATCCCTTTCCGGGAAGCCCATCACCGCATGGGGGCGCTCGTGAAAAAGTGCGAGGCCGAGGGCAAGACCATATCCGGACTGGGAGCCGAAGAGGCGTCGGCCGAACTCGGCCTGCAGATATCCGAAGGGCGATGGGGTGCCCTAAAGTGTCATGACAGGACGCGCCTTAAGAGGAAGCTTTCGCTGGTGAAAGACGGGTTTGCCCAAAAGGAGACTGAAAAGATAAGCAAGGCCTACGAAGAGCTTCTTGCTTAGGCCTCTTCCTCTGCCAGGGTGTTCTTGAAGAGCATGAACAGCACGCCTATCGCACCCAGACCGAGCAGCAGGACCACATAGAACAGGTAGCCGAACATGCCGTCGACCCCGCTAGCCGCGGTGTTGGCAGGCACCTCTATTTCGTTGCTGTCGTCGGAGTCCCTCGTCCTGGGCACATAGGGCTCAGGCTCAGGGACGATCGGCTCGGGCTCCACCGTGCCGTCGGCTCCTTCGCCTTCGACTATGTAAGCGTCGATGTCTCCGGTCTGCTCAGGGGTGTCGTTCTGGCCCGGGAAGACCTGCGGGACCGCAGGAGAATAGCCGCACTCGGCTTGGAAAGGGCAGTAGTTCGGCGTCATCATCTGGAGACACTCCGCGCCCATATCCGTGGGTTCGACCACCGGACAGCTGACGACCTTGCCCTCGGGCTTGTAGAACGTGCTCCCCTCTCCGGGGACGCTCGAGACCACGCGCACGACATTGCCCAGGCACTTGTAGACCGCCTGGACGTTCGCCTGGCCGCACATCTGCTCAGCCGTCATGTTGACGAACCGGCTGCCAGCGTCGCCTGATTCCACCACCGGTCCACCGACCTCTATGGTGGCGGCGGAGCTGAAGCTGAGCATGAATAGCAATAATGCTGCACTGTTTTTTACCCACCCCATTATCACACCAATACAAATTATGAAACAAATAGATTAAAAAGGTGCGCCTCAATCAGCGCTTATCTGTCACGACGATGAGGTGGTAGCCGAATTCGGTCTTGACCGGGGAGGAGACCTTGCCGACTTCCAGGGAGAAAGCTGCATCCTCGAACTCTTTCACCATCTGCCCTTTCCCGAAGAAACCGAGGTCTCCTCCGTTCTCCTTGCTCGGACAGAGGGAGTGCTTCTTCGCGACAGAGGCGAACTCCGCCCCGCCCTCTATCGCGGCCTTGAGCTTCTTGGCCGTCGCCTCGTCCTTCACCAATATATGGCTCGCTCTTGCCTTCATGGTATCACCATCATCTGAGTCGCGGGTTCACGGTTGAATCCACTCGATCTCGTAATACTCGTACTCGCTTCCCGGGAGGTCTATCGCCTTGATCACATAATACGTGACGCTGCTCTCCCGGTCGGCTATCGCCATCATCATCTCCAGGCCGAAATGCGCGCACTCGGAGAGCGCCCCGGCCAGCTCCTCCCCTCCGATGTATTCGTCTTCGGTCAGGGAGTACATCAGATATCTCGGAGTGCCTGTCTTCGGCGTCTCGATCCCCTCCCTCATCCTGTGGTATAGCAAGAAATCGAGCCTCGGCTTCTTCGGGTTGACCTTGATGCCGCTCTTCTTGCCCGGAATCGCGAGTATGAACGTCTTCTTCACGCTGTGCGCTACGCGTATCGCCCTCGCCCACTCGGATATTATCAGCTTGTGCTTCCTCGGGAACACGTGGATGACGTGTTTCGAGTGCATCCATTCGCTCTCGCTTCTGACAGGGGATGCCCCCGGGAAATAGATGCGGAAGTGGGTGCCGAACTTGAACCCTGTCTTGATGACATAGCCGCGCTTGCGCCAGTCCTCGTAGACCATGTACATGTCGGTGAAGAACCTGATGCGCTTCTGGGCCTTCTTCTCGACGTCCTTTAGCGCCGCCTTCTTCAGGCGCAGATCGCCGTGCTTGAGCAGGAATATCGTCTCGTAGATGTCGAGCTTGGTGATGCGCCCGCGGTGCGCAGCCTTGTAGGTGCCGAACTGGCCTATCCAATACCTCTCGTAGAGCTCCTTGCCGGTCTTCTCGTCGTCAACCAGCGTTATCAAATCGTTCGGGAAGAAGAGGCCCTCGAAAGAGAACGAGTCGAGCGCGAGCTCTCCGCCTTTGTACTTTATCGAGTTGCTGCGGCCGTAGCTTCCCTCGGCCTCATCGACCCCGCGCAGTATCAGCCCTTTGTCGCGGTAGTCCTTGTAGGTGAGGTATCTGGCGAGCAGCTTCTTGTTCTTCAGGAAGAGCGATGCCACTTCGTTGAATGGGTATTCGTTGCCGGCATGGTCGTAGCACCTGCCGTTCCTTATGTCCATTATGTAGAGCGCTTCCTCTGGGGACAGGTATATCACGCCACGTCTCATCTGGCCGTAGAAACCGTTCTGCAAAGAGGAGACGTCGGATGGCTCCTTCACGCAGAGCGTGCGCTTCTTCCGGTCCAGTTCAAGCCTTATCATATCTACATCTCGAACGGGATTTCCGTATGGGTATGATTGTCATCGAACACATATTAAACGCTCCTGTGCGGATTTTTCCGCGTTTCCCTCGACGGGGTGATGTAAGATTTATAAGACTACTAGGGATAAGCCGGTCTATGCCTCCCAGCGGCGATTTGCGTCCATCCAGACCCAGTGCTAACGAACGGCGGCTCTCTTCTCTCCGTGAGCTGGCCTCGAACCCGAGCTTCTCAAGGTTCACATCCTCGGGCAGGATAACCGCTCCGATGGAGCATCACAAACCCGAGAGCGACCGCCTCCCCCAAGACAGGCCTGGTATGATAGCAGACCGTTATCTGGTCGAGGTCCCGATACATGAGAACAAGGCGATGAGCAGCGTATATCTCGCCAAGGACATGCTCACCCGTGAACTGGTTGTTGTGAAGATGGCCTCTGACCCGGCCGCTAAATCGATGTCGACCCTTTCCATGCGCAGAGAGCAGCGAGCCCTCTCCAGGATCAGGCACCCCAACGTCGTCCGGATGAGGGACTCGGGTTGCCATGAGGGCAAGATGTTCGTTGTCCTCGACTACATCCCGGGAGAGGACCTCTATATACTTCAAGGCGGCTACGGGAGGCTGCCGTGGTCTCTTGCGGGCAAGATCTCGCTCCAGCTCTGCGATGCCTTGGGAGCTGCTCACGAGAGGGGGGTCGTACACGATGACATGAAGCCTGAGAACATAATAATCACCCTGATGGGCGGCCTCAAAGCGACCCTGCTGGATTTCGGCCTTGCGAAATTCATGGACTCCGCTCTGGATGACGATCTTAGGATAACTCCAGGCATAGTGGTGGGCACATTCCCCTACATGGCCCCTGAGACTTTCGACATGCCCCACTACGACCACCGGGCGGATATATACAGCCTCGGCGTCGTCATCTATGAGATGGTGGCCGGAAGGAATCCGTTCGACGGAGAGAATATCCCGGAGGTCGTGGACCGGATAATCAATTACGATCCAGAGCCGCCGGGGCGCAGGGTTTCGCTTCCGGGATGCGCGGATAGCCTCATCATGCGGGCGATCGCGAAGGAGCCGAAGCACCGGTTCTGCTCCACATCAGAGATGAGGGCGGCTATCCTCTCGTGCACATAGACGCTCGCTTTTAAAACCCGTCTATCCAATATAAACAACAATCATGTCTCCCTTCAGACTAAGCAATGCACGCTTGGCCATGCAGGCCAGATCCGACTCGGCGGGCAGCCCTGCCCAAGAGGTATCCTGTTTCCACGGGATCCCTCTGCTAGGACCCGACCGTCTGTTCAATGACAGATACCGCGTTTCTGTGCTGGTAAGAGGCGGCATGAGTATGCTCCACCTTGCGACGGATATCTCTTCCGGGAAGAAGGTCATCATCAAGATTCCCCGCGTCTCTAACTCTTTGAGCGCACTAGCTTCGGAGGAATCGATCGCACGCGAATCAGCCGCACTATCCCGGCTCTCACACCCGAATATTCCCGCCCTTGTAGAGCATGGCGTCGCGGGCGGATTCAGATTCGTTGTGCTCGAATATATCCGCGGCGCAGATCTGCACACCCACCTGGACAAGGGAGAACCCATCCCATGGCCTATGGCCTTGCATATCTCCTCGCAGGTCTGCGATGCTCTCAAGGCCGCCCATGACGGGGGCATCGCTCACGGCGACATCAAACCAGAGAACATCCTGATATCATCCGAGCGCTCCCCGGCAGTTTTCCTCCTGGATTTCGGCCTTGCCAGGTCCCTCAATTCAACCGATGATATGCGAGGGGACACAGATATAGTCCTGGGCACACTGGACTATATGGCCCCGGAGGCGCTCGAGCGCGGGATCATCACCCCCCTGAGCGATATGTACTCCCTCGGCGTCCTGATGTACGAGATGCTGGCCGGTTGGAACCCTTTCTACGGTAAAGACGAGTGGGAGACCATCGACAGGGTGCTGGCGCTAGACCCAAGTCCGCCCGGAGCATGGCTCTCTCTCCCTTCCGCTCTGGACTCTGTCGTCATGAGAGCGATATCGAAGGATCCGGCCAAGCGTTTCCAGAGCGCGGCGGAGCTCAAAGCGGCGATCCTTTCGGTATCTTCCAGAGACACATGGCTTTAAATAAACGTTTTTACACTAATTATAACATGTATAGGCGTCAGACCCCGTTCCGGCCGAGCTTCTCAGAGCGGCCGACGCTCGAGAGGTCGTTGCAGAGCACCCCGGCAGCAGACTTCGAGGCCCTCCACGATAGGAGGCCGTTCGTCTCGTTCAGTCCTAGCGCTGAAGGTCCGCAAGGCGCCATCAGCGGCAGATACCTGCTCGGAGAGCCCTTGGGTTTCGGGGGCACCGCGACCATCTACTCTGCCATAGACATGGCGTCCCAGAGGCAGGTCGCAATAAAGATAGCATCATACGGATCCGAATTCGCGAACCAATCGGTCATGAGAGAGGCTGAAGCCCTGTCCAGCCTGGACCAACCTGGCATAGTCAGGTTCATCGATTCAGGCACCTACCATGAGAGCCCGTTCATAGTGATGGAATATCTCCGGGCGATGGATTTGCACGCCATGATCGCGGACAACGGCCCGTTGCCGTGGAGGGCATCGGTCCCTACGCTGATCGAGCTTTGCGATACGATAGGGTGCCTGCATGAAGCTGATATGGTCCATGGGGATATCAAGCCAGCCAACGTCATGCTTCTTCCAGTGCCGGAGGGACATCTCCCGTCCGCCAAGCTGGTCGATTTCGGAATGTCACGCAGGCCGAGCGCAGCCCTTGGGATAGCCGGAGATCCCCGCCCAGAGTACGTTTACGGGACCATCGAATACATCTCCCCGGAGCAGTTCTCTTCTACAAGGGCATATTATGATCCCAGGGTCGACGTCTATAGCTTCGGAGTGCTCATGTACGCGATGCTGACGAGGAAAAACCCGTTCCTAGAGAGCGGCAACTGCAATGTGGAGAGGATGCTGATGGTGCTGAACCGCTATCCGCCTCATCCGAGCTCCCTGGTGCGTGATGTGCCTGAGAAGGCCGGAGACGTGGTCATGAGAGCGATCGCGAAATCTCCTGACGAGCGCTACCGATCAATGGGCGATCTCGCGGAAGCTATCCGCTCTGCCCTATAAGCTTCCAGAGGGCCTTCAGGTCGTCTCCTGTGAAATCTTCTATCTCAAGGTCGTAGGCTCCAGGGTCTATCGCAATCTTCGGCCTCACGAAGACCAGTCTCATGCCGGCTCTTCTGGCGGCCTCGCATCCAGAGAGCGAATCCTCCAGCACCAGGCATTTGCCGGGTCCGAGGCCTAGGATCTGCGCCCCTTTGAGGAACGGGGCCGGATCGGGTTTCCTCTTCTCAAGGTCGTCCCCGCTGACGATGGCATCCACAGGGCCCAGTCTCAGCGTCTCAAGGGCGGCCCTGACATTGGTGCGGTGGCTTCCGGAGACGATGGCAGTCTTTATCCTCTGCTCCTTGAGCGCAAGGATGAACTCCTGAGCCCCAGGCATCGCCTCCAGCTGCCCGGATCTTACCCTGGATTCGTAGAGCCTCTTGCGCCTCTCCACCAGCTCTCCAAAGTCCAGGCCGAGCTTGTATTCATTCACCAGGACCTCGAATATGTGCCTTGAGCCAGTGCCAGCGAACTCACTGTACCAGCGCTCATCCGAGACCTGCACCCCATAGGGCCTGAGCAGCTCCATGAAGGTCTCCTTATGCAGCGGCTCAGAGCGCACGAGGACTCCGTCAAAATCGAAAAGCACGCCCTTTATCATCGTAGAGTAGAGGCAGGGCAATGGTTTTAAAGGACTTATAGGGGAAGAGTGGTCTATGAGACTTCTCGTATTAGGTTTGATCCTGGTTTCGTTGATGCTGACCGGATGCGCTGGCGAGGAACCGGCCCAGAACGTGACAAACGTCACGCCGCCTCCTCCCCCCGCGCCGACCCCTGTGGTCTCCATCCTCAGCCCCTATGAGGGGGAGGTGCTCTACATAGCCGGAGATGTCGGAGACGTCACATTGGGCGTGAACATCCAGAACCTCCTGCTCAAATCGCCCGGTGGGCAAGCGGCATCGGGACAGGGGCACTTCAGGCTGACCGTGGACGGCGGAGAGCCCCAGACGGTGGCAACCAAGAACTTCGTCATCAGCGGGCTCGCCCTGGGCCAGCACACATTGGAGCTGGTGCTGCTGAACAACGACGGCACTCCCTACTCGCCTTCCATCAAGAGGCAGGTGGCATTCACCGTGGAGCGGGAGACTCCGGCGGAATACGTCCCGCAGGAGCACACAGTCAACATAAAGGACTTCTCATATGACCCGGCTGAATTGACCGTCAAGGTGAGCGATAAGGTGACATTCCTCAACATCGGCGCATACCCGCGCTCGGCGACATGCTTCATTGACGGCAAGCAGGTGTTCGACACCGGCGTCCTCGGCCCCGGACAGAGCAAGGCGCTGACAATGGATCGTGTGATGGAGTGCGAATACTACGCCACCACCCACAGGGCGATGACCGGCATGATGATAGTGGAGAGCAACGGGAACTAGTACTCCACTTCTATCTCTCCTTTCTTTATCTTCAACTGGCAGGCCAGCCTCTGGGAGGGATAAGCCCCTATCCTGGCCAGGGTGGTCTCCTCCTTTTGGGTTTTGCGTTCCGTGTTCTCGGTTCCCTTGGAGACCGAGCAGACGCACACTCCGCATTCACCCTCCTCGCACCCTCGGGGAAGGTTGGTGTCCTTGAGATAATCCAGCACCATGGACCCGTCAGGGACCTCGACCTCTATGCCATCGTTCTTGAGCCTGACCTTAGCCATCCTCTCCCTCGAAAAGCTTTGTCTGCTTTATGTTCTCCAATGTCTTCCATCTCTGCCTGATGAAAGGCTCCAGGGACGCCCTCTTCTCCCGGTCCTTCAACGCCGCGATGGTCTTGGGATCACCGGGGTAGCCGCTCCCGAAATCGCAGGTCGCCTTCCTTATCTCGGCGATCTTTGCATCCCGCACTATCTTGGCGCATATGGACGCCGCAGCCACGATCGGGTATTTCTCGTCGGCTTTATGCTCGGCCTCGAAACGCGTAGCCCCGAGCCGCTCCATCCGCTTCCTGAACGTCCAGGAATAGCGATCCGGCATGTCTATCATGACGTCCCCGTCGTCGACTTTCTTCATGAGTTCAGCCATATGCATGGCCTCTATGTCGTTCAGGGACATCTTCCCCATCAGGCGGTTGAGGTCCTGGGCGCTGACTTCATGCCATCTGAAAGAGCATATCCTCTTGAGCGCCTCGTAGGCCTCCAGCCTGGCCTTCTCGGCCAATGCCTTGGAGTCCTTGGAGGCGAGCTTCCGGAGCTTCTTCTCGTCATCCCGCTTGCAGGAGGCGCAGCACACCACCAGAGGGCCTATGACAGGGCCCCTTCCAGCCTCGTCTATCCCGGCGATGTAGGAATGCATGAAGGGAATAGGGAGCAAGCAGATTTAATATATGCGAAAAAGAGGGGGTAAAAAGGAAAAATCAGTAGGACATGTTCCTTCTCTCTACGATGATGAAGTCGCCGACGGCGAGCACGCTCTCGTAGGGGATGTGGACCATGCCATCGTCTTTCTTCAGCTTTCCGGCAGTCTGGCTGTCGGGGTTGGGCTCTACGATGAGCTTCTCGATCTTGCCGCTCACTTCGTTGACGTCGATATCGACGAGCCTTCCGAAGTCGTCGCCATCATTGGTCACAAGTTTCTTCCCTGAGAGTTGTCTCGCTATAAGATACTTCGCCATTGAACCACCATCGGTAAATATACTGTGTACCGTGATTGCCAGTCTAAATTTATAAACGTTGGCCTATCGACGTCGAAACAGGGGTTTTGCGGTCAGCTTTTGAAATCCAGCGTATGGAGCCGCCAGCCCTTCATCTCAAGGACCGGCACCAGGGCCGGGGTGGGCACATGGCCCTGCTTTATCTGGAAATCGGTCCTGTCCTGGAAGGTCCCTGAATTGATGACCAGGGTCCCCCTGTACTGGGTGTATCCGTTCTTGTGCACGTGGCCGCAGTGGAAGACATCGGGAGGGTCCTCTATCACCATATAATCGACGTTCTCGGGGATTATCAGGTTGCCGCCATAAAGCGGCGAGAGATGGCGTCTTTTCAGGTATTCGACCATGACCCTCTCCGGGTGCATATAGGAAGCCCCGGGGATATTGGCTATCATGGAATCCATCGACGTGCCATGGTACAGGAGATGGCGGACCCCCTCTATCTTCAGGGAAGTCGGGTTGCCCACGCAGGTTATATCGGCGCAGATGAGGTCCTTCCCCAGGGCTGGCTGTGGCTCCCCCCTCCTCACCGCGTCGTGGTTTCCCGGGGCGGCGATTATCTCGATGTAATCCGGCAGCCCGTTCACGAAATCGTCGAACATCCGATACTGCTCGAAGATGTCCTTGACTACGAGCTCTTTCTCTTGGTTTGGGTAGATTCCGATGCCGTCGACGATATCTCCGGCTATGCAGATATATTTCACCTTGCCTGCCAATTCCCTGGCTTCTCCTTTTCCGTGGAGCCAGTCGCTGAAGGATTTGAGGTATTTTCCGAGGAAGTACCTGCTGCCGAAGTGGATGTCGGACAGGTAGGCGGCGGCCACGTCGTTCTCGGCCCGTTTCTTTTCCCGGATGACCGGCAGCTCGGGCCATTCGACGTCCTCTGCGATTATGTATGGCTCGAAGACCTTGCCGGTTATGGCGATGATGTCGTCCAGCATGATATACTTGGCCTTGTCGATGAGCTTCTCGTTGTTCCTGTTGGCCGAGATGACTATCTTGAATGCCCCGGTGAGGTCTTCCACATCGAGAAGGAGGTTGCCCTTCTTGGTCTCCCTCTTCCCGCTCACGAAGACGATGACCCTTGCTTTCTCGTTTATGCGGCGCCGCGCGTCCGCCAGGTCCATGCTCGGGACCGGCCCGCTGCGCCTCAGCATCCTGGATACGCGCTCGAACCTGTTCCTGAAGTGGGCGATGAAATTGTCCACTTCCCCTTTGGTCCTTGATTTGCCGGTCACATCGACGCTGTGGTTGAGCTTGATGTCTGCGGAGTATTCCTTTGCGAGAGGCGAGAAATAAGCCGGGCGCACGACCTCGGTTTCGGGTTCTGCGTCCCGGGTCCAGGGGGGCGTGTTTCCGGTTCCGGGTTTTGGCGTGGTCCCGGGTTTCGGGAGGAGCGGCTCTATATCATCTTTGGATATGAAGGGCTTCTTCAGTTCAAGGACCTTGCGGACGAGCTCCTCGGAGCGGTTGGCCCGGAGGAGGCCCTCTGCCTCGATGGTCAGCCTCACTCCCTTCTCGTTCAGATCCTCGAACATGATATCAGAGGGGCCGGTCGCTGAGGGATTCCAGGGCGCTGATTATGGCCCAGATCTGGGTGCGTGCATGTGGCGGCATGTTGATGTCCTCGGCGATGGATTCGATGACGTAGATGGCAGCGCTCAATTTGACGTTGTTCTCCTCGTCGCTCTCGAGCCGGCTCTTGGCCTCGGATAACGCCCGCCTGATGTTCTTCGGGATGCTGGTGTCGTTCACCATGTCCCCTATCATCGTGCTAATCTCCTTGATGTCCATACTCGCACCTCCGCCTGGCTTGAAAAGAAACCCAGAAGTATCGAAAGAGATTTGTAGATAGGTAATATAAATTGATTTTGGCTTTCAGGACACA
>JBFLVJ010000005.1:0-87577 GCA_040758595.1 Microcaldota archaeon | reverse complement strand
ATCCAGAAGCGGGACAGATGCAACTGCCTGCTTTCTTTTCATAAAGAGCGCGAGCGGCAAATACCGCGGGCTTCAGCCCGCGGATAGCGAGCGCTCAGGATTCGGATTTACCCGAAGGGTGTTATTTATTTTCCTTTATCCTGCCCATACAGATAGCAATAAATATCCAGCAGAACATAATCATATATTAGCATGTCTAAACACAATAAAACACCGGCAGGCGGAATGCCCTCGCATCATGAACCAGTCAGGCAGCATGGCAGGCGCCGCCCTCTCCGCGCGAAGCTGGGCCTCATAATCCCCCTCGTATCCTCGCTGGCAGTCTCACAGGCATGCCGTGGCGATGATTTGTGCACGTCCTATAACGAGACCACAATCGAGCTCAACAAGCCGGCGGATGGCCGCACCGCAGGGCTCGCCCGCCTCCGGGCATGCGAAGGCCTCTGCGACGACCTGATAGATCTCATCAACGAGACCCACCGCCTCTCTTCAGAGGGCATGCCAGCTGACATACGCGTGACGGCTCCGCCCGATTCCTGTTTCCACCGCTCCTGGGGAGAGCTTCCCGCATATGCGGTGCAGAAATCCCGCTCGGAATCCGGCCGCGGAGTATACCTATCATCGGAGGCAGAATCCTCGGGCTTCTCGAAGCTCATGAGGATGCTCGCCCATGAGATAGGCCATCTGCAGAAGGGCAATCCGGTCCACGGGGCTGAGGTCATCTCCCAACTCAACTCATACGAGCAGTTCCTGATGGGTTTCGTCCTCTTCCAGCGCCAGGGCGCAAGCCAGAGCGCGCTGAAGGAATGGCTCGGCTATATCGAGCAGGACGGGCTGGCTCAGATGTTCACCCGGGGCAGGGAGACACTCATCCAAGGGGCTGATCCTAGCATCGAGCGCTATGCGAAATCGAACATCTTCATCTTCATGAAACTGGCTGAGCACGAGGGCGACTTCGGAGCCGTGCGCAACGAGACGGCAGCCCTCACCCGGAGCTGTGGCTTGGACGGCGCGCTTGATGATTATGCCGCGCGATCCATCTCCGGATATTCCGGCATGTCAATCGGCGAGCTCTCGAAAGAGGTGCGGGCACTGTTCCTGAAAACGCTCTCGGCCCGTTTCGAAGGGGCTGTCGCCGATGCGTTCCGCGATGTGGCATTCCCCTGACTCCAAAACCCGAAACACATGGCCACTGCAAGGTGGGCACCCGGTTAGCCCTGATCAGGCATGCAAGGAGCCTATGCCGTCCACTCGGTCCTGTATCTCGCAAGCACGGCACAATAGGTTTAGGGCTGCTCCTTCCGGCCTGACCCGATTCACTTATTGTCCCGCCACACGAGGCAGGACGTCAACGCTTGAGGCAAAGGGCATGCATGCATGACAGAACGCCCCGGGCATTCGAGCCGCCTAAGGGGATTTGCGGTGCCGGGACCCCTAGCCCCGCTCTAGCCCGATAAAGATACGGATTTAGCAGAATAAATACCTTCTCATCCAGCTTTTAACATACAAAATACCATTAAAAACAACTTTAAAAACCCTTCCGCGCATAACAATACCTATGACGGATCCCCTTATAGTCACCGTGGAATACAACCACGACTGCATCTGTTCAGATGTGCCGGAGAGGCATCCGGACACCCGCATCCGCTACCTGGCCGAGCTGGGCTCCTCAGACAACAGGATATCTCATCTGTTCAATATCAGGGGAGGGGACCTTGCGAGGTTCATCGACTCTCTCCGTCGCCACGCCACCGCGGTGGATGTCAAGGTCCTGAGGAAGGACGGCAAGCGCGCCGACATCATAACCATCACCAAGGAGGACGCTTCCACTCACCACGCCCTCAACATTTCCGGATGCGCATTCATCACGACCCCCGTCTACGATTCCGGCATAGAGCGGGCGAGGCTCTTCGCCCCCTCGTTCGATTCGCTCAAGCAGTTCCTCGACTCGCTCAAGAACAGCTACAACGTCAAGGTCGCTTCCAAACACTATCTGAAAGAGACCGAGAGGATCTGCACCGAGGAGCATCTGAAAAGCGGCTACATGGAATTCATCTCGGCCACCGATATGCTCACGGAGAGGCAGATGGAGGCGCTGAGGCTCGCCAGCCGCCTGCGCTACTATGATGTCCCCAAGCAGAGCACGCTCAAGGACATCGGGGAGAGGATGGGTATCAGCGATGCCGCCGCAGGAGAGCTGCTCAGGAAAGCACAGAAGAAACTGCTCCCGGTATTCGCCAAGATAGCCGAGCTCCAGAACTGAGCGCACTAAAGAACTTATTGTGGCGCTTGGCCGGCCTAGTCTTCAGCTCCTATAAAGACGGCCTTGCGCAAGTGGTGCTTCCGCACCACTTTGGGTATACGGGGTTCCCCTAACCGGCCTTTATAGCTGGTTTTCGCAGGCTTATTAAGGCCGCTTGCGCACACAAGGATCAGCCTAATCTACGCCTTTTGCCATATTCTCCTACATGATAACCCATGCAGGAAAGCGGCTCGTGATGCCGCAGGTGAAAGAGGTCTTCAAGGGGAAGTTCCCGAAAGGGCATGTCAATGACGTCAAGGGCTGGAACTTCAGCAAGGCCGAACTGCAGGAGGCTGCTAAGGACGGTCGGATGCTGGCCATGGACCTGGATATGCCCGGCGGGGTCAGCTGCAGCCTGAGGTGCAAGCATTGCTTCAACCCAGTCGGGGAACTGAGGAAAGGAGGCCGGCTGCTCAGCCATCGTCAGATCTTGAGGCTTGTGGACGAAGCCAAGGATCTTGGCCTCCGTTCGGTGAAGATAATAGGCCCTGGAGAGCCGCTCGAAGAGAGGCAGTTGCTGGGTTTCCTCGACTACCTCCTAAAGAGCGGAATCCAGCCCTTGATATTCACGAAAGGAGGGGCGCTCCTCGATTCACAGCGCTCCAGGCGCCTCTTCGACATGGGCCATTACTACCTCGCCAGGGAACTCAACGACATGGGAGTCTCCATCCTTTACGGTCTGAACTCGTTCAACCCTGAGCTGCAGGCCGCCATAGTCGGCAGGGCATGGTACCCGGGGATCAGGAACCTCAACATCGAGATGCTCGTGGAATGCGGGTTCAACCGCTATGTCCCTGGCGAGCCGACACGGCTGGCCCTGATACCGAACCCCATGCTCAAGAGCAACATAGACGAGCAGGTCGCAATATACAAATGGGCCAGGAGGCGCAACATGTATACGGTGGCGGCTCCGCCGATGGTCTCCGGCGCATGCAGCCGCGGCGATGTCCTCCAGGCGATGATGCCGAGCGAGGAGGAGCTACTCGACGTCTACACCCAGATAAACCTGTGGGCGCTGAAGAACCGTGTAATCAGCCCCAAGGATCTCCTGGAGGATGGCATCTCGGTCTATGCAGGGGTGCAGAGCTGCCAGCAGCTCGGGATAGGTCTTTTCATGAGGCGGGACGGGCTCGCGCTACGCTGTCCGGGGGATGATGTCAGCATACAGGGCAAGTACCCGGATCAGAGCCTAGCCGAGATATGGAAAAAAAGCGAGAACTTGAAAATCTACGCCGGCCGCGATGACTATGGGTGCCCGCCAAAGGAAGGGAGGAGTATCCCCTCCGGTTTCATAGAGCGCGTGCTGGAGCGGGTCAAGGCAAGGCTGGCCTAGGGGGCATATCTCACTCTGCTCTCCACGCCGCAGACACGTTTCAGGACGCTAGCCGCGCTCCTGTAGCTCCGGTAGCCTGAGAGAAACGCATCCTTTTCGGACTTGCCACCGCTCTCCCCCAGCGCCCTCAGCATGGTGAACACGTCGACAGCCTTGTCCTCTATGTCGTTGGATATGAACCCGAGGCCGAAATCTATCACATAAAGACGCCTGCCAAGGATGAGGTTCGCAGGGGTGTAATCCCCGTGTATTATATCCGCCCCATGCAGCTTCGCGAGCAGCCCTCCGGCTTCTTCGCACTCTCTCGGTATCATCGAAGGCCTCTTGCCGTCTATGGAGCTCATCACGATTTCAAAATCGTCGACTTGCAAGACCGTCGGGCATTCGACCCCGGCCAGCTTGGCCTTGTGCAGGAGCCTGGCCTCCCCGCGCGTCCTCTCCATCCTGAGCCGTTCATCAAGTTTCTCCACGCGGTAGCCCTTGGCCACCCTGGTCTTCATCACGCAAGGCCTTCCCAGCAGGCTTATCCTCTCAAGTACCGCTTCAGCCCCTCTCATATCCATCAGCCGAAAAGCACCTTCGATAGCACGGTGAAGAAAAGAAGCATGATTATCCAGCCTATCACCATGCCGGGGCTTATCAGCACCGCCGCCAATCCCAGCAGCAGTCCGATGACGCCCAGCCAGAGGAGCCGGTTCCATCTATATACTTTGCTCCCGTCCAGCGGGAAAGCGGGTATCATGTTGAAGAGGGCCAGGATGATGTTCATGGCTGCCCCGAACCTCCAGACGCTAAGCATGCCTCCGACGATCCCGAGCCCCTCGAACCCGGGCATCCCGAGCAGGAACGAGAAGAACTGGGTGACCGGGGCAATCGCATCCAGCACCAGGAAGAATGCCATCAGGATGATATTCAGTGCCGGGCCCGCCAGTGAGATGCGGCAGTTCTCCTTGGCGGTTATCCGTTTCCCGTAGATATAAACCGCTCCCGGGGCTGCGAAGAGCACGCCGAAGAACGACGTCACCAGCATGAACAGCAGCCCCTGGGTCCACATCCTGAACTTCCCATGGGCGCCGTAATAGATGGCGACCAGCTTGTGGGACATCTCATGGAGTATGAACCCGCTCCCGACGGTGACGAACAGCGGGGCGAGGAACAGGAGGAACTCCCCAGGGCTCCTCATTATGCCCTCTGGGGTGGCGAAGACTATGCCGAGCGCCAGGGATATCGCGCTGACGCTGATTGCCATCTGGATCGCCTCATCCTTCTCTATCAATATGTCCAAACGCACGACCTCTCTTGCGCGCGCTGCTCAGCGGTACATGTTGGCAGCGGCGCTCTTGAATTTCCGGACGCTCTCCACATCCTCCTTTTTTATGCTCGGGACTATGGATTTGAAAGACATCTCGAAGTGGCCCATCAGCACCTTCTTGGCGCCTTCCCGTATGGCAGTCATGCCCGCCTCCCTGCACAGGTTCTCTATATCCGCTCCGGTGTAGCCTTCGGTGAGCCTCGAAAGATCCTTCAGGTTGACGTCTTTGTTCAGCGGCATCTTGGCGGTGCATATCTTGAATATCTCCAGCCTGGCGGCATCATCCGGCGTGGTTATCTCTATCAGGCGATCGAACCTGCCTGCCCTCATCAGGGCGGCGTCCAGCATGTCGGGCCTGTTGGTGGCCGCTATAACCACCACGTTCTTCAGGCTCCTCAGGCCGTCCATCTCGGTGAGCAGGGTATCGACTATCCTCTCGGTGACGAGCGTCCCTGCCTCTCCCGAACCGGTCCTCCTGACCGCGATGGCGTCTATCTCGTCTATGAACAGCACGCATGGGGCCGCCATCCTGGCCTTCCTGAATATGTCTCGCACGGATTTCTCGCTCTCGCCAACGTACTTGGTGAGCACCTGGGCCCCGCTGATCGATATGAAGTTGGCCTCGCTCTCATGGGCGACGGCTTTTGCCAGCAGGGTCTTGCCGGTCCCCGGCGGCCCATAGAGCAGTATGCCCTTTATCGGCCGGATGCCCATCCTCTCGAATATCTCCGGAGTCTTCAACGGAAGCTCCACCGCCTCCTGTATCTCCCTCTTGATGGTCTGCAATCCGCCGATATCGCTCCATCTCACGGTGGGCCTCTCCACGAACACCTCCCTCAGCGCAGAGGGTTGTATCTCGTGCATGGCGTTGAAGAAGTCCTCCCTGTTGACGACTATGCTCTCCAGCACCTGCGGGGAGAGCGTCTCCTCGTCTATATTGATGTTCTTGAGCACCCTACGCAGAGCCTTTATGGCGGCCTCCTTGGAAAGCAGGGAGAGGTCGGCCCCCGTGTATCCATGGGTGATATTGGCTATCTCCCCCACGTTCACATCCTTGCTGAGCGGCATGCTCCGCACGTGGATGTTCATTATCTCGCTGCGCCCCTGCTTGTCCGGGACGCCTATCTCGATTTCGCGGTCGAAGCGGCCCGGCCTGCGCAACGCAGGGTCTATGGAATCCTGCCGGTTGGTGGCCGCTATAACTATGACCTCGCCCCTGGCCTTGAGCCCGTCCATGATGGTGAGCAGCTGGGAGACCATCCTCTTCTCGACCTCCCCGGTCACTTCCTCCCTCTTAGGGGCTATCGCGTCTATCTCGTCTATGAAGATGATTGATGGCGCGCTCTCCTGGGCCTCTGCGAACAGCTTCCGGAGCCTCTCTTCGCTCTCGCCCACATACTTGCTGATTATCTCAGGGCCGCCCACGTAGAAGAAATTGGCGTCGCTCTCGTTGGCGACCGCCTTGGCCAGCAGGGTCTTGCCGGTCCCAGGGGCCCCATAGAGCAGGATGCCTTTGGGCGGGTCGATGCCCAGCCGCTCGAATATCTCGGGATGCCTCAGCGGCAGCTCGATCATCTCGCGGACTTTCTGGATGGTGTCCTTGAGCCCGCCCACGTCGTCATAAGTGATGTTCGGGACGTTCTTCATCTCCTTGATCGGCTCCTTGTTGATCCTCACATCGGTCTCTTCAGTGACCATCACCGCGCCCTGGGGGAACACCTGGGCCACTACCAGAGGAATCGAGGTCCCGAAGATCCCCACTGGAAGGAGGTTGCCCTTGAGGAGCGGTTTCCCTATGAGCCTTTTCTTGACGTACTGGTCGAATCCGACCGAGTATCTCACGGCTTCCTGGGGCGCTAGCACCACCCTCTTGGCGACCTTGGCCTGGACCGCTTCGGCCCGCACCTTCTCCCCCAGGCCGACACCCACATTCTGCCTCAGGATGCCGTCCATACGTATCATCTCAAGCCCTTCGTCGTCGGGGTGGGCCTGCCATACTATGGCGAGGGCAGACTTCTTCCCCACAAGCTTCACGATGTCTCCGGTCGAGAGCCCGAGCTCGCTTTTCGCTCTGGAATCGAGCCTTGCGATACCCCTTCCGATATCGTTCTGGAACGCTTCTGCTACCTTGAGCATGATGGGCGGCATGCCATTTCACCTTATGAGAATATGTCCTTCTCTCTGTTCAACCTTTACGGCCATTCTACTATTTATTAATGCATCCCTCTTGAGGGAGGCGATCGTGCAGAGCTCTATGTCCTCCGTGGCCTCAACACCAAGGAACCTCAAGGCGTTCTCCCGGTCCAGCTTTATGGTCCGCTCCCCGATCGTGGCTACGAGCCGGTCGCCTTCGCATTCCATCCCCTTGAGCTCCCCTATGAGCATGTCCTTGGCCCGTCTAGAGAGAAGCCTGCTCTCAGAGCCTATCTCCAGGTTGCCGTTGGAGACCGTTGCGTTCTCTATTATCACCTCATCGCCTTCCTGGAGCTTCGAGGCCCGCTCCATAGCGCCGAGGATGACGCACCTCCTCTCTGCGCTGCCGTCGGAGATGATGAAAGAGGATCCCCGGACCGTCTGTGCTCCTTTGACGAAGCTGTCGGCGCCTTCTATCTTTGCGACGAATCCTCTCAGGTGGGCGCTCTCGCCTTCCTCCAGCTCCGAGAGCCTCCCGTAACCCGCCTTGGCCATGACTTTTATGGAGCCGCTGTATCCAAGATGGAGCTCTCCGTTCCTCTCATATGCGCCCTGGACATGCACCTCATCTTTGGTGCGCAGCCTGGCGGCCAGCTCCACATCCTCGTTCCATAGCACGAGGGGCATGGAGCCGCTCTCGTCCTCCACCTCGACCACGCGGGAGCGCTTCCCGGACGCATAGGATGCCACAGGCCATATCCTTCTCACCGTCGCCTTGAAGCCCACCTTCCTCTCGCCCTTCGGTATCTCGGCGAGCCGGAAGCTCCTCTCCTCCTTCTTGAGGAGCCCCTTCTCCTTGGCTATCAGGCGTATCGCGGCCTCGCGCGTCAGCAGGCCGTGGAACGAGTCTATCTTCGAAGCGACGGCTTCCTCGAGCCCATCATCCTCCATGTTTTTGAGGAGCTCGCCTTCCAAATCCATGGGACAGTTTCTCAGATAAACGATTAAAACCGCTCGCCGTATTATCCTGCCATGCACATCATGTCCGCCTTCGAGTACTCGTTCGTGGCGAAGGAGCTCTCCGGGGTGCTGGCCGGGAATCACTTCAATCGCATGCGCCGGATGGATGAGAGCACCTACCGCCTCAAGATAGGATCCGAAGAGGTGCTCTGCGAGCTCGGGGTGCGCATCCACGCCACTCGATTTATCGAGCCGCCTGCAGAAGCCGGCAAGTTCGCGCAGAAGGTGGAGAAGGAGCTGGACAATGCCCGTCTCCTCTCTATCGAGCAGATAAACCAAGACCGGATCCTCTCGTTCGTTTTCGACAAGGGCTCGCTGGTATTCGAGATGTTCGGGAAGGGGAACGCAATCCTGGTCCGGGACGGCACCGTCATCGCCGCCCACCGCTACGAGTCATGGTCGGACCGGGAGATAAAAGCAGGCTCGCCATACAAGCCCCCCAAACCGCCAGCCCGTTCGCTGGAGCCGAGCGGAAAATATATCATCGTCTCCTTGGTCAAACTGCCCTTGGGCAAAGAGTACTCGCTAGAAGCGCTAGCCCGAGCAGGGGTCGATGAGAAGACTCCTGGCGCCAGCCTGGACAAGAAGAAACTCGCATCCATAGAGGCCGAGGTGGAAAGAATCCGGAAAGAAGCGAGTCCGATCGTCTTCTACAAGGATGGAAAGCCCGTGGGGTTCTCCCTAACGTCCCTCTCATCCTGCGAATCCCTCGAGGTCAAGCGATTCCCGAGCCTCAGCGAGGCCGCGGACGCCTATTACTCGAACGTGGAAGAGGAGAACCCGGAGCTCGAGAAGCTCAGGAAGCGCCTGGAGCAGCAGAAGGAGCGCCTGGCCGCGTTGCATGAAGAGCAATCCGCCATGCGCAAGCAGGGCGATGCCATCTACCAGAAGTACCCGGAGGTGGAGTCGCTGATAGCGATGGCCAAAAAAGGGGACATCAAGGAGCTCGAGAAAAGAGGAGCTAAGATAGATAAAAAAGAGAAATCCATCGAGATGGATCTCTGAACCTAATAGTCCGCTTGCGTGGTTATAAGGTGCGGCTGGAGGATGAGCGCCGCCTTTTTGGGTTTATCGACCAGTATCGCGAGGACCGTGTTGTTGCTGTCCTTGGTCAGCATGCGCACGTTCTTGACGTCCACGCCTTCTTCGGTGAGCATCTTGGTGACCCTGTTCACCTCATCGGCCTTGTCGCTCAGCTTTATGACGACCGCTTCCGGGTCCTCGACTTTGTAGCCAGAAGCCTCCACGACCTGCTTGGCCTTGGTAATGTCGCCCACGCCCAAAGAGATGATCGCCTTTCCGCCGACCACATCCACCGAGACGGTCTCGATGTTTATCTTGCTCTTGGCAAGGATGTAAGATATGTCTGCGAGCAGACCGACTTTATCCTCTGCTACGATAGTTATGGATTTCATAGCCCCCACTCTATAATCTGTAGATTTGCATATAGGGAATCTTCTTTATATACATAACGTCCCGGCGCTCCGCGAGTCCCAGGGCCAGCGCGGCCTCGACAGCGCCCTTCCCGACCAGGTTCGCGGAATCGAAACGCTTGAGCGCGTCCTTCACTTCCTGCTCGGTGGCCTTCTCTCCGACATAGAAGCCCCTGTACATCTCCAGGTCTATCTCCACGTCTTCGTCCGTGAGGACTTTCCCGACCAAGCCCTCATCGCAGACGGCCACTATCCTCCCCCTCTGGCTCTGGTGTATCTTCAGGTACATCATCTCATCCCCGCATAAGCGTTAAGCATCTGCATCGCGAAAAGGCAGAGCCCGATGAAGAAGAACAGCCCCAGGGCGAGCTTCATGGAGCCGAACGCATCGTCCAGCGACCGCTTGCTCTCCTCCAGGTCCGCCCTCTTCTGGCGGATGTCATCGGTTATATCGCCGACAGCCTCTTTCAGGTCAGACAACGCCGTCCTCTGGCTCTCGAGCCCTGATCTGGAGCTATCCAGGCTCGCCACCGAATCGTCTATGGAAGAAGCTGCGCTTTTCACGCCCTGCCCCGGCCCGGAGAGGTCTAGGCCCAGCACATTGATCCCGGCAAGGGTGTTGCCCACCCCCCATAGCGCATCCCCGGTATCGGAGAGCGCATTCGATATCGGATCGATGGTCCCGACGAATCCGGTTATGGTCTGGTCGGCCGAGTCTATCTGGAGCTCCATGTTCCCGACCGCATTCTCCACGCCCAGCAGGCTCTCTGAGACGCTGTCGATATTGTCCAGCATGGACTGGCGCGTGCTGTCTATTATGCCATTGACCATCAGGCCCAGAATGAGCAGCGCCGCCATCCCTATGACGCCGATGCCCATCGATGCCTGGTATATCAGTCGTCTCTCTTCCTCCTTGCCCATGGAAAAGAACCGCCGGGGATGTTTTTATTGGTTGCGAGAGGGCGTTTCCGCGCTCTACCTGCACACATCCAGTATCTCCAGCCTGGAATCGAACTCGGCCCAATCAAAATTCGGCCCTGGATCCCGGTGGTTGGTGCCGCCTAGGTTCTGACTGACCCACTGGTGGGAAACCACGCTCTCCCTTTCGATTCCGTGCTCTCGCATGAGATGGTTCACGAGCAGTGCGGCAGACTGATACTGTGCATCTGTGAATGAGAATCCTGGTTTCTCCGCATATCCCGCTATCTCGATGCCGATGTATGACGGATTGGCATTCGGTCCCGCGTGCCAAGCGGTATCCCCATCATCTACCATGTGGTGGATCCTCCCGTCCTCCATAATCACATAGTGCGCACTCGCTTTAGACTCCGGATTCTCGAATGTGTTCAGTGCGCTTGTTCCGCTGCCCTCGGTCGAATGTATCACAATCCCTTCTATATCTGCCGAGCGGCCTTCTTTCTTGTTCGGTGATTCCAACCATTCCATCTCGGGCTTGAGGCGCATCTCACTTCCTTCCAACTCAGCGTAATTCAGGACCTCTCCCGGATAATAAGTCACGAGTTCCGGTGTCTTATACACAGTATGGTACTTCTCGTCCGTAGGTCCGAATATATGCAGCTCTCCATCAGACTGAGAAACAATCCCTGTGTCGATAGAGCTCGGAACCACATCGATTATGAGAAGCACCCAACTGCCTTCTTCCATCCTACCACTTGTGAATGGATTGCCTCCGTGGTATTTGTATGTCTGGAATGTAGATGTTTCTAGAAGCGCGATATCTGAATCATCTTCACGTGGTAGGTGGGTTATGTTCGGTGGGCTGCTCTGGCCTGGTTCCAATGCCGTCCCGTCACTCAATAGCACCCTCTTGATGAATGCTCCGGCTCCAGGGGCGGCAGGGTCGATGTTTATCGAGAATCTCGCATATGGCGGACCATCCGGAGTCTCTGGCCGGGGCAGATCATATTCACAATCTTTTTCTATGTCATACGCCCTGCCGATACTGCGTAATGTTTCCGCGCATCCATCATAATACTCTTCGGCCCTTGCGTCATAGTCGGCCTGGAGGTCGCGTCTCTCCGCAGCTAGGATCTCGACAAGCAAGGTATGCCTGCCTAAAGGCAGATCCTGGATTCCGATCAGTTTGCTTCTATCCCGCCCTTGCTCGTAATCCCCGATGTTCCACTGGCTGACTTTTTTACAGTCCAGATATAAGGCAAACGAATCATGGACCGCTGGTGCATCCGCCCTGTCATAACCGACACCCCAAGCGTTGTCTCCGTTAAACTCGTTTAGCATGAACTCTCGGTATACCTGGGCTCTCTCTGAAGGCTCCCAGGTTCCGCCCTCTTTTTCTGCACAACCAAACATCAAAGAAATGGCTAAAACCATGATAAGAAGCAATCTTGGGTACATGTATATGGTGGGTCTCAAACTGATTTTAAACAAGTCATTCTGCTGCCGACAACCTGAAAATAAGAAAAAGGAAAGGGGGGCCTAAAAGACCCCTTTTTTATCCGGCCGCCCCTGGAGCACATCGACGACCTCGGGGAATCTGGGCCATGGCTGGTCTGCATGTGTGCCTTCCATGGCATAGCACATCGCGGTGTTGCCCCGCTCGTCCCGGGCATGCTTATCAGCGCCATCGCCGAGCGCTTTCCTGACGCCCGTGGCGTCCCCATTCTTCGCCGCTTCTAACAGTCTCCTATCGACATCTCTCAGACCAAGACGGTTCTCGGTCAAGCCTTTCTCTCCAAAACTAGCCTTCGGTCCTTCTGCTCTGCCATTCGCTGTCCTTCTGTCACTGGATTTCCAACCACCCGTTTTTCATCTTCTTCACCTCACATCGATAGGCCTCAGGGGCATATCATGTATCATGAAAGAGCGTTTTGAAGATATAAAAACAGGTGTAACAGGAATCAGATGACGACGCCTTCTTCAGCTCCTCTAGCCTTGAGCTTCCCCGCCAGCCCGTGATGTTTCTCTCCGACGGCGAAATCCAGCGGCCTCCTTCCGAAGAGGTCGGAAGCGTTTACCTCGGCGCCCAGATCCATAAGGGCTTCGGCGATGTCCTCGAAACCGCTCCTGCAAGCCCACATAAGCGGCGTCAGCTCGCTAGGCCCGCGCCAGTCGATCTCGGCTCCTTTGGAATGGGCGTCCAGAAGCGAGCTTTTGTCGCGTTTCATGACCGCTTTCAGAAGCTCTTCGTTGAGGGCACGCTGCCTTTTCTCGATCAGGAGCTTGGCGTGTTGGGCCGCGAAAATCTTGCGTTTCACGCGGCCATTCCTACCTCCATGTCTTGAGCTGTAAAGTCTTTTAGGCATCGTCCCACCAACCACAATAGGTCTTGTCTAGTAACAAATATTTATAAAACACGCGGTGGCCGCCCAGCGCGGCTTCTGCCTTCAGCCTCTTTTGGTCGGTACTCGGAAATCCTTTAATAGTGCCGATGTCCTATATCAGCACCGATAGAAAGGGGAAGCGCCCCCTATGCCGGGTTGAACAAATGGCAATAGAATATCTGACCAAAGACAAATTCGAGGAGAGCCTGAACGCATCCGAGCTGCCGATGATCATAGATTTCTGGGCCGGGTGGTGCGGCCCATGCCAGATGTTGGGGCCGGTGTTCGAATCGCTCAGCGACGAATATGAAGGCAAACTCAGGTTCGCCAAGGTGGACGTGGATTCCGAGCGGACTGTGGCAATGGCATTCTCGATAGCGAGCATCCCCACCCTGGTGCTGGTGCACGAGGGCAAGGAGGTCGGCCGTTTCTCAGGCTATCTCCCCAAGGAAGCGCTCAGGCAGAAACTGGATTCCATGCTTGCAGAGCTGTAGCGATGATAGACTTCGCATGCAAGGAATTCGACCTGGACGATATCGTCAAGTGCGGCCTCGGCCTGACGCGGGCCGAGTTCCAGGTCATGGGATTCCTGATAAAGGACGGGCAGGAGATGAGCGCGGCAGAGGTGGCCGGGAAGACCGGTCTGGACCTCACCACCATACAGAAGGCGGTCAAGAAACTTGCCGAGAAAGGTATCGTCTCCCGCAGCCAGAAGAATCTGGGCGGCGGGGGTTACCTCTTCCTCTACCAGGCGAAGCCGAGACCCGCGGTGCGGCAGGTCCTCAAGGACATCATACGCAGATGGTCCAGGGCGGTAGAAGACAGGATAGATGAATGGTGATTTACCACTTGCCTATCCGGGTTATCTTCGCCTTGATGCCGCTTCCCCTGCGGTATACCATGCCATGGTAGCGCTCCAGCCCGAAATAGGAATCGAGGATGCGCATCAGCTTCTCCGGCTCGAAATCCTTGCATGAATACACGTCGAAATATATCTCGTTCTTATCAGAGAAATAATGCAGCGAGCAGTGGCTGGTCGTGATCATCTGCACGAAGCTCTGGCCCGGGAAATCCAGATCCTCTGCCCCGGACCAGGCAAGCGGCCCCAGCGGCTTCATGCCGGCAGCTTCCAGCAGTTCATCCACGAAAGACTGCGCGAGATCCTTCGGTATCTCATCGACTTTCCTGACCGTGGCGTTCACGGTCAGGTGCAGGTGGCACAGTCCCATACTCGCTTCCTCAGGAACCCAGTTCGGCCAGTCTCCTGTTTATCCACTCGGCCTGGTCCTTTAGCATTTCCAGCCTGGATCTAAGCATCTCGCGCTCCTCATCATTGCCCATGCTCCGGCCGGCGAAACATCGTGGTCCGAATCCGCCTTTCCTTCCTCTGCATCTCCAGTTGCCTCCCGCCCATGCGGGTCCTGTCCCATCTCCGTTCGGCATATCTTCATCTCCTATCTCAGGTAATAGTCTCCGCCTTCTATCCGTATCGCCTGCCCGCCCACCAGGGCTTCTGCGACTTTCTTCCTGGCCGCGCCCAGGAGCCGGTTCAATGTAGGTTGGGAGATGCGCATCTTCTCGGCGGCATCCACCTGTCCCATCCCGCTCATGTCGACCAGCTTCAGCGCTTCAAGTTCATCCACGGTGATCCTGGTCTCGCTCAGTTCCCTGAGGGGGACTCCCGCAGGCTTGAAGTAAGTGATGCCGGGCTCTTCTGAGACCCGCCTGCATTTCCTCGGTCTTGGCATAGTTATGAATATATATTCATAATATATTTAAACATATCAGAAAAAGATGTCGAACAGGTAGCCTATCAGGATTATGCCGAAGGCGACCATCCCGAAGAACAGCAGGAGCAGCCTGATCCTCATTATCCTCCTCAGCATCACCGCTTCCGGCAGGCTCAGGGCAGCCGTGGCCATCATGAAAGCCAATGCCGTCCCCAAAGGCGCCCCTTTCTCGAAGAGGACCGCGGCTATGGGGATGATGGCAGAGCAGTTGGCGTATATCGGGATGCCCACAAGGACCGCTATCGGTACTGAGAGTACACCGGCAGATTCCGCGAGCGCTGATATCGCCTCTTCGGGCACGAACCCATGGACTATTGCGCCCATCCCCACTCCAGCGATTATCCAGACCCAGAGCTTCCGGACGATGCCTTTCGCCTCGGCATAGCCGAACCGCACCCTATCCATGAAGCTCCCATAACCCGCTTCCGCCTCTGGTCTGGAGAAGACATCCGGAACCAGTTCGCCTTCCATGCCCATCCTTCCGATCGCTATCCCCAGGATAGTCCCGAGCGCGACGCCCACGATGACATAGGCCGTGGCTATCTCCCATCCGAAGAATCCGAGCATGAGGACGACCACGTACTCGTTTACTAGCGGTGAGGTTATCAGGAAAGAGGATGCCACGCCCAGCGGGACATTGGCCTCTATCAGGCCCATGAATATGGGTATCGAAGAGCAGGAGCAGAAGGGCGTTATAGTCCCGAAGAGAGAGGCCAGGAGGTTCCCCAGGCCGTACCTGCTATCGCCTATGAGGCCATGCACCCGTTCCCGGGATAGATAAGTGCGTATGATGCCCATCACGAATATCATGAGGAATAGCAGGACGATTATCTTGATGCTGTCGTAGACGAAGAAGTGCGCGGCCTCGCCCGCCTGAGTCCCTCCCTCCAAGCCGAGGGCGCCGAAGACCAGCCAGTCAGCGACGAGCTGGAAAGGATCCATCATCTCTTATCTTCCTTCTTGTCGCAGCAGCAGCGCTTCTTGGATCTCTCCTCGAGCTTGTCGTCCAGTTTGTCCAATATGGAATCCAGGAATCCTTTCTTCTTATCAACCATGCGAACACCATGGGAACGTCAACCCGAAGGGTTGACAAATGAACAAAATACAGGAGGCACTTGGACTTGCGTCCAAGGCTCCGCGGCATCCCGCAGGGATGCCATCAGCCAGTTTTTTGGTTCTTTTTTCCCAAAAAAGAACAATGCAGGAGGAAGGATTCGAACCTTCGAAGGCGCGTAGCCCGTGCGCCTTTTAGTAAAAGGCGCCCCAAAACGGGGTTTTGCACGTTAAGCCAGCAGATTTCCCAAGCCGCACTTGGAAAGGGAAAATGACGCAGCTTTTGTTGCCACCGACCTGGTCCTTCTCAGGGTTTTGGGGTGAAGCCCTTTTGCCGTGAGAATCGTCCAAGTCAAAAGGGCTCCTTGAGTCTGCCACGTTTGACCGCTTCGCTACTCCTGCATAATAATGGCTGTTACGCCTGGGGGAATCCCTCAGGCGGGAGTTGCGAATCTTGGACCGCAGTCCAAGCACTTCGCTACTCCTGCGAAACTTTCCTAATGTTCTACCTAGGTTAAAGTTTCATCAATTGTCGGGAAATCGAAGATTTCCCGGCTAGCCGTGTTCGAGACCTTCAGTCTCGGACACCCCGGTCGCAAAGCGACCTGAGCGAGTTCCATCGGAACTCGACAAACTTCCTGAGAAAACCCCAGGAAGTAAGAAATGGAATAAATGAAAATAAAAATCAATATTCTACGGTGATTTCGCCCTTTTTTATCTTGCACATGCAGAGGAGCCTTTCGGAAGGGTCCGAGCCGAAGGTGGACAAACCGGCCTGTTCGACGTCGTTGGGGGCCTCCAGGTTCTCCATGCCTTTGACGACCTTCACCTTGCAGGAGCCGCAGCTTCCTGCCTTGCAGGCGAAGAGCACACCGCATTTCCCGTCCAGATCGGCCAATGAAGCGCCATCCGGGAGTTCTACGGTCTTGTCTTCGTTCTTGATGTGTACCTTTGCCATAAAATCAACTTCCAATCTCTTTGCGGAAAATCAATATAAGTGTTGCCTTAAAAAAACCCTTATAATGGCATTCCA
Organism: Microcaldota archaeon; assembly: GCA_040758595.1. Classification (GTDB taxonomy): domain Archaea; phylum Micrarchaeota; class Micrarchaeia; order Anstonellales; family Bilamarchaeaceae; genus Bilamarchaeum. Next base: position 70,866 of record JBFLVJ010000005.1, on the reverse strand, counting down.
CGACTGATGCATCCGAAGCGTCCGATTGAGCGGCGGTCCGTTCAATGGACCACAGAACGCAACGGCGTTCTGTCGGTCGGATGCATCGGCAGAAGGCGTTCTGACTAAGGTAAACCCGGTTCAGACACTGCAAAGGCTATTTCCTGGCGAAGACCATATATGCCGTGTATGCGAGCCCGAAGTTCTTGGGCCTGAATCCGAACTCCCGCGCCTCGTATTCGCGCACCATGCATTCGGTGGTGAAGACATCGGAGAACATCTTCTCTGCCGCGAGATGCAATGCTTTCGCCTGCTCGGACTGGAGGCAGTGCGATGCCATGAAGCCGTTCTTCTTGAGCGCCTTGTGTATCATCCCGACCGCCTTGTCGCAGTCCGGGATGTCGCAGTACACGAAGTCCCAGCTCCCATCCTGCTCGTCTATGCCTTCATGGACGTCCTTGAGCTTGAATGTGACGTTGTCCAGCCCGGCCTTCTCCACATTGAGTATGGCCAGCTCCTGGAACTCCTTCCTCTTCTCGTAGGTGACGACCTCCTTGACGATATTCGCCATCTGGACCGTCATGAAACCGCTCCCCGAGCCGAGCTCCACCACCCGGGAGTTCTTGCCGATACCGGAATAGGCTATCACCATGCCGGCGTCCTTGGGAACGGTCACTGCTGGGCCCCCTCTCTTCAGTTTCCTGAGTAGGGGCGGAAAATGGAAATCAGGTTTGTCCATGGTTATCCTTCCCCGACAAAGGATTTAAAGAATGGGGAGCAAGGTATTGGCATGTCATCTGATAAATGCTGCGAGCTCATTGACGGGAAGGCATGGGACCGGAAGACGATAGAATGGAAGGACAAGCCGTTTGTCAAAGACAGATATTTAGCGCTCTTCTACATGCCCATCGGAGCCGACAAGAAGATAGCCAAATGGATGGATGGACTGAAGTCAAGGAATCTGATGCCGGATGGTGGCATGATGCTCTGGCGGAACGAAGGGCTCTTCGGCGGGGAGATGCTCATCCCCATCAAGAAAGATGCTTCGGACCTGCCGGTGGAGAAGATATCAGGGAGATTCTTCACGATGTTCTTCGAAGGGAAGGACTATCCGGATGCCGGCAGATGGCACAAGGCTTTCGATGAAGAAGCGAAGAAAAAGGGGCTGGTTGTCGAGGAGAAGATGACCTGGTACGTGCTCTGCCCGGCCTGCATCAAGAAGTTCGGCAAGCTGCAGGGCGTCATATTCGGAAGGTTGTGAAATGGTCAAGGCCAGAGCCCTGAAGAAGCGCTACGTGCTGTTCGAGCTGCGCGGCCAAGAGATGGCCGAGGAGCCGTTGAAGCGTGCGATCTACGCAGATGCCTTGAGGTTCTTCGGGGAGCTTGGATTGTCGAAGGTGGCTCTCAAGCTGGTCAAGTTCGACCAATCAAAGAAGATGGGGGTGCTCAGGTGCGAACGCGATCAGTTGGACGATGTCCTGGGCTTTTTGGCCTTGGTGGATTCCTTGGACGGGCGGGCCGCGCGGCTCGTCTCATTGCGCTCGAGCGGGACCATCAAGGCCCTTGAGACCGAGGCTTCCAGCCAGGAGATGTAATCCTTCTGCCCTCCGGTAGCCTCTAAATATGCTATCTCCGGCACCTTGTGCGGGTGCGTCTTCTTTATGTAGCGCTCGATGACCGGATAGGCCCTTTTCACGCTCTTTATCAGGAGGAGCTTTTCCGGCGCCTTTTCCACCTTCCCTTCCCAGCGGTAGGTGGAGCTCTCGACATTGATTATGCTCACGCATGCAGCGAGCCTCTTCTCGACCAGGGTCTGCGCTGCCGATTCCGCGCTCTTAGAATCCGGATAAGCGGACAGGACTATTATCATGGAGTCCTAAACCCATCATGGTTTCTTAAACACTATCTCAATCACGTCCCGGTGCTTCAAGGGGTGCTCCTTGCCGACAGCCTGCCGTTTCTTGACGTCTATGGCCTTGATGAAACCCTTGCCTATGTCCGAGTGGAGCCTGAACGCGAAATCTATGGCCGTCGTGCCCGGAGGCATAAGGAAGCAGTCTGGCAAAACCCGTCCTTCCGAATCCTCGAGCTTGCTCACTCCGCCCGGAAATATCGCTATGTAATGTAGGAAGTCGAACACCGCGGTGTTCAGGCATCTCTGGACCCCGGTGCCCTCGTACCTGTCGCAGACCGCCTTCATGATGTCCATAGCCTTCTTCTGCTGGTCGTTGAGTTCGCCCTTGACAGTGAATGTCTTGTCTCCTGGGATGTATCCTATGAATCCGGCTTTGGCCGCGCCTTTCAGGGTTATCTCCGCCTCTGCCGAGCAGGGGATTATCACATAGTCCGGGAACTCATTCTTCAGCTTCTGGTAGTTGTCCCATCCGGTGGAGAGGTCGCACTTGTTCGCGGCGATGATTATCGGCTTGCCTATCTGCCTCACTTTCTTGCAGAAAGCCAGGCGGTCATCCTCGCTCCAGCCCGGAAGGGGTTTCTCCTCCAGCCCGAGCTCCTTGAGCACGCGGTGGATTATGGCGCTGTCCATTCCCAGCCCGCTGAACTGCTCGGTCAAAATCTCCTCGTTCTTTTTCTTCATCAGCGCGCCGTCGCGCGTGAGCTTCACCCAGTTCTTGTCAAGGATGCCTTTTATCCAGAAGTCGAGCTCCTGCTCCAAAAACCGCACATCATTGCAGGGGTCGTAGCTGCCAATAGCGACCTTCTCCCCGACCTCGTTGCTAGAGCCGCTGCAATCGACCACGTGGATTAGCGCGTCGGCCTGCCGCAGGTCATCCAAAAACTTGTTGCCCAGCCCCTTGCCCTCATGGGCTCCGGGCACCAGCCCGGCCACATCGAGCAGCTCCACAGGAACGAACCTCCTGCTATCCTTGCAGAATCCGGTCCGGGGATTGCACTGTTTTCCGAACTCCTTGTCCACGCACTCCACTTCTACATAGCCGATGGCCCGGTTCGGCTTGATGGTGGTGAAAGGACGCGCTGATCGCTCTACCGGTACTGACGTCAGCGCTTGGAAACATGTCGACTTCCCGCAACTAGGCTTCCCGACCAAACCAATAAGCATGAGAATCGCCTGGATGTTGTCTCCTCGATTTTAAATCACTTGCGCATGACTACGATGCTCTCTCTTGTCCTTACCTTCTGCGGCCTCACATCGGCTATCCGCTCGGCACCCACCACTATCTCGGTCTCGGAAAAACCTATCCGTTCGGCCATCTGGGCGAATATCTCATCCACCAGCACGTGCGTCTCGTGTATCACTGAATTCGACACTATCACATGGGCGCATCCGCCGGGTTTCAGCACGCGGTGCATCTCCACGATGGCCTTCTCCATGTCCTTGAAGTAGGTCCCGATTATCGGTATACGAAGCCCGTCATCGCCGACCTCAGGAGGCATCTCGGTCTCCAGCCTCCGGTTTCCGGTCTGGATGAACGAGCGTATGGCACGCATCCGAACCTCCTCGGCCCGGGCCTTGCTCATCTCCAGCAAACTGAGCTCCAGCCCGTATATCTTGGAATAGTCTATGTTGTTCAGGTATGGCGGCGATGTCACCACGAGGTCTATCTCTTCCCCGCCCACATCGAGCGCACGCGCATCGCCAAGAAACACGTGGGGCATGTGCCCCTGCGGCCTTCCGGCAAGCTCCCGCACCATCCTCTTCACCTTCCTCCGGAATATCTCCCGCGCGGGAAGCGCCCGCTTGCGCTTATCGATTTTCAGCACCCCTCCGTCCTTCATCACGATGCTCGCCTGCGGCAGAATAGACAGCAGCCCGAGCAGGAGCAGATTCCTTACCCGTCCCTCTTCCTGCTCTACCGCCTCACGTATCGCCAAAATCTCCTCATAGTTCCGTCTCGGGAATGCGGCGCGCGGCGAGAACAGCTCGAACTGCCAGTCAGCAGCGCTTTTCCGTGCGGGGTGTTTTTTGGCGAGGAAAGCGAGCGCGGACTCCAGGTCGCCCTCGGAATAATCATCCGTCTTCACCTTGGAGGCGAACACCGCAAGGGGCGAAGCGTCCACGCCCACGGAAGCGATGCCTGCATCCTTGGCCGCAAGCAAGGTCGTTCCCACGCCGCAGAAGGGGTCCAGGACCGTCTCCGGTTTCCGGTCTCGTGTCCTGGAGAAATCATCTATCGCATAATCCACTATCTCGGGGGCGTATCCTTCCTTGTACCAGAACCAGCCGTGGACCGGCTTGTCCTTGCTGAGCTCGAAGGTCATGTACCTTCCGAGCTCGGGCTTCTCGACTATGTTCATCTCTTTTCCCTCTTCTTGCCCAATTCGGCCCCTTCCTTGGAGAGCTTGTCGGCCTCCTTGTTTTTCTCCCTGGGGATGTGCTCGAAAGTGATTCTGAGCCCGTGGCAGAGCGAATCCACTCTTTTCTTGAGGGGGGTGAGCTTCGGGTCCTTCACCTTGTATTCGCCATTGAGCTGCCTGATGATGAGCTCGCTGTCGCTCTTGATGTGTATCTCTATGGCTCCAATCTCATGGACCGCCTCCAGCGCTCTTATCACCGCCAGATACTCCGCTATGTTGTTGGTCCCTGAGCCGGCATACTCGCTCAGCTCCTCCACCCTGAAGCCGTCGCGGTAGATGACGACCCCTATCCCCATCGGGCCCGGGTTGCCGAGGGAAGCGCCATCCGTGTAAATAGTGAGCATGCAACAACCTCGGAACGCAACAATTTAAACCTGCATAGCCAAAGCTAATCCCATGGCACGCTCTTTCCATCCATACCCGATAGTGGGTGTCACGAAGTCGGCGATAATCGCGGTCCTGCTCAGCGCCCTCGTCTTCGTGCTGAGGGATCTCCTCAAAGACCTCATGCTCCCGCTCCTGGGCGCGGTCATCGGCCTGAGCCTGCTCATGATAATCTTCGCTTTCATCGCGGCACGCTTCCACACGCTCACCATATCAGATACCAGCATCTCATACCATACGGGCGTGATATCCACCAGAAACATCGTGCTCCCGTACGCCAAGATAACCGAGGCCAGCTACACCCAGGGGCTCATACAGCGGCTGTTCGGGGTGGGCACGCTTAATCTCGATACCGCGGGCGGCTCCGCGGTCGCCATCCACATAACCGACATCAAGCGCTCAGACATAGAGGATGTCCTCACCGAGGTAAGGACGAAAGGCGGAAAGGACAGCGGGGGTGTATGAGTGGAAGATTTCCTGCTCATAAAAGACAAGCCGCTGATACTCAAGCTCAGGAGCCTGGGGGCAGGGGTGGAGGAGGGCGACGAGACGAAGATATCCTATCTGGAGGCGGCCTACTTCGCCGACAAGGGCGTGCTGCCCGAGAAGAAGGACGACCTGCTCAAGAAGGCGCTCAAGAAAGACAAGCTCGCCAAGGAGATGTACTTAGTGCTCAAGTACCTCCGGGACCGCGGCTACATAGTCCGGCCGAGCCTGGACGGCACCCAGTTCCTGCGCCTACACCGCAAAGGCTACCGCCCCGGAGAGGACAAAACCTACTACCTTATCGAAGTGGTCACGGAGAAATGGAGAGCCACTCCAGAATCCTTGCTCCCATCACTGGAGACCGCCGGCAGGCTCCGCAAGGAGCTGGCGATAGCCATCGTGGGCAAAGACAAGGAGAAGCCGCTCTTCATCAAGTTCGGGCGCATGAATTTCGATTGAGGCGCTCATCCCGGGCTCCGGAAGCCGATGGAAAGGACCGCTTCAGGACCGATGGAGTGTTCGCTCCCGAACTGGTAGACCCTTTCGTTGAGCGCTTTCCCCCATCCGTTTTTCAGCGGTATGAATGTCATCTCCCCTGGCCTGAGATCTATCAGCGCGTGCGTGGAGGATATCACACCGGTGCCCTGCAGACTGAGTATCATTGACGGGCCCCCTGTAGAGGCGACCTCTTTGAGCAGTTCGACCTTCCTCACCGCGGCATACAGCTCCTTCTGCCTGCCTTCGAGCTGGCTCTGGGCGCTTGTGAGATCTACCGCAGGGATCGTCTCTTTCGGATCAGGGGTCTTCAGTCTCTCTACCAGAGTGTTGGCCGATTCCAGTTGATTCGCACGCCTCTCGATCTCGTTCCTGACGTATGTTATCCTATCCTCCATGATCGCACTGATGGAACGGGGGTCTGAGTAGAGTGTGGCGAATGTGTTGCGCTCCGTGCTCAGGCCGCACACCCTCCCCAATCTGCCTACCAGGATGGATAATCCCTCTCCGAGCTCTTCAAACAGCTGGAATCCCTTCCCGTGCGTGTATATCGAAGCTCCGTTCACATGTATCACCACGGTGCAGGCGGTTTCGATAGGCACGATATTCTTGCTCCCGGCCCTGAGAGGTTCTGGTTCGGGCAATCTGCATTTGAATCTGTCTTCCGGACCATCCGGTCTGAACCGTGCTCTCTGTCTGCTCGCGGCCATATCCGCACCTCCCGTACGGCATCTGGTAAGAAGTGCTTAAATAAGTATGTTCATGGCTAAATATGATCAAAGGAATGCCTCGGCATTCCTCTCTTTCTTCTCGCGCTTCTCCTCGAACTCTATCGCCTGCGTGTGCAGAGGCGCCCCTCTCTCGCGTTTCAGCGATTTCCGGTCCCGCACTTTGACGAAGACAGGATAGTTCACCGCAGCGCCCACTATTATCGCCTCACCGACCTCGAGACCTGTGATGCTCTTCGCGGTCCGGGAATCTATCCCCTCCGAGCTCATCTGTATGTGGTCCAAATCGTTCGGGTTGGTGACGCGCAATATCACGTGCGTATTGCATTGCGACAACGCCGTGGTGCTGAGGTTCACCGGTCTCTGGCTCACCAGGCAAAGAGACGCGCCGAACTTCCTGCCTTCCCGCGCCACCGTCTCTATTATCGCTCTCGACACAGCCTCGCTCTCCTCAGCCTTCTGGCTCGCGAAGTTGTGTGCCTCCTCTATCAGCAATAGATATGGCGGGATCTTCTCCTTCTTCCTCAGCCTGAAGAGCCTTCTTGCCACCAATGAAACCAGTATTTGCTTCTTCCTCAAGGAATCTATGTCGTTGAAATCCAGTATGAGCATCTGCCCGGGCCTGATATCGGCCATGAGTTTCGGGTTTTCGGTCTTGCGGGATAGGAACCGGTATCTCTTGAGCTCGGAGAGGCTCCTGCGCAGCGCCCTCTTGACCTCGTCTTTCGAGACGTCCGCGGAATCAACCGCTTCAATCAATTCCTTGAATGAATAACCCTCCTTCTCCTTCCGCTCCTCGCGAAGGGCGGCAATCGCATGCCTCAGCACGTCGCGTTGCGGCGCGGATAGGTGCGGCAGCCATTCCATGATGGATTCAGGGGAGAGCTTCTTCAGGGGGACCGCGATGTCCTTGCCCTCTATGACCTTTGTGTTTTTACCGAACCTCGGGTCGTGGGCGAAGCCGCCATACTCCCCGTGGATGTCGATTATCACCACCGCGACCCTGCCATCCCCCTTCTTCCTATCCATCAATTCCTCGAGCAGCACGCTGGCCAGATGCGATTTCCCGGCGCCGCTCATGGCGAGGATCGCCATGTGTTTCTGCAAAAGGCGGGTAAGCGACAACCGCACAGGGACGTCATGGTGCTCTATCGAGCCCACATGGAGTCCGGCATCATCGAAACCCAGGAACGAGCGCAGGAGCGCCCCGTCCGCGTCATGCACCGGAGCCCCGGGAGATGGGGGGCTGAAAACCCGCTCGAACCTCCTCCCGGCATGCACCCCGAGCACCTTGACCAAGGCGACCATGTACTCCCACGAGCCCGAGGGAAACTGGGAAGATATGCCCCTGCCCTTATCGAACTCGGCCACGCTCTCGGCGCGCTCGAAGTAGCGGTTGGATTTGAATATCTCGGAGATGTACCCGAACAGCATGCCCTTGCCGTGGGGCACCTGGACATACTGGCCTTTCCTGGCACCACCTCCATTGACGACGAAAGAGAACTCGGATGTGGACGGCGATTCTTCTGATGCGATGATTGTGCCCAATAAAGGAGTATGCCCCCCGGAATGTCCCTCCATGGGAGGCTTTCTCGCTCAGGATTAATATCTTTTTCTGCCGAATCCGCCCCGCAGCTTCTTCTCAGAGGCCTCCTTCAGCACAAGCGCAACTCCGATGCCGCCCACGAGCAGGCCTACGGCCGCCACTACGATGCCGACGGCCACCAGGTCCAGCTCCTTGGAGGTGACTATCATGTATTCGCCGTCATCCATGAGCCGGAGCATGTCGTACTTCGCATAAGTCCTTCCCTGGGCGTCCACGGTTATGTCGCCGTTCTCCGCGCTGATTATCTCGCCCGGCATCTGTATGGTGTATGCCGCCTTTATGCCGGCCACACGGAGCATCGCCGCGGCGGGTTTTGAGGACGGGTCCTTGAAATCACCGACCTCGCTCGCATCTCCTCCGAGCTCATCGCTGGTGTTGGCGCTTACGATGACCGGAGGCTTTCGCACTTCGACCCTGTAGATTGAATACGGGAACTCGAGCGTCCTGTTGAATAGATAAGTCGCATCAGCGGCATTCACGGTCTTGTTCAGCCAGAGGGCCTTGCCCTCGAACGTGCAGCCCAGGCCGGGGTTGTCGCTCATTATCTTCTCGCAGAACTCCGCAGGGCTCGCGGTGCCGTAGGCGTTCGCCATGGCCGGGAAATCGCTGAAGTCCAGCTTCTGGACGATGAAAGAGCTTCCGTCGCGATTGAGCTTGTGGAGCACATCGACCGACACACATCCGGAGAATGCAACGAGCGCAAGGATGATTGCCAGCGCCAGCACGCGTGGTTTCATGGTCTTAGAACACTCGCGCTGTTTTTTTAAATGCTCCCTGGCTCTGGAGTTGAGCAGGGTTCTCACCAGAGCCAGCCCTTCTACTGCCGATGCATCCGGCGGCCCGGATGCACCAATGGGGGATGCCGTTCTAAAGCTAATTTTTTATGCCACGCCCCAAAAGCACTTTTATAATCCTTCAGAGCGATATGCAGGTTATGCTAAGCAGGTATATCGTCGCTTTCATGCTAATGCTCTCGCTCTCGTTCTCCATGAATCTGGTCTCTCCGGCGGTGAACGATCTTGCTGATGGCGATCATATCGACCTCGGCACCATAGGCCCCGGCCAGACAGTCTATATCCAGATAGATCCCTCGGTGTCCGAGGGCGGCATCCACGGCATAGGGGGCCGCTATGACGAGGCGCTGGCCACCGACCTTCCCAGAGGCTGGAAATCAGAGGGGAGCAAGCTCTATCAGGACCCGCTGCAAGTCACGATAACCGCGGATCAGGATGCCCCTGAAGGCGATTACATCGCAGTCGTCACCGTGATCGACGAGGGCAACGGGGAGGAGCTGGGCAATGTCAGCTTCAATGTGAAGGTGCATATCACCTGGGACGTGATGGACTTCGATGTGAGTCCGGCCTACAAGGTGACCGGTCCCGGCCAGCCTGCGCGATTCAGCATATCGGTGACCAACAAGGGGTCGACCAGCGACGTCTTCCAGGTCAGCACCACCGGCGCCAAGCGCTGGGAATTCGTGAAGCCGGTCTTCGTGCCTGCCAAGACCACCAAGAAGTTCTATTACGAGATCGTCGGCGAGGAAGAGGAGTATTACAGCTCCACCGTCAAGGTGGTCTCGCTCGCGAGCCCGAACATCGCGGACGAGAAGAACGTGACCCTCCTTGTCGAATCCAATCTGCTTGGCGACTACCGGGCGACCAACAACGGCGTGGTCGTCTTCCCCATCTTCGAAGCGCCCATTCACGCGACCGCAGGCCTCATCGCGGCCGTAGTAGATGCGGTATTCGGCACATTCCGCTAATCCTAAAAACACCCCCAGACAACAGCTTACTGACAACAGACACCGGTAGATGAAGCAGGTCCTCTGCGGTTCCGGGTTTCGTGTTCCAGGTTTTGCTGTGAGTACAAGACCGGAAACCCGAGACCGGAAACAGGAAACCGCACGTGAAGGCCCTACGGTCCATGAGGTATATGTGATGTCGCGGGAGGAGGCCATAGGCTACATAGTCAGGAGGATCATTGCCGGAGAGCGGGATCTAGACCGGGTCAAGCGCGAGGAGTGCAGACGCTTCTCCATCGCCAGCATGATAAAGAACCCGGAGATACTGGCAGCAATCCCTCCGGAGCGCCTCACCGAAGAGGTGCGCCGGCTGCTCCTCAAGAAACCTGTCAAGACCGGCTCGGGCGTGACCCCGGTCGCGGTCATGATAAGGCCGCAGGGCTCCTGCCGCTATCGTTGCATCTACTGCCCCTCAGCCGGCCTGGCCGCGAAAAGCTACACCGGTTTCGAGCCGGCCGCCCTCCGTGCCCGCCAATCATCTTTCGACCCATATATCCAGGCGTCGGGCCGCGTCAAGACGCTCGAAGAAGCCGGCCATCCCACAGACAAGTGCGAGGTCATAGTGATGGGCGGGACATTTCTGGAGATGCCGCCGGATTACAAATCATCGTTCATCAAAGGGGTCTATGACGGCCTGAACGGCTCGGTGTCGGATTCGCTTGCGGATGCCATCACCCGCAACGAGAGCGTATCCACCCATCGGGTGGTGGGGCTGACGATAGAGACGAGGCCTGATGTCTGCATACCCCACATAGACGAGATGCTCTCATATGGGGCGACCCGTGTGGAGCTCGGGGTCCAGCATGCCGATGATGCTATCTATCGGCTCATCGAGCGCGGCCATACGGTCAAGGACGTCACTGATTCCACGAAAGCGCTGAAGGATTCGGCCTTCAAGGTGCTCTACCATGTCATGCCGGGTCTGCTCGGCTCATCGCCCGATAGAGACATCGCGTTCATCAAGCGGCTTTTCGAAGATCCGGCGTTCCGTCCTGACATGCTCAAGATATACCCGACCCTCGTGCTGGAAGGGACCGGGCTGCACAAGATGATGGCGCGCGGTGATTACTCGCCATACAGCTCCGAGGAAGCGGCAGATGTGATATCCGAGTCCTTCCGCCACATCCCGCCATACGTGCGGGTGATGAGGATACAGCGCGACATCCCGGCAGGCAAGATAGAGCGGGGCGTCAAGAAAAGCAACCTGCGCGAGCTTGTGGATGAAAAAATGGAAGAGAACGGCATCGTGCCCATGGAGATACGCTCGCGCGAGGCCGGCCTCGCAGGGCCGGGAAAACGCGACCGCCCCGAATTCTCTCTCAAATCGCTCTCATATGATGCCAGCGGCGGGCAGGAGCGTTTCCTCTCTTTCGAGGACGATGGCCTGCTTGCCGGATTCCTCCGTCTCCGGTTCCCGGCCTTGGATCCCCAGCCTCCAGTTTCCGGTTCCCGGGCCGAAATAGATGCGGACACCGCTCTGGTCAGGGAGCTTCACATCTATGGCAGCGAAGCGCCGATGAGCGCCGAAGGCGATGTCCAGCACCGCGGATTCGGCTCGAGACTGCTCGAGGAAGCGGAAGCGATGGCTTCTGATGCGGGGAAAGGCAAGATGGTCGTGATAAGCGGGGTGGGTGTGCGGGAATACTACCATAAAAGGGGCTATTCGAGAGAAGGGCCTTACATGGCCAAAAAAATCAGACGCTGAGGTTCTCTTCCTCGTTATAGTCCTTGAGCAATTCGTCCTGCTCCTTCAGGAGGTCCAGATACTGCTTCTGGAGCTCCGCGAAGTCGGTCTCCTCCTGCTCTGTGAATGCGCGCAGCTGCCTCTCCGCGTTCTTCAATTGGATTCGGGCGTTCAGGCTTTCCATGGTCTTCAGGTTCGCCTCCAGCTTCGGCTTGGATAGCTGGCCTACCCAGACCGGGCGGTTGGATATGTGGAGCCTGGATTCCTTCTCGCTGTCCTTGCCCAGGGCAGGCTCCAATCCCTTCCCGCCGGCCACGCACTCTATCCCGCAGCGGCGCATTATCCTGGCGAGCCGTTTCCGGTCGCTTTCAGTGAGTGTCGTTATGTCGAGCGGGCTCGCGAGCGCGCCTGACGCGAGTATCTCGGAGAGCGCTTTCCTCTCATCAGCACCCATCCTGGCGGTGAGTATGGCGAGCTTGGCTATCTCGAAGCGGTTCTCGAAATTCCTCTTGACTATCATCCCCCGGTCCTTCAGGGTCTGGAAAGCCATCCCGTCCCTGACCTTGAGGCCTTCGCGCATCTCTTCGGGGGAGAAATCGTCCAGGGCTTTTGCCAGCTCATCGAGCCGTCTCTGTCCGGGGAGGACTATCTCCACGCCCGAGGCCTTGGCTTTATCGGAAAGCTCGGCTGCGCTGGAAGCTATCCTTGCGATGTCCTTGTCCAGGTCGGATTTCATGACCGTCTTCTGGAACTCGAGCTCGGCTTTGCGTTTGTTGAGCTCCATGAGCCTCGCAAGTTCACGAACGGTTATCGCCATGTGTTCTCCCTCTCAATAATAGCAGAACAATCAATAAAAACAGGACGCCTCCGACAGCAGCGCCGATATATAAGATGTCCGCTTCTCCGGAGCGCTCCTGCGGTTCTTCCTGCACTGCAGGGCCCATCGCCTGGGCCATCTCCACGGTGGCCTCGTCCAGGCCATATGCGTATCTAGCTGTGCTGTATGCACCTTCGCTCATGTTCTGCGCCAGCATGAACGCGGCATGCGACTGGTACACCTGGCCCCAGAGGGAGATGCGCTCCTCGCCCACCAGCCCGCTCAGGTTCTGGTCATCTATCTCGCCCACATCAGATGTCTCTATGACATAGACCGAATCGTAGATGGCGGCCCCGTAGCGGCCTTCAGCGAAGGAGCGCTCAGCGCTATCCAGCTTCTCGCTCGAGCCGCTCTCGCCGGCGGCTTCCCTGGCCTCGGCCAGCTTCCTCTCTGCGATGCCCTTCCACGCGCCCTCGTCTATAGGCGTGCCGCCGGAAGGCGCTTGGGCCAGCAGGCTCTCTGCGACTATGCACCAGGCCTGGGAATACATCAGCTCGTTGTAGGCGGCATATTCCTCTTCGACCAGAAGGTCTTCGGTGGCGTTGATGGACCCGAGCCTCTCCATCCCCCACGCCTCCCTGAGGTCAGCACCTATTACCCACTGGAAGTTGGCGTCGGTTATCGCCGGCCTCTCCAGGTTCTCCAGGCAGATGGATGCCTCTCCCTTCCTCCTGGCGAGGTCCACGTCGTCAGCCAGTATGGCCTTCACAGTCTCTATGTCGATGTAGTTGAGGAACGCTTCGTTGGCGGCGCTGAAGAGGTATCCATTGTCCGATATGGCACCCTGCCTCTTAACTTCATTGGTGAAATACGACTTGATGGCCGCGGTGTCATTCTCGTTCTCCGGGAGCAAGAGCACCGCGTCCTCCTCGGCATCGATCATCCTCTGCGCCACGCCCCTGAACGACCGGTCGGGGAAATGATAATCCGGCAGATCCGGCACCTCCCGCTCCTCGACGGTTATGCCTGTCTGCGCTATCGTCATGTTCTCGGTCATGAATCCTATCACTTCCTGGACCGTCCTGGCCTGGAGGATGGTTATGCCGTAGTTCTCCTCCATGCCGCGGAGGAGGAGCGCCTCGTAGAACCCTTCTACCGGCGTTATGAAGTACCTCGCTCCCTTGTAAGCCGCTCCTTTAGCCTTCTCGTAGAGCCCGCCGACAGCGCCGACCCTCCCTAGGGGATCTATCGACCCGGTCATGACGGTATCTTCCCGCAGCGCCTTGTCCTCGAGCAAGGCGTATGTCATGACTGCTATGGCGGTCCCTGCGCTCGGGCCTTCGATCAATGAGGTCACGCTCCTCGCATCGCTGAAATCGACTAGCACGTCGCATTCCTTCCCGGTGATGGCAAGGGCATACGCCGCCGCCTGCTCTATGGATGCCTGGGTAGTGTATCCCACTCTCGGGTCGGTGGTGGCATATGCTGTTCCAGGTCCTTCTGCCAGGCTGATCGTCACGTTCACGAGGCCTCCCCCGTTGCCGACCACGGCAGGGACGCTCTGGGAAATCGATCCTGAGCAGTCCGCGGAGGCTATGGCAATCATCCCGAGCAGCAGGAGAAATAATCGCATGGCATGTTCTGTCATCTGTTCGTTATAATCCTTTGGACCTGGGCCCTAGCGATTATTTTATAAAAGTGAGTCAGCAGATGAGATAAGCTGATGTGGCCTACTTAGGTCGTTCCATTATGATGGCATATTCAGGCTGATGCATCCGACGCGTCCGATTGAACGGCGATCCGTTCAATGGACCACAGAACGCAACGGCGTTCTGTCGGTCGGATGCATCGGTATTAGGAGGGCCGGCTGATGGTTGCCTGGGTGAGACACCATAGTTGCCTTGGTAGTGTAGTGGTTTAGCATACGAGACTGTCATTCCGCCTTTTAGGAAAAGGCGGCCCGAAACGGGCTGTTAAAAGGGCGGAGCGGTTCTCTCGCGACCCGGGTTCGAATCCCGGCCAAGGCGTTCCGTCTTTTAGGAAACAGTCAAGAATGCAAATCGTTCTTGCGCCTCGAGAACAAAGTTCTCTTCGAGGCGGCCCAAAACTGATTGTTTGCCTTGCTGAATGCTCAGCATATTATCCTAGTCATCCAAAGAAGAATTGCCATATCCTGGGAACAGTCCAGATTAAGCCCACAATCACGAGAAACAATAAAAACGCCCAGAGAAGAGGCTGATGACCCTTTTTATCGCTCTAATCAAATATCGAGCCGCTAATGCTTCTCAAGATGGTGTCCTCTCATGTTTCATCTAAATCGCCTGCGCGCCGAAATCCTGGCAGAAGATGATGTTGAACCTCTCCCCGCTGGCGGCCTTCTTGTCTCTGCTCGCCACCGCTTCGTTTATGGCATCTGTCATCGGCTCCCAGCTCAGGCCGCTCCCGAGCGTGTTCCCGAGCTCGGCCATCACCAGTATCTTCCTCCGCTTATCGAGGAGGACGCAGAAAGAGCTGCTGCTCCGGTATGTCATGGCGATGGCATACTCCGGCGTGCCATCTAGCATCTCGGACGTCACCTTATCCCCCGCCACCAAGGCCTTGGCTATCCTGGATATGCCCTCTTTGGGGTCGGATGATACCGAGGGCCCCTCATCGAGCCTGAACAGCTTCTCCGGGAGCGCCAGCGCCTTCACCAGCGACCCGGGCACCCTCGCGAAGCCTTCGAGCAATGTGATGCACGCTTCCTTGTCCAGCGCTATCGCCGGGTCCTTCCCCTCGAGCGGGTCCGCCGCCAGCTTCCTAGGCATAGCCGGGAAGGGAAGCACCTTGCCCATCTTATCGTTCTTCGCTGCCATAAGAATCACGGTAATAGTAACTGCTGCTTGAGCCAGCTCTCCCTCATCTCCTTCATTATCTCTTCTACTGATGGGACCACGAGCCCGCAGAGCTCTGAGCACGCGGAGAGCACCGGTTCGGTGTCGATGTATTCCCCCATGATGTCCATGAAAGACGATCCATAATATTCTTCGGAGAGCATATCGCAGATGCGCTCCTCCAGGGAGAGATAGAGGCAATACAAGGAGATATTGTCACTCTTGACGCTCAGCTCTTCCAGCTTCCTGGCGCGATCAAGGAGGAAGTGCGCGAGGCAGAGGCGCTGCGTCATGAGCGCGGCTTCTTCGTTCAGGGGCACCTTCCCTTCTTTGAGGAGCTTGAGCTTATTATCCAGGAGATTTTCGGCCGAATCCATCCTCTCTGATCTGCCGGCTTCCTCGAGCATCCTCTTCGGGATCTCCCCTTCGCCCATCTCCACCAGCTGCTTGTAGAATTCGACCAGGCTGGCCGTATTCTCCTCATGGATATCCATGATGCGTTTGCTCTCCTCGGGGCTGTCGAACGCACCGAGGCTTTCATCAAGGATGTCCAATGATTCATCGGCCATAGAAAAATTAGGTCTCTTCGTTAATATAAATCTATTGGGCTGCCCTCTCGCGGGCGGCGTTCTTCAGTTCCACGAGGTAATCGCCTATGGTGCTGGCGGTATCGATTCGGTGCCTCTCGGTCATCTCCCTGAGGCCCGGCACCGCCACACCCACCAGCTTTCCGCATGCAACGAGATCTGGCTGGAGGTCCAGGAATTCCCCGTAGATATCCTCCTCGCCTTTCATGAAATAGGAATCGTCCATCAGCCAGCTCATCTTGCTCTGGATGGCATTGACGCCCATGACTAGCGTGCTGTTGTTGCTCTTTATCGCTGCTGCGCGCATCCTGTCCACGACATCCATCAGGCACCTGGCCAGCGATATCCTGCGCACCCGGCTGTCTATCTCGATATCATGGCCCTCTTCATCGAAATGCCGGGCGCTCTCGCGCATCTCCTTCTCGATGAGCCCCTTTATCCGAGGGGCTTCCCAGGCTCCGAGCCGAGCGTCATCCACCATCCTTCTTGATGCCGACACGGCATTCTCGGCGGCCTGCTTCCAATCACTGACCGCTGAGGCTACGCTCCTGGCGTGCATATTATACGCTCGCCTTTCCTCCTCGCTCAAGCCCCTCCGGAATCCACGCATGGGTTGATTGTGATAAGAAAAGATTAAAAAGAGCTGGAATCCGGTCAAATTCCACAGAAAAACCGATAATCAGCATTATAAAAGACCCATACTATAGTAAAAGCGGCAAGAGCGCGGCGCCCGGTGACGACAATCATGGCAGAAAGCGGAAACACCCCACCCTCTGCGGACTATTCGATAGACCAGATAGACAGGATGGAGGCGCTTTCCCTCGATAAAGCCAACAAAGCGATTTCTGCTATCGAGAACGCCATGGCGGTCTGGGAGTCCTCTCCAGAGAAGCCGGCCGAACTCGAGCCGAGAGTGATCCGCCTCAAGCTATTCTACGATTCCATCCAGAGGTGGATGAAGAAGGCATTGATGACACGGGGCAGCCCAGGGGCCGTCGGGGAGAGGGTCGAGAGGCTCAGAGAGTTCGCAGATATCTGCTTCGCCTACGCGTGATCCTATGGCGCCAGTGGAGAAGACGAAGGCCGGACCCGCGATAGACGAGGCAGAGCGAGTCCTGCGCTCAATCACCCCGCCCAAGAGGATGGAAGCTATCCCGGTAAGACTGGTCCAATCCATCGAATCGGCCGAGAATGCCATGAAGGGGGCCAAGACGCTCGCGCTCCAGATCGCCCAGATGCTCAAGATGCCCTCCGCCCCCCAGGCAGCCGACCAGAGGACCCAGGTCGAGAGGCTGGGAAAATCGGTCTTGGATTTCCGCGCCCAGCTGGCCACCCTCCAGAAGCAGGAGCTTGGCATCGAGCAGATAGACAAGAGGCACAAGGCGTTCATGGCCGACATGGTCAAGCGGATGGACACTGTCGATGCGGCCATCAAGAAGGGCGACATGGCCGCCGCCGAGAAAGCGTTCGCCCAGGTCAAGGAGAGGGCGGATGCCCTGGAGAAGGTCCGCGCCGCACAGCTCATGCTCATAAAGAAGAGCGTCCATCCGACGGTCATCTCGCTCTCGGACATGGCGCTCAACCACTATGCTTCCGGGCAGAGCGAGCGAGCGAACCTCCTGCTAAAGAGCTGCGATCAGTTCGGCAAGTACTCGGCCGTCCTCGATGCCACCGAGCTTGGGCGGGGAGCGAAGACAGCGCTTCTCAAGGCGACCGCTTTCATCGCCGGGAGCCCGAGCACGCTCGCCCCGGAGCATCTCAAGCGCGCAGATGATTACATCGGTCGCATCTCGAACACCCTGCAGGGCTATCAGGACCGCATCGCGCATTCCATCGCCCTCGAGCGAGTGAACCTGATGAAGATGCTCAGGGCGGAATCCAAGCTCCCCAGGGTCCTCAAGGACCATGCCGAAGCGCTGGTGAAATCGACAAGGACGCTCACATCGCAGAACATCGGGGATATGGATGCCGCCAAGCTCAGCGCCCTCTCCCAGCAGATGCTGATTCTGAAGCAGGCAGACTCCGCCCTCTCGGCCAAGAAGAACACCGAGCTCAAGGACCTGGCCGGCAAGGCCTATTCGCACGCCCTCGCCTCTATCGCCGCCGGGGACAACAGAACCTCCCAGGCATTCCTCTTTGCGGCATCCGAGATGGTCAATCCATCCGTAGTCCGCGGCAAGGCCGCCTACGCGAAGAAAATCGCCGGACAGGTGGAATTGCTCGCCAAGGCCAGGGCCGCGAAAGATGCGCAGAAAGCCACGGCCGCCGAATCAATCAAGATTTTCTCTCTCGCAGGGGCTGCGATCACTGAACGCCTCGATAAGGCGGCAAAGGAATATGGCGGAGCGACCGCCGCCACCCTGAGGGCCATCGCATCATCGCTGACAAAACCCGAAGCGCTCACCATCCAGCAGATACATCTCGCGAGGAACGCCCTTGCCGCTCTGGACACGTTCAGCGCACGCCTCAAGGCCAGCCGCCTCAAAGGCGATGCGAAGGAAGCGGCGCTCACGATGTTCAACCGCGGGCTCCTGGCCGCCATGGATAGCAGGTTCCAGCATGCCGGCGCGCATTTCATGCTCACCAACGGATTCATGGACAAATCAGCCACCTCTGTACAGAAGGACGAGATGCAGAAGCTCTCAGCGACACTGCAGAAGAACCCGGCTGCCATCGGGAATGTCCAATACTACCTCACATACAACCGATACGCGGTCCAGTTCAGGGCCAAGGCGGCAAAAACATATGGCGACGAGCGGCGCCTGCTCGATTCAGCAGCCGAAGAGCTGGAGAAGGCGAGGGCGAAAATCGCCAACAACGGCATGCTCTCCAAGCCCGAGGATGTGCAGGCGAAAGTCCAAGCCATCAAACAGAGGATGGCGGCCAGCGCCGATTTCAACAAGGCCATGACCACGCTCGCGCAGAGCCTCAAGCGCAAGGACGAGACGCCTGCAGCAGCGCTCGAGCGCACCATCAATTCCTATGCATTCAGGGCCGCGGAGAAGGAGGCCCACAGCAAGGCATATGAATACGCCCTGATCGGCAGCTCCATCCTATCAGCCAAGGGGAACCGCTGGACGAAGAGGGGCGCAGCCAAGATACTCAACTACGCGCTCTTCGCAGCCCAGTTGGGCAAGGCGGACGACTCAAGGAAGTTCCGCCTCGCGGCCGAGCATTACCAGTCGCTGCGCGAACAGAAGGACAAGGATGCACTCCTCCAGATGTGCGGCGAGGCCTATAACATGCAGAGCGCAGGCGCTCCCATATTCACCACGAGCGCCACCAGGAAGCTGGTGGTCTTCGGAGCCATGGCCAAATGCCTCTCCAATGTCGAATCCAGATACAAGCGGAACGCTGCCGCGTATCTCGATCTTGCCATGATCGGGGCCAGCCGGCTCAAGAGCGAGCAAGAGTTCGGGGTGGTGCTCGACATGGCGGCCACATATGCCCAGCTCGGCGCCGTGAACACCAAGAGGATATCGGTCGACATGCGGAAGAAGCGGGACGAAGCCATGGCCCGCATACAATCAGATCTCGGGGACTACACGCGGCTCGGGACCAAGCGGCTCTCAGATATCGGGACAGGCGGCCGTGCCGGCTGGGAGCCCAAGGCCGGGGAGATAACCACACCCATCGCTCTCGCTCTGGTCTCCGACCGGGGCCAGCCGCTGAGCCTATCGCTGAAGATGGTCGGCTCGGACGAGCGCGGGGCTCTCCTGGCATCGCTCAACAAGCGGCTGGGCAGGGCGCCCACGCAGGACGAGATGGTCACCGATGCGGCAGCCGCCGGCTGGAGGAAGCTCTCCGAGATGGCCTCATCATGCGCTGAATACGGCCTGCTCCTGAAAGACATCGAGTTCGATGCCAAGTACCGGGGAATGTCCGGTATGCTCAGCGAGAGGCACCAGAAATACCGGGAAAAGCAGTATGGTTCCGAATCGAAGAGGCTCCTGGCAGCCGTCGCAAAGACCAAGAGCCCTGCATTGAAGGAATATCTCGAGCTCCACGCCAAGGCGGTCGATCCCAAGTTCGTCCTGGATGCTGCCGGGCAGGCAAAACAGATGCACAGCAAGGGCATCGAGCTGCAGAGGCAGGCATTCAAGCTGGGGGCCGAAGCGGATGCCGCCAGCGAAAAGAGCATGGCTGATGTCGACAAGCGCCTCACCGAGCTCAAGGGGATGCTCAGCACCCAGGAGCAGGCAGGCCTGGACAACGCCATCAAGCAGGCCGGGGGCAAGGAGCCTGCCATCCGTGCCATCTATGCAGGAGTCGCGAGGCTACTGGCCCGCCGGTACACCGAGCAATCCATCAGGCTGATCGGCGATGCACAGGATGTGCTATCCGGTCTCGGCTCGTTCGATCGGAGCGTGCGGCGCATAAACACCCGCAGGAGGGAAGACGGCCGGCTCGAGCTCTATGCCTCCCTGAAGATAAAGATGGCCCTGGCTTCAGGAGCGCGCACAGACCTCTTCGGGAACATCATCAAGGGAGCGAAGCCGGACGAGGAATCCATACGCTCATTGGAAGGCCATGCGGATGCATTGCTCAGCCGCGGCAGGCGCCTTGTGAAGGCACAGCAGAGCGTCGTGAATATCCGCAACCGCCTGATGTGGCAGGCAAGGAAGGAGCTGCGGGATGCCAACCTCCGGAAGATAGAGAAGCTCATCCTCACTATGGTCCCCAAGGGCAGCGAAGGCAGGGAAGATATGCTGGCCAAACTCGCGGAGATAAAGAAGATAGCGAACGTGGATGAGCGGCTCAAGAAGCTCCAGAGCCTCTACAACGGAATGGCAGCTGCCGTCGATGTCGGGGCATACGGCTACAAGGGCGACACCAGCGATCTCAAGAGCTATGACGCCGTCGCCCGCCACAAGGATTACCGGAGGGTGAGCTACCTCGCATGGACCGAGAGGTTCAATCATGCGAACCGGGCGTTGACCAGCGCCAAGCTGCGGATGCGCGAGGACAGCCTGCTGGTATTGAACCGGTTCACCGACATCCAGCTCTACAACAAGCGCTACGAGAACAACAAGTTCATACGCGCCGGAGCGGTCGGGGGAAGCGTCGGAATCATGCTCAATCTCACCGGAGCCGCCCGAACCCAGGCCATGATGTTCCTGGAGCAGTTGATAGCGGACCTGCCGCAGGATCTGCGCGCCAGCTTCCAGAAGCGTTTCGATGCAGCCACCAAAGGCTGGAAGCCGGGGCAGCCGATGCCAGGCGGCCTGCCCATGCTCATCCGCGAGCTCTCAGCGCAGAAGACGGACGATGGCAGGAACATCGCCGAGATACTCGTCAATGGCGGCTCCCGCCATTACGATGCGGCCTACTTCAGGAGCTGGATACTCCAGGCCAGGAAGGATCGTCTGCGCGGAAAATTCACTGAGGCCAACCAGTCATTGAACTCATATGAGCAGGCCTCCAAGACCGAAATGCTCCGCGAGACCGTCCGCACCAACAGGCTTGCCGCAGCGGCGAACCGGTGGCGCCTGGAGGATGCCCGCCAGAAACTGGAGAAAGAGAGCATCCAAGGGGCGCCGGAGAAAGAGGAGAAGTGGCAGAAGCAGCACCGCAATTCCCTCAACAAGGCCGCCCAGCTCTACTATCTCAAACCCATGGGTGAGAGCTTCGAGCGCTCCAAGGATGCCTGGAGAACGGCAGAGGGCGCGGCCCAGAAAGATATCGACAACGCCAATCTGGGCGAGACCGGTCCGACCTCATTGTCAGCGTTCAACAGGGCCCAGGCGCTCCATGTAAAGGAAAGCGAGGCGAGGGGCATCGGAACCGCGATATGGCATCAGGTGGTGCGGCCGAACCTGGAGCTGATGCCATACGCCAAGAAATACCGGCCGGTATCAAGATCAGTGGGCGCTTGGTACGCCCAGTGGACCCGGGGGGTTAGCGCGCGCTCCAACGTCGTCAACTCCTACCAGACACACCACAATATGGCGGAGCAGGGCATACAACTGCTGGCGAACGTCCTCCATGCTGACAACGCCAAGCACGGAAAAGACATGCTCCTCAACAACATGAAGCTGCGCAATGTGAAGGTCCCCTCCATGGGATTCATGGGCTTCAAGCTCGAAGGCGGAGCGGCCGAGGCGCATGTGGCCGATGCCCTCAAGAGCCTCATCACGATAACGACGCGCGAGACGCTCGCCTATGCGGACACCGACGCCATCACCAAGGACAACTACGACCGCTTCGACCGGTGGGCGCAGATGAATGTCCTCTACACATTCCACCAGCTCGGCGTGGAACCCACCGACCTCCAACAGACCGATGACGGCACCGGCACCTACAAAGCATGGGCGCCGCCCAAGGACAAGAAGAACGCTGAGGCGTACTACAAAGCGGTCAGCGAATTCCACAAGAACATGGCCAAACTGAGGGCCGTCACCGCATACAGCTCCGAGAGGCACTGGCTTCTGGGCTCCTGGACCGGGACGCAGTTCAACGGCTACTTCCAGGCCATGGGAGAGCGCTTCGACAAGATATACGATGCATCGGCAGAGGCCGAGAAGGGGAACAACACCAAGTCATCAGAGCTGCTGGCCGTGGCAGTCGGCAAGGGCTCTGACCAGGTCATTGAAAAGAAGGCAGAAGGTATCAAGGACTGGACCCGCTACCGCGGTTATGCAGAGATAGGCATCGATATCGCGGCTCTGGCCGCCACGGCGCTGTTCGCGCCCGAGTTCCTGCCGGCGGCATTCTTCATGATGGGCGGCAAGGGCGTGGTCCAGGGGATTGACATGCGCCTGGCAGAAGGCGCCTGGACCGCAGAGGCGATATTCACAACGGCCATGGGGGCTGCGGGCATGGCCCTGCCTGTCCTTGGCGAAGCAGCGGCCGCCGCCAGGACCAGCATGATCCTCGGGCGGCTCGCGAAAGGCGGAGCTGAAGCGCAGAAAGCATGGAGCGCGATAGCCGCCCAGGAAGCGATTTCCGTCGGCATGCGCGGCTCTACTTTGAAGGAGTTCATGAGGGCCACGCCGGAAGTGCAGAAATCCATGATGGAAGGGGCCCAGAACACCGCGAGGCTCGTGGCGGCCGGAGAGATGACTTCCCGTGAAGCGGCCGCGGTGCTCGGCAAGAGCTCGCGTTTCGTCGAATATGTCGTGGGCGCTCCGGCCCAGACCGCTTTCCAGAGGACAGTCCATGTGCTCGGCCATGGCATGGCGCTCACAGGTGCAGGCCAGTTCGCGGTCAGCATGCCTGAGATGATAAAAGCGTATAGACGAGGGGAGATGACAGGCTTCCAGATCTTCCTCTCTGCCTGGCAGGGAGTCATCCAGACCGCCGGTTCGGCCGCCTATGGCATGAGGGCATCCACGCGTGCCTTTGGAGGCACGGCAGCTTACACCCCCAGATGGCAGCAGTACACCGCAGCGCTTCTTTTCGCGGTGCCGCTCCAGCCCAAAGGGGTGCACATGGCGGCCCGCGACAACGCATTGCTCACAAGAAGCCTCTCTCGCATGAAGCAGAGCGACCGCACATCATACAACAATTTCGTCTCCCGCAACAACGTCCCGATGGAGCCTGCGCAGCAGGTGAAGGCGCTTCGCGAGTTCGCCGCAATCAAGGCGAAGGATCCAGGCTACACGTTCGACCAATACTACCAGGCGCAGGCGCATGAAGGCTCGAGAGCGCTCCGCTCGGCCATGCTAGAAGGGTCATTCCAAAGCGTCCGCTCAGGCGCGCTGCCCCAGAGTTCGCTCTCGCCAGAAGCATCCGCATATGTGGAAGCGCGCAAGGCCGGGCTTGAGCCAGGAGGAGCGCTCGCGAAAGCCAACGAGGTCGCAGCCGCAGCGAAGAAGGCGCCGGCGGTCCTGGAGAAGACCGGTATCGCCCAGAGCGGAGAAGGGTTCGTCCACAAGGACATCCCGGAAGTGGTGTTCACGAAAGAGGATGCCCGGTATGCGAGAAGGCTGCTGGCCGCTGTCCGTGAAGGGAAGCTGCCTACAAACGCCGAGACCTGGGAAGTAGTCATCATAAAGAACCTCTCCAACGACCCCAAGTTCACGAAGGGCACGCCGAGCGAGCGGATGAAGATACTGCTGGAGGCGGCCCATGATAGGCATGTCTACACATCGATGCCGGCGGCGGATCCGGTCGGCAAAGCCATTCTGGAAAGAGGTCGGCGCAGCGCGCTCGGCAAGGCAGAATGGGCCACCGGAGGAGACGTGGTCACCGACAGGAACACCAGCCAAGCGGTCAGCGCCGGAAGGATTCTCACGACCGTGGATAACTGGCTGCTCAACATGGCCAGGGCAGGAAAGGAGACGGACGTGGTAGTATTCACGGGGGATAAGAGCGCGCTCAACGCGATAAACAATGCGTTCGGGATGAAGGCCGGGGACAAGGCCCTCTCGGCATACAAATCCATACTGCGCCGCTCCGCGCAAGCCGTCTCCGGAAGGGAAGGCGCATTCCTCATCAGGGCCAATTCCAGAAGCGACGAGACCATGATTATCATAGTGGTCAAGAAGGGCCAGGGTGCCGCAGCAAAGAAGCAGTTCCTGGAAGCGGTAAAGGCCGAGACGGACCGCGTGTTCGAGAACCGCACCCGTCCTGACCATCCTGAATCGCTCAAAGGAGTCGCTGACCGGATGCCCCAGGAAATCAGGTCAAAGGCCGTCGCCGCATCCGTGGAAGCAGCAGATGTCGTACAGATACGAAAAGGGCCCAAGGGTGAACCGACCGCGACCGGGGTGCGGAGCGATGGGACCGCCTATGATGCATTCAAGGTCAGGGACACCCCTGATGGCGGAAAGAAGCAGGTAATCGGCCCAGCCATGAGTAGGGCGGATGATCCGGCGCACGCGCCAGGGCTCAGGAAGCGGCTCAACATCGGCGAAGAGCTGGACATACGGAACGGCCCTGAATCGCTCGAGGCGGCGAGGATCAAGGCTGTCTGGGATAAGCGGGACAAGACGCTCACGAAGCCCGAGCAGGAGCTGGTTTCCCGCATTGAGAACATGCGCAAGGAAGGACAGAGCCCCGAGGGAGCGGTATCCAGGATAGCCGCAGAGCGGGTCAATGTGAGCCCGGAGGAGAAACTCACAGGGACCGGATTCGAAGTGAGGCTCAAGATAACAGATGTGAAGGTGCTCGCCACGACCTATGGCCTGCTCTCGCAGACAAAGAAGGGCATCTCAGAGGTCCTCAACAACATCTTCGGCATCCGCGCCCTCAACACCTTCCTCGGGCACACAGGCGCCAACTTCGTCATCAACAAGGTGGAGGGCGCAGTGAAGTCGTACATCACAGATTATGCGAACAAGCACGGCATCACCATAAGGAGGCTCGGCACGCTGAAGTACATCGTAGAAGGCGGAACGGTCACCCAGAGGAGGGCTGCAGTCAGGGCGATGGAGCGCTATATAGATCAGTCGCTCACCGGAGCCGGCGTAGGGATGAAGGTCAGCAATGTCATGAAGATAGTCGAATTCCCGAAGCCGACCAGCGGACGGGATGCCCTGGCAGGGGTCCAGAACGGGCACCTGGCGGTCGAGCGGAGGACCGCTGCGAGGACTCCGCCCGGAGGGGTCGAGCGCAGGGCTCCTCGCGCTGGTCCGTCCCTGGAGTTCGGCAACGAGGCCAGGCTCTACCAGACCGCCAACGCGACCATCAGCCGCATCGCCATGATGAGCGACCAGAGCCTCCAGCAGGTCCTCGGCCCGAGCATATACAAGCAGCTCAAGGATAGCGGCGTCATAGACATGATACGGGGCACCGAGGGGTTCTCCAGGTTCAAGGGAGATGTCATCAGGCATTTCGAGGACTTCGTCACCGCTCTCCGGAGGGATGTCGCGCTCAAGGAAGGGAATGCGCGCGCCCAGATCATGGAGAACACCTTCAGGAGCATAATAATCCAGAACAGCAGGCTCTTGGATACTCGGGCCGCGGCCCATATGGAACCGACACCAAAAGCGAGCTATATGAAGAAGGCGCCGCCTGTTCCGGAGGCCAAAGCCGCGCTGGCAGGCGAGGTCGGTGAAGTCACCCCGCTCACTCCAAAACAGCCCCCTAAACTCTCCGAGAGGGAAGCTCCGCGCGCAGCTGCCGGGGTCATATCGGCCAAGGGCGGGTTATCGGCAAAGGCGAAGCTCTCAAGGCCGCTAGCAGCCCATCCGGAAGAGAAAGTCATCATCGCTCCCGAGCCGTCCGCTGCTCCCAAGGAACCTGCAAGGCCTGCCCCGGCCCGGGAAGCCGAGAGGCCCGCAGCCGTGGTGAGCAGGGAGCCCATCAAGGCCTCCACTGATGCGGAGATATCGAAGCGCTTCAGCGACAACTTCACCAACCATGATCAATACAAGAGCGCGAATCCCGAAGAGCAGAAGACAATCCGCGAGGGTTTCGTGAAGAGGGCGAGGGAAGACGACGGCTTCCGGAATGCCATGCTCGACAACATGAGGAGGGGCATGTCTGCCGATGATGCGATAAAGTACGCAGCATCCAGGCTCCATCCGAACGACCCGGAGAAAGCGAAGTCGCTTGCTTCGAAATGGGAGGGTGCGCTGATGCACATAACGAACCCGGATTTCAACCCGGCATTCTTCCGGCTCAGCACAGAAGCCAAGATAGCGGCGGTATCGAAGGAATTCGATTCACGCGCTTTCAAGTCGGCCTATGATGACATGCTCCGCGGGGCAGTCCCAAAAACCGGAGATGGCCTCGCGGCCGCCTATGCCAGTATCAACAAATTCTCTGCGCCAGAGAAGGCTGCTCGTCTATCCGAGTTGAAGTCTATCGACCCGACCTACCACACTCTCATGACCGTGCGCATGCCAAAAATACTGGAGATGAGCAATCCAAAACAAAAAGCCAGTGAGTTCTCCCGGCTCAAATCAGAATGGACCGATTACCAGAAGTCCAGGACACGCCAACAAGAGATATCCGAAGCAGCCGCCAGGCGCTCGCCAGAGGAGCTCCAGAAGCAGGAGCTCGCTCTTCTCACAAAAGCCGGCGGCTCCGAGGCTGCCGCGCTCTATGATGGGACCACGGAGAGCCGCATCAAGGTCCTGGAGAAGCTGGGCATCGATGTCAAAGGCTATTCGGAGCAGAGGGCCGATCTGACAAGGCAGCTCGATAGCGCGGGTTCTGATTCAGCCAGGAACTCGATTCAAGGCAGGATAGACGATCTCAACCGCGCCATAGACCGGTTCTTCGAGCTCGCTATCCGGGGCAACCTCTCCAGCCATATGTCTTCATTGCCGGGTTATCAAGGCGCAAGCATCAGGGCAGTGGCACACCTGACTGGCGGCGAGGGCGGCGTCTACAGGCTCGATCTCTCCAACGGGAAGAGCATATTCGTGAAGTATGAGAACGGTTCATCCGCTCAGTTGGGCGGCAAACTCGCGGTGGCCGGGGGCATGATGTCCTCCCCCACGCATACCGGATATTCATATGACACCGGCCTGAAGGTCCGCGGCAAACCCGTGAGGCAGGAATTCCACTTGATAGAGGGCATACAGGACCTCAAGGGCACGACCCAGAACATAATCCTTCCTGATGGGAGTACAGCGAAGGCCGAAGTCAGGCAAGTGGCCATGCTTGACGAGATGTTCAAGGTCCCCAAGAAGCCCGAGGATCCGGGCCCGAACGCATCTGCCAGTGAGAAGGCGAGATACCAAGCGGATACGGCGGACTATGAGAAGAGCATCGCCAAGTTCCAGAACGACCCGGCGGTGAAAGAATTCCACAAGCAGATGGGCACCAAAGAAGGCCGCGACGCCATCTTCAGGGCATGGAACGCATACCACGAGCTGTCCAGGCGCATCGGGATGGGGGACCGGCGTCCGCCCAACACCGCAATGGTCATAGTCGAGGTGCCGAGCGCCAAGAACCCCGCGGTCAAGGAGCGCATCATAACATTCCAGCCCATCGACACGGGCAGTATCGGATGGAATGTGGGGCGGAAATCGGACGGCACCTTCGACTTCACGACTATGCATTTCGAATTCGGCAATATGGGCACCGCGCAATTCATCCATTTCGCCGCCAAATCTTCAGAGCTTCCTGTGGTCCAGAGGCTGCAAGGCATCAGCGCTCCGCACACCACGGATGGGATCTACCGTCAGATGTTCGGTCCAGAGGCCGTCAAGGGCTACAATCTGCCGCCCCACGACTCCAAAACAATCTCAAAACTCAAGACCATTATCAGGGAGCACCGTCCGGCCCAGTTCGGCATGAATATCCACGGTTCTCACGGCAAGTTCAGCGACTGGATGGGCCGGAGCAGGCTCGTGACGAACGCGGACGGCCAGATGAGGCTTTTCGCCAAGGAAGGCCAGGACATGATAACCGCCCTCAACCGGGGGAGTCGGGCGATGGAGTTCAGCAACCACCAATCTCTGGGGGTGGCGAACAGGCTCAAGATCTCCGGAGTCAGCCCTGCCCAGGAACCTATCGGCACCCCCCCGGTCGTCACCCCGCCCCAGGCACCCCGCAAATCCACTCCGCCATCCAGACCGCCACCAAGGCGCATGGCGAGGGAGCCGCAGAGGGGCCTGGACCTGGCGTTCGGTGACACCGTTAGCTCCCAGCCACCACCTAGGCCGACGCCGAAAGAGGCGACGCCGGTTTCGGGCCGCTCCAGCAACCGCTTCGGCGACACCGGCTCGGTCCAGCCGCCTAAACAAGCAGCTCCTAAGACACCGATAGTCCGA
The DNA here is from genome assembly GCA_040758595.1 of Microcaldota archaeon. Lineage (GTDB taxonomy): Archaea > Micrarchaeota > Micrarchaeia > Anstonellales > Bilamarchaeaceae > Bilamarchaeum. Next base: position 42,420 of record JBFLVJ010000005.1, on the reverse strand, counting down.
GCGGTCAACCTTCCTAAGCGTTCTGCAGAACCGAAAGCGCCTCAACCTGCCAAGGTGGTGAAACCCAGCGAACCATACTCTGGTCCGGCAGCGGTAGTCCGCAAAGGCACCAAGGCAGGCATCGGCTCCCAACCCAGGATGGAAGAGCCTGTCCCTGCCCCTAAGTCGATCCAGCCGGTCGAGAACTTCTATCATGATGTCCGCAGCGGGACCGATGTCAATGCCGCGCTCACCCGTTTGGAGAAGGCAGACCGCGTGTGGGCTTCCGAGATGAAGCGCCATGTGCAGGCATTGTCCATGGATAACCGCTTCAAAGCGGCCACATCGACAGAGAAGGCAGAGCTGCTGCGCCAGGCGAGCCACCTGGAAAATCGGGAATCCGCTTTTCAGAGCGCCTTCTCATCCAACATCCACCGGGGCCAGGATGCGAGGACCGCCATAGAGAATGCCGCCCGCTCATCGACATCCGATACCGTGGAGTTCGCGAGGAGGGCGAACGGCCTGACGCTCTACGTGGAATCCGTGCTCAGCAATATCCCCGAGGTGAAGAGGGCGATAGAGATATCTCCCGGAGATGTCTGGAACGTCTATACCAAGTACCTCAAGGACAATCCCGGCGCCCTGAAGTCGTTGTTCAGCCAATGGGTCAAAGAGAATGCGTTCGTGGCCATGGTCAAATCAAGCGTACCGACTGACAGCATGGGCTTAAATGCATATGTCAGCCGCATGAGCCGCATGGACCCGGCCACCCGAAGCGACTGGACATACTCGCTGAACCAGGTGGATCATCAGCTCTCCCAGACTTTGACCTGGGCCATAAAAGCCGATGCCCGCGGAAAGGCGATGCTCGCCATGGACTGGGCAGGGATGGTCAAGGCGAGGGAGCGCCACCAGCAGCTAAATGAGGCCAAGGCGGCGCAAACCCCCCAGGCCCGCAAGGCATCGGATCTCGCGCTGATAGATGGATATGCCCGCAGGATAGGCATGGGGGACGCTGCCATAAATGCGGCCAAGGGGGTCTATACCAACGGTTCCACTTCCGAGAAGCTGGCCGTCGTGGAGCGGCTCGGCATAAATGTGGGCGGATTCCGGAAGGCTGAGACAAAGATACTCCAGGCCAACTGGAACACTGCACAGATGCAGAGCCAGATAAAGAACCTGGATGCTGCAGTAGAACAATTCTTCCAGTTCCTGCTTCGGACCGATGTTAACCAGACTATCGGGGCAATCCCGGGATTCAGCGGATACCAGGTCGCCGCGGTGGATTACAAGGGCGGCCTCTCGGGAATCTTCGAGCTGACGGTCACAAGCAGTGCGGGCCAGAGCAAGAAGGTCTTCCTGAAGATGGATGATGCGGTGCCGAACCGGCTTGGCCGGGACCTGGCATTAGGCATCGGAATGTATACCTCGGACATATCGAAGACCTTCACCTATGACACCGGCCTGAGATACAAGGACGGGAGCCCGATAAACCAGAAATACTTCATAATCCAGGATGTGCACGCCACCAAAGGCCAGACGATAGACATCACGCTGCCTTCCGGCACCCGGGAGAAAGTGCAGGTGGTCGGTGTCCGGATGGCCGTCGATGTGCTCAATTGGCCCGAGCACCCAGGAGCCGGCGCCGGTCCGGCAGAGCTCCAGAGCTATAACGCCAAAGCTGCGGATTTCATGAAGAGCGAGGTACGCAAGCACTTCTACGGCCTTGCGAAGAGCCCTGAAGGCATGAAGCAGATCTTCAAGGCCTGGAATGCCTACCACGAGCTATCAAGAAGGATAGGCCTTGGCGACCGCTATGCCCGCAACACAGTCGCCATGCTGGTCAAGCGCTCCAACGGGGAGCTGGTCCTGACGTTCCAGCCCATAGACATGGATGCAGTGGCATTCAAGATAGGCCGGAAGAACGACGGTTCCCCGAACTACAAGGACTTCCATCAGGATTTCGCAGAGGCGAATCTGGACTTCCTGGCCAAGTTCTCGGAGGCGACAAATGGCGCGGCTTTCAACGGCCAGATGAGCGCACCGCAGAGCCCTAGGGAGCTGGATGCGCATATGGCGAGCGATGAGGCGGCCAAAGGATACCGATTGCCCCCTCCCAGATCGGCGCAGCGGAATGCCCTCATAGAGGTGGTCAGGGGCCATGCAGGCAGATATTTCGGCCTTTCAATTCCATCAGAGATGTTCAACACGCTGATTCCGCTGTCATGGGGAGGGCGGCACAGGATGATGGGAAGGGAGGACGGAAGGTTCCTGTGGAACGGCACCGACATGGCCAATCTGTATTCGGATATGCTCCGACCCCGGCCTGACTTCCAGAGCGAGCTCCACTCCTTCGTGGAGCGCAAACTCCCATAGTCAGTACTTCTCCGGTGTGGATTCCTTATAGAGAATCAGCGTGAACGCTCCCTTGCGTCCCTTGGCATCGTCCAATGCCCGTCTGAGCGACGACTCGAAGAAGCCCCATGAGAGATCCCCGCCGAGCGCGTTCCCCAGGGATTCCCAGACCATCACCTTGCGGGATCTGTCCAGGAAAAGGCAGAATGCGGTATTGCCCCTCTGGATGACGTGGATGCCGTAATCCGGCAGCTCCTTTATCATCTCGGGCGTTATCGCTCCGCCATATGCCAGGGCGCCTGCGGCGCTCATCAGGCTGCGCATCCTGTCTGAAGAGAGGGAATCGCTTTCGACAAGGTAGAGGGTGTCCGGTATGGCCAGGACATCTTCCATGCTTTTTGGCACCTGAGCGTAGCTGCCAAGGAAAGCCAGGCTTTTCCGCCTGTCCACAGGGGCCAGCCTGTCCGCCATCACATCGCCCTGTCTTTTCCTGTCCGGAAACTGGAGGACTTTCCCCTCTTTTCCGGCAGGCGCCGGTCCGCTTTTAGGCATGGTGATAGATGGGCCTGACTTCTTTAAAAATCTGTTCCGGCTGCGAATATTGGCGAGAAAAGACACTGATTTCTCGTTTTGACGACAGGATTTTGTGAAAAAAGCGCCTCCGACAGCCGATTTCTCGTCGAAAACCTCACAGGCGTTCAAAATCGCCCACAATCGGCACAACCTTTATATATATGAGTAGTCTAACATACTGTTGGTTCATGCTCGTTTTAAGTGCATGGGAGGATAACTGGTCGCCTTGCCAGCGGGTCAAACCGCTGGCCTACTTCTTTTCATGCATGAAACTTTCCTCCAGTCTGACCCAGGTTAACGTTTCATCAATTGTCGGGAAATCAAAGATGTCCCGGCTAGCCGTGTTCGAGACCTTCAGTCTCGGACACCCAGGTCGCAAAGCGACCTGAGCGGGTTCCTTCGGAACTCGACAAACTTCCTGAGGCAGACCCCAAACTTCATAATTAGTCCTGGAGATGTACTGACATGGCGGTAGAGATTGACGGCTCATATGGCGAATCTGGCGGACAGATTTTGAGGACATCGCTCACCCTGTCAGCAATAACACAAAAGCCCTTCCGGATCTCAAACATCCGTGCCAAGCGCTCCAATCCGGGCCTGAGGTCGCAGCACCTGACCGCGTGCAAGGCAGTCAGAAAGGTCTGCCGCGGCACCCTCACCGGAGCCGAGCTGGAGAGCACCGAGCTCTCATTCGAGCCGGGTCCCATAGTCGGCGGCAAGTATGACCTCGATATAGGCACCGCGGGCTCGGTCACCCTCGTCGCCCAGACGCTGATTCCCATCCTGCTCAAGGCATCCAAACCCAGCGAGCTTTCCATCACCGGCGGCACCCATGTGATGAAAGCCCCCGGCTACGACTATTTCGAGCGCGTCTTCCTCCCGGCCATCCGACTCTTCGGGGCGGATGTGGAGACAAAACTCATCCGTACGGGTTACTATCCGAAAGGCGGCGGGAAGATAGAACTCACGGTCAAACCCTCCCAGCTGAAAGGCCATTCATCCTGGCTGCAGGACGAGCACGTCACCGTCCTCATCCGGCTGGCCGACCTCCCGCTCAAGATAGCGATCCGCGAGAAGAAGGTGTTCATGGAGAACGACATCAGCCATATCATGATACGGGAGGAGCATGCGCTCTCCCCCGGGAACGCGGTGACCGCATGGCGGGGCTTCCGCGGAGCATACTCGCTGGGCGAGAAAGGCAAGCGGGCGGACATCGTGGCCAAAGAAGCGCTCGATGCGCTGAATGCCGAGAAGTGGGATGTCGATATGCACCTCGCCGACCAGCTTCTCTTATATGCCGCTCTGGCCGAGGGACCGTCATCCTACCGGGCCAGCCAGGTGACCGAGCACCTCAAGACAAACGCCTACGTGATCTCAAGATTCATCGAGCGGAAAATCGATTTGGATGAAGGCAAAATCAGGGTGGATTAGACTCCACGCCCAGGATGCTGCCGTTCCTGTGGAGATTCACAATCACATATCCGGAGAGCGAATCCCATTTCACGGTCCAGGAGTCCTCTTTCTCATAGACGCTCGGCTCGGCATCATCGTTGTATTGGATGAACCGTTCGACCTCTTCGGTGCCCAGGAGGGTGTGCGAGGCTATGATGGCCTCCTCTGGGAATGCTATGGTGCATATCCCTTCGGTGCAGACCTGGCATCCGGAGGTTATCACCTCGGCAGGCTGTGCGACGAAGTTCTGGGCCGGGTAATTATAGAATATGTGCGACCTCTCAGGGCAGGCGCTCTCCGCATACTTCGTCACTTTAGCCTTGACCTCGAAATAGCGCTCCCCGGAAGGGTTGTTCTTCGGCGTTATCGTCATGATGCCTATCTCGGCGTTCGGGTATCTGGATCTCAGGTCCTCCAGCACGAACTTGCTGGCGTCCGCTTCCACGACATCTGCCCTGAAGAATTCGACAACCTTGACCAGCACCGCGATGACTATCACGAGCGCCAGAATGAGCATGAGCTCACGCCTCACCGCCATAGAACGACAACTCGCCCAAGATTTTTATTCCTTGGCTTCAGAGAGCGAGAGTATCGCTTGGGCGATATCCCCGCCATTCTCTTCGAGAGCCGCCCTGGCCTGCTCTTCAGAGCACCCGGCCTGCTCCATCACCATCTTCACATCCTCATCGGATATCCGCTCCTCTTTCTTCACGTCTCCGGATATCTGGAAGGATCTCTGCCCCTGCATGGTCACCTGGACCACCTGGGGGTTCTCGATAATAAGCGCTCCGGAGGATGTCTCGATGACGACCCTGCTGGCATCTATCTCCTCGCTTTTGATGCCCATCTGGCGCATCATGGCCTGCATCTTCTTCGGGTCCATACCTCCAGGTATCATAAGCAACTCTCCTAAGTCTCCGGTATCCCGCAGCCGGCCTTGAAGCCCGAAGGGCTTCGAGGACTTGGGGCAGCAGCCCCATGGTTTCCCGTTGCGGGTTCAGGGTTTTGCGTTCATGCGAAACAGGAAACCCAAGACCGGAAACAGGGAACCGGAAACCGCCTTGGCCAAACCGTTATGACGTGATCATCACTTGAAGACTTCGCCGCGCTCGGATTTGCGTATCTCCACGCGCCTCATCTTGGTTATGGTCTTAAGCCTGCTGAAGAGCTTGGATGAGAACCTGCCGTAGATGACATCCTGGATCACTTCGTCGAAGCTCTTCTCGGCGATGCCCTTCTTGCACTCATCGATGAGGGCGCTCCTGAGGTTCCTTTTGGTGTTCTCGCTCACCCTGGCCCCAGTGACCGCGATGACCTTCAATCTGAGGTCCTCGTTGTCCTTGGTCTTCTCGTCCACCACCTGGTGGATGAGGGACTTGCCGCGCCTGGCGAACGTCTTGATGAACGATGTCGATATCTCGTGGCCCAGGAGCTTGGTGTTGGCGTCGTTGCCATTCACATCGGTTATCCTGAAGCGCAGGGTGGTGAACATGGCCATCTGGGATGCCCCGCCCATGCCAAGGTCCATCAGGCTGCTCCTCACGATCCTGTTATTGAGCAGTTTCTCGTCGCCTGCCACCGCCTCGCAGATCTCCTTGGTCTCGAACATCTGGGGCGCCTTGACGCTGTACCATTTCTTCGCTTTCCACTTGTCCACAGTCTTGACTTTCTTGCCTGCCAGAGAATCACCATCACTTGACTAAGAGCGAAGCCTTCTCCCGGTCGTATCTCCAACCGGCAGGCAGCATGCCCTTCTTGCCATAATAGCTTACGAGCCTCTGTATCTTGGACTCGACATGCATGAGCTTGACCTTGTTGTGCACATCCTTCTTGGATGCCTTGAGGTGTCCGGACATGCGGACCGCTTTCTTGATCAGATCGAGCAGATCCTCCGGATATTCCGCACCAGCCTTCTCCTTTGCCAGGAACTTCCGGAGCGGCATGCCCAGCTGGGCCCGCAGGTTCGGAACTCCGTGCTGGTCGCGCATGACCAGGCCTATCCTGGCAGCGCCCATGCCCTCGCGGGCCATCTTCAGGATGGCTTCTTCCATCTCCGCCTTCTCCATAGGGGTCCATTCTGGGGAGTCCCTGCTCTTGGGCCTCTTCGTCCCGGATTTGCCCTTCTTCTTTGAATGCAATCTTGCCATAAAAATTTCCCTCTTTCATCCCTTCTAGAAATTTTTATACTTGACCGGTAGCTCCGGTCAATGCCATATGCAATCCACCATCTAGGAATATAGACTCTTAGAGAATTCTAAAAGGGATTTATATCTATGCGAGAGCTTGTTTTTTAATGGTATGTTTTGGGCGAACGTCTGAGAATGGCCCGACGGTACGAATACCGGGTCGAATCCGAAGCCGCCATCGCCTGCGGGCTCTTCGGTAATAGCGCCATCGCAGCGCCCCCGGAACACCGAGACGCCATTCCCGTCGTGGTATGCTATGCAGGCCTCGAAATAGGCCGAGCGCTCATCCACTCCGGAGAGCAGCTTGAGCAGGCCTTGATACCCTATCTTCTTTAGCGCCCAGCCCGAGTACGTGCCTGGGAATCCGTCGAGCGCCTCCACGAAGAGGCCGGTATCCTCGACGAATACCGGCTTCCCGCACTTCCTGAAGGCGGCATCGACAGCCTCCCGGGCTATCTCCTCCAGGCTGTCCGAGCGTATCTCCCGGTGCTCGAAGGGGAGACGCCTCAACTTGATGCCCCTGGCCAAGAGCATGGCTGATGCCTCCTCGAATTTATGGGCGTTCGACGTGGCGAAAAGGAGCTCCATGCAGCTCTTTTCGACCGGAGGGGATTAAAACATAGGGGGACAACATCCGTCAGGACGGTGATCGTTTGACCAAGAAGAAGAGTTCTTCGGAGAAGGCCGGCAAAGGCCCTGCGAAGGAAGCCAAAGCCCCGCAGAAGGAAGCGACCCCTGAGCAGAAGGAGATGGCGGCCAAGGCCAAGGATATGGAGACCGCCATCTACGCGCTCAAATTCTATCCGGTAGCGGTCAACGAGCATTCCAAGGACGAGGCGGTCGCAAAGCTCGAGAGGGTATACAGGGAGGGCAATGAGACGGTGCGGCAGATGCTCCTTTATATGATTCACGAGAACCTCGCCGGGAGCATGGAACTGAAGATAATGCACACCCAGGAGTATTTCAGGATGAAGAACCCCTCGCTCCAGGCGCCGCAGCACCGGATGAACGTCTACCGGGCAATATTCAACTACAATACCTCTCTCGAGGGACTGGCCGAGATGATCAGCTTCCTGGGCCGCCTCCATGGGGATGATGCCGCCAAGCTCCTCACATACCATTATTCGTTCCTCTGTTCGGTGGAGAACGAGGCGGTGCATGTCCTGAGGGCTGCGATACTCGAAGCGCTGGGCGCATCGGAGTCGAAATACGCACTCACCGCACTGCTCGCATACGCCCGCTACACTGACAGCGAGCGCACCTTCAACCGGGTGGTGAGCGCCCTGATAGAGTGGGAGGGGCGGCTCGATAAGCTGAATCTGCCTGAGAAGGAGAAGCAGGATATCTTAGGGAAGCTGAAGGAGATAATAACGAGCGAGTTCCGGGGAAGCCATTACGGATGACTGCATCCGGTTTCCGGCATCAGGTCTTCCGCCTCGTGTTTACGGTCTCGGGTTTCGCGTTCTGGATGCCGTGCCTAGGCGTGGGTGTAGCTCAATTGCGTCTTGCACTGGGCGTCCTCGGTGAAGAACCCTGATATGAACAGCTTGAAGTAGCCAAGGTAAGGTATCCTGGCGATCACCTTCCCGCGCACATTCTCCTCAGGTATGGGCAGATTCCCTCTTCCCCTGCTATAATCATAGACCTGCATGTCCAGGAGCGGGTTGTTGTCTCCTCTTGTCAGGTAATAGCTCTTGCCATCCACGTCTATCTTGAACATGGCCCGATGGACGATATCCCCGATCATGGCGTAGGGATCACCCGCTTGGGGGGTGTACACTATGATGTCGTTGGAATAATCCGTGAGGTACTCTTTGCCTTCGAAGGACACAGATTTGAGGCATGGCATGGCGGCTTCGCTTCCGTTGGAGAACGAGAGGCCGCACCTTTCGTACCTGAACGTGAGCGGCCCTTTCTGCTCTATGAATAGCTCGGGATGCTTGATGAACGTCTGGCACATGTCGCTCTTGCTGTCCATGGAGCAATAGGAGTAGACAGAGCCCGGGACCGTCGCTGAATCGCCGTCGTAGCTGACATCGGAGGGTTGGGTGAGCGATCTGAACTCGGCCCCGCTCATCTCTATCTCATAGGCGGCCACGGGCGCACCCTGGACTATGACGAAATCGCCTCTCTGCAGATCCGGCAGCATGCTGCAAGATACCACTGCCGATATCGGAGCGCTGGTGTTGAGCATGAACGATGCCCCATACCAGATGGCGACCGCAACCGCGAGCGCTATCACGCTGTCCAGCACCTCGTGCTTCCACCCGTACTTGCTGGCCCCGTCCTTGACCTCCTTGGCGACGAACCAGGCGAGCTCCACGACGATCAATATGCCGAATAGCGCGTAGATCATGTTGAGCGGGAAACCGGAATCCCTGAAAAGGTGGTTCGATAGGAGGGCGAGCGCCAGAGTGGTGAAAAGGATCATTAGCTGGATGTGGGGCTTCCCCAGCTGCTCCTTCAGGTCGGCGTTCATTTGACAATGTCCCTGAACTGCTCCCTGAAACCGCTGAGCTCCTTCTTGAGCTCGTCGAGCTTCTCCAGGACGAGTTTCGAGGGGTCCCCTTTCTTGGTGCGGACATACAGCTTGGGCGAAGCCACTATCGGGTGCTCGACCTTGTAGGATGCGAACTCCACGTCGCTGTCCTCATTGAGCTTCTCAGCGAGTATCTGGGCGAGCGACTGGTCTATCCCGCCCAGCTCGATCTCCAGCATGTTCTTCTCTTTAACCAAAACCTTGACATCCATGGGAAACCACCTTAATATGAGCCGCTCCTGCCGCCAGGGCCGGGCTTGCGGCCGAAATGCCCTCCGCCTCTCCTTGGCGGGCCTCTCCTGCCTCCCTCTCTTCTAGGGCCTCTGCCAAATCCGCCCCTTCCGAATCCGCCTCTGCGTTCGCGCTGTTCTTCGGGCGGGGGCTCCTCTCCTTCAGCGAGCGGGAGCTTCTTGCGGTCTTTCCATCCGCAGCTGCCGCATATGAACAGGTTAGCTTCTTTCTTGGCCATCTGGATCCTGCATCTGGGGCAGAAGCAGGCGATGACCCCGCAGTCGTGCGGCTTCATGGTTATATCGAAGCCGCTCTTGTCTATCTTCTGTATCTTGGCCTTGATGATGTCGCCCACGCGCACCTCGTCGCGTATCTCGCGGACGTAGGCGTTCTTTATGGCGGTCACCGGCAGGACGGCGTCGAAGCTGACCCCGCTCTTGCCCCCTTCGGCCTCATCGACAGGCATGCAGCCTCCGATGGCCTTGTTCATGCCTGCCTTGATTATCATGCAGTATACCGGCATGCCGACGTACGGCAGCGTTATCGATCTTCCCTTGGTCTTCACCTCGGCGGTCCCCGGGACGCTCGCGTCCTCTCCTGCGGTGGCCGCATAGACCTCGTCATTCTCCGTATAGGTGTTCTGCCCGGTCTCTGACTCCTCTGCGCTCGAGAGGTGGTCTCCGGGAAGGACTAGCTTCTTCTCCATAGTGATGCCTCTGAATCAGAATAGAAATAGTTAATCAAACAGAAGTCTTTATAAAGTAGCCATCGTCCGATAATACTGATGAAGAAGCGCCCGATACTCGTCCTCTGCATCGACCGCGACAACGACCTCTATGAGAAGGGGAAGGTCAGCGGGCCATTGATCGGCAGGGAGCGCAACCTGGAAGGGGCCATGGCGCTCGCCCTGGCGGACCCTGAGGACCCTGACTCCAACGCCATCTTCTACGCCGTCAAGGTCTATGACAAGATGAGGACCGAAGGGCACACCGTCGAGGTGGCCACCCTCACAGGCGACCGGAAGCTGGGCTACAAGGCCGACCGGGAGGTGAGCTCGCAACTGGACCGCGTGGTGGCCGAGCTGAACCCGGTCTCATGCGTGCTGATATCCGACGGAGCATCGGACGAGGAGATGATTCCAGTCATCAAGTCCCGCCTAAAGATAGACTCCACTAAAATCGTTTTCATCAAGCAGGCCAAGGAGCTGGAGAAGACCTATTTCGTGCTGCTCGAGAAGCTGCGCGACCCTTCCTTCGCCAAGACCATAATCGGCATCCCGGCATTGCTGCTCCTTCTGACGGCCATCTCCATCCAATTGGGCTGGGGCTGGCTACCCATCGTAGTCGTGGTGGCGCTCTACGCCCTCATGCATGTCTATGGCATAGAGGAAGCCTTCATGGATCTCATCCGCGATTTCCGCTTCTCCTTCGAGAGGACCAGCTGGATAGGATACATCGGCTCGGCAGCCGTCTCAGCGGTCGGTGTTTTCGTGGGCTACCAGACCTTCCAGAAGGGCCTGGCCATGGGCCTGGCCAACGACAAGCTGGTGGCTCTGATGCTGGGAAGCATGAGCTGGATATTCCTCACAGCGGTGCTGCTCATCCTGGCCGGCAAGACCATCGATGCATACATCGAGAAGAAGAAATTCAGGGTGACGAAGTACCTTCTATACTCTGCGGCAGCGATACTCTCGGCATTCGTCATCGTGGTGGGCAGCAGCTGGATAGTCAACCTCAACGAGCCCTACGTGGACTTCGGCGCTTTCCTGCTGAGCATCGCGATAGCGCTCCTGCTCGGCTACCTGGCCACCTCGCTCATCAACTGGTACCGCAGGGAGATACTGATGGAGATGAAGATAGACGGGAAAGAGGCCATCTCCGAGCACGGGGTCTATCTGGGCAAGATAGTCGGCATAGACGCGAAGAGGGGCAAGCTCATAATACAGAACATCTTCGAGAAGAGGTTCTACCTCTCCATTTCTGACGTAAGCTCTGTGGATGAGAATGTGGTGCTAAGATCAGGGGAATGACCAGGAAAATCAGGAGCCGATTTTCTTCAACAGCTCTTTCTTCCCTTTGCAGTCAGCCAGCGCATGCTGAAGCACTTCGCTGATGCTCGTAACCTGCACAACCTCTATCTTCTTCAGGCTCGCCTTGTCCAGGTTGACGTCCTCTGCGTTCGCCTTCGGAATCAGGACCTTCTTTATCCCGCTCTCTATCGCGGCCTCTATCTTGCCTGTTATGCCTCCGACAGGAAGCACCCTTCCGCGCACGTCCAGCGAGCCGGTCATGGCCACTTCCTGGCGCACCGGTATGTTGGATACCGAAGATATGACCGCGACGGCGGTAGAGATAGAAGCACTGTCGCCCTCCACGCCCTCATAGGTCTGGAGGTATTGTATGTGCAGATCGGTCTTCGCTATCGCGATGCCGATGTATTTCTTGAATATCGCCGAGACGTTGTCCACCGCCTCTTTCGCTATCACGCCGAGCTTGCCTGTCGCGATGACGCGCCCTTCGCTCCTTGAAGCGGCAGGCGTGGCTTCAGCGACTATCGGCAGGACGAGCCCGGCCCGCGAATCCCCGAGCACCGCCAGGCCGTTCACCCTTCCGACCTCCGCGCCTTTCGTCACGACCGTCTGGTATTCCTTCTTGTGCTCGATCATCTTGGCTCCGAGCTGGCTTTCTATTGAGCGGAAAATCTTCTTGGCTTCCATCACTTCGGTCTTGGTCGCCAGCTTGAGTCCTTTCTCCAGCGCGATGTCTCCAGCGGCTCTGACAAGCCCGCCGAGCTCGCGCAGGTTCAATGTGAATTTCTTCCTCCGGCCGGACATCTTCCGGGCTTCCTCCAGTATCTCCTTTATGGCGCTCTCATCGAAGTGTGGTATCTTTCCGTCCTTCTTGACTTCCTGGGCTATGAACACCACGAGCTTCTCCTCGTTCTCCGGGGTGTCGTCCATGGTGTCCTCCACATAGACCTCGTAGCCCCCTCCGCGGATGCGCGATCTCAATGCAGGGTGTATCGCTTTCATGTCAGGCAGGTTGCCTGCGGCCACCAGCACGAAGTCTGTCGGCACCGGCTGCGTCTTGACAAGTGCGCCTGAACTCATCTCGCTCTGCCCTGTTATCGGGTACCTCTTCTCCTGCATGGCGGTCAGTATCTCCTGCTGCCAGTTGAGCTTCAATGAAGCTATCTCGTCTATGAAAAGCACGCCCTTGTTGGCCTGGTGTATCGCTCCGGCCTCGACCCTCAGGTGTGCCGGCGTCCCCAATCCCCCGGACTGCAGGGGGTCATGGCGGCAGTCGCCCAGAAGAGATCCGGCGCGAGAACCGGTGGCGTCTATGAACGGTGCTGCCGAGCGTTCGCTGTTATCCACTATGAGTTTCGGGGTGCCCTGCTCAGCCGGAGCCAATCTCCTGCCGAGCCCTGCGGTCGCGTTCGATATTATGTAGAGCAGGCCGAGGCCGAGTATCGTGACTATCGCCGGGAGCTTGATGCCCTCGGGTATCTCTTCCGACAGCATCACCGCCACCAGTATCATGCCGAGTATCGCGATTATGATGATGGATGGCGGCCCTCCGCCAGAGCCCTCTGCGCCCTTCTTCTTGAACGAGACCAGCCGCCTTCCGAGCCCGGTGCGGAGCGCCTTCGCCAACTGCTCTCCATCAGCGATTTTCTTTATCTTCTCCAATTCCTTGGGCGAATAGAACTTCAATGCCTGCCTGTTCTTGGATATGTACTCCTTGTCAGGGTAGGTCCTTATCACGCGCACGATGGGCTGGTTCTCGTTGTTCGGATTGGGATATACGAGCACGTCCTCCAGCGCCTCGGTCTGCATCAGTTCTGCCATGGCCTGGGCCAGCATGCTTTTCCCCGTCCCTGGCGGACCTATCAGCAGGACGTTCCTTTTCTGCCGTGCGGCCTTCTTCACGATGTCCACTGCCTTGTCCTGGCCGATTATCTGGTCTATTATCCGTTTTGGGACAGGTACCTCTGCCGTTGAGCCGTGTTTCACAGGATTCTCTCGGCAATCCAGGTATTAATTACTTTCCCTACACTGCGATCTGGACCGCACAAATCAATAAGCGTCATCGTGTTGCGAGAAGCGTAGATATTTTTCACTCGAAGACATAATCGACACTCTCGGCCTTGACGAAATTCCCTTTGGCGCGTCCTTCTATCTCCTTGACGAAACCCGGTTTCATCCGCCGCTTGTGCGAAAGGATGCTCATCATTCTCGACAATCTCTTCAGCCATCTAAACCACGACCTGGACCTCACTGAAGGCCATCCTGGGAGCGATGAAGGATCCGAAGACCTTCTGCCTTTTCTCTATGCCGGCGATGCGGTTGAGCCACTCGAACACGTTGCCGCTGAGCATGAACCCCTTCACAGGTTTCTTCTCGCCCTTCTCCACTATGAACGCCGCGCTCACTTCCAGACCGATATCGCCCGTGGTCGGGTTGGCGGTGTGCGAGCCGTGCGCGTAATGGACTTCGATATGGCTGCCGAGCTCTCCCAGGTCGTTCCACTCTCCCGGCCCCACCACAAGGTTCGATGAGCCTATGCCCGGCGGCGAGTCGTAGCCGTCCCGCGAGCACGCCCCGGACCTCTCGACACCCTCAAGCGCAGCGGTCTCGCGATCATATAAGAAAGATCTCACCTGCCCATTCTCTATCAGCGCCCTCCTCTCCGATGGCGTCCCCTCGTCATCGAACGGCTGGGCCCCAGAACCCGGAGCGAGCCCGTCATCATAAAGCGAGAACTTTTCTGAAAACATCATCTTGCCTTCTTCGGCCTTGGTTATCTTCCTGCGCTTCCAGTCGCCCGAGAAAGAGGGCAGGAGAGTGTCTATTAGGTTCTCCAGGGCCTCCACTTCCATCACGACCGTGTGCTTGCCGGCCTCGGGTTTGCCTGCGCTCTGCGTGGCCTCTGCCATCTCCGCGGCCTTGATGCCCTCGATAGCGATGTCTTTGGGCCTGCTATGCGAAGTGAAGAAAGACATGCCATAGCCGTCGCCGTGCATGCACTCCACGAACACAGAGACGCCGCTCTCCTGATAGCTCCCTTCGAATCCGGAGCTGTTCTCGAGCGACACTTCGCTCACGTCCGCATGGCATATCACGCGCGGCCTGCCGCCTTTGTATGATGCGACGTCCCGCAGCTCCCTCACCATCGAGTGCAGCCATGAAAGGTCGTCCGGGTCCACGCCCTTATCGAACAAGACCGGCATCTTGAAGGCTTTTTTGCCAGGAAAAGAGAATCCGCTCCGGACCGAGAACCGCGCGGTCTTTTTCGCGTGCTCCAGCGCTTCTGCAAGGCCTTCTTCGCTCTGGCAGAACGCGAACCCGAGCCGCTTCTCATCAAGCGTGCGCACCCCGATACCAGAGGACACATCGCACTCCTTTATCTTGATCTCCCCTCCTGTGAATGTCAGGTCCGCGGACCTGGTGCTCTCCCTGTATATCTCCCGCTCGGTCATGCATTTTTAATCTCCGGGGAGATTATAAAGCATGAGACTTTTCGTGGCGGTCCCGGTGCCTGGAGAGCTGCGGGAGAAGCTGGCAGCGCTTTGCGGAGAGATAAGAGCGGACGGCCTGGTGCCTGTCAAGCCTGAGAACATGCACCTCACATTGAAGTTCATCGGTGAGGCGGATGAGAGCGGGGCCGGGAAGATAGAAGAGAAGCTCAGAGCCATCAGCTTCGCTCCTTTCCGGTGCTCACTAAGAGGGGTCGGGGTGTTCCCGGACGAGCATCACATCCGTGTGGTCTGGGCCGGGTGCGAGAGCGGGGGCGCATTGGAGAAGCTCGCCAAGGATGTGATGGATGCGCTCTCCGGCTATGGGGACGACAAGCCGTTCTCGGCACATCTCACCATCGCGAGGGTGAAGCGGAAGCTCGACCTAAAAGGATTCCTCCAGAAGCACCGCGATGAGCCGTTCGGCGAGTTCGAGGCCAAAGAGTTCCACCTGATAAAGAGCGAACTGAAGCCAGGCGGGCCGGAATACTCGGCGCTGGCGAGATTCGGAACCGATTAGAAAAAGAGAAACGAAAAAGAAAGATTGAAGATTCAGGAGACCAGAGCATCCAGGGTCGCGCTCAGGCTCGCGTATGCCGGGCTGGCGACAATGACATAGGTCTTGCCATCGCTGGTCAGGCCCCATTCATATCCCCCTGCATCGGCTGCGGCAGAGACATCCTCCTGGCTGAACTTGGCAGAATCCACCAGCACGTAGAACGTGGGCGTGCCAGCGCTTCCGGTGTTGGCGCGCGAAGCAGTCCCCCAGTCGGCTGTGAGATCCTGCACAAGGCCGAGGGTGCGGTCTGAATCCAGGCAGCTGTTGAACGCCGTCATGTCCAGGCCTTCGACCTCCTGCGCGAGGAGCTTCAGGTTGTCCTTGGAGTACTTGCCGTTGTTCTCCTCAGCCGTTTGGGCGTCGAAGATGGCATCGTGCATCTCCCAGTACTTGCCCTGCTCATCAGCGCACATGGAAGCCACCGAAGCGAAGAACGACTCCTCCCCGAGGAAGGCGACCGGGTAGTGGACGAAGTTCGCCTTGCCGGTATCCGCATACTCCGTCTCCACTTTCTTAACGGTGCCGATTATCGCGCCATACTGCGCGGTGTAATCAGAGGACCACGGGGAGCCGTATGCGAGGCCGCAGAACGGGCATTGGTAGTCCGAGAATTCCACCACGGTCACGCCACTGGTGGAGCTTCCCATCACAGGTGCCTGATCCAGCAGCTCCGGTGCGGTCATGGCCTGCACTCCGGCAGGCGGAGTGACGGTGCCGCTGTCATTGCCCTGGCCATCGGTCGGGCAGTCGGTGTCGCATGGCGGGCAGTCGGTCACGGGTGCCTTCACAAGGCCGAAGCCCTGTGTCAATGTGGACAGCACGAGCAAAGCAGCCAGGACGACTATAGCGCCGCCATATAGCATGTCTTTGCTGACCGTCACTGAATTTGCGTTATCTGACAATATATCACCTCATCTGGAAAAGTATGAAAAATCCTCTACGCTCCTGCTATATAAAGCTTTTGACATCCTGCGGCCCGGAGCGCGCATCCTTATAATGATTATTTGAGCAAAGCGTTCTGCTGGTTTTATGGTATCACTCGACCGCGCGATAATCGCATCCTATGAGAGGGAGGGCAAGAGATTCGAGCTCTATGTGGATCCGGACGCTATCTACGCGTACATGGAGAAGCGGAAGCCGGATTTGAGGAACGTCCTGGTGGCGGAGGAGATATATGCCGACGCCAAGAAGGGCGAGAAGGCGAAAGCATCGGACGTCCAGAAGATATTCGGGACTACCGACATCATGCAGATACTCGAGTTCATCGTCAAGAACGGGGAGGTGCAGCTGACCACCGAGCAGAGGCGGAAGATGGTGGAGGAGAAGCGCAAGCAGATACTCGCCATCCTGCTCCGAGAAGCGATAGATCCGAGGACGAAAGCCCCCCACACGCAAATCAGGTTGGAGCAGGCCATGGAGCAGGCGAGGTTCCACGTGGATCCGTTCAAGGACCCGAGGGAGCAGATGGAAGAGGTCGTCAAGGTATTGAGGCCCATACTGCCCATGAAGTTCGAGAAACTGAAGATAGCGATAAAGGTTCCGGCTGCCTTCGCCCACAGGTGCTACGGGACGCTCAAGAACTACGGCATAGAGAAGGAGCAGTGGCTATCAAGCGGGGACCTGGTCGTCGTCGTGGAGATCTTCGCAGGGCTCCAGGGCGAGTTCTACGACAAGCTGAACAAGCAGACCGGCGGCCAGGTGGAGACGAAGATATTGCCCTCCTGATACGCCGGCCGTCGAATCGGGTTCTCCGTTCCCGGTCTCGGGTTCCGCTCGATCGGTCTGGTTTTGGCTGTGGCAATCACCGTTCCAAGACACGGAACCGGAAACCGGAGACTGGAGACCCACACAGTCTGCCAGGCGCTGCTGCGGGTTTCCGGCCCGATGCTGCCCGGCGGATGTCCGCTTATAAAACTTTCGTTTCCATATGTAATCGACTGAGAGACAGAAAGGAACATGGCATATGCTACTTCCTGTTTTTGAAAACGCTACAGCCCGAGCCATCAGGCCAGGGCGAAAGAGGTAATGGAATGGACAAGAGGATTGTGTTGCCCGGCGAGAAGGTCGCCGAAGGCAAGGTGAATGCCCCGAACACGTATTACGACGGGACCGCCACCTACGCAGCGGTCATGGGCATGATGGACAACGACGGACGCTACATCCCGCTCGAGAACAGATACCGCCCGACGGTGGGCGATGTCGTGGTGGGGATGGTGGTCGATGTGCGCCACGCGGGCTATGAGGTGGACCTCAACCTGCCCCAGGGCGGTTTCATACCCACGAGGGATGTGAGGCTGACGCTACAGCTCGGCGATTTCGTGATATGCCGGGTCAAGACCGTGAACGAGGTCGGCGACGTGGATCTCGGCGAAGTGAGGAGGCTCCCGAAGGGCAAGATAGTGGAGTTCCCCTCGGCCAAGGTGCCACGCCTGATAGGCAAGAAGAGCAGCATGATAACCCTGCTCAAGGACTACACCGGCGGAGACATCATGGTCGGCAACAACGGCTTCGTCTGGATAAGCGAGAGGAGCGACATGCCCCTCCTGCTCAAGGCGATTGAGATGATCGAGCGCAAAGCCCACAAATCCGGACTGACGGATGAGATGGCCGCGTTCCTCAAGAGCCACAGCAAACTGAGGCCGCAGGAGCGCACAGGGCAGTACGGCGCTGAAGAGAGCTATGGCGATGAAGGGCGCGGCGGCGAAGGAAGCTACGGCGCCGAAGGCTCGGAAGAGATGGCATCGGACAATGAAGGTGAAGAAACATACTCGGAAGGTGAAGGATATGGGAGGTAACGGAGACGTACAGCTCATCGTTGATGGAAAGAGGACCGACGGCAGGGGTCCTGAAGACTTGAGGAACCTGCGCATCGAGGTCGGAGTGATATCGCAGGCAGACGGATCGTCCTACGTGGAATGGGGCGGCAACAAGATAACCTGCGCGGTATACGGCCCGAGGGAGTGCATCCCCAGGCACGGAGCGAGCCCCTACCATGCGCTGATAAAGTGCAGGTATATGATGTCCCCGTTCTCCTCGCTCGAGGAGCACGGCAGGAGCGGACCCTCGAGGAGGAGCACCGAGCTCTCCAAGGTCATCAGGGAGGTCTTCGAGAACCTGGTGATGGCCGAGAAGTTCCCCAACACCCAGATAGATGTCTACATAGACGTGCTCCAGGCAGACGGCGGCACCAGGACCGCGTCCATAACCGCGGCAGCGGTGGCCCTCGCGAACGCCGGCATCCCCATGAAGGACATGGTGGGCGCGGTCGCGGTCGGCAAGGCTGGAGAGATGCTCGCCCTGGACCTCAACAAGATCGAGGACAACTTCGGCCAGTCCGACATGCCCCTGGCGATATCACACCGGGACAGGAAACTGCTGCTGGTGCAGATGGATGGGATGCTGACCAGGGAAGAAGTGATAAAGGCCATAGAGATGGCCGAGAGCGGCTGCGACAAGGTCCACGAGATCCAGGCAGAAGCGCTCAAGGGCTTCTACAGGAAAGGGGAGCCGGAAGAGGTCAAGTGGTGATCATATGGGAGACGAAGTCAAAGACATCATCATGTCGCATGTCCGAAGGGACATCATGGGAAGCACGCTGGATACCGGAGTGAGGTTCGACGGCAGGAAGTTCGACGAGTTCAGGCCTATCTCTATCCAGAGGGGCGTGATAAAGACAGCCGAAGGTTCGGCGATCGTCCGCATCGGGAACACCCAGGTGCTGGTGGCGACCAAGTTCGACGTCTTGAAGCCCTTCCCGGACAGGCCCACCGAGGGCGTGCTCATGACAAACTCAGAGCTGCTCCCGGCGGCGTCCCCGATATTCGAGCCAGGGCCGCCCAACGAGCACTCGATAGAAGTGGCGAGGGTCGTCGACAGGGCGATCCGGAGCGCGGAGTGCGTGGATGTGAAGAAGTTCTTCATCGAGGAGGACAAGGTGCTCGGCCTGTTCATGGACATCTACGTCCTGGATCACGCGGGCAACTACACCGATGCCGCGACAATCGCGGCGACGGCAGCGCTCCTTGACACAAAGCTCCCCAAGTTAGAGGACGCCAAGATAGTTCGCGGCGAATACACCGGCAACCTGGAGATAAGCAGGCTCCCGGTGACGACCACCATGATAAAGGTCGGTCCGCACTGGCTCGTGGACCCGAGCCGAGACGAGGAGCGCGTCACCGAGACCTCTCTCACTATCGGCACCACAGAGGAGCATGTCTGCGCGATGCAGAAGCGCCAGGGCGCCGTGAGCAAGGATGAGCTCATCTCGGCGATGGACATAGCTTTTAAAACAGGGAACGACATAAGGAGGATACTCAAGGGTTCAGATTAGACCACCCTTGACTACCATTTATAGGAGGAATGAAAATGCAGACCGCAAGATACGGTGCTTCCATCAGGAAACTGCACGACAAGGCGACAAAGAACAAGAAAAAGAGGTACGAGTGCCCGAAGTGTCGCAAGCTCAAGCTATCACGCAAGGCCAACGCCATCTGGGAATGCAGGTCCTGCGAGGCCCGGTTCGCCGGAGCGGCGTACTCCTTCAGGAGCGAGACGGGCGAGATCGCCATGCGTGTCATCGGCGAATACTCCAAGTCAGAGTGATTGGGATGGGAGAATACAAAGACCCTAAGACCGGCGCCGCGGTGGCCCTCAGCGGAGACAAGTTCGCGTTCCCTAGCAGCGGGGCGAAGATACTGCTCAAGGCGAGGCCGCCGGTGGCCAAAGAGGTCTCGACCGATTGATAACCACCAGCAGGTATGCTTCGGTGGAGACCCGTTCCCTGGCCAAAAGGATGGCCAAGGAGAGCGGCCAGGCTTATGCGGCCAGAGGCAAGAAGGCCATCGGCTCCATGGTCGAGCAGGCCCGGAAGACGGGTGACTGCTCCATCGAGATAGTCGAGGAGCTGGATGGCAAGCCCTATAAGGTCGCCATGCTGAAGGTGGATGAACTGGGCAACTGGGAATGGGCCGGGGAAAGGCTTTTGAAGCCAACGAAAGAAAGTTGATATCCAATGAAGGCAAGATGCTTCATAGAGATGGAATTCCCGGACGGGGATGCCGCCAAGGCAGCCCTCAAGGCGGTCTCGCACGAGGGCGCAATCGGGAACCGCTCCAAGGCAGAGCTCTCCACAAAAAAGAACTCGCTTCGGGTGGATATCAGCGCGGAGGACATCATCGCCCTCCGGGCATCGTGCAATGCGTTCATGAGGGCGCTTCAGGCCTTCGAGGATATCGAGAGGTGCAGAAAATGAAGAAAGAGGACAACTTGAACCAGGAGCTTATCGAGTACGAGAACATGGAGAAGCAGCTTGAGGTCCTGCTCATACAGAAGCACCAGCTGCAGATCCAGCTGAACGAAGTTCGGCATGCCGCGGACGAATTGAAGAAGTCCAAGGGCGACGTATACCGCTCGGTGGGCTCTGTGCTGCTGCACACCACCAAGGAGGCGGCCGAGAAGGACCTGAAGGAGAGGAGCGAGCTTCTGGAAGTCAAGCTCAACGCCATCTCCAAGCAGGAAGAGAAGCTCCGCACCACCGTGATGGACACCCAGAAGAAGCTCCAGGAGCGGATGAGGGGCCATGGAAAGAGCGCCTGATACCTTCCAGAGTTTCCTGGAGCGGTATGGCGGCTTTAAGATAGCTATCGCCACGCATAGCAGGGCGGATGCCGATGCGCTCGCATCAGCCTTTGCATTGAGCAAGCTCCTTCCGAACAGCGTCATCTGCACCGAAGAAGAGATGAATGAAGGAGCGCGCTTCCTTTCAGAGCGGCTCGGGATAAAAACCGTCGAATTGTCATCCCTCGATCCAAAGGCGTTCGAGGGGCTCGCGCTAGTCGACACCAGCGCCTATACGCTCATCCCGCATGCGAAAGCATGGAAAATATTGCTCATCATCGACCACCACCAGAGCGAAGGCAGGGACATAAAGGGCGAATTCGAGATAATCGATTCCTCATCGCCGTCCACCGCAGAGATAATCGCGAATCTCGGCAAAGAGTTAGACAAGGATGCCGCCTTCGCCCTATGCGTGGGCATCATAGCGGATGCCGCGAGGTTCAAGTCGGCCCGCGCCGGGACGTTCGAGACATTGGGCCGGCTGATGAAGCTCTGCGGGGCTGATTATGCGGAACTGCTTTCCATAGCAGAGCCCGAGCCGAAGGACGAGGCCAAGATCGCGATACTCACCGCATTCAAGCGGGTGGAATATGTCTATGCGGGCGGCTATCTCATCGCCACCACCGAGGTGGGGAGCAACGAGAGCGATGTCGCATCCCTCTTGGCAGAGGCCGCAGATGTGGCCTTTGTCGCCAAATGGAAGGATAAGGAGAAGGAGACGAGGATATCTGCCCGGGCCAGGAAGAGCGTCAAGGTGCCCCTCAATGAAGTGATGGCCGAGGTCGGCAAGGAGTTGGGCGGAGCGGGCGGAGGCCATGCCAAGGCGTCCGGCGCTGCCCTGAAAGCGCACACCGACGAGGCGCTCAAGACCTGCGTGGAAGTGTTCGTGAGGATGGCCGAGCGCTAGATGCTCGATGCCAGCTTACGTGTATCTTGTAAAAACTATGGAAGATAGATGCTCTCGCGGTTACCTATCTTGAGGATGACGATAGAGCTGTCCTCTTCGCGTATGTCGAGTATTATCCGCAGCTTACCGGCCCTTACACGGTATGCTTTGGAGCCGCTCAGCCTCAACGCGAATTCAAAAGGCCGCACACGGACCCGTTCTAGCACAGAGATTACCCTCTTCTGATTCTCTTTGCCCAGCTGCCTGAACTCTTTTTGGGATGAATCGATAAATACAATGGAGTACATTCAGAGGTCTTCCTCTTTTTTCAAATCTTCCAGAGATACAATCTTGCCTTTTTTGTATTCTTTTCTTCGTTCTTCTATCTCTTTGATGAAATCCGGATTCAAAGAAAGGCGATCTTCTATCAAATCTTCTATCACATCAGCGTAGCTCTCGTTTTCCTGCAGCTTCATCTGGTCCAGCATATGTTTGAGCTCATTGGTGAGTTTAATCGTAGTATACATGGGTATACCTAGGTAACTTAAAGTATATAAATGTCACACCTTTACAAAAACCGTGTCCGTGCGCTGCCTGTTCATATCGTCTCCTCTCTTTTCGGGCCGACCGATATGGTCTTGAGCGGGACCGAGAGCTTCTTCTCCACAAAAGCGATGTAATCCCTGGCAGCCTTGGGCAGGTTCTCGCGCTTCTTGGCTTTTGATATGTCTTCCTTCCAGCCCGGGAGGCTCTCATAGATCGGTTTAGCCCTGGCGAGCCTGTGCGAATCCGGCGGGAACTCGGTCGTCTTCTTGCCATCTATCTCGTAGGCGGTGCATACCCTGAGCTCGTCCAGTCCTCCGAGCACGTCGAGCTTGGTGAACGCGATGTCCGTGACGCCGTTTATCATGCAGGTGTATCTGAGAAGGACGAGGTCCAGCCATCCGCATCTCCTGGGCCTGCCGGTGGTGGTCCCGAACTCGTGGCCCCTCTCGCGAAGCCGCTCTCCGGTCTTGTCATGGAGCTCGGTCGGGAAAGGCCCCTCGCCCACCCTGGTGGTGTATGCCTTCGCGATGCCTATCACCCTCGTTATGCTCTGGGGCGGCACTCCGGCCCCGGTGCATCCGCCGCCCGAAACCGTATTGGATGAAGTGACGTACGGGAAGGTGCCGTGGTCTATGTCCAGAAGGGTGCCGTGGGCGCCTTCGAACAGCATGCTCTTCCCTCCGGCGAGCGCGTTGTTGAGCGTGAACTGGGTGTCTGCGATGTGCTTCCTCACTCTCTTGGCGTTCTCGAGCGTCTTCTCGGTTATCTCCTTCTCGTCGAAGTCAGGGAGCTCCAACGCCTTGAATATCTTCCTCTTGTGGGATGCGATGAGCGCTATCTTCGCCCTGAGCTCCTTCTCCGGAAGCAGCAGGTCCCCGGCCCTCAGCGCGAACGTCCTCGAGGCTTTGTCGGAATAAGCAGGGCCGATGCCTTTCTTGGTGGTCCCTATCTTGCCCACCTTGTCGAGCCCGCCGTCCATCATGCGATGCCATGGCAGGATGATGTGGGCGCAGGAACTGAGGAGCAGGTTCTTCATATGGTACCCGCGTCCCTCGGCTTCGTCCATCTCGCCTATCAGGGTGTCCAGATTGACCACGGTGCCGTTGGCGATGACCTTCATCTTCTCCGGATAGAACACACCCGAAGGGACCAGGTGGAGCTTGAATTCCTCGTCCCCCTTCTTCACGGTGTGGCCGGCGTTGTCTCCGCCGTTGAACCTGACTATGTAGTCATAATCTCCGGCCAGGAGGTCGACGATCTTGCCTTTCCCTTCGTCTCCCCATTGTAAGCCTAAAATCAGAGTGACTGCCATGAGGCTATAGGGAAAGGAAGAGAATAAAAAATACTCTAAGAGCGGCTCACTTCTTCAGGGCCGCAAGAGCCGCCTTATTATCGTCGGAACCAAGCAGCACATAAGAGAGCGTCGGGGTCATCGAGACCGAGAACGCGTATGTCAGGTTGATGCCGTTCTCAGATATCTTCTTGGCGGCGTCGGCCATGGTGCCCGGCCTGTTCTCCAGCTTGATGATGATGACCTCTTTCTCCTGGACCTCGATGCCCATGGCCTTCAGCTTGGCCTTGGCTTTCTGCAAATCCGCTTTCTCGACGATCAGGTGGGTGTTGATGCCCCGGTTCTCCGGAGGCATGAGGATGCTCTTTATCCCCGCTTCGCTGAAGGCTTTGGCGACCTTAGACACCTCTGCGAAACTCGGTTTCTCGAAGAAAAACTCCACGACTAGCCTATCTTCATCCATTTCATCACCTTGACCACATATTCCCAGAAATCTATAAAAATGGTCTGTTTCGCAGTGGCGTGGGCAGATAGTTTTATGTGCATTGGCACAGATAGCCTGTCCAGAGGGCGCGCGGCCTTCGCCGGACCCGCCAAGCTTGCTCATTCATCCCCCAAGAGAATGGGAGTTTTCGGGTCCTGCGGTCAAAGCGCGTCAATCATAACCCTTCTATATTTATAAATTCATACATATACATTAAAATACACAATATTAGGTGTCACTATGAAACTACGTTTCTCGAGAGAAGGATCAAAAAAGGAACCCGGCAGCACTGCCAAGCGCAGCTTTTTTTCCAAGGCCAAGCGCCATGTGCTGACGGCGGCTCTGGCGGCCGGGATGGCTTTTGCACCCGTAGGTCCGGTGAAGGCCGGTATGAATGTGCCGATGAAACGATCCAGCCAATCCGCACCGCTTCCTGTCTATGATATGCGCGCGTATATCTGGCTGGTCAAAAACAAGCAATACTTCCATTTTCCGATGTCGGACAAGAGGAAGGCGGCCGAGGTGGCGGCTTTCATAACAAAGCACATGAGATCCGGGCTATGGTACATCCAAAATCGCGTTTCTACTACTCACTGGCCCTTCCACCCGCGGTGCCCCCCCAACATATCGAACGGCGACTGCTGGGCTGTCGGTTTCAAGGACAGCTGGTTCGCCAAACAGGGCGTGCCTCTCAACACAAACTATTGTTCGAGCGCCGATGGACAGGCGGACATGCGCTGCAAGAACGGTAGTCCTAGAAACGAGCCTCCTGGTTATTGCTATGGCATCACCGATTTCAAGGAATTCGTGGACAAGTGTGAGAAACCATTCCTGCCAAAAATGCCGTGAACCGATCTGCGGATGCCGAAAAAAGATAAAATAGCTGACAGAAGGAACTGCGTTCCTTTGCCGGCATCCTCTCCTGAGGGCAGAACGCTAAACCCCGGACTGGGAACAAATGAAAAACGCTGACGGCAGGATTGACAGCCTTGCTGGCAAATCTTGAAAGCGCCAGCTTTCAAGGCTTTTGAACCTGCAATCCCAGGGGGACCGGTTGTGTTGCGTTTCGGGTTCCGTGTTTCCGGTCCCGTGCGAAACACGAAACCCCAAGAACGGAACCGGGAACGCTTCAAGACCGGCGCACTACCAGGTTGCACGGTCAGACGAATGGCCCGACCTTTATGCGACGTCAGCAAAAAGAACTCACAATGTCGTCTGCGGAGTCTGCTCCTCCCCTCTCTTCTCTTGGACGAAATATATCTTAAACTTCTCTGTCAGCATGAGTTTGGCGCTCCTGCCATCTTTCTTGGGCTTCACGAAGCCGTTCTCCACCAGCTCCTTCACATCTCCATACGCCCTCGTCCCTATCCTCTTGACCAGGCTGGATTTGAGCATCCCGTCGTGCTTGGAAAGATACGCCAGCGTCCTCAAGGCCCCCTTGCTTATCTCGGTGTCCTGGGCGAATTCGCGCACCCTTGGCAGGTAATCGTTGCGCACCCTCATCATGTATTTTCCGTCCACCTCGGCTATCTCCACCGAGCCGCCCCTCTCGTCGTATTCCTTGATCAGCTCGGCCACGGCGTTCTTCAAATAGCCGAGGGCGCCTATGCCGGTCAGCGTCCTGAACTCCTCTAGCGTCATGGCCCGAGAGCTCATGAACAGGGCGGCCTCTATTATCTTCATCTCCTCTTTCATCCGGATCCCCTCAGCTTCAGGTATGCCATCAGCTCTTTCGAATAGCTAACGCGGTCAAGTTTTTTCTTCTTTTGCTTTATCGCCCTGGCGATGGTCCTGGCGCAGGTTTCCGGCATCCTGCCTCCCGTCTCCAGCTCCAGCGGCTCTTTCCCGTACTCCGCTCTCACCCTCTGGGTGCAGTAATCGAGCATCTCTGCCATGAGATTCTCCTCCAGCTTCCTCTTGCCGTAGCGCCTCTTGGCAAGCCTCTTCCTGAGTTCGGAGGGCTTGGTCCTTAGCACGAAGACGAAATCCGCAGGGAGCCTCATCTCGCAGGCCAGGTGCCCCTCGACGACATAATCATCCTTCTTCCGCAGGAAAACGAGCGCGTTTGCGAGTTTCTTGACATCGACAGCTTGGCCCTTCCCCAGGAGCTTTTTCTCACGGACCACCTTCTTGAGGTCCACCAGCTCCAGGGAGAGCATGTCCGCCAGTTCGCGGGCTATCAGGGATTTGCCGGTGCCTGGGGAGCCGGTGATGACGATGCGCATGCCACTCATTCCCGGCCAACGGTTAAAAGGGCTACCAAAAATCCAGGTGGTCTCCGGTCTCCTGTCCCGGGTCTCGTTTCGGTACGGAACCCAGGACCCGAAACCGGGAACCGCTGTGCATGGCAGTGATGGTGCGCTTCTCCCGTCTGGGCTAGAGCTTCCCGGCGAGCGTCTTGAAGTAGCTGCGGGCCGAGTCCAGGGTCTCCTTCCCCCTGGGTGTGATGCTGTAGTACTTGCGCCTCTCCTCGAACTTCGAGGTTATCAGGCCTTCTCCTTCGAGCTTGTAGAGCACCACGTATATCATTATCTTGTTGGGCCTGAACGTGAATTCCTTCTCGATCTCCTCATCCAGGGCATAAGCGTAGAGCTTCCCGTCCCTCTTGATGAGGGAGAGTATGTAGAGCCACAGGTTGCCGGATGTGAGCAGGTTCCGGAGGCGTTTTATCGGGCTGGATGCCGGCGCTTTTGCCATACCTCAAGCTAATGCGGAAACGTTTATATGCCTCGCTGAAGATAGGGGTGCGAGGACATGGGGCTCGGAGAGATAATCGGCAGGATAGTCCAGGGCGGGGGCGCGTCATCGAAGCGCAAGGGCCAGGTGCAGAACTGCCCGAATTGCGGCGAGAAGGTCAATCTCTCCATGGAACGCTGCCCCAAATGCGGCGTCCGGATCAAGAGCATGTTCAGGAGGAAGTGCCCGCGCTGCGGGACGCTCAACGAACTGGACGTGCGCAAGTGCGTGAAGTGTTTCTACGACTTCGAGGCTGAGCTTGAAAGGGCTAATAAAACCTTCTATGTATGTCCAATATGCGGGTATAAGATGGACGGCATCCTGACTAGATGCCCAGCCTGCAACACGCGATTTATGTGAGCTCATGGAATCGTTCAAGCAGTCAGAGAAGAAATCCGAGGCCGCCGAGGCCCCGAAGATGAAATTCGTCAATCTCCTCGACGAGGAAGAGGTAGAGGTAAAACGGCTCGATTCTGACGACATAGATGACTGCGTCAAGGTCATGCGCAAATGCGCTTTCGATGTAACCGAGGCCGAAGTCGGCAACATCGTGGTGTACGAGAAGAGCTTCGGAGCCACCGTCAACCGCATGCTGGTGGGCGTGGGCCTTGCATGGCCGGCCAAGCTCGATATGGACGGCATGAAGATCGTCAACGGTGAGCCCAACGCACTCTACATGGAGGATCCGGCCGTGCTCCTCGCCTATGAGGGCAGAGGGGTGCGCAGGATACTGCTGGCCGAGAGGGAGCGGGAGGCCCAGCGCTCGGGATTCAGATACGCCATGGGCTATCTATATGAGGATGTGCCCAAGGGCAACATAGCCGATTACATAACAGAAGCCGGAAGCGCCTTGGAAAAATTATACCTCTCAGAAGGATACGAATTCTCAAGGACGGATCGGGGCATACTCGCTTTCAAGAAGCTATGAGCGCCTCTTCTTTGCAGAATCACCCTTGGGCCTCCTGAGCGTCTTGCACTTCCCTTTCCTGTCGCACACCTTTAGCACTATCTCAGAGAGTCCGAGCGAGCGCACCCTCCTCTGCAGACGCCCGAGCTTCGGCAGGAGCGAAAGCGCGCCCCCCCGATCCAGTTCCGCGATGGCCCGGCCGCCCCGGAAAGACACCGATGCCGATGGCGCTGCATTGAGCAGATAATCCTTCGCAGCCTTGAGGTCTGCGGCCTTCGGCTTCCTCTTCTTGCGCTCGGAGGATGAGGCTCCGCTCCAGTTGGGAAGCCCGAATTCGCCTGCGAGCAGCCTTATCTCAGCCTTCGTCAAATCGCTCTCCAGGAGCGGGCTGCGGATGCCGGCACGCTTGGCTTCCATGAAGCTCCGGTTGCCCTCTCTCTTGTCGTCGCGGTGGGAGCCGTCGATGACATCGCCCAGCTTCATGCGCATGGCCACGCTCTTGAGCTGGCTATAGAGGTTGCATCCGTGAACGGCATGGGCTCTCGCGCCATTGCAGATCCCGGCGGTTTCGTGATCAGCTTTCTGTTGTCTCACCACCAGGTGCTTGACCCCGAGTATCTTCGCCACTCTGCGGGCCATGGCAAGATCTGCGCGCGGATATCCTTTTGGGAGTGCCGTCACGGCCACGGCCTTGTCGCCCAGTTCGTCCCTGACGATTCGCATGAGGAAGGCGCTGTCCACCCCGCCGGAGAACGCGACCAGCGCGCCATCCAGCTTGCGTATCCGTTCCCTCAGCTTCGTTACCTTGTGCTCCAGCGCCTTTTCCATGGAGCATAATCTTGACTGCATATTATGAACCTTTCTGAGTCGTTTGTTGATTAATTGTTATAATGAATGTTTTTAAATGAATACGTCTCACGCCTGCGCACGATGCAGCGCGGCCTTTAGATCCTCGAGGATCGCGTCCGGAGCCCCGAAACAGCCGAGCCTGCGGCCCCTCTTCCCATGGAAGTCAGAGCCTCCTGATTCCAGCAGCCCTATCTCTTCCGCCAGCGCCTTGGCGCCTTCCATAAGATCCTCGTTCATCCCTTCAGGCGCATCTCCCTCATGGCGGTTGGCATGGTAATCGTAATATGTCTCCACCCCGTCCCCGCCCAGGCGCTTGAAATCCGTCAGCAGCTTCTTCGTGTCATAGGGATAATGGAATGGGTGGGCCATTATCGCAAGGCCGCCGGCTCCATGGACGAGCTTTATGGCATCGGCCAGGAGGAACCCGCGCTCCCTCCCCAGGAATGCCGGCTTCCCCCTCCCTAGCAGCTGGTCGAACACCTCTGGCAGGGATGCGAATCTTTCCGGATACGCCTCCATCAGAGCCATGGCTATGTGCGGCCTGCCGACCACCCCTCTGGCATGGCGCTTGGCCTCATCGAACGTTATGGAGTATCCGAGCTCGTTCAGCTTCTCGACAGTCGCCCTCTTCTGCTCCTCCCGCTGCCGCCCAAGATCATCCAGCCTGCGCTGCAGCTCATTGCTTTTGGGGTCTATGAAGAGACCGAGCACATGCAGGTCCTGGTACCCCGCGGCATTGTCATAGACCGAGAGCTCCACTCCAGCTATGGTCTCGAGCGGCTCCCTCCCGCTTATCTTCCTGGCGCTGCCCACGTTGTCATGGTCTGTGATCGCTATGGCCTTCAGGCCTCCAGCCGCCCCCTCGGCCACCAGCTCATCTAGGCTGAGCGCGCCATCGGATGCCGTCGTATGGGTATGGAGATCTATCACGTTATCCCTCCACTGCTAAACCTTTATAATTGCCCTAGCTCATATATTTTAACGGTCTTATTTATGAAAATCAGACGGGCACTGGTGAGTGTGTACGATAAGGCCGGCATACTCGAGTTGGCGAGGGCGTTGCAGGAGCTTGAAGTGGAGATACTCTCGAGCGGTGGCACCGCCAAGCACCTCTCCAGCAACGGCATCAAGGTCACCGAAGTCTCTGATTACACCGAGTCGCCCGAGATGATGGACGGCAGGGTCAAGACCCTCCATCCCAGGATACACGGTGGCATCCTGGCGGACCGGAACAACCCGAAGCACATGGCCGAGGCGAAGAAGCTCGGCATAGATCTCATCGACATGGTCGTGGTCAACCTCTACCCTTTCGAGGAGACGGTCAGGGGCGGTTCATCCTCCATGAAGGACATAATCGAGAACATAGATATCGGAGGGCCCACGCTCCTGCGATCAGCTGCCAAGAACCACAAGCAGGTGGCGGTCCTCTGCAACCCCGCTCGCTATCCGGCGGTGATGGACGAGCTCAAGCGCAACGGCGGCTGGCTCTCAGACAAGACTCTCGAGCGCCTCTCGATAGACACCTGGGAGCATGTCGCCCATTATGACGTCTTCATCGAGCAGTTCTTCAGGAAGGCTTATGGCTACGACGACGAGTTCCCGGACTACCTGAACCTGACATTCCACAAGAAGCAGGATCTGCGCTATGGGGAGAACCCCCACCAAAGGGCATCGGTCTATCATGACGACCTGTACAAGGAGCCTTCGTTCCTTGATGCCAAGCAGCTGCAGGGGAAAGAGCTATCCTACAACAACGTGCTCGATTGCAACGCTGCGTTCAAGATAATCCGGGAGTTCGATGAGCCCACCGGAGTCATAATCAAGCACAACAACCCCTGCGGAGTGGCATCCTCCGATGGTATCATGGAGGCGTTCAAGCTCGCCAAGTCCGTGGATCCGGAGGCCTCTTTCGGTGGCGTCGTTGCTCTCAACCGCGATGTGGATGAGGCGCTCGCCAGGGAGATAACGAGCAAGTTCGTGGACATAGTGATAGCCCCGCATTTCACTGAAGGTGCGCTCCAGGTCCTGAAATCCAAGAAGAACATGCGTCTCATGGAGACCTCAGGCATCGACAGGAAGCGCGCCCCCTATCGCAAGTACCGCTCCATCCAGGGGGGCCTCCTGGTCCAGGACGCCAACGTGGAGATGCTAGGTGAGACGAAAGTCGTCACGAAGCGCAAGCCATCCGATGACGAGATGAAGGCCATGCGCTACGCATGGAAGATAGTCAAATACGTCAAATCGAACGCCATCGTATTCGCCAGGTCCGACCGTGTGGTCGGAATCGGCGCCGGGCAGATGAAGAGGATCGACGCAGCCAAGCTCGCGGTCATGATAGCCAAGGAATATGGCGGCGGCATCAAGGGCTGCGTGATGGCCAGCGACGCCTTCTTCCCGTTCCGTGACGGCATAGACTTCGCGGCCAAGCTCGGGGTGACGGCCATAATACAGCCAGGCGGCTCCATCCGCGACAAGGAAGTGATAGCCGCCGCGGACGAACACAAGCTGGCGATGGTCTTCACCGGCATCAGGCACTTCAGGCATTAGTGGCTGTGCCCCTTCTTCTTATGCAGCAGGACGTTGCACCGCTCCTGGTTCTGGCATGAGCATCCATATGGCTCGAACTGGATGGTCACATGCGAGATATGGAACCTCTCGTTCAGCGCATGCTCTATGCCATGGGCGACCGCCCTCGTCTCTGCCAGCTTCACGTTCTCCATCTCCACATGCATCATCGCGAAGATGAGCTCGGAGCACGTCCTCCACACATGGATGTCATGCACGCCTTTCACGCCCTTGACCGACATCACCGCCTTCTCTATCTTGTCGGTGCTCGCCCCGTAAGGCGCGGATTCCAGCAGAATGGACAGTGATGCCCTTAGCACCCGATATGCGCTGAAGAGTATGATGCCTGCCACCGCGACGCTTATCGCTATGTCTATCATGTACTGGCCGGTCAGCATTATCAGCACCGCGCCGATCATCACGCCTATGGAAGAAAGCGCGTCTCCGGCTGCGTGAATGAACGCGCTCCTCGTGTTCAAATCCTCCTCGTGCTGGAGGTGGTAGACAACATAAAGATTCCCGGCAAGGCCGATGAGAGCGGTGACCAGCATCGGGAGGGGCGAAATCGCATATCCTGTCCCGAAGCGCTCGAGCGCTTCGTAGAGTATCAGCCCGCCCATGAGCACCAGAAGCACTCCGTTGAATAGGGCCGCGAAAACCTCGACCCTGTGGAATCCGAAGGTCCTGCGTCCGGAAGGCCGCCTCAATGCCAGCCACATGGCAGAGAGTGAGGCCCCTATCGAAAGCACGTCTGAGAACACGTGGGCGCTATCTCCGAGCAGTGCGAGGCTGTTGGATAGCTGCCATCCGACCAGCTGGGTGGCCAGCACCAAGGCGGTCACAATGAACGCCTTCCCGAGATTCCGGATGCCATCTTCCATATCATAACCTCAGCGCATACGTGTGCGCGAGCGCGAGGTAGCGCCTTATGCGCTCCTCGCTCTTGGCCCCCCCGCCCCATTCTATGGCGGCTATCTTGGCCCTCACATTCGCCCTGTAGCATTTGTAGAAATCAAGCAGCTTGGAGACGCCTGGATCGCCGCTCAGCCTCACATACTCCTTCACGAACGCATCTGAGAGGTCCTCCCGTCCTGCATAATCCAGGTCCATAGCCATGAACGCCATGTCGCTGACAACGTCGACGCACCTGAAGTCCTTGCTGAACTCGATGCAGTCTATTATCTTGATGCCGTCGTAGAAGAACACGTTGCCCGAGTGGAGGTCGCCGTGGCAGTCCCGCACCATCCCCCTGCTCCGCCTGCTCTCTATCAGCTCCCTGTTCTTCGCGATGAATCCCGAGCATCCCTCGAGCACCTCATCGACCGTAGTCCCAAGCCCGGCCGCTTCCTCTATCGGCCCGCGGAACGATCCCAGATCGGCTATCTGGCTCCACACGGTGTCCGGCGAGCCATATTCCGGCATCAACTCTGCTTCCTTGTGGAAAGCCGCCACCTTCCCGGCAAGCTTCCGGATGCCGTGGACATCTATCCCTCCCCTGAGGAGCAGCCTGTCCATCATCTTGCTCTGGTCCAGGCGCACCATTTCCACAGCGTAGTCTTCGGGAGCCCCGCTTCCTCCGAAAGCCAGCTTCCCCCTGTCCCTGGTGATGGGCACCACGTCCAGGTATACCTCGGGCGCGAGCCTGCGGTTGAGCCTGAGCTCCTCCTCGCAGAAATGCTTCCTCTTCTCAAGCGTGGAGAAATCCAGGAACGAGAACTTGACCGGCCTCTTGACCTTATACACATGGCTCTGCCCTATCAGCACCCATGAGATATGCGTCTCTATGAGCTCGTAGCCTTCGACCGCAAGAAGTTCGCCCCTGTCCATGTCAACGACCCAGATATCCCATCACCCTTTCGAGCATCTCGGGCTTCGGGAGCGAGGTGTCGATCTCAAGATGGGGTCCTTCAACCGGCTCGAAGCTGTCCCTGACTTTGAGATATACCTCGTAATCGGCGTCGCTCGGACCGCCCCGGTATCGCCTGCCCAGCCTTTTGCGCGCCTCATCCTCATCGAGCCGGCATACGATTATGAAGAATCGCGTCGCCGCATTCCGGGCTATCTCGGCATATCTTTCCCTCTCGCTCTTCAGATAGAACGTGGCATCCACAACCGCGTCCCTGCCGCTCCTGACAGCGTCCTCGGCCATACCTGCCATCCCTGAATAGACAGCCATCTTCTCCCCTTCGGTGTACTTAGGCTCCCTGAACATCCGCTTCCTGGTGATGTCGCTGCTGATGTATGCGGCCTTGAGCTCCGTTGCCAGGGCCTTGGCGAGAGTGCTCTTGCCGCTCCCAGGCAGACCGCAAACGATTATAAGCATGACTTCTTATAGCCTCTATAATCTTATAAAGAAAGCGACTTTTATGGTGATCAAATGGCAGAGGATTTCGACGTCATAGTCTTAGGGGGCGGGCCGTCAGGCTCCTCCGCGGCATCGTTCCTTTCGAAGGCCGGCAGGAAGGTCCTCCTCCTGGATCGCGCCACATTCCCCAGGGACAAGATATGCGGAGACGGCATCAGCGGCCGCTCGGTATCTGTCCTGAAGGAGATGGGCGTCCTGGACGATTTCAAGGACGTCGAGCACATGGACATGTTCGGAGTCACCTTCTCATCGCCAAACGGCACGGTCGTCCCCATATCCTCCAGGAAGGAGGGCATGACCGACGCGCCCGGATTCGTGTGCAGGCGCGAAGTGTTCGACAACGTCCTCTTCAAGTTCGCCAAAAAGCTCTGTGCCAAGACCCTTGAAGGATTCCTGGCATCAGACCTGCTGATGGAAGGGGGCCGCGTGGTCGGGGTCAAAGGCAACCACGGCGGCAAGCCCATGGAATTCAAGGCCAAGGTGGTGGTCTGCGCAGATGGCGCGGCTGGCATCTCAGCCCGGAAGCTGGGTGCCGTGAACACCGAAGAGGCCCACCAGTGCGCGGCCGTCCGCTGCTATTACGAGGGCGTCGAAGGGATGGACGACAAGATAGAGCTCCATTTCATCAAGGGCGTCCTGCCCGGCTATTTCTGGATATTTCCGCTGCCTGGCAAGAAAGCGAATGTGGGCATCGGGATGCTGGTCAAAGACATGAAAAAGAAGAAGGTCAACCTCCAGAAGCTCATGTTCGACACCATCGAGAGCCACCCTGTCTTCCAGGAGCGCTTCAAGGGCGCCAAGAGGATCACCGATGTCAAGAGCTGGATGCTCCCGCTCGCTTCCAAGAGGATGAAGCTGGTGGGCGACGGGTATGTGCTGGTGGGCGATGCGGCATCCCTCATAGATCCGTTCTCTGGCGAGGGCGTGGGCAACGCGCTGACCAGCGGCAAGCTGGCGGCGAAGACCATCGCAGGGGCCCTTGACAAGGGGGTTCTCTCCGAAGCCGCCCTCTCCGATTATCAGAAGATGCTCTGGGAGACCATCGGTGAGGAGATCGACACCAACCACCGGATGCAGAAGATGGCCAACAACACCTTCCTGCTCAACCTGGTCATCGGCAAAGCGCACAGGAGCAAGGAGATCAAGGCGGCAATCAGCAACGCGCTCATCAACCCAGAGGAGCACACCAAGCTGATGGACCCGCTATTCATACTCCGGGCCCTCCTGGCCTGATATTCTTTTATTTCTCTTCCTCCTATTCCTTCCCATGGACAGATTCGATCTGATAGTCATAGGGTCAGGCTCAGGCCTGGATGTTGCCGTTGCCGCGGCATCGCGCGGCATGAAAGTCGCCATCGTGGAAGAAGGCCATCTTGGCGGCACATGCCTCAACCGGGGATGCATCCCGACCAAGATACTCATCCACGCGGCCGACGTGCTCAAGACCATCCGCAACGCCGGCGTCTTCGGCATCAGCACAGGCAAGGTCTCCGTGGACTTCAAGAAGGTGATGGCCCGGGCGAGGGTGGTGGACCATGACTCGGCCGAGATAGAAGCGAACCTGCGCAAGGCCAAGAACATCACGCTCTACAAGGAGCGGGCGGTGTTCTCCGGTCCTAAGACGCTCAAGCTCAAAGGCAGGGAGATAACCGCGGAGAAGATACTCATCGCAGCCGGCACCCGGCCTTCGGTGCCTCCGGTCGAGGGGCTGGACAAGGTCCGGCACATGACCAGCGACGAGGCCCTCAAGGTGGAGTCGATCCCCAAGAAGCTCATCATCATGGGCGGTGGCTATATCGCATGCGAGCTGGCGCATTTCTTCGGCACCATGGGCTCGGAGATAACAATCCTCCAGAGGAACGTGAGGCTGCTCCCCCGCGAGGACGAGGAGCTTTCCCAAAGATTCACCGAGCTCTTCTCAAAACAATATGATGTGCGCCTGGGATTTAGCGTGAAGAAGGTCGAGCAGAAGGGCGGGAAGATAATCGTCCATGGCGCCGACGGCAAGACCGTGGAAGGCACCGACCTGCTGGTGGCCACCGGCCGCACGTCGAACAGCGACATCCTCCAGGTGGACAAGACCGGCGTCAAGACAGACAAGCACGGCTACATCGAGACCAACGAGTACATGGAGACCAGCGTGCCCGGCATCTGGGCGCTGGGGGACATCGCAGGGAGATATCTCTTCAAGCACTCGGCGAACCTGGAGGCTGAATACGTCACCATAGCATTGCT
Source organism: Microcaldota archaeon (assembly GCA_040758595.1). GTDB lineage: Archaea > Micrarchaeota > Micrarchaeia > Anstonellales > Bilamarchaeaceae > Bilamarchaeum. The sequence goes on along the minus strand of JBFLVJ010000005.1, from coordinate 6,549 downwards.
CACTCCGGATCACAAGCATCCGGTGGATTATACAGCCATGCCCCATGCTGTCTTCTCGGACCCGCAGATAGCCGGCGTAGGTTTCACCGAGCAGGAACTGAAGGAGAAGGGCGAGGACTACCTGGTCGGCAAATACTACTACAAGAACACCGGCATGGGAGAGGCGCTCGCGGAGAAGGAAGGCTTCGTGAAGTTCATCGCCGACTACGAAGGCAAGGTACTCGGGTGCCACATCCTCGGTCCTGAAGCGGCCACGCTGATACACGAGGTGCTCGTCTCGATGAAGGCCGGAAAAGGCCATGTCAATGACATAATCAACACCATCCACATCCACCCGGCCCTCAGCGAGGTCGTCCAGAGGGGAGCAGGCTCGGTGTGAATATGGGGCGGCGGAAAAAGCTTGCGGCAGGGCCGATAGCAGCGCTCCTGCTGATGCTCGCGCTCATCGTCATCTACGCATTGATCCAGCCGCCGGCATCCGGTATCCAGTCTCCGGAAAACCAGAACCCAGAACCCGCCAACAGGACACAAAACCCGGAACCTGCGACCAACCAATCCCCGTCCGGCACCGGTGACAACGAAACCCAAACCACAGGACCCGAAACCCAAAACGCCACATTGACAATCGCGACGTTCAACATCCAGGTTTTCGGGGAGTCGAAACGCTCGAAACCTGGAGTGATGGACGTCCTGACTACGATAGCCCGCCGCTACGATTTCATGGCCATCCAGGAGATAAGGGACAGCAGCGAGACGACGCTTCCCATCTACCTTGAACAGATAAACGCCCTTCCCGGGCCGGACTATGAAGCCATATCCAGCCCGAGGCTCGGCAGGACATCGAGCAAGGAGAACTACGCCTTCATCTACGATCCCGAGGTCTTAAGTCTCATCCCCGGCACAGACTACACCTTCCAGGACCCGCCTGAAGGCGCATCCACGGACCTTTTCCAGAGGGAGCCGTTCATAGCGAGATTCGAAAAGATCGACGGCTCCTTCGATTTCGTCATTATCACGATACACACGGACCCGGACGAGACGCCGCAGGAGCTATCGGACCTTCCGCTCGTCCTGCAGGATGCCATGGAGCGCTTCCCCGACGAGGACGATTTCATAATGCTCGGGGACATGAACGCAGACTGCTCCTACCTCTCCCAAAGCTATCCGCTCGAGCTGCGCAATTCATCGTTCACATGGGTGGTCCCTGACGATGCTGACACGACCGTCAAATCCACGGACTGCGCATATGACCGTATCATCTTCACCCGCGCCACCGATGATGATTTCACCGGAGAGTGGGGGATATTCCGCTTCGACGAGGAATATGGGCTCAATGAGAGCCAGGCAGAAGAGGTCTCGGACCACTATCCGGTATGGGCCAGGTTCGGCTAAACTAGCGTCAGTTGGTGCCCTTGTCGGCGCCAGCGCTCCTCATCACGGGTTCGGATAGCGGGCTCTTCGATTTCAGGCCCACATCAATCACGTTCGTCACGAGGAAGAGCGCCTTCTCTTTGCCGTCGCTGACCTCTACGAGGCCACCTTTGCGGAGCGTCCTGTTGGATTCGGATTCCAGGAGCCCCCATGGAACTTCCATGACCGGTCCGTCGCCGCTATCCTTCCTTAGGTTTGTGAGCACCGCGACGCGCCTTCCAGGGCCGCTGTCGAAACTATGCCTCACGACGAGCACTATGGATTTTGCACCTTGGAAATCCCTCATCCTGCTGCTATGGACATCCATCCTGAGGGGGTCATATCGCATCCCCTGACTCATGTTAGCACTCATGGGGATATGTGTGCAAGGAACGGTTTATAAATAGTTGTGGAAAGTGGTTGGACTGGGCTGATGACGATGGAGGAATAGAAGATCCCGCCTGCCTGATTTGTCCTGCGCTCGCGCACCTTCGGGTGTCGGGCGCAATTGAACAAGCAACCTGCCGGTATCCACTCGTCAAAACCGAGCAAAGCAAAACTACAGCCGGCCGCTCTACCGTTGAGCTAAGGCGGGATAATGATAAGTGAAGCTCGGAAGTCCTTTTAAATAATGCCGTCGGGGCTCTCTTATGGACATCCCAGGATTGCTGAAAAAATCCAAGGTCATCGCTGTCGTGGGCCTCTCGGACGATCCCGAGCGCCCGAGCCACGACGTGGCGAGCTATCTTCTCAAACAAGGCTACCGGATAATCCCCGTGAATCCGAAACTCACCGAATGGGAGGGCATCAAGGCCTATCCCACCCTCTTGGCCATCCCGAAAAAAACCAGGATCGACATCGTGGATATATTCAGGCGGAGCGAGGCGGTCCCACCCATAGTGGACGAGGCCATCGCAATAGGCGCGAAAGCGGTCTGGATGCAGCTGGGCGTGGTCAATGAGGATGCCGCTAAGCGGGCGATGGCAGCCGGCCTTTTCGTGGTCATGGACAGATGCATGAAGATCGAGCACATGGGGATGAATCCCGATAAGCCACTCCCCAAAGGCCCTGGCAGCCGGACTTTCTGTCCGATGGACTAGACGTGAAAGCGCCCTAATCTCCTTCTGGTTCTCTTTTCCCGGATATTATCCGGATTCTAATCGCTATTAATGGTATCTATCCGGAAAAATACTCATATTTAAAAGCTTTTACCGGATATTGTCTGATGTGGATGAGATAAAGCTGGACAAATATGACCACCACATACTGCATGCTCTGAAGAAAGACGCAAGGCAGACCATGGCCAGACTGTCAGATAGGTTCGGCATCCCCCGTGCAACCATACACGAGAGGATCTCGCGGATGAAGAAGGCAGGCGTGATAAAGCGATTCACCATCGAAGAGGATTATCACAAGACCGGCCTTCAGACGCTATCCTTCGTGTTCGTCGAATACGATCCCAGGTCCAAGCTCAGGCAGAAGGATGTGGCCCGCGAGCTTGCCCACGTATCCGGGGTGGTCGGCGTCTACATGCTCTCCGGCGAATGGGACTTTTTGCTCAAAATCCGGGCCCGCTCGATAGAAGAGATCGGCAACCTCGTGATGGACCGCATCCACATGATGCCGGGCATACTGAAGACGAGCGCCCTGGCTTGCTTCGAAGTGACCAAGGACGATGTCTGAACGCTGGGCTTAAGCGATGAGCCTCTTCAATACCTCGATCAGTTCCAGATAGCTCCTTTTGGAAACCCACTCGCCGGAAGAGTGCTCCCCTCCCCCGATGGGGCCGAAGGACGCCGTCGGGACGCCCTGCATGGCCAGCAGGTTCTCGTCGGCTACCGACATGCCGTAATTGTATCTCGGTTCCACATCAGGCCCGAGAGCGTCCCGTATGGCTGAAGCGAGCCTCTGAACCTCCGGCTCCTCCTCGGGAGTCACGAAAGGCATCAGATATGGCACCTCGCGCGGCCGTATAGACACCATCGCCCTCCTACCGTCCGCTTCCCGCAGTTCCCCGCTATCGTAGAGCCGGTCGATGGCATCCTGCATCTCCGCCCTTGCGCTCTCCGCGCTCTCGGGGAACACCAAATGCCTGTCCACCAGCAGTGCGGCTTTGTCCGGGAGCGAAAGGGACTCGCTGGAGGAGCTGAAGCTCCTCACGAACTGGCTGCCCCTTGAGAGCTTCTGATGCGCCGGCATCTCCATACTCTCCAGCTCTATCGCTATCCTCGCGGCCTGAGTCAGGGCTGATATCCCTTCCTCGGCTCTTGCCGCATGGAAGCTTTTCCCAGGCACGTCTATCTGGTACTGCACCCGTCCTCTCCTGCCGAGCGTTATCGTCCTCGTCCTCTCGGACATGTCATGGACGTCTGATATCTCGGCGGCGAGGGCCATGGAGACGCCATCGACGAAGCCCGACTTCACCGCTTCGTAGCATCCTCTTGACTCGGCTTCCTCGTCGCTGACGAACATGATTTTGAGCGCCCTTCCATCCCGCACCGCATCAACGGTCTGCATGATGGCGGCGATGCCGGCCTTCATATCATAGGCGCCAAGCCCATGCATCCTTCCATCGCGCTCTTCCAGCTTGAGCGGATTCCGCCCTTGGCCATAGCCATATGCCGGGACGGTGTCCATATGGCCGTATAGGAGCAGCGGTTTCGCGTTTCCAGTCCCCGGCTTCGGGTTCCCGGCAGCCGGTCCAGAGTCTCGCGTTTCATGTTCTGCGCTTGCGCTCCGTTCAGCGAGCACATTGTACCTGCCGTCGCCGAAGGGCTGCATCCTCACGTCGAATCCGCAGCGCTCCAGCTCTTTTGAAAGGAAATGGGCGAGCCCGGCTTCACCTGGGAAAACGGATTCGATCCCTACCAATGCCTCGAGGTACCTGACCGGATCCATGCTTATCCTCTGCCGTCCGCCACCCAAACATTGAGGTTCTCGTACCTGCCCTGCTCGCCGAACTGCCGGTCGCTCACCAGCACGCAGTGCTGCATGAGGGTGCCGCAGTAGCTGAGGCCTGCCCTCTGGGAGGAGCGGTTGACCGCCATCCATTCCGCACGGTCCTCGGCGTATATGACCGACGCCGGTCCATGCGACAGCCTCCTGATGGTCTCCACCACCTCCATCTGCATGAGCGTCATCAGCCCGTTGCCCCGATGCTCCCTGAAAGTGGCATAATCGCTCAGCTCATAGAGATGCACCGACCGGCCGTCCTCCAGCGCCAGCTCGACATGCTCGGCCGCCAGCGAAGATACCACTCGGCCGTTCCGGTCCCGTCCTACGATGAAGACGTTTCCGTTGCTCAGCATCTCGCTGACCGTCTGGGGCGTCAATTCGAACGTGTATTCCTGATACGCCTCGCGATAGAGCTCCACAAGCCTCCCGACTTCCGCTTGGCCATCTCCGTTGAGCCTGGATGTCGTATAGCCTGCTGAGGCCACCCTGCCCCTGGCGGATCCAGGCTCTGCCCTCTCCAGGGCGAGCATCCTCCGCACACAGTCCATCTCCTTGCGGAGCACGGAATCATCGGACGTCCGGTCCTCGCTGTTCCTGCCGAAGTAAAGGAGCTCGTATCCGGGCAGGGCGTTCGAGACGCTGAACCTGGCCTCGATGTGGTGCCCCATCAGCCCCTCTGAAAGACCTTCCCTCACGAATGCGCGCACGGTGGTCCTGGTGGCCCCTGCACCCATCTCCTCCGCCGTCCTGATCTCTTTGAACATGCGCTTGAGACCTGAGGCGTCGTCTATCAACCGGGTGCAGAAACCCTTCACCCTCCTGTTCCTCTCATCGTAATGGGGGGGCCAGGAAGCGCCGACCGAACCTGTCTTTTGCACAACTGTCATGTCCATCAATCCTATATCGCAGCATCTGGGTTGTCGCTTGTGCAATTGACGTGTTGCGAACATCTTTTAAATATATCGTAATGATATTACGAATTACGTAAGAAAACCTGCCCTTTTTGCGACATCGAGGCAGAACGGTGCGGTTTAAACATTTGCGGGAGTGGTGCTATCATGAAGCTCGATGAAACGGATGAACGCATCCTCGGGATGCTCAAGCAGGACTCCAGGATGAGCAACGTCGCCATCGCCAAGGCGCTCGGGATGACCGAGGGGGCGGTGCGCTGGAGGATAGGCAAGATGCAGGAAGGCGGCATCATCCGCCGCTTCACCATCGAGATCGGCAGCGGGGCGAGCATGTTCGCGCTGATCATGGTGAAAGCGAAAGGGGAGACTAAGAAGATGATGGCTTCCATCTCAGCGCTCGGCGTCCATCGCGAGGCCTACGAGATCGCCGGCGAGTTCGACGGTTGCGTCATAGTGGAAGGGTCTTCGGTCGAGGACATAGATTCGAGAGTGGACAAGATAAGGAAAGTGAAGGAGGTGGCGGACACCCGCACGTTCCTCTCGTTCAAGCAATGGTAGTCATTGCAATGTGCCCAGCAGTATCTTCCTCATCTCTATGGGCTCCAGGCTCTTGAGCGCCTTCAGGGCGAAATCCAGCTTTGCCTCGCTCTCGGAGAATATCGTGAAAAGCTTGTCCCCTCGTCCGACGCGGTCTCCTCTCAGCCTGTGGATGAGCACGCCTGCGCCTTTATCCCTCGGGGCGCCGGCTATCCTCGCTATCTTGGACATCACTTTGTTGTCGATGTGGAATATGCTCCCGGCGCTATCTGAGGTCACTGTGTGGCTGTGTTGCCCGACCTCGATATCAGACACCTTCGCTTTCGGGTTTCCGCCCTGGAGCTCGATTATCTCCCTGAACTTCGCCATCGCCTTGCCGCTCGTTATCAGGTTCTCGGCCACCTTATAGCCTTTGCCCCTCTCGACCTTGCCGCACAGCTCCAGGAGTTTCCCTGACATCAGGATGCTCTTGTGCCTCAGGTCATCCGGCCCTCTGCCCTCCAGCACCTCGAGGACGTCTATGCATTCGAGCGCGGGTCCGACACCGTTGCCGACAGGCTCGGCCCCGTCCGTTATCAGCGCCTCGATCTTTATCCCAAGCTTCTCGCCAATCGATATGAAATGGCTGGCCAGTTCATTGCCCCTCTCCACGTAGGGCACCTTGACCCCCCGGCCGACAGGTATGTCTATCACAGTGTACTCAGCGCCAACGCTCTTCTTCTTGCCTAGTATGCTG
>JBFLVJ010000004.1:0-90905 GCA_040758595.1 Microcaldota archaeon | reverse complement strand
GAGCTGACACAGTTCGTCCGGTCGGTCAAGGGCCTCAAGAAGATATTCCTCATGCACGGCGAGAAGACCGACCTCAAGGACGTCCTTGAGAAGGAATACGAAGTGATAGTGCCTCGGCTATTGGACGCTTATTCTATCTAGAACCAGTGAAGATGAAAGAGAAGAAAGACAAAAAAACCGGAGAAAAACCAAAGGAAGTTTAGTGACCGGCAGAAATCCGAAGGATTTCTGTGGTGTCGCGGACCATGTCCGCGAGCATGCTCGTGGTCGGGTCGCCGACCTCGACATCCAGAGAACGGCTCGCCGTTCTCCCGGAAGTTTTAACCGGCGTAAAACCGGAGGAAAACTTCAGGTGAACTCCCAGCAGTCAGGGATCCCGATGAAGAACGGCATCCAGCAGACCTGGTTCGGATCGCCATTGACGGTCGCGGTCAACCTTCCGGATGCGCCAGGGATGCCATCGACTGTGAAGCCGGTCCCGAAATCGCTCTGGCCCCAGAGGCTCCCTTCATCGACCGACCAGAAGACTCCGGTGCAGCTCTCGTTGTGGTGAGGACCGCACCAGATATCCACCCAATAGCTGCCGCCCGGGAAGACGCTCATGGAGCCGGTCCCGATAAGGCAGTATGGATTCGTGTTCGGATCGGGATCCCCCCCTCCATTGGTCCCGTTGCCGGTGGTATTCACCACCTGGATGTCGGCCAATGCGACCGCGCCCACGATGTAGGGGCTGACCTGATATTCGCCGTAGCCCTGGAGATCTCCGCTGTCGGGCAGGTGGGGTGCGTTGTAGGTGACGCCGTCTATCGACTCGTTGCTGGTGGTTCCCGAGAGGCCGTTGATGAGGCTGTAGGTGGCGTCATCGGGCGCTGTCTCGGTGCCGTTCAGGTAGCATGTGAAATCGAACGGCCTGGAGGTGTCGACCTCCACGTGCGCGCTCGAGGGGTCCAGCTCGCAGACATACCATGGACCGCCCGGTCTTGAGGTCACGTCAGCCGAGCATGATGCCACGCCGGACTCGTACCACAGGCTGCCGCTCGAACCGGGCGGCGCGGTGTGGTATGCGAGCGCGTGGGTGTTGGTCCTGTCCACGAAACCTCCGGGGAGGCCGCTCCAGTACCAGTTGTTGCCTGCGCATGGCGTCGGATTGTCTCCGATGTCATAGCATGTCACTCCGAAGTCTCCGACCTCCTGTGTCCCTATCTCAAGGGCAGGGGGCTCGACTTCGCAGGTTATCGGTCCGCAGAGGCTGACGGTGTCAGAGCCGCATGCGCCTCCGCCCCCTCCGCCGCAGACATCGCCCTGGCTGGACGAAGCCGAGAATGTCAGAGTCGGGCATCCGGTGCTGCAGACGCGCTGCACGTGCACGTACAAATCCCTGCTGCCTCCTGCCGGGATCGGCTCATCGAATCCGTTCGAGGCCGGGCAGAGGCTATTCGGCAGGCCGAGCAATTGGCAGGCCAGCGTGCCTTCAGGGGCCGGTGTGACCACGTAGCAGGCATTGTCGCTCGAGACCGAGGTCATGTTTATCGGGCTCGTGCCATCGTTGCGCTGGGTTATCCTGAGCATGATGCGGTCCTGCACGAAAGAGCCGCTGGATTCCACGTTCGTCTCGTGGAAGCTGCACGTCGCGGTGCCGCTGCCCACATTGAGGTTTATCGATGTCGTTCCGACCGAGGATGGCACTGAAGGCACATCGCCGCCGAAATAATAGAGCCTGAAGAACAACGGCTGTGCGGGCAGGTCTATCGGGTGTTTCACTATGGCCGCGAAACACTCCACATCGGATAAGCGCGTGCTTATCTGGTGGTTGCCGGCTCCGCTCACGGTGACTTGGAAGTTGGTCGTGGACGGAAGGGTCGCCGTGCCCCTGACGGTCGTGCCGTCCAGGGCCTCGAGGACGCCTTTGCAGAACACGCCAACCCCGCCTTCCTTGTTGTTGTGGAACTGGCCGGGCAGGTCGCTGTAGGTGACGGGCTGGTTGTAGAAGTTCGATGCGCCAAGCTCGTTGTACTGCGATTCATCCCCTATGATGTTGGTCTGCGCGAAGGTCGCGTGGGTGTTCCATGTGTTGGGATAAAGCCATCTGATGTTCCTGTTGGTGGTGATTGTGGCATAGTCTATCATGAGGGGGCAGTAGGTCTGCGAGCAGAGCGGATAGGGGCTGACCGCGCTGAAGCCGCTGGTCGCCCATCTAGCGTTCACAGTCGGCTCAACGGCGACTACTGCGCCTGGACAGACGGTATCGCCGCTCTGGAGATCGTTGGGATTCCCGCTCACCACGCTGCCTGAGATCACGCGAAGGTTGAAATCGGTCGTGAACTGCAGGTCCGTATCGACATGATATGTCGGATCTATCGCAGCCTCGAAGACCGCGTTATTGACGTTGGTAGCGAAAGCTGCCATCGAAAGCAGCAGGAACGCCGTCATGAACCTCCTTTCCATCAAACCACCCTCACATATTACGCGTTTTCCGTTAATATTGGTAGCGCTTCAGCGCCTGCCGAGCTGCTTGGTCCTCGGGGTTATCACCAGCTGGAGACCCACGAACGGGCTGCTGGGCGAAGCGACCTCCTCTCCGCGGACGGTCTTTCCGTACTGGTAACCGCCTTTCAGGTAGAGACCGACGTCGGCTGCGTCGCGCTCTATCCTCAGACCGAGCGCCGCGGCGCCGGTGAACTCATAGCCGGCCAGTTTGCCGTCCTTGCCGATGATTGTGTTGGAGACGAACTCCGGGCCGAGGGTCAGGTTGATGCCCTTGCCGACCTTGAATGTCATCTTGGCAGGGACCATGCCCAGCTTCACCTGGTGCGTCTTTAGCCAGTAGGCATACTGGGTCGTCAGCTCGGTCTTGATGTCGAACCTGCTGGTGCGCGCGCCGTAGTTTATCTCGGTTATCATGTGGACGAACGGGTTCTGGGCATCTCCGACAGAGCCCAGGCCGAGGCTGGCTATCCTGACCGGAGAGACACCCTTGCGGCCTGGAAGCCTGTCTATCTGGACACCCCAGGCGCCCATGTAGGCGGTCTCCTGCTTCGCTCCCACCCATTTCTGCCCTTCGGCGGTCGGGACGTTGGTGCCCACCTTGAACTGCTGATATCCGAAGTCGCAGTAGAACGTGAAGAGCAACGGGTTGTCCTTGAAGGCGGTGCCCATGACTAGCTGAGGGGTGAATCCGACGACATGGCCGGCGCCCTTGAGCGTTTTCTGGGATATGAGCGTCTCCTGGCCGAGGGAGAGCTGTTTCTGCTGGTAGAGGCCGCTCAGGGCGAGATACTCATAATAGACGCCGACCAGGACCGCCAGGACCCTCGGCTGGTGCCAGCCAGTCGGGCCGTCAAGGATCGTGGACTGGAATTTCTCCCAGTTCTTCCTGAACACGAACTTCGCAGCGACTCCTGCACGTGCAACAGCCACCGCCTTGTTTCTGACGGATACTGTGTGTATGCGTCCGTCGAGCGAGTTTATCGCCGCGCCGAGCGTGGTTATCGACTGGAGCTTCTCGAACGCCCCTTTGATGTCGCCCGCTCTGAGGAGGGTGAGCGCATCCTGGAAGTTCTGGTTTCCCGTGATGTTGGTGTTGGTGATCCTGCCGAGCGCATCCGCCAGCCTCGTGCCGGCGGTCATCCTGCCCTGCTTGTCGGTCGAGTCCCTCACCGACCACGCATTGAGGTATGCGTCTGCGAAAGCCTGCGAGTTCGGATAGCTGGATTGGGTCTCGCCGAACATGAGCAGCGCCTCAGAACCCGGGGTCCCTAGGATGAAGTTCGCTTCCCTCTGTCCTTTCTTGGTGACCAGACGGACCGGACCGATATCGCGCAGATAGACCGCCAGGTTCTGGACCGGGTTCGAGCCCACGGTGACCGTGGTCGGGGTGGGGGTCGCTATCAGCACCTTCAGGTTCAGCGTCTTGCTCCGAAGTCCGGCGATAGCGGTCTGCGCATCTGAATAGTTCGCGTAGTCGTCCTCGCCCATGGCGATGCCCTTGGTTATCTTGGCGAAGTACTTGTTCAGGTATGCGCCGTACTGGCCCAGCTCCCCGCCTTTCTGGACGAGCGAGAATAGAGCCTTGAACGTCTCGGCGTGCGCCTTGGTGAGCGTATCGAGCGCGGTGTCCTTGTTGCCTTTCCCCAGGACGCGGACGGCATCATCGAAAGCGGCTCTCTTGTCTCCAGTCGATGGCCTGCTGCCCATCACTATGTCGATGAGCTCCGCGAGGCGCACCGCATAGAGCGTGAGCTTGGACGTGTCTGCGATCGTCAGCGTCTCGAACTGTCTGGTGGTGAGAAGCTTGTTGACAATATCCCCATATCTCTCCGGCAGGATTACATTGGATTTCACGGCAGACCCGGCCATAGGTTTCACCTTTGAATCCTTATCTGTTGCACCTTTATTAACACTGCTGGAAGGCGTCGCCGGCGCCGCTACAGACGGGTTCGGCGCAGCCCTGGCTGCGGATGCCCCGCCAATGATGGACAGGGCTGCGACTGCGGGCAGCGCATAGCCAAAGGCCCTCGCCCACAGACTCCTCTTCACAGCGTCATCGTTCCTTTTCGTATCTCTCCGGCCGCTCTCTGCGGCGTAGCGTAATCTGTTTGACAATTTCCTCCCCTCCTTCTTCTGTTCCCATCCCACTCATGAATATCACTTGCTAGGTTTCAGCACCATCAGCTTGGCTGATGTGGTGGTGTTCTCCACGGACGGCTGGGGAAGCGAGATGACGCTCCCCACATCGGCCCCGACGAACCTGAAGGCCACGGTGCTGACGTTCTTCTTAAGCGTCGCGTCGTTGACCGGATAGGTCGTGCCTTTTACCAGCTTGTAGAGCACCTTCGCCGGATCCACCCTTCCGGTGCGCTCCAGATCAGGCTCCCAAACCGTGCCCTTGCTGGGCTCCTCTGCCTGGGCGGTCCTCCTCACCCTGAGGACCACATCGCCCATAGGCTTGCCGTCGATGCCTATCGCATTGCGGACCACCACGCCGATGGGCCTCACGACCTTCTGCGTCTTGTACTCGGGGGTCGCCATGTATTTGGGGCTCACGAGGAATGTGTATCTCGTGGAGCTGCCCGGGCGAAGAGGCACTGTCCTGTAGATGAACCACAGAAGCGTGAGCGAGCCCTCCTGCTTCTCATACTGGCTGAGCGGGACCGCCTTGCTGGTCTTTGTATCCGTGACGGTTATCTGCGCCCTGAAGCGGGCCCTGCCCTGGAACGCGAAGTCCCTGCGGCTGTATCTCTGCCTGCCGGTCTCCTCGATTATCTTGTATGTGAACCTGTAGTCGCCGGCCTTCTTGGGCTGTATGGATGATTTGGGGATGTCATCAATAGTAGCGCCCGAAGCGCCAATCGCGCTCCCTCCGGCTCCCTGGTCTTTCTTGTCACGCAGGAGGTAAAGGCCGTTCTCTGCTATCATGATGGCCTGCCTCAGGTTGACCCTTGAGGCGAACAGGTCCTTGTTGGCATTCTCGAAGCCAGCCCTGAGCCTCTTGGCCGCGACCAGCGCCTGCCTGGCGCTCTTCACGACGAATGCTCTCGGGTCGTTGGACCTCTCGAGGTCGGATATCTTGACTCCGTCCGTGGTCCTGATGCCCATGTCGAGCCGGTTCTCCAACTCGGCAATCCTCACATCCAGGACGGCTATCATCAGCTTATTCAACAGAAGCTGCTGGATCGGATAGTCCTTGGACTGGTCGGCGGATATGGAGTACATCTTTTGCTGGGCCTGCTTGAAGAAGGATTCATCATCCTTGAAACCCATGCGTCCCGACACCTCACGGACCTTTGCCCTGAGCGAGACGTACTGCGCTTCGACCGAGGCTTTCATCTTCTTCTTTTCATCAGCGGTGGACTGCCCCTGGTCTATGAAGCCCAGTATCATCGCTTTCTGGGCTTCGCCATAGGCCTGCGGAGTGCCTGGGGTGCCCCTTAGCAGGAGCGGCATCAGCGTGTCTCTGCTCAGCACGCTCTGGCGGTCAATCTCCACATAGCTCTGTCCGAGGGAATAGACAGCCATGCGCTCATGCGGCCAGCTGAAGGGTTTGGTCCTTCCAGGCTCGAGCACCTGGCCCATCGTGCCATCGGCTTCGTTGCGCGTCAGCCTCTGGGCGACGAATTCCTGGAGCTCGGTCTCCGGGGATCTCGTGACCCTCGGATCGAGCAGCTTCATGAGAGGGGAGAGACCGGCTTTTGTGCTCAGCACATCCTTCCTCGGGCTCGAGCTGAAAGCTGTCGAATCCTTCAGCGAGTAGAGCATGCGGGAATATATCTCTTCGTTCTTGATGGCCGCCGCAAGCGCGGTTTCCCTGTCCTTGAGCCTTGCGGGCCATGCATCTTTCTCATCGAGCGGAAGGTCGACCTTAAGGCGCTCGTTCTCGTCGAGCTGCTTGGTGAGCGCATCTACGTAGCTGGACATGCCATCGTTCTCGTACCTCTGGAATGTTGCCCTGCGTGCAGCGGCTTCGGTCGCTCCGAGGGCTGATGGGGAGAGCAGGTTCACTGCAACATCCGAGATGTTGCTGGCAAGGGACGGATAGAGAGGCAAGGGCGCATGCGGAGAACCGAATCCGCGCATGAATTCGTCGCGCGCCTCTTTTATCAGCGCCTGCGCCTTATTGAGTGCGGCTGAGTTGGCGCCTACGGATGACGGCCTCAGGGCAGGTGTCCTAGCCACCAGCTCGGCCTGGCATATCGCCATGATCTGGACGGAAATGTGATAGAACGCTTCTGATACGTACAGCTTCGCCTCTTTGGTGGCGGGGTTCTTGTTGGCCGCGAGCCAGGAGTTGGCGACATCCACCAGAGGTTTGACCACAGTCGCCGGAAGTCCTGACTGCCCGGCGATCTTGACAGCGCGGTCCAGGAAATCGGATGCGTCCTTCAGGCGGTTATCCACATTCGTGTATTCTTTGGTGACATAGAACTCATATTCGCTCGTGAAGAATATGCGCGCTGCGCGAAGCTGTGCCCGTGCCTTGAGAGCCGATTCAGCTGAAGCGGGAACAGATATCTTCGGTGCCAGGCCGCTGGTCATGGTGACATAGACGCTGTAGATAGCCGCGTCGTATCTCCAGCCCGGCACTGCCTTGAACAGAGCGGAGAGCTGGGCATCGGTCATGTTGGTGTTGCCTGTTGCACGTCCGATGTCGCGCTTCAGAGCCCTCTGTACTTCGGCGGGCATGCGCGTCCAGACATCGTTATCTGGATCCACCAGCCAAAGAGCCGCATTGGCATACTGGCTCATGAACGACTTTTCGAATCTGGTCCTGGCGGTCGCATCCGAGATGCTGGACTTTTGGGTATTGAAAAGCGAATAGAGGTCCACCAGCTTTGAGATCGTGGAAGAGAAGCCGGTGATATAGCTATAGAACTGCGAAACATAGTCATAAGACGCCCTGCCCGCGTTAGCGGCCATATAGCTCTGGAAAGTGCTGAGCCTGTCTTTGACCTCCTTCGCGATGCTCTCGCTACTGTTGTCCACCTTAGGGGTGCGCTTCCTTGATAGCATGAGATTGCCGGAAGCCTGAAGCTCCGACTTGGATGGCAATGAACCGGAGATGTTCTTGGCCTGGAGAGTCGTTGCTATGGAGACCGCCAGGTCAGCGAACCTCTTTGTCACCGCCTGCTCCCGCTTGAGCAGGTCGTTCGCCTTGCCGAGCTCCGCATCCACGTCGCTCTCCTTGCCCGCTTGGAGGGCATTCTTCGCTTTCTTGAAGAGCGCGAACATCTGCCACCTGACTCCGCGGCCATCGTCCTTTCCGGCAGTAGGCGATTTCCTCTCGCCAACGAGCCAAAGATCAGATAAGCGGTTGAGTATCTTGTCGGCGGTGGCTTTCTTGGACGGATCCTTCGCAAGCGTCTGAAGCTCTGTGAAAAGCTGGGCGACGGATTTGACCGAACTCGCCAGTGTCGCCGGAGGGACGTTGGCTATCGCAGGCTGTGTGGCTCCGCGCTTCTGGGCTGATGCGAGCGCGCTCTTGATGAGCCTCCTCGCATAGCGGGCATAGCGCCTCTCGGCGTTCTGCACATCCCTCTTGGTGGCGTTTGCCTTGTCCAGGATAGCCTGGAGGCCGCCGATATACTTCTTGGCATCCCTCTTCTCGCGGGTGGTGCCGTGCCTCGATATGGTCTCGAGGTTCGATATCATGGTCTGGTATTCGGATTTCTGCACCTCGGTGAGCGCGCTAGCAGGAGCGACACGGACCGGGACCGGACTGGGTGCCGCCTTGACAGTGGGCATGCCTTTGGTTATCGCCGGGGCGACGACCTTGGTGACCGCTCCGCTGAGGGCCACGGTGAGCCTGAGCCTGAGATTGCCCAGCACGGAATCGTCGAGCGGACTGTCCTGGTTCCTGCCTGAGAGCGCAGGCTGGGACATCCATGTGGAATTGAGCCAGTTGTTGAGAGAGCGGAACCTTTCCAGGTCGGTGCTGCCCTTTATCTGGTTTTCGAGGCCGAGCACCGACGCGTTCTTCGACAGAAGCGAGAGCATGCCCATCACCGAAGCATCGGTGTGGTTGATGGCAGGCGTGATACCCATGCTCTTCATGGAAGCGAGCTGGGATTCCACCTTCTTTATCGCAGAGACTAGTTCCCCCTTGAGCTTCACTACGGTAGAAGCATCCACCTTCGCAGCAGGCTGCGCTTTAACGGTAACGGGTCCTCCGGTCATGGCAACACCAATGGTGAGCAGCGAACCGACGAGAACAGACTGCCTCGTCCACCAGCTGCCCGGTGGGGGATTCGCCAAGGAAGGATTTAAACCCCTCTCATGTTCCCCCGTCTTATCAGTAGATTTCCTTCTCGAAAAAAGCCTAGAACCTCCCATATACCCATCCTCTTTTAGTATCTCTGTGAGCACCAATTTATTATACTATTTAAAACACATTAAGTTTATAAACCAACCTTTTCCACCGATGATAACCGAATTGGCTGCATCGCGTCGTGGCAGGCGCGGAAGAAGAAGGATACGAGGTCGGTTTTCATGAGATGCTAGGGTCTGTGGACGGATTGTGGCGGGGCGGATATCGCTCCGGCCGCCTTCCCGGAATGGCACGAAATGCCAGGAGCGCCAGCAGGGATGCCGGAAAACAGCACACCTCGGTTTTTTCGCAGTCCGGATCGGCTTCTTCCATGCAGTCCGGGTCGCAGACGCCGTCCCTATCGCCGCTGCAGCAACCGTCTGCGCCCGGTAGCGATGGCCAAAGCACGACTCCGGCGCAGGAATGCATGAAGACCGCGGATATGGGATGGTGCGATAAGGATGCGAGATGCATCGACCCGGCAACTGAAGATTGCGCATTTTTTATTTATTGAGATTAACGGAATCGTTCGGGCTCTTATTTCTTGGCTGCGTGCTTGACGGCTTTCCTTTGATTTTCAAGGTTTGCCCTGCTCTTGTTGAACATCTTCTTCGATTTCATGTGCCGGTGATGGCTCGCTGGACCCTTCATAGTATCGACCTTTTCACTTCTTTGGCATCTTCTGATAGAGATATCCCGCAGATATGCCCCAGACGGGACAATCATGTTCCCATGGAACATGGTGCGCAGGAAACGAACCGTCGTTTCCTGCCGAGACCTGAGCCTGAAGTAGAATGCAGGGGAAGGGTCGGCAGACCCCCTCTGTGTATTGATTGGCCTGGATTTGGCACTACAGTGCCCAATTGGGCACTGACCAATAAATAGACCTTCCACCGGAGAGGATATCATGGGAAAGAGTGGAAGGCTGGAGTTATACGACTATCCGCGCAGGCTGGAACTGAGCCTCCAGCAATTGCGGAAGCAAGAGGGGATTGGTGAAGAGAATATCCGCGAAATAGAAACATTCTCGAAAATCCGGTTGGCGAAAGGGTCGGGCCATGGCAGGGTCGCCAAAGTCGTCTATTGCATTCGCTTTCTTGCGCGATGGCTGGGAAAGCCGTTTAGGGAAGCAACGAAAGATGACCTTATCGCTTTGGTCGGCGAGCTGGAGGCGAAGGACTACGCCGAATATACGAAATACGACTTCAAAATCGTCTTGAAGATGTTCTATAAGTGGCTGAAAGGTAATGATGAGGTATTTCCTCCGGAGATAAGCTGGCTGAAGCCAAGGCTCAAGAACGAGGCCCATAAACTGCCCGAGGAATTGCTAACCGAAGATGACGTTTTGAAGATAGCAAATGCCGCCAACACCATCCGCGACAAGGCCTTCATAATGGCGTTATACGAGTCCGGCTGTCGTATCGGTGAGATCCTAAGCCTGAGGCTAAAGAACGTCCAATTTGACCAATATGGGGCGATTCTAAGGGTTACTGGCAAGACGGGCGACAGAAGGGTAAGAATCGTTAGTGCTGCGCCGGTTCTGTCGGCATGGTTGGACATACACCCGGGCAGAAATGAACCGGAGGCCGCACTATGGCCCCAGACTGCTACGAACTATTCCAACCCAAACAAATACCTCCGCCACTCTTCGGTTCAGGTGCTGATTAAGCGGCTGGCGAAAAAGGGGGGGATAAGGAAACGGATTCACGCCCATCTGTTCAGACATAGCAGGGCTACACTTCTAGCGAATAAACTCACGGAGTCCCAAATGAAGGAGTTTTTCGGATGGACCCAAGGCTCGGATATGGCTGCCACGTATGTGCATCTTTCGGGCCGGGATGTGGATTCTGCGCTCTTGCAGACATATGCGCTCAAGGAACGGCCTGAAGAAAAAGCGGCCAAGATCAACGTCAGGACTTGCCTACGATGCAAAGAGAGGAATTCGGTCGCCCAATCGTTTTGCGGTCGTTGCGGCAATCCGCTTGATGAAAGGCGATTGCTTGAAGATTCAAACGAGAAGCCGAACGAATTGATGAACATCCTGATCGAAGACCAGGAGATCAAGGAGCTTCTTGTGAGGAAAATAATGGAGAAGGGATTGGATAAGCGGTTTTTAGGTGATTGAGATAGACTGGTGGAAACTGACCGAGTATCTCGTCGGCGGGATACTGGTTATCATCATCGGTTCTTTTGTGATTGTCGTCTTAGGGCCGTTCGCGATTGGTTACGGAATCGTGATTATCATCTGGACGTTGTATGATATCGTTTCCGATAGGATATTGCCAAAGCAACATCATTCTACCGAAGAGGATCTGCGGATGATGGCTGAGAAGATAGCACGGGATAAACAACTTGCATCAGAAAGACCGGAGCCGCCCCGGCTTATTGAAGATGAGGAACCGGAAGCCGAGCCGGAGGAGACGGTGGAAGAACCGGAAGGGTTCATATTCAACAAGAATCTCTATCTTGAGCGGAAGCTGACTCATTGGGAAAAGGAAGCGTTGTTCGCGCAGGGCTACAAACGCCTGAAGACAAGCCCTTACGGCATTTCCGGGGCTTCGTACTACTGGGTGAAAACTAGGTATAACGAAAGCAAGGAGCATGCATTCTTCTGCTACCTCATCGAGAAGGAATTGCGCAGATACACGAAAGAGGTCGAGCTGTTCGTCAATAGCGGCCCGGATGTGATTGCCAGGCATGCCGGCAAGGTCTATGCCTTCGATGTCGAGACAGGGAAAAATCTCATCCGGAAACCTGATGGCACGAGGGAGAAATTCAAGTGCTACAAAGAGGAGTACCACCGCAGCTACATCTTCGTGACCCATAAATCGCTGAAGCGCAAATACCGCAGGATGGGCATAGTCGTCACCCGGAGCACATTCAGAAAGACAATCTCGGATATCTTCGAATGACTCTCTTTTTCTCGCCCGCACATATATAATATAGGGATAATGTTAAGCGGGTATTCTCATGATATTTTTTCGACGAAAAACGGCCTACACGATTGCATCTGTTAGGGGATGCGGATTCGGGTTTTGGCACAATGAAATCAGTCAAAAGCACGATGGTTGGGATCATTACGATTAGGGGTGCGGAAAGGGCGGATTTATCGAATGAAAACGCTCCAAAATGGCTATATGGTTTAGGCGGGTAGCGGAGGAGAAAAGCACGATGAAAACGGATTGGGAAGATTAGGAGGCCGTCATTGCCGATGCAGGCCGTTCATTGTAGCGTTTCACCGGGAATGGGAAGGTTTTAATATATCGCTATTCATAGATATTATCACTAAAAAGTGATATATATGAAAGTGACCAGCAGGGAGACATATAAGGTAATCCGCGCAGTCCTTGAGATGAAAACATTCAAGCAGTACCAGATCAGCAAGAAAGAGAAGGTGACATTCAGCCTTGTGAACAGGATCGTGAACTGGCTGGTAGCGCAGAGGTATGTAGCGAAGCGCACGGGATATTATGAACTGGTATCTCCCTCCGCCATACTAGCTCTTTTTCCATTATACCGGAAAATTAAGCCTCGGGATTCCTTGGATGTGGCAATGCCAGCAAAAGAGGTCCTTGGGATGCTGAAGGGGAAAGGGGTCCTCTGCCTGACTTCGGCTCTTGCCTATTATGACGAGTATTTCAGGGACCCTGCGATCCATGTTTATCTGGACGATGAAAAGATATCGAAGGAACTGAAAGGCCTTCCAAAGGGATATACGCATATCGAGATTTACAGGGAGGATCTGAACAGCGATGATTTCGTAACTGTCAAAGGACAAAGAATTACCAAGAAGATAAGGACCGTAGCCGACCTGTTCTGCGCCAACAAAGCATATACCGCCGAGCGCCTAATAAAGAAAGAGTGGATCTGAATGAAGGAACTCTACTCAAATGCCATCACCGATCCAAGCCTGGATGAGCTGAACGAATTCGCAAGATGGTACAACGAAAAGCTCGGTAACTATCCCGTGATCGTCGGTGGCTGGGCGGTTTATTGCTATACGAAAGGGCTGGGCTCAAAAGATATCGACGTCGTGTTTCTGGGAGATGCTGCTAAGCATAAAACCTTGTTCGATTATTTCAGGGGGCATGGATACGCTGAAAGAAGAAGGAGTTTATTCGACAAGGAATTCGTGAAACTGAACGATGGCGTAGAGATAATAATCGATGCCGTCTCTTCGAACCGCACCATCATCTTCGAAGGGAGGAAGGCGCGGTTGCCATGGAGCTGGGCGGTCAGGCACAGCACGCTCCATTCCATCGGCACTTCGAAGATATACATTCCGGAGATAGAATTACTGATGACCTACAAGCTCGGTGCAATCCTCGGCAGGAACCTCCTGCTCAGAACCGGCCTGGAGTTCGAGTATTACCGCTCAAAGCTCTGGAAAGATGTTTTCGACGTCATATCCCTTTCAGGCTTGAAGATAGACCAGAAAGGCTTGAACGGCTTTTTGGCCAGATCTGGATTGGATGAGTATGCGAATGAGATCCTGAACATTATCCGGGATAATCTCGATGAAGAGATGAACTCGTTGATAAAGGACGCTTCCGTGGAGAAGCTCGGAAAACTGCTGATTGGAAGCCAATCGACACGATAGGGTAGGCCGCAGGGGGGAGGGACAGAATATAGGGAAACGCCAACCTGTTGAATCAGGCGGTTTGGGAGCTTATCTCGCCCATTTTCGCAGAATTTAAGCGGTAAAAACAGGCCGTAAATCTCCGGAAAAAATTACAGCCTCGATTACGACCTCGCTCCAAAAACGAGTGAAACATGGGTTGGTTGTTTGACTAATGTGTGAAAAGATAGATTTTTAAGGACTTTGTAGCCCAATATACTTATCAGAAAGTGAGGTGTGATCATGACTGTTGCTGTTCCGCAGAATGCAGTAAAAGAGAGAATTCGAGGACCGAACCTTGCCGTTTTTGTAAAACGCAGCGAAGGCGTTCCGATGGAAGAGGCCATACGCAGGGCTGACGAGGCTGGCCTAGTTATAGCTTCAAACAAAAGGCTGAGCAAAGCCCTTGTCGGAAGTGATGAGTGGCGGGGCATGAAAGAGGCTTTCGCCTGCTGGGGCGGCGATATGACAGGGTATGATAAGCCCGACCAGAAACTCGGAAAAACTATCGAATATGTTGATTCTGAAACAGGCATAAGATATGTCTTTCCGGTCCCTGAAGAGCACGTAGGGAAGAAAAATGTTATTCTTGTTGCTCAGCATCCGGACTTCACGCTTGAAACAGACGGAAAAACAAGAGTTGTGCAAGCCAAAGAAGTATACGTAGTTTCCGAATTTCCCGTTGCTTCGGAAAACTGGTATCTCGGTGATCCGAAATATGGTATTCCAACTGGAAAGAAAGTTGATGGCAGCGATGAGGCCGCCAGATACCTTTGGAGAATCGAAAAAAGAGTGGGCCTTGTTGCCCGCGACTACGGCTGGGGCGGCAACTACAGGCGGGTCGTCCTCCTCAACGGCTGGCCGTCCGACGGTCTTGGGGTGGCTGTAGAAGCCGCCTCTGGCGGCGCGCCGAAAAATTTGCAGGTTGAAACTGCACCTCAGGATAAAGGCATCGTAATAAGCGGCGTAACGTTGGATGAGTTTAAAACATTGATTGGAAATGCCGAAACAAATCTGGCAGACGTTTCCCAGATGCTAAGACCTGAGAAACTCGAAGCCATGCGGCTGCTCCTCCAAGCGTTAGAGATAAAAGGCTAAACTTTCTTCTTTTTATGTCAAGGACGAATCGTCCTTGAGCATGTTCGTGACCGGTGCGCCGGTCGCGACATCCTAGGGTGCAAGCCCTAGGCCACACACTCGTCTGCAGGGCCGGAAACCGTTTGGTATGGCAAGAACGTCGCAACGTTCTTGACTGCCATTGTTGCCTTGCAACAATAGCATGCCGGACATATAATTCAACCACGACACCAAGTAGGTTATGTCAAGGTCGGCGATCCGACCTTGAGCATGCTCGTGAATGAATCGTCGTTCACGACAAACCAACTGAAAACGTGAAGTGGTGGTGCTGGCACATTGTGCTGTTTGAGCAGATGGGTTACCTCGGGGCCTTGTTGCCCGCGACTACACAACAACTGGAACGACAACAACAGGCGGAACGTCAACCTCAACAACAGGCCGTCCAACGGTCTTGGAATGACCTGGGCTTGCATCTTAGACTTGCTTCTTTTTTCTCGCTGTGACCCTATGAAAACCTACAAGAGATTGTACTCGCGGCTTTGCTCCTATGAGAATCTCGAGCTCGCGTTCAGAAAGGCGAGGAAACGGAAGACGAGGAAGGGATATGTCATCGAATTTGAAGCAGATCTTGAGAAGAACCTGCTGCAATTGAAACAAGAGCTTGAAACTTTCGCTTATCGCCCTGCCCCTTTGACCTTGTTCGCAATAAGAGACCCGAAAACACGGAGGATAAGCGCGTCACACTTTCGTGACCGCGTCGTCCATCACGCATTGTGCAACGTCATAGAACCCATCTTCGACAGGAATTTTATCTATGATTCGTTCGCCAACCGGAAAGGCAAGGGAACCCACGCGGCGATTCTGAGGTTCGAGCACTTCCTCCGTAAAATGACCCACAACGGGAGACTGGAAACTGAGAACCGTCAACCCTTCCGCCCCCCCCCCAGGGTTCTGACGCAAATGACGTTATCGGCTACGCCCTGAAAGCCGATATAAAGCACTATTTCGACAATGTAGACCATCGGATACTTCTGGGTATGGTCCAACACAAGGTAAGGGATCTTCGCGTTTTATGGCTGATAAAACTCATTCTGGAGCACCATAAAACCGTTATACCCGGGAAGGGAATGCCTCTCGGCAATATGACCTCGCAGTTTTTCGCGAATGTCTACCTGGATGAGCTAGACCAGTTCATCAAGCATACGCTGAAAGCGAGATACTACAATCGCTATGTGGACGATTTCGTCATACTCCACCGTGACAGAGGACAGCTTGAACAATGGAAAGACGAAATCGCTGCTTTTCTCCATGAACGTCTTGGGCTTGAGCTGCACCCTGAAAAGTCGAAGATAATCCCTATGAGAAAGGGGATAACCCTGCTAGGTTTCCGTGTCTATTTCCATCACAGGCTCCTCAAAAAAAGCAATACCCGAAGGATCTGGAAACGCCTTGAGAAACTCAGGCAGAGATATGATAGGGGAGAGGTAAGCAGAGAAGAGGTCGTGCAAAGCCTTGAAGGCTGGCTCGCATATGCAGGATTCGCCGATTCGTATAATCTACGGCGTAAAGTCGTTGCAAGATTCAATGAACTATTTGGAAGCAAAAAATGAGGCCTTTTTAAGCTCTGCACCTCAGATGCTCCCTCGGTCGGAAGGGCAAAAAAGGCGCTGAACACAGACCAGGAATATATGCAGGGGAAGAGATTCGAACTCTCGAACGGACTAACCGATCAGGCCCTGAACCTGACGCCTTGGGTCCACGCTCCCCCGCCATATATCGGCGTTGTCGCGTGTTTGACCGCTTGGCGACCCCTGCGAACGAACGTGAGCGGGGGTGCTGTGAACTTGTTCACGCAAACCCCTGCAGAAACTTTCCTCAAGAACATTTCATGATAAAGTGTCATCAAACTTCCTGAGAGAGACCTTCTGCATTAAGCACGCAACTAAATAAAATACTACTCTTCGGGCTGAACGGCTATAGTTTCACTATCTCCTTGTTCTCGATGCCGCCGGCTATCCTTTCGAGATCCTTCACCAGCGACTTGTATTCGCTGAAGAAAAAGGGATAGACGACCAGCTCGCCCTTGGAATGGAAGACGTGCAAGTTCTCGGAAGGGGACTGCCTGGCTGCCAGGCTCTTATCAAGCCGGGCCTTCACGCGGATGTCTTCCAGACCCTCTTTCCTTCCGGTGAGGTAGTAGACTATGACCTCATCCCCTTTCTATCTCGATGGTTTTCACGGAGCGGGGCAGCCCGTAGGCGAAAACGGCTATAAGCGCCGCCCCTGGCAGGAATACGAGTATCCGGTTCTGGATCTGCTGATCGAAAGGCGGCGGGGTGAAGATGGCCGCCAGGACCATCCCAAGCGCGGCGAGGAATATCAAGACCGCCCAGAAGCCGCCCAATACCCAGAACCAGATCGGCTTCGAGTATATCATGCGTCTTCAACCCCCTCGGACTTCGCGAACTCGATGGGCTGCCTGGTGAAGACGCGCGAGCCCGACGGCACGTTCTTGTTGACCACCACGCCGGAGTGTATCCAGCAGTCCGAGCCTATCAACTTCCCAGGCATGGTGCAGGAGAGCACCCCGAACTTCGTGTTATCGCCCACGAAAGCGCCGAGCTTCTTCCTGCCGGAATTCACCCAGCCTTTCTCTGTCAGGACATTGACATTGTCCCCGTCGAACCTGAAGTTCGCTATCTGGGTGCCGGAACCTAGGTTCACGCCCTCGCCGATGATGCTGTCGCCGATATATGCGAGGTGCTTGGCATTGACGTTGTCGAGCAGTATGCTCCCCTTGACCGATGTCCCGGGGCCGATGGAGCAGTTGGCCCCTATCGAATTGAAGCCCCTGAGGCAGGCGTTCGGGCCGATGATTGTGCCCTTCCCGATATATGCCACGCCCTCCACATAGCTGTTGATGATCCTGGCCCCTTCTTCCATGATGACCTTCCCTTCTATGGTGGAGTTTGATATGTGGCCGCTTTTGGCCTCCATGGCGGAGAGCAGGTGCTCGTTGGCTTCGAGAAGGTCCCACGGGTACCCGATATCCCTCCAATATCCTTCGATGACGACGCCTTTGGCGCCGATGAGGATCGAGACCAGCTCGTACTCCCCGCGCTCGGACTTGCCGACGGATTTCAATTCGCTGAATACTGTCGGCTCCATACAATAGATGGAAAGGTTCGCGAGGTCTGTCTTGGGATGCGCTGGCTTCTCCTCGAACAGGCTTATCTTTCCGCCTGAGAGTTCTGCCACGCCGTAGTTGCGCGGGTTCTTGACCTGCTTCAGGCCGACCGTGATGCGTCCTTCGTGGCCGTCCATGACCCCTTTGATGACAGAGGATTCGGTCACGATGTCGCCCGCGAGCACCATGAACGTGTCGTCCACTTCGCCCTCTGCAGAGAGGAGAGCGGCTCCGGTGCCGTTCCCTTCCTTCTGGTCGATGAACTTAATGGGCATGCCCAGCTCCAGCGATGATAGATGGGCGATGAGCTTGTCCTTCATGTGGCGGACTATGACTATCGCTTCGGTCACTCCCGCCTTCTTCGCTTCAAGGAGCAGATGATGTATCAGCGGCTTGCCTGCCGCACAGAGCATGGGCTTGGGCCTGCTCTCTGTCAATGGACGGAGCCTCAGGCCGTCTCCTGCCGCTAGTATGACCGCTTTCATGTTTCCTCCCATATAGAGCATCTTAGCAAGTTTTTTTAAGAGGTGTATTATCAAATATGATATGCTCGACAAAGAGAAAGTGGACGACATCCTATCAGGCTACAAGAAGTTCAAGATAGCGACCATCTGTTCGCACTCATCTTTGCAGATATTCAAGGGCGCACGGGAGGAAGGCATCAAGACCATCGGCATCGTGCAGAAAGACAAGAGGAAGCTCTACGAGTCGTTCCCGCTCGGGTGTCCGGACGAGTTCATAGAGGTCGATAGCTATTCAAATCTGCCGCTGGAGGAGCTGGTGGAGAAGGAATCGATAATAATACCGCACGGCTCGTTCGTGGAGTATGTGGGCACCGCATTCGACAGCATGGAGATACCGGTCTATGGCAACCGCGCGAGCCTCGTGTGGGAGCGCAGCCGGGAGAAGATGCTCGAGTGGCTCCACAAGGCGGGCATCAAGACGCCGAAGATTTACAAGCCTGGCGAGATAGAGGGGCCGGTGATGGTGAAGTTCCCGGGAGCCAAAGGCGGCCGCGGTTACCTGGTCGTCAGCTCCGAGAAGGAGTTCGAGCAGAAGGTCGGCAACGACAAGGAATGCATGATACAGGAGTTCCTCATAGGCGTGCGCGCCTATCCGCATTATTTCTTCAGCCCTTTTGCGGGCAGCGGCTACAAGACCGAGCACGGAGAGCTGGAGCTCCTCGGAGTTGACCGGAGGGTGGAGAGCAGCGCTGACGAGATCGCGCGGGCGGTGTCGCTGGGCATGGAGCCCCAGATGGCATTCACGGTCATAGGCAACGAGCCCTTGGTGCTGAGGGAATCGCTGCTGTCGGAGTACATGGACATCGGCAGGAGGATGAGCGAGACATCGTTCGGCCTCTTCGGCGGACTCAAAGGGCCGTTCTGCGTGGAGACCATAATCACAGAGGAGCTGGAGATATTCGCCTTCGAAGTGAGCGCGAGGATAGTGGCGGGCACGAACGTGTTCCCTGACGGTTCGCCTTATTCTACGTATTACTATAAGGAGCCCATGAGCGTGGGCAGGAGGATCGCGCGGGAACTGAAGCGCGCGGCGAAAATGAAGAAGCTGCATGAAGTGGTATACTGATGGGAATGGACAACGTGCCCCGACACATAGCCATCATTCCGGACGGAAATAACAGTTCCCGGTCTCGAGTTTCCTGTCTCGGGACGGGAAACCGGGAACTGTGAACCGTAAACCGGAGATGGGCCCAGGAGAAGGGCATCAGCAGGCAGGAAGGATATGCCACCGGCATCCGCAAGATAGGCGACGTGCTCAAATGGTGCAAGGCCAAAGATGTGCGGATGCTCACCATGTGGGGGTTCTCCACGGACAACTTCCAGAGGGACCGCGATGAGATCGGCGGACTCTTCGAGCTGTTCAAGGAGAACCTGAAGAAAGCCATAGACAGCGATGACAAGAACAAGGACGAGCTGCGCGTGCGCTTCTTCGGCAGGACAAACCTCTTCCCAAGAGAGATACAAGAGATGATACGGAAGGCCGAGGAGCTGACCGCGAGGGGGGGACGGAAGTACCAGCTGAACCTCCTGCTCTCCTACGGAGGCCGGGAAGAACTGGTGGACGCGGTCAACAGCATAATCAAGGAAGGGCTTTCCGAAGTGGATGAGAAGGTGATAAGCGAGCATCTGTATACGAGAGGATTGCCCGACCCCGATCTGATAATACGGACATCCGGGGAGCAAAGGCTCTCGGGCCTGATGCCCTGGCAGTCATGCTACAGCGAGTTCTATTTCTGCAAGAAGCTCTGGCCGGATTTCTCGGAAGAGGATTTCGAAGCCGCGCTGGCCGAATATGCGCATCGGAGAAGGAGATTCGGGAAATGATCACGCCTTGGTAAGAGCGCGTACGCCATGAGGCGGTGTTTTTGTGCGGCTCATCGCCGGGATCGCGACCGCTTTGGCCCGCCTCATCCTCGCGCCGCTGTCCTGAAGGAAGTCGCGGTACTTGCTGCTCAGATGTAGGAGGACGCTTCTCGCATCCGAGCGGACCTCGGACGCCATGTTGCCGCCGAGCAAAAGGTTCTCTAGGTACTGGGCGGTCTTCTCGTCCCCGAACCGCTTGAGCCTGTCAGCGGCATCCGCCCTCTTTCCGGAATCAGGAGAGAGGAGATGCCACAGATCCTGGGCTGCATAGTAGGTGATGGGCGGGAGCGCCGCGAACGAGGGCTCTTCTAACGGAGGCTTTTGGGAGAATGCCTGTACCACGGCTATATACCAAAGGCAATATTTATATAAGTTCCTGAACAGCCAGCTGCGACCACCACAGACGTACAGATACCATATTTCCAAAAGGGGCGTTCGCGGAAATGAACCCGCGAAAAGAAGTGCCAATCGGATGTGGACGTCTTTACGGGGATTGTTTGTTCTATCTTGACAATAGAATGGCTGAGTTTTGCGGGGTCATCAGCGGTGATGGAAATATTTGGAGCAATGGGCGGAAGTATGAGATAACAATAACAGGAAGCCCGAAAAACCGGCAATACCTTGACAAAATCGCCGAGTATGTTGCAGGAAACATCAAACCAAAGGCGTATTATAGGGTTCGGGGACGAGGGTTACGATTGACGATTTATTCTAAGGAGTTTTTCAGATTCTTGATCGAGGATATTGGATTGGGGAGAGGGCTTCAGAAAAACAAGGAGGGGATACCGCCGACTATCTTGGAGATGCGGGATTTCAGAAGAGCATTCATCAGAGGACTTTTCGATACAGACGGTTCGGTATTTACAAGTAAAAAGAAGGGTTCTCCGAACTATCCGACTATAGAGATAACCAATGCAAACCTCAAACTTCTTTTAGATGTCCGGTTGGTTTTGGAAGAAGAAGGATTCAGAACCACGTTCAGGAGCTCAAACACCGAGACGTACAAGATTGCCGTGCATGGGGAGGCGATGTTAGATAGGTGGACAGCACTTATAGGCTCCTCGAATCCGGAGAAATCATCGAGGATGGAATCAATTATAAATGCTTTCTCACGAAAGGAGTGATACACGCCGCAGTAGCTCAGTGGGAGAGCACTCCAGGTTCTTTTTGCCTTAAAAAAAGAATCGGTGAAGCTGAAGTCTCCCAGGCTCATCTGGGCAGAAACGGAGGGGTCGCTTGTTCAAATCAGGCCTGCGGCATTTTCTTTTACTTGGCTCCGGCCTCGGGTTTCCGGTTCCGTTCTATTATCTCCAGCACGCGGGGATATCTCGTGAACCCCGAGCCTTCGTTTATGTGGCCGGCGCCGTGTTCGGTTATGAGTTCCGTGTTTAGGAGTTTTGCTAAGCGCTCGCCTTCTTCTAACTGGATATAAGGGTCGTTGTCGGAATTGATGACCACGAAGCGCTTCGCCTTGGAGCGTATCTTCTCCCAGTCGAAATCCTTCTCCACGAAATTGCGGATTTGCGGGATGCCAAGATCCTTTGCGAACCCCGCGACCAGAATCACCAGCTCTGCCTGCTCGTCCGAACCGAACGATTCGAGCAATCGCAGGATCGTGGGGCAGCCGAGGCTGTGTCCGGCAAAGACCCACCCCGCTCGCGCCTCGAATTTCGGGACGTGCTTACGCACAGTGGCCAGCCAGTCAGAAAGTTCCGGGTTTTGGGTTTCGGGAAAATCGGGCGACAGGACCTCAAGACCCGAAACACGCAACTCGTCCTGCAGCCATCCGCTCCAGCAGCTCCGTCCGTCGCCGCCCCAGCAGTGGAAAAGAAAAACCTTCATAAACCCGATTGGGCAATTTGTGTTTATAACTTGTTGGATGGGTAGTGGCGAAGATGGAGATCAAATCAAGGAATTACGTGCTTTTCAGGACCGCCAGGGCGAGCGATACCAAAGACGGCCAGAGAGTGGTGGTCAATGGATTCAGGTTCATCTGCCTCCCTGGAAGGTATAAGATAAAAGTCGAGGAGGCATACGAGCACAACGCGCTACCTCAGGGCATCAGCGGCATGGTGAGAGCGGTGCGCTCCGGGCTGAAAGACCCCTACGGCCCGAAGAAGAGGATACCAATCGGCAACCTATAGCAGCTTCAGTTTCCCGTAGATGGCGTCAAGCTCGCTCTCTTTCCAGGGGCCTGCCGCGAAACATGTCAATGTCCCGGGATCTATCTGGGTGTGGCCTGCATCACGAATCAGTTCTACAGGGATTCCGGCCGATTTCCCCTTGTTGTAGAATTCGAGGAGTTCCGCCTCGTTGTTCACTTTCAGGACCACTTTCATCTGGCCTTCGGCCTCCCAGGCCCGCGCGATATCAGGATGGCTCTTGCTGACCTTTTTGTAAGCGCCCAGCGAGGCATGGGATGACTGTGCGGCTAGCTTGCCTTTCCCCATGCCAAGATCCGCCCTTATGACGATTGTCTGCTTGTACACGGAGAAGAATAGAAAGGGGGGGAATAAAAATCAGCGAGTCCCCTGCATGGCCGCGGCCAGCCGCTCCATGATGGCTCCTGGCTCCAGGGATTCCGCGGCCCTAAGGGGAGGCGGCTCGGCCTTGCCAAGGCGAGGCATGCGCACGTTGCAGCGCAGATAGGCGTGAAGCTCGAGCGCCCTCTCAAGAGCGCCATGGACATGTTCCAGTCTGTCGCTCCCGGGCCTTTCGGCCACCACATAAGAGCGTTCCATCGCCCCGTCTTTCCCTGGCCGGCTCTCGAGCGACAGCTCGAACCCCACCCCAGAGACCATCTTGTAGAGAGAGGCGTCCATCTTCTTGTCCCTTGTCGGGAACTCCATGCGGAGTCTCAGCCTCAGGTCGCCGTGATGCCCGCGGACGATCTCCGCAGAGCCTCCAAGCTTCTTCAGCGCAGCCCGGGCCGCGCTGAAACGGTCGAGCCGTTCTTGCGAGCTCAGCCTGGAGAAGGTGGAGAACACCTTGGAGAACTCGTCCTCGCGCAGCCTGCGCAATCCTTCCTTCAAACCATCCCTGCGGAACGGCTTCCCATCCTCGGGCCCGAGATAGGGCATTTGTCGCATGAGCGATCTCATTATGGTCACCTGTGGTTTTGGGTGCGAGGAAGACTTATAAAGCTCTGTCACAGAAATAGCCGCATGCTCACTGAAAGCGACATGTTCTTGAGGATGATCGCTGCTGCGCTGATAGGCCTGCTTATAGGCATCTCCAGGAAAAAGAAGGTCGCAGGGGCCCGTACTTTCTCGCTTTTCTGCCTGGGCTGCACAATCTTCACCATAATCGCCATAAGCGATGTATTCGGTCCAGGCTCAGTCACCGACCAGACGCGCATACTGGGCCAGATAGTGACCGGCATCGGTTTCCTCGGCCTCGGAGTCATATGGAAGCAGGGGGCCAAGCCAACCGGTCTCACTACTGCGGCAGCCATTTGGGTCACTGCCGGCGTGGGGATGCTCGTCGGACTCGGCATGTGGACAGAGGTGGCTGCATCGAGCGCCATCACACTCGTCATAATCCTCTCCCGAGGCGTCTTCGAGAAGCTCGGCTTCGAGGGCTAGGCGCTCTTAATCCCTTCCCACGATATATATCCACCGATGTCCACGGTGGTCGAACTGGTCCGGGAGCGCTTCGGGGAGCTCACCCAGATACAGAAGAGCGCGATACCCCGCGTGCTATCCGGAGAGCACGTGCTAATCCTCGCCCCGACCGGCTCCGGCAAGACAGAGAGCGCATTGCTACCCGTGCTCGAGAAGATAACGGAGGCGGAACAGGGAACAGGAGACCGGAAACCCGGGACGGGAAACGGAGGACCCGAGACTGGAGACCGGGAACACGAAATCGGTGGCGGGGGACCGGATGCCGGAGGCATCCATGCGCTCTACATCACCCCTCTGCGCGCCCTCTCCCGCGATCTGAAGGACCGCTTCGACTGGTGGTGCGAGAGGCTCTCCATAACTCATGATATTCGGACCGGGGACACCACGCAGAGCCAGAGGGCCAAGCATCGGAGGAACCCGCCCAAGATACTGCTGACGACCGTGGAGTCGCTGCAAGCGCTATTGCTGGGCAAGATAATGCGCAGGCACCTCGCATCGGTCAGGTTCGTGATAGTGGATGAGGTCCACGACATTTTAGACAACAAGAGAGGGGCCCAGCTCTCCATGGGTCTGGAGAGGCTCGGGGAGATAGCGGAGTTCCAGCGCATCGCCATCAGCGCTACCGTGGCCAACGAGAACGAAGCGGCCAAACTGGTCTTCGGGAAGCGGGAGTTTGCGCTCTGCGAGAGCGGGAAGCACCGCGAGATGGAGCTGTCGGTAGAACACATAGGGAGCAAGGAGAAGCGGCTCGAGAGGATAAAGGAGCTATCGGAGAAGAACCGCTCGCTCATTTTCGTCAATACCAGGAGCTATGCCGAGGAGCTGGGGGCTTCGCTAATGAAGATGGGCGCGCCCATAGGAGTGCACCACGGCTCGCTCGGTAAGGACGTGCGGCTCGCGACCGAGGACGAGTTCAAATCAGGCAAGCTCAACTCCATTGTTTGCACCTCGTCGCTGGAGCTCGGCATCGATGTGGGCGACGTGTCGCTCGCGATGCAGTACGGCTCGCCCCACCAGGTGTTCAGGCTCATCCAGAGGGTCGGAAGATCAGGCCACAGCCTCCAGAAAATCCCAAAGGGTGTGATGTTCCCCTCTGATTTCGACGACATGCTCGAGAGCGAGGTCATCGTCGCCCTCGCGAAGAGCGGGAGGATGGAGGATAAAGCCGTGGAGCGGGGCGCCTTGGATGTCATCGGCCACCAGTTGATAGGGCTCTGCCTGGATTTCGGCAGGATGGAGCTCGAGAGGGCGCACGCGATACTCTCGCGCTCCTACGCTTACGGAATCCCGTATGACAAGCTGCGGATGATAGCCCTCCAGCTGCATGGCGAAGGCCTCCTCTTCTATGACGAGCATGCAAAAGGGATTTCTATAAAGGCTATGAGCAGGGCACGCTCCTATTACGGCTCTTTCCTGAGCACGATACCGAAGACGAAACGGTTCCTGATGAAGGATATCACCGCGAACAAGATAATAGCCAGCCTGGACGAGGAGTTCGTGGTGGGCCTGGAAGAGGGGGCGAGCTTCCTCTCGCACGGGATGCCATGGCGGGTGGTGGACATAACGGACACTCTCGTGCTTGCAGAGCCCACATCGGCAACAGACATCATGGTCCCTTCATGGACCGGAGAGGACATCCCGGTCTCCTATGAAGTTGCGCAGGGTGTGGGGAGGATGCGCACCGCCAAGCGGGACGTCTCGCCGATGCCGGACGACAAGACGGTGATACTGGAGTGCATAGGAGAGATAGTCGTCATCCACGCATGCTTCGGCACCAGGATAAATGAATGCATCTCCCGCATATTCTCCAAGAAGCTATCCAACCTGATAGGCGAGAGCGTGATATCGGTCGCCGATCCCTACAGGATCATGATGAAGCTCCCCTTCCCGCTCAAGGCAGAGGTGATAGAGAGGAGCTTCAAGGAGCTGCGCGGCGTGCGCAGGCTGCTGGAGGATGCCCTCGACAACTCCCCGCTGGTCCGCTTCAAGTTCCTGCATGTCGGGAGGATGTTCGGACTGCTATCTGAGGACGCGAGCGTCAGTTCCCGCTTCGTCCACGCCATGAGGCACTCGCTGGTATATGAGGAGACATTGCGCGCCATATTCTTCAGGTACTTCGACGTCGAGGGCGCGGAAGGGGCGTTGTCAGACATCAAGCGGGGGAAGCTGAGGCTGGTCGTGGATGAACGGAAGAAGCCGAGCTTCTTCGCGAATGTGGGGTTGGAGAGGGTCTCTGGGTCGGAAGCCGTGGGCGCTTTCCAGCCCAGGGAGAAGATGGTGGATGCGTTCCGCGAGAACGCGCTCTCCAGGACCGTGCAGCTCAAGTGCCTCCACTGCGGAACGACCAGGTTCATGCATCTGGCCGGGGCTCCTGAGAGGATAGGATGCCACAAGTGCGGGACGCAGTCGCTAGCCTATATGCCCAGGGAGACGACCGATGCCCATGCGATGGAATTCTCCGCCGGGCTGATACGGGCATATGGGAAGCGGGCGCTCATCGCGCTCTCCAGCTACGGCATCGGGCCGGCGACAGCAGACCGCGTGCTCAAGAAGCTCCAGCGCAGCGAGGAGGCGTTCTACCTGGACCTCATCGAAGCGCAGAAGAATTTCATAAAGAACAAGAAATACTGGAAGCTGGACTGATGAGCGGCGCTGGACAGGCGGACACCGCTCACTCGAACTCCTTGTATGCGTGCGAGATGTCTATCTTGGAGAGATCCTTCTTCACCAGCGGCATCTCGGCTATCTGCGGGAGGGTGCTCTCGTATGTCGCCCTCTCCTCCTTGAAGAACACGCCGATGGGGATCTTCTCGTAGTTGGCAGCGGTGGCTTCGAGAGCCTTCTGAAGCGCCTTGCCCGAATCCGCAGGGTCATGTCCGGAGTCCTCGAGCTTATAGCACCTCTGCTTGAAGAAGTCGTAGGTGTTGAGCTTGTTGAACGTCACACAGGGCTGGAGCACATCGACAAGGGCGAACCCTTTGTGGGCGATAGCCTGCTTGATGACGTCCTTCATGTGGACCATGTCTCCGGCGAACACCCTTGAGACGAACGTCGCTCCGCCGATTATCGCGCTCGCCAGAGGGTTGAAAGGGGTCTCCACCACACCGTAAGGCGTCGTCTTGGTCTTCATCCCGAGCTGGGATGTGGGCGATGCCTGCCCTGTGGTGAGGCCGTATATCTGGTTGTCGTGGACTATGTAGGTGAGGTCGTAGTTCCTCCTCATGATGTGCACGAAATGCGCGGTGCCGATGCCGTATCCGTCTCCGTCGCCGCCCACCGAGACCACATGGAGCTTGTGGTTGGCCAGCTTGATCCCGGACGCGACCGGCAACCCTCTTCCGTGGAGGGACTCGAAGCCGTAGCTCCGGACATAGTGCGGCAGCTTGCTGCTGCATCCGATGCCAGAGCACACGACGGTGTCGTGAGGCGCGATCTCCAGTTCGGAGAGCGCCTGCTTGAGCGCTCCTAGGATCGCGAAATCGCCGCATCCCGGGCACCACTGAGCCTTCTCCTTCACGCTGAAATCAATGACGGTAGCCATAATCATCACCTATAGCCCGTGCCTCTGGGGATTATAGTACTCGAGGTCCTCCTTCTCGACCACTGTCCTCTCCTTCGGCCCCTTTAAGCCGGCTTTCTTCAGTTTCGCGACCTCCTCGGCTATCTGCTCTGGGAAGAAGGGCCTCCCGTCGTATTTGAGCAGGTGGAAGTCCATCTCCAGCCCTGCATACTGTTTCAGCATGCCCGCGAACTGGGCGGTGGAGTTGCCCTCTAGCATGATGAGATTCCTCTTGCCTGCGAACGCCTTCTGCACCTCCTTCTCGTCCAACGGGAAGAGGTGGCTGAAATGCAGGTAGTTGGCTTTTATCCCGGCCCTTTGTAGCAGGGGCAGCGCGTCCAGGGCGGAGAGCTTGGTAGAACCCCACCCCACCAGGGTCACATCCGCGCTCTTGGGACCGTGGAGCTGCGGGCCTTCCATCTCCTTAAGGATGGATGCCGCCTTCTTCGCCCGCTTCTGGACCTGTTTGGTCCTCATTATGAAGCTCTCTGTCGAGAATCCGGTCTCGTCGTGCTCGTAGGAAGTGCCCACATGCAGGCCGTTCGGGGTCCCGGGGAAAACCCTCGGCGAGACGCCGTCCTTTGTGAGTTCGTACCTCTTCCACCTAGCCATCGGTGCGAGTTCAGGCAGTCCGGATGCGATCTTCCCCCGATCGATCTTGACCCTCTTCATGTCGAAGCGCTCGGTTGTGAAAACGCTTTCTGAGAGATACTTGTCGGATATGATGATCACCGGCACCTGGTATCTCTCGGCGAGGTTGAAGGCTTCGGCCGACATGTAGAAGCACTCATCGATATCGCCCGGGGCGAGGATGATCCTCGGGAAATCGCCCTGCGACGCGTGCAGCGCGAACCTGAGATCCGCCTGCTCTGTCCAGGTGGGCATGCCGGTGCTCGGCCCCACTCTCTGGACCAGCGAGACCACGATCGGGACTTCTGCAAGGGCCGCCATCCCAAGGGCTTCCACCATCAAAGCGAAACCTCCGCCCGAAGTGCCCACCATGGCCCGCGCGCCTGCGAACGATGCGCCTATCGCATAGTTGATGGCGGCTATCTCGTCCTCGGTCTGCTTGGTGACGATATCCAGGCTGCGCTCGTTGGCTATCAAATAGTGCAGGATGCTCGATGCCGGAGTCATAGGATATGCGGAATAGAATTTCATGCCGCCGGCGACCGCGCCGAGCGAGATGGCTTCGTTCCCGGTGATTATGACCTTCCGTTCGTCTGAGAGCGGCTTGAGCGCCTTCTTGCAGTGCATGCTGTTGCTCTTGACGAAATCATACCCTGCCTTGGCGGCGTCCATGTTCTTCTTGACGACCGCCTCCCCTTTCCTGCCGAATTCGTCCTGCATGATGCCTGCCAGGACATCCAAGGGATACTCGACGGCTGCCAGCGCTGCTCCGAGCGCGGTGGTGTTCTTCATCTGCTCGGTCCCGCCCACTTCCTTTGTCAGGTCCAGAAGCGGCAGTGCATGCATCTTCACGCCCTTCTTGACCTTGAACTTGCTGGCGTCTATGAGCTTGTCGTATATTATCACGCCCCCTTCCGCCATGCTGCTCATGTGATAGAAGAGCGCGTCCTTGTTGAGCGCGACCAGGAGGTCTATCTCCTGGAGCGGGGCGTGTATCTTCCCGTCCGCCACCCTTATCTGGACGGAGTTGTGGCCGCCTCTGATGAGCGAAGGATACTCCGGATAGGCTATCGCGTGGTAGCCGCCCCGGGTGAAACATTTGACCATGAGCCTGCTCGCGACCATCACACCTGCTCCGGCCTGGCCGCCAATCTTGCATACGAAATCCATAGTGTCACTTCCTGTA
Source organism: Microcaldota archaeon (assembly GCA_040758595.1). Classification (GTDB taxonomy): domain Archaea; phylum Micrarchaeota; class Micrarchaeia; order Anstonellales; family Bilamarchaeaceae; genus Bilamarchaeum. The sequence goes on along the minus strand of JBFLVJ010000004.1, from coordinate 61,838 downwards.
ACTGGTTGGGATAGCATTCCCGGGGTTTCCCTTAAAAAATTATCGAGCGGCCTATCGGCAGTTGTCGTGCTGCTGTTGCCGGCGGATTGGATACATTTTAATACCGTTTGTAACACTTATACCGACTACAAACAGAGGATGCCGCATGACATTCAGAGAGAGGAACAGGAAGAGATACGGGGACATGAAGCAGGCGATGCCGAAAGGTTCTGAAGCACCGAAGGCCGCACCCCAGCCTCCGAAAGCCACTCCGCTCATCGAGACCCCCAGAGCCGATAGGGAAGATGCCTCAGAGAGAAGCGTCCAGAGCGGAGAGATAGGATGCGTACTGCTCAAGGATAGCGTCCCCAGGATCAGGCTGGGAAGCGTGATCACCGGTGAGTCGCTCGTGAAATCCGAGGAACATGGAGCCCACGCCCACGTATGGGGCCTGGGAAGGAGGAAGAGGCCCAAGCTCAGGGTCGTGCGGGATGGCGATCCGCACCCTGCGTCGCAGGAAGAGAGCGCCGACGATTGGCTGGATGAGCAGCTGCTGGAAGCCAATGCCAAGCTGGAGCAGCACGCGCTGGCCCCCGAGGAGGGACCCTATTCCGAAAACAGCGAAGCCGTGGGCAGGTTCTCGGAGATGCTGCTCGAAGGGCTTGAAGACGGAGACCTTGACGGCATCATAGACAGGCTCATCAGGATTCATCCTGATATCACCGAAGGTTTCGCCAGCAGATACAATGAGGATCACATGGCTCCGGACGAATTGCCGACCGCGGCCGCGATGCTGGAGCAGCCGAGGATAGCCCTCGACGAGGTAACCGGAGGAGTACAGTTCACGTTCTGCCATCCGCTGGAGATGTATGTGCTCGCGGCTGCTGTGCTGAGGCGCAACGGATACAACGCGTTCCCGGCAAGGGCGATAGTGCCGCACCCGGAACTGGGCGAGACCGGAAGCTTGCTGATGGCCATAGTGGATATGTCCAAAGAAGTACCACTCACCACGTTCGACCTCTATCCGATGCATCCGCCTGCAGGCGCGATCGAGCTGATGAGCGACACAGCGGTGATGGGAGCGCTCCATGCTATGCAGGCCGAAACCAGGGTGAAACGGTTCATCATGGACATGATAACCACCTGGAACGAAAGCAAGGGAAAGATACCGGACGACCGCGAGGGGGAGCACCTGGAAGGGATAGCGATGTCGCTCTTCCAATCTGCCAGGAGATGGGATGGAAACCGGCTGATACCGCGCACCACTGCCATACTCCAGAAGGAGCTCGTGGAGACGCTGCCCGCGCTCGATCCTGCCATGAACGAGCCTGATTTCGAAGCGCAGCCGAGAAGTGTGACCGCCATGGGCATGGCCATATATCCGACATATGCGGCGACCACCGCAGAGAGGTATGTCCAGCACGTGCAGGCGCTCTTCGCGAGAATGATAACCTCGGGGAAGGATTAGGCCCTGAACACAAGACCCGGAACAGGAGGCAGAAAGGATTTCGGGCCCGTTGTGACCTGCGGTCACTTTGTTCCCGAAACCCCTGAGACTGAACACAAGACCCGGAACAGGAGGCAGAAAGGATTTCGGGCCCGTTGTGACCTGCGGTCACTTTGTTCCCGAAACCCCTGAGACTGAACACAAGACCCGGAACAGGAGGCAGAAAGGATTTCGGGCCCGAAGGGATTTGAACCCTTATCTCGGGGTAGCACCAGCATGGACCGCGATAGGTCCAGAGCTTCCGAAGCCCCGCCGGTTATCCAGGTTGCCACACGGGCCCAAGAGGATAATCTTGCGCAATCCGGATTTATATCTGTTTAGTGAGCACTTCGCAGCCGTCTTTGGTGACCAGCACCGTGTGCTCGGCCTGCGACACCAGCCCTCGCGCGACTTCGCGCAGGACCGGATAGCCTTTTATGAAATGGTTCTGGAGCAGCTCGCGCAATGCAGCGCTCACGAGCAGCTTGGACTGGAAGCTCTTCCTCACCCACCTCTCGGCGAAAGGGAGCATGCCGTAGTTCTGCACCACGTGCTCCACTATCTTCCTGGACTGCCTCATCCTCACGTTGGAAGGAGCGTAGATGGAGAATATCTCGACCTGCTCCAAATCCTCCACAAAGCCCTGGCCGGTCGTCGCGAAGGGCTCGACAGCGAAGATATCGCCCTCCTCGAAATGATAGGAATCCTCGGTCTTGACATTCGGGATCTCGACCCCCGCATGGAGCTCGTTGGATTTTATCATGTGGCCCGAGAGGTTCGCGATGGGCTTGAACCCGTATCCTTTGATGGTCGATTCGATGATGGCGCCCACCTGGCCAACGCCCACCCCGGGTTTTATCGTCGCGATGGCCTTCTCCAGAGCCTCTTCAGCTGCCTGGACCAGCTTCTCGTTCTTGCCGCCCAGGTCTATGGTGTAGGCGGTATCAGACAACGCGCCATCGACCTGCATCCCCAGATCGACCTTGACCAGATCGTCGTCCTTGAGGACGGTTTCCGAGCCGAACTCGGGCGTGTAATGGGCAGCTATCTCGTTGATGGATATGTTGACCGGGAAGGCGGGCTTCGCCCCTTCCTCGGCAATCATCTGCTCTATGGTCTCAGCGATGTCTAGCAGAGGTTCGCCCACCATGATGAGGCGCTTGCTGTCCTCGCGGATCCTGGAGGCGATCTTCCCGGCCTCCCTGAAGTTCTCGAGCTCTTGCTGGTCCATCTGAATCACGTCTTCCTGGATATGGCAGGGACGCTAATAAAAACCCGTTCTACTATTTCCGCTTCTTGATACAACGGTTTATAAATAGTGTGAAACAAGGTATAATAATGATGTTGCGTTTCAGGCAGGACAGACCGCGCGATGCACATGATAGCAGGAGGGCAGAGCGCAAACGGTCGCTCAGTCCGGTCTTGGAGATCCCTATCCTGGAGGTCCCTATCATGGAAATCATCAGGGATGACAAGGAACGCAAAGAGAAGACAGACAGGGAACGCAATGACATCGAGAGGCAAAGGATAGACATCTTGGAGATGCCTGAGATCGACCCGAAAGAGCCGCTTCCTCCGGCGCCTGCCGAAGAGCCCCAGCGCGGCGTAGTAATCATCGAATTGTGAATCATCAGGAGCCGGCCTCGCCCCGGACCATCATCCTTTCGCGTTTTAAAAAACGACTGTGCAAGATATCGGCAGGGTGTCACCCATGGAAGATGACAAAGAGCTCGAGCAGATAAGGGCGAAGAAGAGGGAGCGGCTGAAGACCGGCAGCGCACCTCCGGCCCCGGATGTTACCATCTACACCACGCCCACATGCACCTATTGCAATATGGCCAAAGCATACCTGCAATCAAAGGGCGTCGCGTTCAAGGAGATAGACGTATCGAAGGACCAGGAGAAGGCCCGCGAGATGGTGCGGAAGAGCCAGCAGATGGGCGTCCCGGTGCTTGAGATAAACGGCAGGATAATAGTGGGATTCAACAAACCGGTCATAGACGACGCGCTCACGAGGCAGAAGCCGGTGGGCAGGGAGGCCTACATGAACAACCTGCTCTTCGATCCTTTTTCGCAGTAGCGAAACCTGCCGGGGAAACTCCAGGTTGCCCATGCATGCGCAGCATGCGTGTTTAGTAAATGACTATCACGGGTTCGTAGTATTTGCGCACATTGCCGCCGTAGGCGCGGGATTTGAGCATGCGCTTCAGTTCGGTGCTCGCCTCATCCTTGGTCCGGTGCAGCCATCCGAGCCTCATGTTCAGTCGGATTATCCGGCCGGGTATGCTGTGCCTTGTGGATTTGGGCGGGAACGGGCTGTGGCTCTGGGCCGCCTTCACGATCTCCTCCTTGGCATAGGCGCGCCTGTAGAATATGGAATTGCCGGATGCGAGGAGCTTCTTCATCTCCTCCTCAGGCACATAATCTACAGAGCCTTTCTCCAAAAGGGAGAAGACGTAGTTCTGCTCCTCCACCATCTCCATCAGCTTGTAGCTGCCGGGGTTGATGAGGTAGGAATCTCCGTCCGAGTTGAGCATGAACGGGGCCTTGAGGTCGTCCACGGCCTTCTTGCCGGTCTCGAAATCCACCTTCTCGTATTTGAGACTGTCGAGCTTGAATATCTGGTCCGGGGTCAGCTTCACGGCAGGATACCAGGTGCCGACCTTTATCTCCTCCTTGTCGTAATCGACCATCTGGCAGGTGGCGAGGGGGCACTCTATAATCTCCAAAACCTTGAGGCGGTGGTTGCCGTCGAGGACCAGGCCGGTCTTCTTGTCCACTATGAGCGGATCGACCAGCTGGCCCAGGTTCAGCATCGCCTCTTTCAGCCTTTTGAGGTTTGTGGAGATGACCTGCTCGTGGGAGAGGAGATTCTTGACTTCCACTATGTCGAGGCTGCTTATCAATTCGTCTGCCAGATAAGACATGAAACCTCTGTGGTCAGATACGTTTAAAAGCTATCTGAACCGTCATAGGGCGATTGACGAAACCGCGTTTCCGGTTCAGGGTTTAGGGTTTCGTGTTTTGTCCAAAACCGGAGACCGGGAACGGGAAACCATCTTAGGAGACAGTAATAGCATTAGAAGGGCAGTGATAGATGCGACCGCCGGGAATTGAACCCGGTCCGCGAGATCATTGCTGCCGCCTTTCCAGCCCGTTTTGGGCCGCCTTTTCCTAAAAGGCGGAATGGCAATCTCGAATCATACCGATAGACTACGGTCGCGAAGTGGAGTTTTCGGTTTCCGAGAGAACGCTGTCGCGTTCTCTGGATGTCGTGGTCGGCAATCCGACCACGAGCATGCTCGCGGACCCATGGTCCGCGACACCAGCGAAACGTTTGTCGTTTCGCCCGGTCCTGTCTCGTGTTTCGGACGGAACCGGAAACTGAAGTCTGGAGACCCCAGGAGACTTTGCCCAACCCCTGCGGTCTGCCATACTAAGCAGGAAAAGCTTGGTTGGAAAACTAATTTAAATGATAGTGAAAGGGTTCTTTGCTTACAAAAAACCACAAATAAAAACATTTATAAAGTGTTTTTGATATTAGAAAAGCATGGAGAAGAGGATGAATCGTTCCTTAGCGACCAGGTTCGGGATTCTCGCCACAGATATCGGCAGGCTCCGATGGTCCAAGCCGAGCGATGAGCCCCATATGACAAGGATAATCCGAGGGGAGATAGATACCGGGAGCCCGACCCAGGAGCTCGATATAAGGGACCTTATCGAGGTCAGGGACGGGGCCGCTTCGAGAGTGAACGCTACCGCGCCGGCCGCTGCCGCTCCGATGGCCCTCGGGGGTGACGATCTGGTGCTCGATTCGCTAGCAGGAGCGCAGATGGCCCCTGCAGCGCATGGTCCGAAAGAGATCACCCAGGAGCTTGATGTCGGCAACCTGGTGGGGATTAGGGAAGACGCCAGGCCCGAAGCCGCAGCACAAGCCCAGGCGGAAGAAGAGCCTGAAAGGGACGGGCCAGCCCCATCAGTGCTAACATCGCTTGCTGATTTGAAGAGAATCGCCGAGGAAAGGAAGGCTGAGAAGGCCGAAGCGGAAGCAGAAGCGCTAAAGGCGGCCAAGGACAGGAGGATAATAGATGCGATGGCCGCGGAGTTAGAGAGAACCGCATCTGCAGGCAAAGGCGATGACGGACCTAGCATATTTGATGCCGTAGACCCGGAGGAGTACATCGAGGATGCTGGCTGGGAGATGCCTGAGATAACCGATCCCCTTTTGCCCCGGGACGGGACGGTAGTGGCGCTTTTCGGCAAAGCGGACGCTGGGGGAAGCTCGGATGTGACACCGGACTGTTCGGTTGAATTGCTGGCCCGGGAAGAGGGTCGGATCCACCTGAAGGTGACCCACGGCGTATCAGGTACTTATGAGAGAATCATGGTCGATTCCGCCGGGACGAAAGAGGCGGTGCTGGTCACCGATAATGGGTACCGGATCACCATCAATGGCGGCAGGGAACGCATATTGGCCGAGATAAGGCATCTGAGGCCGAACACGATATTGCCGGATTTCAGTGGCAGGCGCAAGGCAGGCCCCGAACTGGAAAACGTTTATCTGAATCGGAAGGTGGACATACTTACGATGGATGTAGGCCACGGGTTCCGCCTGGGACCGGTAGGTTCAGGTTTCGGCAAGGGCGGCGACAGCGTCAGCCTAGAGCTCTATCGTGCGGACGATTTCAATCCGGATGCCTATTCCAAGGAGATGCCATACCAGAGGAGATTCATACTCAAAGGGAGATGCAGCAAGAGCTTCGTGGTGGCCGGTACCCATGTGGAGATGCGGCTCAACGCTGCGGGTCTTTTCATAATAAAGAGCAGGGTAGCCAAGGGAGAGGTAAACCTTCCGAAGCCGAGTTCGCTTACAGCGTCTGCCCGGCCCCAGAACGGGAGCAACGAATTCGATAAAGCCTTCGAGAAGGCTTTCGGGAGCGTGCCTGAGCCCGAAGCAGCGCCCGAACCGCATGGATTAGAGGACGTGATGGGAGGGCCGATGCATCCCATGGCACCGCCCGCTGATGCAAAGACGGATACCGACATGACCATGTTCGATGAGCTCTGCCGCAGCGTCATCGCAAATGGCATAACAAGAGACGTGCAGTATTTCGTGGAGAAACTCTCGGATGCGGATGCAGAGGTCCGGATACGGACAAGCAAGCTCTTCCTCGAGGTAGCCTACCGGGGGGATAGCATTCCCCAAGAAGCCGTCCAGGCCCTTATCAGCGCTCTTCGTGATACTGAGCCACAAGTCAAGGAGAACGCCAACGATGCCCTGTTCTACGCTTGCCAGGAGGGAGTGCCGATAGAGGAGAACATCAGGGTCGGACTGAAGGATCCGCGGAGGAGGGACCACTCTTCAGTCATGCTATCGCTAAAAGAGATCCTCGCCTGCCGGCCGGGAAATGATCCGTTCGGGGACTAGAGCATGGGAAGCTGCAATCTTCTTTCCGGTTTTCTTGTGAGGAACCATCCCTTTTGTTTCAGTAGTGAAAATTGCATGCCATTTTCCTGAAGGCGATCGCTTGATTGTCAAGGTCTTGATTGTGCCCTGGATATCTCTGTGCTTTTTGATTGCGATAGCTCCTATGCCAGAGAGTTCCAGTTTCTCTTCTAGTTTGAAGCCAAACTGAGGATAAGTGAATGATTTCACCCTCTCTATGGATTTGAATCTAGGGAATCCTGCTTTCTTCCCTGCTCTTTTTCTTGCAGGGATTCCTTTCAGCGATTTAGCAAGCCTGTCAGCAACATTCTGGGCGACTTGGGAATAAAGCCCCACATTCTTTGTGAGGAGATGCAACTGGCTTCTTTTAGGGAATTTTCCGGTCTTCTGATAGTGCTCTTTTGTAAACTCAAGAAGAGAATTCCAGAGGTTTTTGCATCCATATAGGTAACTGTTCAAGTCCTGTTCCTGGGCTTTGGAAGGATATAATCTGTAGCGCCATGCCCTATTCATCCCCATGAATAGAAATTCCTTGGTTTATCTATAAAGAAAAACTGACGCAGCACATTTCCGCGGAAATGGTGGCCCTTTCATCCAACGTCTGAAGACGTTGGGTTTCCCGGGCCCATGTCAACTAAGACGCGCTGTTCTGCCTCCGCCCCTGAGCAAGGGACGGAAAGCTATTTAATATTAGGGCAATCATCCATGTCCGATGGCGGACGGATTCATAGGGGTAGAGATCGCGGTAGTGGTCGTGACCGCATCCATCGTTCTCGCGGGACTCATGGTCGGGCTGGGAAGGGCTTTTGGCATCAAGAGGCTGGAGCATTTCGGCCTTGAAGAGCTCATCCAGTCGGTGATAAACGCGGCCATAATCGGCTCCTTCGCTGCGGTCATCGAGCTGGTCGCCATGGTCAGCTCATCGGTCGTGACCGAAAGCTGCGCCCAGGGAGATGTGATGGTCCAATTGAGCTGCATGCTAGGCGGCCTCAACGATTCCTTGTTCCTCATGCTCCAGGGTATAGTCGGCACGCTGGCTCTTGTGGGATACTACCAGGGGCTGAGCCTGGATTTCGGCTCATTCGCGATCTCGCCTTTCAAGAACCTGTCCGCCGTATCGGATGCGCTTGGATGGCAGCTCCTCTCGACCAACCTCCTGATGACGCTCGTCCAGCTCAACACGCAGATAGCGGCATTCATAGGGCAGAGCGCTTTGGGCTTGTTATTCCCGGTGGGGTTGGTGCTGAGGACGTTGTTCGCCACAAGGAAGGTCGGCGGTTTCCTGATCGCGCTCTCGCTCGGGCTCTACCTGTTCTACCCGACATTCATCCTCATATTCCCGAGCCCGCAGGAGGAGGTGCTGGATGCGACATCCGGGATGGGCAACTTGACCTCGAACCGGTTCTATGCCACCATCCCGGTGATCGACCTGAACGGCAACTACGCGATCGCGGGCAAACTGGACCTCCTTAGCGCTAGGTGCGATCCCGACGATTACGAACTCATAACCAACGTGACGAACGTCAGCGCGACCGATACGCTGTGCGACGACTTCCTCCAGGAACAGGAGCTCTACACCAATGTGACGCAGAATCAGAGCCTCGACTTCACTGGCGATGTCACCCTGGTACTCCAAGGTAACAGCGATGCGCTCTCTCGGACCGCCCTGTACTCGGTGATAGCGCCCCTCTTCTCTCTCCTGGTGACCGTGGTCTTCGTGAAGGAGCTTGGCAACATACTCGGGAGCGAGATAGGGCTCAAGACGTTCGCCTCGATATGACAAGCATTTATAAAACGGAAATGGTAGGTGTGTGATATGTTCATCAATAGAGCGGTGACGGTGGTCTCTCTTCTGGGCGGCCTCGTAGCAGTCATTATATCGCTCGTCTCAGGGAATCCGCTCACCCCCATAATCGCAGGATTCTTCTTCATGCTGGGGCTGCTGCTATGGAAATACGGCTACCTTCTCATCCCATTCTTCACAAGGGCCGCGAACATAATCGAGGTGCGGGACGGCGGCTACGAGGTCCCTTCCAGCAGGGACCACATAGTGAAGAAGGGCGAGGGCGGCTACTACGCCTCCAAGTTCCTGGAGATAAAATTCTACGAGAGCTCCATGGACAAAGGGTCGGACGAGAAGAAGACCATGTTCGAATCTTTCGAGAAAGCGATAAGCTCCCTCAAATACATAGTCAAGGTAACGCTCATGATAAGCACGCTCGACCTGTCCAAACACATCGAGGAGATAAAGAGCAAGCGCGGCGCCGTCGAAGCCAAGAAGGCCAAGGAAGCCAAGATGGCCGCGGACGAGAGCATGCGCATGGACCGCGAGCTGGCATACTGGAATAGGCTGTTGGACCGCATAACCCAGGGCGAGCGCCCGGTGGAGATAGTCGCCTTCGCGACCACGACCGCCTTCGGCCTCACCCGGGATGAGGCGCTAAGCCGGGTCACGAGGCAGGCCAAGGAGCTCAAGACCATACTCTCGAGCTCCCTGGGCTGCGATGTGCGCGAGCTCTCTGATCTTGAGATGCTCAAATGCTTCGAGTGGGAGTACTTCTTCCCCACGACGCAGGAAGAGATCAAGGATGCGCTCTTCTGAAAGATTTATATATCGCCTAAGAGATAAGAGAACCGTCGAGGTAGGGAAATGACCCTTAAACCATCTTATATGCTCTCCAAGGAAGTGGCGCGCAAGATGATCCTTGTGCACCCTCCAGAGCCGAGGAAGGACCTTCTCCTCTCCCTTCCGACGCAGGGCGTATACATAGGCAAGACCAGGTTCCTCCGCACGCCGGTGTTCTGGAATCCGGCCAAGCTCATCAATCCGCACATCGCCATCATCGGCATAACCGGTTCGGGCAAATCGTACACCGTCAAGACATTCCTGACAAGAGCGTCCCTAATCTGGAACACCAACGCGGTCATCCTGGATTGGGTGGGCGAATACGACGAATGGGTCAAGCAGGCGGGCGGAAGGGTGATAAACCTCGCCAAGGAGCGCCTCAACATACTGGATCTGGTCGGCCTCCCCACAAGGAGCAGGATAAAGCAGATAATATCCGCCCTCGACATCCTGCTCAGCCTCAAGGACCACCCGAACGAGAGGGATGACATAGAGGAAGCGCTCGAATACGTCTACTATCGGGGCGGAAAGCAGAAGCCCAGCATGAAGGAGCAGGCGAGCGCCATGAAGGAGGAGCAGACGAGGCGCAGAAAGCCCAGGCTCGGGAAAGAGGAGCTGGAAGAGGCGCTGGTCGAGATCTGCAAGAGAGAGGATTGCGAGAGACCTACGCTCACCCATGTCGTCTGGATGCTCGAGAGGACCGGCAAGAAGAAGGCCGCCAGGCTCCTCAAGAGGTTCACGGCTGAGGGCTCTGATTTCTTCGCCGGGACATCCACGCTGGACATCAAGAAGCTGACGACCAGCGGCCTGGTCTGCATCGACCTCCATGAGCTGCCGAGCGAGGAGATGCGCAGCCTCGCGGGCCTGACTATACTGCAGTACATAAAAGAGCTCATGCGCCTAGAAGGCATGCAGAAGGACAACAAGAACGTACGCCTGTTCGTGGTGCTGGATGAGGCGTGGAAGATAGCCCAGGACGAGAGGAGCGACGTCATAACGATAGTCAGGGAAGGGCGCAAGTACAACTTCTCGCTGATAATCGCCACGCAGAACCCGACCGACATGCACAAGACGATATTCAGCAACATCGGCAGCGTGTTCGTGCTCAGGCTGATACTCAAGGAGTTCAGGGACTATGTGAAGAACTCCATCGGCTATTCCAATTTCATCGACGGGGAGATATCCAAGTTCGGTGTCGGAGACGCCGCGGTGAACATGATATTCGCCGAGAGGCAGTCCAGGGTCATGACATTCCTCATGGAGAAGATAGACGGCGAAGAGCCGCTTCTCATATACAAGATACGGGGTGGAGAGATGATTGTCGAGATTGAGAGGGAGCAGTTCGTAAGGATGCTCTACGAGATAGGCCTCAACGAGAGCCAGCTGGGCCTCATCAAGACCGAGTTCGAGAAGGGCGACGGCCTGCTGGACGGCGAGCAGCTGGTGGCGGTGCTGGAGAAGTTCGGCTATTCCAAGCCATCCATCATATCCTTCCTGAGGCAGCTCGGGATAGACGAGAAGAACCTCATCAAGGTGTTCTCGCTGGTGAGGATGAGGAAGGCGACCAAGGGGGTCGTGAACGTGGTTTTGGAAGACGGCCGCGAGAGCGAATAGGAGGCATGAGATATGAGCGAAGAGAAGATAACCATCGCGGCGCAGCAGAAGAAGCCGCTCAAGAGCCTCGCCTCGCTTCTGTCAGGGCTGGGATTCACAAGGATAACATATGCGAAGAATGTGCTCACCGTGGAGAAGATAAAGGGCGCGGATCTGAGGGGCCAACCATACCTGGAGTACAGGGTGGAGTTCGGCCCGGAGGCCATCGACTTCCTCTACAGCTTCTCGGCCAAGAGGAGCAAGGTGGCGAGGCTTCTGGATCTGATGCCCACGTTCCTGAACATTTTGCAGGTCGCCGAGGAGTACTATGATGTGAAGCCGACGGGCATCTTCACCCACATCAACACCCTGCTTTCCGAGACGTCCAAGATAGTCGGAAGGGATGCGCTGGAGTTCTCAACCCAGTTGAGCGAGCTCCAGTCCAAGTACACCGATATGAGCGCAAAATACGATGACCTGGTGCGCTCGGGGGAGGCCAATACCCGGCTCCTTCTGGAGTGCGAGAGGAAGAGGGACGAGCTGCAGAAGAAGCTCACCCAGCTATCGGGCATGGGAGACGACCTGCTGAAGGAGGGCCTCTACAACTGGATAAAGCTCCACAACGGCACGATAGACATCAGGGAGTTCTCGAAGGCGAACTCTGTAGCGGTCACCAGGGCCGAAGAAGGGCTCAACATGCTGATACGCGAGGGCTACATAAGGAGGCGCTTCGAATGACCGGCAGGAAGGCCAAGGCGTCCGCAAAGATAGAGGAACCCCGAAAGGAAGCCAGGGGAGAGCTCACAGAGTACTATTTCAGCTTCGAGCTGATCAAGCAGTATCCCCATGTGCGTTCATTCATAGTCAAAGCGCCCTTGAAGCGCTCCATCGGAGACACGTTCTCCGAGCTGTTAGGCGGCAGCAAGAAAGGAGCATATAGGGTCTAGCAGCAGGTGAGAATCGGATGAAAGCTCTTCTGATAGGCAACGGGGCCAGGGAACACGCCATAGCCGAGAGACTGGCACAGGATTGCGAACTGTATGCTGTGATGTCCAAGAAGAATCCTGCGATAGCCCAGCTCTCCAAGGGGCACTGGATATGTGATATCGAGGATACCAGGGCGGTCAGCGCTGCCATCAAAGGCAGGGAGTTCGACCTCGGATTCTCCAGCCCGGACGCGACGCTCGCCGCAGGGGTGAGCGATGCGCTGGAGAAGGCAGGGATGCTGGTGGCATCCCCTACCAGGGACGCTGCCCGCATCGAATGGGACAAGTCCTTCATGAGGGAGCTCCTAGAGAAGCACAAGATTCACGGCTCCCCGGCCCATGAGGTGGTGGACAGCACCGAGGACGCGCTTCGGGTGATAAAGGATCTCGGGGAGGTGGCGGTCAAGCCTCTCGGGCTCAGCGGCGGGAAAGGCGTGCGGATAAGCGGCGAGCACGGAGGCACTGAAGAGATGATGGCATATGCGCGCTCGCTCATAGGAAAAGACGGCAAGGCCCTCATAGAGGAGAAGCTTGTGGGCGAGGAGTTCACGCTGCAGGGATTCTCGGACGGCTCGCGGATCGCGGCCATGCCTCCTGTGCAGGACCACAAGAGGGCGTATGAAGGGGACAAGGGGCCGAATACCGGAGGGATGGGAAGCTATTCCACCGGCAAGAGGCTGCCCTTCATGCAAGAGGAGGACATCGGGCAGGGGAAGAAGATACTGCAGGAGGTCGTCCATGCCATGAAGAAGGACGGCGTGCCCTTCCGCGGCGTCCTCTACGGCCAGTTCATACTCACGGCAAAGGGCATCAGGGTCATAGAATTCAACGCCAGGTTCGGCGATCCTGAAGCCATGAACGTGCTGGCACTGCTCGAAGATCCGCTATCAAACGTCTTCCTGTCTATGGCCGAGGGACAGCTGCGGCCGCCGAAGTTCTCCGACCAGTGCACCGTGGTCAAGTACCTGGTGCCCGAAGGATATCCGGAGAAGCCGGTCAGGGACAAACCGGTGGAGATAGACGCTCACGGGCTCGAAGGGTGCGGGGCGAAGATATATTACGCCTCGGTCTATGAGCAGGAAGGAAAGATACTCACCACAGGTTCGCGCGCTTTCGGATTGCTCGGCATCGCGGAAACTCTCGATGAGGCCGAGAAGGCCGCTGAAGAGGGATGCAGGCACATCAAGGGACCGGTGTGGCACCGGAGCGACATCGGCACCTCCAAGCTTGTCGGAAGCAAATCTGCCAGGATGGCGGCTCTGCGCGGGGAATCATGAGAGGCATCATAATCATCCTCCTTTTATTGTCCTCGGCATGGGCGGTGAGCTTCGGCCGCTCTGTGCTGGAGATAGAGAGGGTCTGGGAGATAACGAGCGACGGGCCATACAACTTCACCGGAGCGCTGGTGGTCAATGACAGCTACCAGCGCGTGGTCTCGATAAGCACAGAGCCGGAGACCCGCATATTCTCTGATGGGGAGAACATCTATGTATCCCGCAGCGGAAGCGGTAGCGGACTGCTCCGGGCAAAAGCGGTCGTCATTGTGGATTATGATACGGATATAACAGAAGACCTGCCGCTCCCAGGAGGCCCGCTCCCATCAGAAGGATTGATCGCGGCCGATAAGGGGGTCGCGGCCAAAGCGAAAACTCTTTCAGATGACGAATCGGCCCTCTATACCATCCTGCACATCGTTAACTGGGTGCATGAGGACATCACCTATGACCTTGATTATTCGGGCAGGGTGAGCCCGGCCACGGAAGTCTTCAGGGACAGGAGAGGGGTCTGCGTGGAGTACAGCCACCTGCTGATATCCATGCTGCGTTCCTTGGGGCTTGAGACCAGATATGTCAACGGGTATGTGCTGGATGATAGCTGGCAGCCCCACGCATGGGCCGAAGCGTACCTGCCCGGCCATGGATGGCTGGCTATGGATCCGACATTAGGCCAGGCAGGCACGCTGGACAACACACACCTGGCCATACAGAACGCGAAGGACCACAGCCAGGCATATGACCTCCTTGTTTCGGAGTCCAAAGGCGCGGCCCTCTCGGTGACCGACACCGTGCTGGAGCGCTCGATATCCGAGGAGCCGGGGGGAGTCGCCATCACTATAGACATGGACGTAGACACTCTGGCGCTGGAAGTGGAGGTCGCCAACAGCGAGCCCGAATACAAGTTCGGTGTCTACACCTTCAGCGCGCCCAGAGGATACCTAAAAGAGAGCTCGAGCGTTATCCTCTTGAAGCCTTATGAGAGGCTCAGGAGATACCACGGGCTAAACAACTCGCTTTTCCGCGAGGATTTCACCTACGACATCCAGGTGTCGGCTTCATTCAACGATGTGGACGAAGGCAGGATGTTCAGCATCGACCGGAGGGCAGAGACGCCTGCCGACCCCCTGCCCGACGGATATTGCTCCATACCGATCGTGATGGCTGCGATAATCGCGCTAATCGTCCTGACCAGCAGGAGATGACCCATAGTGGCGGGCATACGCCCCCGAACTTCCTGAAGCCATCAGCTGCCTTTCCCCATACCGACTGGGATGGCGTCGTCCTCGGCCAGTCGAAAGCTCCGCCGGCGCTCTAGGCTTTTCAGATGTCCGCTCATTTTGCCCTCATCTATCAGGAGCGGAAAGAGAGCGACTCTCGCGCCCGGGCGATTATCTTCTCCTCGTCCGCGACAAGCATCCGCCTGCCCTCCATCAACGGGCGCCCGTCACAGATGACGCTTTCGACCGAAGAGGGCCCTGCGCAATAGACCACCTGGGAGATGGCATCGTTGTCCGGGACGAATGCCATTGCTCTGCCATCGAGTAATGTGATATCGGCTTTCATGCCCTTCTTCAAGGAGCCGCATTCGAGCGATAGCGCCTTGGCACCGCCAGCTGTGGCCATATGGAAGGCGCTCCGATGGTCCAGCGCGACAGGGTCCATGCGGGAGACCTTCTGGAGCATCACAGAGAGGCGCATCTGGTCGAAGATGCTCATGTTGTAGTAGGCACCCATGTCGCTGCCCAGCCCCACGGGGATGCCTGCCTTGAGCATGTCGCCGACCCTCGCTGCGCCGCTGGCCAGCATCATGTTCGAGCCCGGGCAGTGGGAGACGCTTGTGCCGGTCCTGGCGAGGAGCTTCAGTTCAGGTTCGCTCAGCCAGACGCAGTGGGCCAGGATGGTTCGCCTGCCCAGGAGGCCGAGCTTGTTGAGATGCCTGATTGACGAGGTGCCGTAGTTCTTCCTGTCTGCGTGGACTTCGGACCTGCTTTCGCTGGCATGGGTTGTTAAAAGGACATCGTACCTGTCCATCAGCTCCCGGCATCCTTCGAGCAGCTCGTCGGTGCATGTGATGCCGAACCTGGGGGTGATGTTGTACCTGAGGCGGCCGCCCTCTTTGCCATGCCACTTCCTGATGAGTGATTCCGTGTCCTTCAGGGACTTGTCGGTGCTCTCCTGGAGGCTTTTTGGGGATGCCCTGTCCATTAGCGTCTTTCCGATATTGCCGCGCATGCCGAACCGCTTTGCGGCCTTGAACGCTTCTTCGGTGTGGCGGACCGAGGTGTAGTCCACGAATGTGGTGACGCCGGATTTGAGCAGCTCCATGTAAGCGAGCTCTGCGCATGCTCTGGCCTGCTCGCGATCCATCATCCCCTCCCATCTCCAGATGTATCTCTTCAGCCAATCCAGGAGGCTCTTGTCCGACGTGAGGCCGCGGGTCGCTATCTGGAAGCTGTGCATGTGGGTGTCGACGAACCCAGGGCAGATGAGCGAGGATTCCGAGCCCAGGCTGTCGTCGAACTTGTGCTTCTTCCGCATCTCCCTGGTGGGGCCGATGTCTGCTATCCGGTCGCCATCTACGGCTAGCGAGACGCCTTTTTTCACCCCGCCTGGGAGTGCCGCCAGCTTTCCGAAGACCTCGTACATATCATCACTTCCCCATGACCGCTATCACGGCCGCGGCGCCCGCCAAGAGCAGGGCGAAGAGGTTCGTCGGGTTCGGCATCGACTGGAAGATGATGTAGTTGATGGCCAGGGTTGCGGCGATCAGCACTCCTGTCCATATGATATGCGTCGTGATGAAACCGCTCTGGGATGTGCCGTCATGGTAGCCCCAGGCTATGAAATACTGGGCGAAGAGTATCAGGGGCACCATCATGGCGAAATTCGCGAGATCGAACTCGTTCTTGGATAGCCATCCGTTAGCCAGCTGGACTCCCAATGCACCTACCACAAGCATGAGCACGAACAGATATTCCATAGGGCGCCTCCCCTTTCCCTTCATGGGCTCCCTTCCCTTCCGCCATTTAAAAAAGCTTTCCTGCAAACGCTCTCCATGGCAAAGCTCCACGTCGTAGGAGGCGGGCCGGCAGGCTCGATAGCCGCCATCAGCGCCCTGCGCAGCGGCCACGATGTGGTGGTCTCCGAGGAGCACCCGGTCTCAGGCATACCGGAGAACTGCTCCGGCCTCTTTTCGGTCGACGGGCTCGAATCCTTGTCATCATATATGAGCTGGCAGAAGCTGGCGATAGCGCCCATCAGGGGAGCGCATATCCATATGCCCGGCCAGAGCTTCACGGTCAGGCGGAAAGAGCCGGTCGGATATTTATGCGACCGTGCAGCGATGGATCAGGAGCTGGCCGCCAGGGCACAAAACGAAGGCGCGGAATACAGGTACGGCGAACGGGTTGACGGGGATTTCCGCTCGAAAAACATAATCGGGGCGGACGGACCGCTCTCTTCGGTCGCGCTCAGGTTCAAGTTCCCGGCCATACGCAGGTTCGCGTCCACCCTTCAGGCCAATGTCCCCTACAAGAGCGAAGAGCCCGACATGGTGGAGGTGTTCCTCTCCAATTCCCTCTTCCCAGGCTTCTTCGGCTGGATAATCCCGCACGATGATAGGAACGCGGAGTTCGGAGTGGGGGTCGAGATGCCCGGGCATGTGGGTGGGGCGTGGAGGGCGCTCCTCCGGCAGAAGGGCATGCCGACAGACGTGAAGCCGCGGGGAGCGATCATACCGCTGCGCATGCGCGGGATCAGCGCCATGAGGAAGGATGGGTATAACGTGCTCTTAGCCGGGGATGCCGCAGGGCAGGTCAAGGCGACCACCGGCGGAGGGGTCATCTTCGGGGGGAACTGCGCCGCTCTGGCTGGCAGGTTCGCCACGGATCCGCTCAGATATGAGATGGAATGGAAGGCGCGGTTCGGCCCGGATCTCGCCATGCACGCTGCCATACGCAGATTCTTCTCCGGCGCCACAGACCGGTCCCTCTCGTCGCTCGGGAGAACGTTTAAGAAGCTGAATATCGATGCTTATCTGTCGGGCCATGGCCACATGGACAGGCCGACCAGGATGCTGCGTCCGCAGCTCCTCGCGCACATTTTCAGGAACGTCATCGGTTAGGAGGTGCATTTATGGAAGGGAAGATAGAAAGGTACATCCATGAGGAGCTGGCCTCCAAGAAAGGTCTCCTCTTCGCGCTTATAGACCCGATGGATTACAAGTCCCCCAAGGACGCGGTCAAGACCGCCAAGAACGCTGACGAGGGCGGGGCAGACATCATATTGATAGGCGGCAGCACCGGAGTGCAGGGAGAGACCCTGGACGTGGTCGCCAAGGAGATAAAGGAGAACGTCTCCAGGCCCGTGGTGCTCTTCCCCGGGAACATCGGGACCATAACCAAATACGCAGATGCGGTCTATTTCATGTCCATGCTCAACTCCAGGAATACCTACTGGATAAGCGAGGCGCAGATGCTCGCGGCCCCGGTGGTCAAATACTCCGGCATCGAGCCGCTGCCCGTGGCATACGTGGTGGTGGAGCCAGGAGGGACCGTCGGCTGGGTCGGGGATGCCAAGAGGATCCCCAGGAACAAGCCGAAGATAGCGGCCGCGTTCGGCATGGCGGCTGAATGCATGGGCTTCAGGTTCTTCATCACCGATGCGGGAAGCAACCCCGAGAGCGGGCACATCCCGCTCGACATGGTCAAGGCGGTGCGCTCGTCAATATCGATACCCTATATCGCGGCTGGCGGGATACGGACCCCGGCGCAGGCTAAGGACGTCATCAAGGCAGGGGCAGACATAATCCAGGTCGGGACCGCTTTCGAGAAGGAGAGCTCGGTCTCCAAGATAAAGGACATGGTCAAGGCTGTCCGTGAAGGCGCCAAGGGCAGGTAGGAACAATCGTTTAATAGTAAACTATATAAACTTTACAATTAAACAATTATGCATGAACGTCCTCCAACGCTGGAAGAGACTCTCAGAGATTACCCAAGAAGATCTACGGGAGTTGCTGAAGAGAGCAGAGGATGAAAACTTCGATCGCACCAGAGGGACTCAGGATAGCATTGGAGAGAAAATTGCATGCCTAGCGACGAAGAATGGAGGCATCATACTCGTTGGGCAGAGCGATTCCAGACATGGTTTTGAGATAACCGGGATAGATCCGGAAGAATTCCAGAAAGAGTTTGCAAATGCTAAAAAAGACATACGACCCCAACCGTGGTCTGAAAGCAAGGTTTTCGAAATGGGTAACAATCACGTTGCACTCATCTTAGTCAGAGACTTGGATAAGCTCCGTCCCTGTTCCTATAAGAATATCTATTACGACCGTGACGGGGACCAGAAAAGGCAGCTGTCTCCGGAGGAAGTACGAGCATACCATCTCCGGTATGGAACCGTTAATGCCGAGGGGACGCCGACGACTGCTACAGTCAATGATCTGGATACCGATGAACTAGAATTTTACACCAAAGCAAAGGGCAAACAGAGACAGACCATCATAGATTCGATCAAAGACGCAAATGGTTCCATAAACATCCGGGGGGTCATTGTATTAGCTAAAAAGCCGGATGACTTTATCGAAGGTGCGTTTATAGAGATACAAAAGTATGCCAACCCGATTGGCGCGCCGCCTTTAGCTGTGGGTAAGCCGATTGCCATATCCCTTCCAGCACATAAGCTAATCGAAGAAGCCGTTAATCTTGTTTCACAGAATCTACCTGTCGTAAGGCAGTACCAAGGAGCCAGAATGATTGAAAAGAGCCCCATCCCCATCGAGGTAATACGTGAGGCGATAACGAATGCGGTCGCCCATCGCAACTACCAGAGCACCGAGCATATCCGCGTTCGCATATATGACGATTGTTTCGACGTATCAAACCCGGCAGTGCTTACGCAGAGGATGTGGACGGACATACAATCCATGCATGGGCATTATCATCCCAATGAAGGACTATACAATTTTCTAGCACCAGCTCAGCTATATGAAGGCAGAGGGGAGGGGATATGGAAGATAAAGGAGGAGATGCGATTGCTTGGAAAGACGGCTCCTGAGTTCAAGTTGATTGGGGATACCCCATCAGTCTTTTATGCAAGGATCTATCTTTCGGCCGCTCGGGCAAGAGAAGCACGATATAATAGGCTTCTGAGCATACTGTCTAAGAGAAAAACAATAACGACCACGCAGGTAATGACGCTCCTGAATGTGTCCAGAGTGACAGCATTAAAAATGCTAAATAACCTGGTAGACGCTGGCCTATTAGAACACACTGGATTCGCTAGGAAAAGTACATATACTGTAAAGAACATCTGGTAGAATATTTCTTCGTCGATAAAAATCGTTAAATTGTAAATTATAGAAAGTATATGATTAAACAATAGATTAGACGACTGACACGAATACATATATAGCTTGCCCTCGCAATCGCTCCGGTGGTCTTTTGAACATCTCATTCATCGAATTCCTGGCGAAGAACGAAGCTATGCGTTTCGGGGAGTTCACCTTGAAGAGCGGGAGGATCTCGCCCTATTTCGTGGATTTGGGTGTCATCTCCGGCGGCTCGGCGATAGCGGACCTGGGCAGGTTCTACGCCTCCAGGATACATGAGTGCTTCGGCGACAAGTTCGACGTCATATTCGGCCCGGCCTACAAGGGCATCCCGCTCGCCATCAGCGCGGCCATCGAGCTCAAGTACCTCCATGGCATCGACAAGAGATGGCTCTTCGACCGCAAGGAGATGAAGCTCCACGGGGCGGACGCCAACAGCGTGTTCGTGGGCAGCCAGGGGCTGGACTTCGGCAAGAAGATAGTCCTGGTCGATGACGTGCTCACGACCGGCGGCACCAAGGTGGAGGCCATAGAGAAGCTCCAGAAGACCTTGAAGGCAGAGGTCGTCGGCATCGTCATCGCCGTGGACAGGAAAGAGCGGGGCAAGAAGGATAGCGCCATCCAGGAATTCACGGAAGAGACAGGAGTGCCGGTGCATTCGATAATCGACATAAACATGGCCTTCAACCACCTCAAGGAGAGGAAGCTGGATGACGGCAAGGTCTATGTCAAGGAGAATACATACCAGAAGTACCTGGAATACATGAAGAAGTACGGGGCGCCTTAACTGATCATGAACCGATGATGAAATCCAGGTACCGGTCATCTATCTCGGATACGTCGAGCTTCTTGCACACCGCCTTGAAGCCCAGGAGGCCGGTTATGCTGGGGTTGGTCCTGCCGTTGTCTCCGGAAATCAGCTCTTTGATATATGTGCCGGCTTCGGCCTTGATGAAAATGGTCGCCAGTCTCCGGTTCCCGGTCTCGGGGAATGCTACTTCGATTGACTTTAATTTCCGATGCCTCACCAGGTCCGCCCTCCTGTGGGCCACGCGGGTTGGCGTCTTCTGGAGGAGCGTCTTCCCGTTGAGCGAGAGGATTTTGACGACTGCCTCCTCATCGAGCTCATTCTCGAATTCGCTCTCGGCCTTGTAGCTCTTGTCGAAATGGGATTCGGTCACCAGCTCGCTGAAGGAGGGCGGGACTATGCGCAGGTCGCGCACCGAGACCTCGTTCGTGGAAGCGATGGCCTCAGCCACGGCCGATAGGTCCGGCTCGCGGTCCTTCGGCGCTTTGAGTTCCAGTACGAAAGGCCTGCCTGCGCTATTGGTCGCATCCACATCCTCGCGGCCCGAGGCGTGCATCACATAGTCTTCGGCGCCGGTCGCCTTCTTGACCGGCTCTCCGATGCGCTCCTCCACCGACTCGTAGAACCTGCCTTTGTTATCGCATTTCTTGCAGCCTTTGCCCTTGCAGGCGATGCATATCCACCTGCTCTGGGAGAGGCCGGCGGCATGCTTGAGATATCTGCCGAAGATGAAGAGCGGGCTGCGCTCTATAGATACCGTCCCTTTCTTGTAGTCGAATATCACGCGGCAATCGCCTTGCGGGACGTACTCGGCCTTGACCGATTTCACCAGCGCGGAGGATAATCTCTTGTTGAGCAGGTTCTTCACGCTCTCGGCATCTGCGAGTGCCACGTCCCATGCCTTCTCCTCGCGCGATAGCCAGTCTTTCGGGATGAGGGTGGAGATCGAGAAGCTCTTGGCTTGCTCTTTGGCCAGAAGGGCCTTCGCTTCCTCAAGCATGGAGTCGGTCTTCAATGCCGCCCCGCCGCATATGTGGCACTGGCCTTCATGGAAACGGTTGCCATTGGCCGAATTGCATATGCTGCATAGCTGCATAGAAAAACCCGGAATCAGAACAGTTCCTTGTGCGGCTCGGAAGGCAGGGCGTTCTTCACCCGGTAGCCCTCCAGTACCACGGCCGCGCGCTTGACCTTCTCAGACATGGAAGAGGCGCTCTTGAGCTTGGCCGCCTTCTCCACGTAGAGGCCGAAATCGGCGAGCGTACTGGTGCCGTTCAGGGTCATGAGGCTCAAGACATCTACGACAAGCCTCTTGCCCCTCTCGTCGCTGCCCCAGACGCTGAGGGCGAGCGCCACCTGGTTGATGAAGTGGCCCTTGTCGATGTCCGACATGGCCTTCCAGATGTGGATGATGCGCTCCTTGCTTCCGTCATCCAAGATGTCTAGGACCATGGTTCATCCCTTGACCCATTCTGTGAGCTTGAGTTTGTTGCCGGCGGCGGCCTTCTCCAATATCGTGGCCAGGTCCATCGCGTCCCCGAAAGCCTTCTCGTTCATCTGCCGATCGAGGACCATCCGCTCCTCCTTCGGCTTGACGAGTTTCGGGGTCGCCTTCAGTTCAGGCTCCCGCATCTCGCGCGCCTTCATACCGGCACGCTCATAATCGCTTATCTCCTTCTGAGAGAAGCTGGCGACATATTCCGGAGTGAAACTCGCTTTCCTCGATTTGTCGAGGGCTTCGAGAAGCTCGTTGATGGCATCGGCGACACCCCCTCTTTTCTTCTCCTTTTCCGCCTGGACCATGGATTTTAATCTCGGGAACTGTTTTTATGGCTTCCGTCGGGAACTGCCCATGCGATGCGGAGCGTCGCGTTGTCGAGGAATCTGATCATCCGTAAGGTTGGCAGAGGGCTCGGCCGGCCGAGCGGCATTGTGTCTCCTTATTCCGCTTTAGAAAAAGTGGTCGAGGCTCTTCTGCTTGCCGCCGAACTTCATGCTGTATTCGTCGTAGCCCAGCTCCTTCATTATCTTCATCACGGCAGGGAGCACCTGGTTGTTGATGTAATAATCCGGATCGTAGTCCTTGGCAAGCTCCAGCGGCTCGGCCTTCTCTGATATCGACTTGCCAGACTTGCCCACCACATACTGGATTATGGTCCCCTGATCTATTGGGGTGCCTGCCTTCAAAAGCTTCTTGGCAGCCGTCAGCTCAGGGCTGACCACCTCATACCTGCGCGGATCTTTCTTCAGCTGGGTGCTGATGGCCAGCTTCTGGAGGGGCACCTTGCCGCTCTGCAGGTCGGACACCGTATCTCGGATTATCTTCACAGCCTTCTCCTTGCTGCCGTCCTTGAGTATCGCCTGGAGCACCTTGAGCTGGGTCTCCTTGGCGACCGCTGACCAGTCCCGCCTCACCAGCTCGAAGCCGCGTATCTTGATGCGTCCGTCCTCGCCCATGAGGGCGTATTTCTTCTTCGCCCCGCGCTCCTCGCCCCCTTTCTTGCTCACGAACACCCCGCGGGTGTAGAAGCCTTCCAGCTCAAGCTCCATCTTCTCAGGCAGGGAGTCGTTGATTTTTTTCACAAAATCCAGGACGTCCTGCTTGTTTTTGTAGTGTATAAACACACTATCAGTATCTCCGTAGATTACCATAAATCCTGACTTTTCAGCGGCCATTATGGTCTCCATGATATGCTTTCTTCCCCAGGCGGTCACGCTCTCGGCGCAGGGGCGGGAGTACCATCTGGAGCGGGCGTATCCCATGTAGCCGTAGAAGCTATTTGCGAGGATCTTAAGTGCCTGGGAGCGGGCGCTCAGTCTCACGTATTCCTCGCTGTCCTTGTCCAGGCCCTTGAGCCCTTTCTTCAGCTCCATCCTCCGGTCCACCAGGTAATCGAGCACGAACGGGATGAGGCCGACGTCCTTCTTGGAGAATCTGGCTCCGGAAGGGGAGACGAAAGCGGTTTCGGGTCCTGCGTCTTCCGTTTCGGAACCCTCTTTCATCAGAGTAGCGGGATCGATGTTGTAGGATACTATGATGGAAGGATACAGACCGCGGAAGTCCAGGACCGCCAGGTTGTCGTAGATGCCAGGCTCGGGGAGTTTCACGAACGCTCCCTGGATGGGGGCGTTGGTCCGCTCCATGATGGCATCCCCGCCAGGTCTTGATGGAACCATCTCGTTGCGCTCGGCCGCATGGAACATAAGCAGGTTCTCGACCAGCTGGCCGCTCGTTGAGACCGTGGTCTCGAAGAGAGGCATCTTCGCAACGCTCGATAGCTCCATCTCCAGGGGGAGGAAGCGGTCTGATAGCGCTTTTGTGAGCTCTGCATCCACCATCGAGTACTCGCACAGCTTTTCGATGTCACCCTTGTCCCAGAGCTGCCATATCTCGTCCTTCTTCATGGCCACTTTCTTGCTGCCCAGGACGTCCTGGGCGACCGCGTCCAAGGTGAATCTCTGGGTCTTGATTATGCCTATGAATCCGAAGAACTTGACGATGGGATAGAGATCCATATGGGCCCGGCCGGGGATGCGCATGCCGGTTATCAGGCCTTTCTTCAGTGGTTTAGGCGGGCCCCCGAACCGGCCCATGCCGAGGCGGACGCCGGCGGCCTTGGTCCTCGCCTGGAGGTATGGGATGTCGAAGTTGGCCGAGTTGTAGCCGACAAGGACATCCGGGTCCTCCTGCCTGATGACCTCGTTGAAACGCTCGAGCATCGCCTTCTCGTCTCCGAGCTCCTCAACGTAATCGTGCGGGCACGGCTTCGATGTGAGGACGCCTTTCTTCTTGCCGCAGTAGCTCACCATGATGATGGGGTCCTTGCTCTCCCTCGGGATGCCGGCGGGGTTGTAGGTCTCTATGTCGAATGCCATGGCATCCAGCTTGGGTTCGCCCGGCTTGACAGAGAGTATCTTCTTGATAAGAGGACCTTCGCGCTCGTAGGTGATTATATGGAGCGGGGTGATGCCCATGTCGAACAGGAAACGGCGGGAGAACGGGATGTTGTATTCGTAGCATTCGAACGGGATGGCGTTCTTGAGCGCGGGGACGTCGGACGGCTCCTTGCAGTAGATTTTGAGTATCTTGCGCTTCTCGGAGCTTATCTGCCTCTCCACCTGCTCGACGCGGAGCGGCGAGACCAGCCCCCCGGTCTTCTTGGCGGCCTCCATCATCTCCAGCTGCTCGCGGTGCGAGTCGGGGACGTCTGCGTAGAAATAAGGATCGTACTGGTAGTAGCGCTTGACCGTCTTCTTGCCTTTCAGGAGGAGAGCGACGTAGGTCTTGCCTTTCCTGACGGTGTAGCTGCAGTCTATGACGTAGGCCCGGCACCGCTTTAGCATAAGAGTATGATGGCTGGAAAGGGTATAAAGGTTTCCGGGAAGCTGCTTGCCCGAGATATGACCGAGAATTATAAGCAACTTTAACTTAAAGTAAAAAAGCCAGACTTAAAGTGATTTAAAGTAAATTCACTGAACCGACAGCGATTCTAGAATAGCGGTCGCCCGTTCTTTTTTCCCATACGGGACGAGGATGTGGTCGTGATAGTATGCCGAGAAGGCATTCACCGCTATTTTCTCCTTCGCGAGCGCATCCGTGATCTTCGCCAGGATGCCGATGGCATTCAGCTCGGTCTGCGCCGTCATGGTTATCAAAGCGAACGGGCCCATGATCTCCTTGCCGGTGAGCTCCGCGACCTCTTCTTTCGCATCCTCCGAGAAGACGATCGTCAATCCTTCGCTCTCCCTGAAGATGCAGACGACGCTCTCAAGTATGCCGGTGAGCGCCATGAGGTCGTCTTCGGCAACCATGGCGAAATAGTATTCGCCTTCGGCGGCTTTGGGCTCCAGCTTCATCGCCTCACACTCCGAATGGCCTCGCGCTCAGAGAAGCTCTCCCCTGGCCTGCTCTATCTGCCTTCTGGCGTTGTCCTGCTTCTTGCGGAACTCCGGGAGCACGGAATTGGAGAAACGGAGCGGGAGGAGCTCGTCGAAGATCTCCTCCATCATCTTGAAGTAGAATTCCGCCTCGTGCTTGTTGCCGCGCCTGAGGGATTCGTACATCTCGCGCTTCAGCTCTCCGATGGCGTCCAGCAGGCCGTTGAGATAGGGCACTTCTGGCACCTTGAGTTTCGTATAGCTGGGGATTTTCTTGAGCTCGATGGCAGAAAGCACTATCTGCGCCTCGGCATACTCCTGGTAGATGTGTGCCAGCTGGCCCGGGAACTGTTCTTCGTACTTCTTCAGTCCCTTCAGGGTCTCATCCGCCTCGGCGAGATGCTCCTTGGCCTTCTTCAAATCGTAGGCGTGCATGCATTTTATCGCGTTCGAGCAGGAGCGCACGGTCTTGCGGTTCTCCGCGAGGACGATGTCGAGCGCCTGCTCCTTCTCTGAAAGGTCCTTCATTATCTTGGCGATGCCTAAGTCAAGAGCCATGCTATAATCAGGATGAAGCATCCATATAAACCTAATCTCAGAAAGCCTTCCATGCACGTCGTACTATCAATCGGTGGCAGCTCCATCATAGGTGACGGGAAGCCGGACATGACGTTCCTCAAGTCCATCGCCCAGATGATAAAGAAGAGCAAGAACAGCTTCGGCATCCTGACAGGAGGAGGGTTCGTGGCGAGGCTCTATGCGAATGCCGCGAGGGAGCTGGGGGCGAGCGAATACGAAGCTGACTCGATAGCGATAACATCCACCAGGCAGAACGCGCAGCTGCTGATAGCCGCGCTCGCGGGCGCAGGCGTCGACGTGCACAAAACAGCGATGACCGATTTCGACGAGGCGAAAGAGCCGGCGTCCGAAAAGAAGGTCGTCGTCATGGGCGGGACCATTCCAGGCATCACGACCGACACCGATGCTGTCCTCCTGGCCGAGGCCATAGGCGCCGGGAGGCTTGTCAACATCTCGAACGTTGATGCCATCTACGACAGCGACCCCAGACAGAACAAGAACGCCAAGAGGTTCGCCAGCATGACCTACGACGAACTCATAAGGCTCGCTGTGGAGAGCGACAAGCGGAAAGCAGGGACGCATTTCGTGTTCGATTTATTGGCCTGCAAGCTCATCGCCCGCTCGAAGATAGAGGCCCACTTCGTCAGCTGCAAGAGCATGGCGGACATAGGCAATGCGATCGAGGGCAAGAAGCACGGCGGAACGATAGTCAAGTGAAAGCAGCGGCCCGTTGAAAGCGAGATGTCTGGCTGAAGCTAAGGGAAAACGAGAAAAGAAAGATTCATTTCTCTGATTTGAGGTACTTGCCGACTTCCTTGTCCGGCAGGGAGACGCACTTCAGCGTCTTCCTGGTGACATATGATATCTCGACGTTCTCCTGGCCCAGCTTCTCCTCCTGGGTCTTGCGCAGAGCCTCGACGCAGAGCCTGATGGAGTCGTCCAAAGTCAGCTTGTCGCTGTACTTGGATTCGAGATACTCGTCGACCTCTTTCTTGTTGGCCCCGATCGAATCGGCTTTGTATGCGGTCATGGCGCCGCTGGGTTCAGCCTCGAAGAGCTTCGCCCCCTGGTCATCCACGCCGGCTATGAGGAGGGACACTCCGAACGGCCTGATGCCGCCGTACTGGGTGTAGACCTGCATCAGGTCGCACACGCTCCTGGCGATGGTATCCACCCTCGGGCCCTCATTGTAGGTTATCCTGTGTCTCTGGGCATCCACCCTGGCGATATCGACAAGCCTTCTGGCGTCGGCGATGAGACCGCTAGCGGTCACGCAGACATGTGAGTCTATCTCGAATATTTTCTTCAGTGATTCAGGGACCACCAGCTCTGAGTGGATGGACTTGAACGCTACCAGCGCCACACCCTCTTTCGAGGTTATGCCGATGGCGGTCGCACCTCTTTTCACCGCTTCCTTGGCGTATTCCACCTGGAAAAGCCTTCCGTCCGGACTGAATACCGTGATTGCCCTGTCATAAGCCTGGGGAGAGACACCGTACATATATGCACCTCTGAGAATAGGATTGTTAGGATATCGTGAGGGGCATTTATATATCTATTTCTGCTTGGAATCCGAAGGTTTCCCGAGGTAGCGCTTTCCCATCTTCCCTATCTGGTAGGCCTCGCAATTGACGCACGCGTCATCGGCCATCTTCTTCTCTGAGAGCGGCCCGCTTTTCTGGAAACGATCCTTGGGCGGATTGTCGGGGTCGATGCCTATCGAATGGAGGAGCTTGCGGCCGAGCGGGTCCTCGTTCAGGCTGGCGACGTTATCGCCTGGTTCCGGGCTTTGCGTTCCGGGTTCTGTGTTCCGGGTTTCGGGTCCCTGGTCTCGGGTGCCGGGCTTTATGCTCCACTCCCCGGATTTGGACCTGTCGATGACTATGCTGACACTCGTCCCGCTCTTGCCCGGCTTCGCCGGGACGATCTCCCATTTGTCCTGCTCATGGTAGAGGCAGTTCCTGCAGAGCGCCTTCCCGTGGAGGATGAATACCCTGTCCATAGGTGCTCCGCAGCGCTCGCACCTCTCATCCATGGCCAATGGCTGGGCGGCAGGACGTCCGGTTTCTGAGATGAACGCATCGGCAGCACCGGGCGGGCAGTTTGCGCAGAATGGACATGCAAGGCTGCCGCCTGAGCTTTGCGCGCATGTCCGGCAGGCTTCGCAGTCGGCCCTCTGCTTGCTGAGGCAATCGTTGCAGTAAAGGCCCCCATCCCCGCCTGCCCTCAGCTCGGCCTCGCGGCCGCAGCGGTGGCACCGCATGACAAGTATTATGGCGGGGAAAGTATTTAGCCAAGACGCTAGATTGTTATAGTTTATATTCATTTATCTGCAATATCCAGATGGATGCCAGGAAAACGATGGAGCGAAGGCAGGCTGCTAGACGCCATTAGGGAGGCCCATGCGAGCGGGAAGGACCTGCGGACCTCGAAAGTGCAGAAGGACGGACAAAGCCGGAGGTTCTATAGGGCAGCCTGCAGCAGGTTCGGGAACTGGAAAAACGCGCTCGAGCAAGCTGGCATCCAGTATGAGCAGCTTATCGAGAAGCATAGGGCAGATGAGCGCGTGGCTCTTCTCCAGGATATAAGGAAGGCGCACGAAGCTGGGGTAAAGCTCGATAGCGGGAGCATAAAGGCGGACAATGAGAACTCGAGACTCTATTGGGCAGCCCAGCGATTATTCGAGGGCAGGACTTTTTGGGAGGACGCGCTAGCCGACGCCGGCCTGGATTCTGCCTCCATAGTCAAGCAAAGGAGATGGAGCAAAGCCCATGTCAAGAAAGAGATTCTGGCGCGCAAAGAGGCTGGAAAACCGCTGAACGTGAAGGCGGTCTATGAAGAGGACCAGAAACTCTACAAGGCGGCACTAAACCATTTCGGCTCCTGGGATGCGGCGATAGAAGCGGCTGGGCTGAAAACTTCCACGGTCAGGAAAGCCACTCCCCAGACAAAAGGCCAGATAATCACGGCCATAATCGCATATCACCTCAGCGGAAAGAGCCTCAACGAGACCGAGATACTGGGTGATAAAAGGAAAAGCAGGATGAGAAAGGTCATCTGGTCTGCGAGAAGGAAATTCGGCTCCTGGAAAGAGGCTGTCGAAGCCGCCGGCATCGATTACAGCCCTTTCGTGAAGAGAAGGAGGGATTATTGGAGCGCCGATAGAGTGAGAGGGCATATATTGGAGCTGCATTCCAGAGGAGAGCCGCTCGATTCTGCCAGCTATCGCGCTTCCGAAGGAGAGAAGCGTGCTCTCTACAAGGCGGCCATAAACCATTGCGGTTCGTGGAGAGCCGCCATAGAGGGCTGCGGCCTCGATTATGGCGAGATACAGCAGACGGGCGTTTCGCTCAGTGCCGAAGAGATAGCCTCGGGGATAGCCCGCATGTATGCCGAGGGCAGGGAGCTCAACTGCACGGCCATAATCGGAGATTCGGACCCCAAGGTGAGACGCCTTTACTATCAGGCTCAGACGAGATTCAAAGGCGGTTGGGAAGAAGCGGTCGGGGCGGCTGGACTGGATTATTCTGACATAGTATTGAAGAGAGATACGTATACGCTCGAGGAACTGGCATCCGCAGTGAAACGATTAGAAGCTGAAGGCGTCAGCCTGAACGCCTCAGACATGCAGAATGACCCGGATAACGCCAAGTACTATCGCGCAGCGATACGGAGGTATGATAGCTGGGGCGGTTTCCTAGCCGATATCGGCATAGACAGCTCCAGGTACGTGAAGCACATCAGCTGGAAGGATGGCAACGTCGTCTTGGAGCGCCTCAAAGAGATGTTCCCTGCCGGCATCGCGACCGGAGTGGGCGGGGACAAGAACCTGGAGTGGGCCGTACTCAAATACTTCGGCGGGGTCGAGAAAGCAGCAGAAGCGGCAGGGCTCGTCTATTCCAGGTCAGGGAGGATAACGCAGAAGATGCTGGATGACGACCCCAGGACAGTGAAGGCCCTATACGAGCACAACAGGGATTACCTTGATGGGATAGCCAAGAAGGTCTTTTATGGGGCAAAATCAAGAGGCATGAAGACGCTGGACCTGCACGACCTGAAGGCCGAGGCGTTCATCCTTTTCGTGGAGCTGCTTCCCAAGAAACCGGCGAAGGTCGACTTGAGGAGGTTCGCCTACAAAAGCATCTATTACGGCCTCATCAAGATGAACAAGGAGCTCAGCAAGGAAGTGCTGGTCGGCGATGAGGCTATAATGGATTTCCTGAACCAACAGGCAGAATTTTTCTGATCACATCGTCCGGAGGCGCTTTATCCGGTCCTCTATCGGCGGATGGGTGGAACCCAGGAACCCTATCTTCTGCGGGAACGGGTTCGAGAAATAGAGCGATGCAGTGGTGTCGTTGGCCGCTTTCGTCGGGATCGACGCGTTCTTTATCTTCTCCAGCGCGCTCGCCAGCCCTTCAGGGTACCTTGTGAGCCTGGCTCCGTTGGCGTCCGCCAGGTATTCCCTCTGCCTGGATATCGCGAAGCGCACTATCTGCGAGAATATCGGAGCGAGTATCACGAAGACGAGGGCGATGAGCATCATGGCACCGCCGCCTTTTTCCCTGCGGTTGCTTCCGCCGTAGAACATGGCCCTCCAGGCGAATTCGCCCAGGAGGGCAATCGCTCCTGCGAAGACGACCGCCATCATGGAGAAGCGGATGTCGTAGTTGGCTATGTGGGATATCTCATGGGCGATGACGCCTTCCAGCTCCTCCTTCTTCATCATGCTGAGGAGGCCGGTGGTCACCGCCACGGATGCATGCTGCGGATCCCTGCCTGTGGCGAAGGCGTTCGGGCTCGGATCCTCGATGACGTAGAGTTTTGGCATGGGTATCTGAGATGCAATCGCGAGGCCCTCTGCCACGTTGTAGTAGAACGGATACTCCTGCTTCTTGGCTTCCCTTGCGCCGCTGAGGGCCAGGATGACCGAGTCGCCCTGGAAATAGACAATGATCGTGTAGACGAGCAGGAACAGGAAACCCATCGCAGGGCCGCAGTAGCCCAGATCGAATATGTATGAGACCGACCAGATGAGGCCCAGGAAAATCGCGAACATCGCTCCTATCAGGATGTAGGTGTTGCGCTTGTTGGCGTCTATCGCGTCGAAGAAGCTGATTTTCTCCTGCATAAGCCAGACCTGAAACGAATACCGACGCGGGGCATCCGAAGGATGTCGGGTCCTGCGTCAGCGCCTTACCACCGGCACGGGATGGCGCCCAAGGGGCGCCGGGGTCCTGTGCCCTATTGTCAAAAAAGCCTAAGAAAAGAAAAACATCAGAATTTTACCTTCGGAGCCGCCTTCTCTGCTTCAGGAGCCTCGAAGTACTGCTTAGGCTTGAAACCGAATAGGCCCGCGAACACGTTGCCCGGGAAGGTCTCGATGCCGTTGTCGTACTGGAGCACCGCGTCGTTGTAGGCTGTCCTTATGTATGATATCTTGTTCTCGGTGCCTGCCAGCTCCTCCTGGAGCATCTGGAAGTTCTTGCTCGCCTCCAGCTTCGGGTAGTTCTCGGCCACCGCGAAGAGCGACTTTAGCGCCTGGGAAAGCATGTTGTTGGCTTTCGCCTTCTCCTCCACGCTGCCGGTCACCAGCTGTGCGCGGTACTTGGTGATGCTCTCGAAGGTCTCCCTCTCGTGCTTCATGTAGCCCTTGACGGTCTCCATGAGGTTAGGGATGAGGTCGTACCTCCTCTTGAGCTGCACGTCTATCTGCGCCCAGGCGTTCTCCACGCGGTTGCGCAGGGTCACCAGCCTGTTGTAGGCCATCACCACGTATGCCAGCAGGCCGAGGAAAATAAGCCCTACGCACAAAGCCACCGGCAACAGTCCTAATCCGAGAAGCGCTACATCAGCCATATTAGTATTCACCTTCAGATAACGCTCGCTCCAGGTTTTTAATCCTGCTCCCTGAGGCCACGCAGGAAAGCACCCCAGCCATCTTCGTCAATCGCGATGTCGAGCTTCTTCCGCTTGGAAGTCTGGCCGCTGATGATGCGAACCGGAGCGCCGAGCGCCTTGGAAAGCCCCTTGATAAGCTCGATGTTGGCGCGGTTGTTCTCGGGCGGGCTCTTCAGAGCCGCCTTGAGCCTGCCGTCTTTCACGGATAACGAGAAGCGTTTCGAATTAGGCGCCACGGTGACTTCGACTATCACTGCGCATCCCTTATGAGCGTTTGCAGCTCGTCGCTGCTCCTGAAGCCAGAGTAGCTCTTCCCATCTATCACGATTGTCGGATACCCGCTCACTCCGAACTGGACCTCGAACGCCTCGGCCACCGGGCTATCAAGCTCGCCGTCGAACGAGAAGAGCTTGACCGGCACGCCTTCTGAAGCCAGCTCATCGCGCGCTTTCAATACTTCAGTCCCCTGCTCGCGGCAGCGCGGACAGTTCTTGTTGGAATAGAAATTGATGAGCAGCACGCTCTCATCCCCGCACAGCTCCTGCGCCTTCTCGGAGAGCAGGTATGACTGCGCCTCCAGCAGGAAGTATTCCTTCTTCAATTCGGCGTCATAGACGTTGCGCTCGTCCTCCAGGAAGGTGAGCTTGTATCCGATGTCTTCGATCTCCTTGTCCATCTCGCCGAGCTCGGATGTGTATATGGGACAGAATGATTCGTTGTCCCCTCCCAAGAGAAGCACCTGCAATGATGCCATGCGCCCGGATATTGATGAGACGTCATCCGAGAGCTGGGCTAGGTTGGATGAATCGATGAGCATGCCGATGTAGATGCCGACCATGAATATGGCGAGCGATATCACGAACGCGCCCGCATAGATGGATACGCTTATCTGCCGCTCCATTGGTTCACCATGAGTATTTCTCGCGCTTGAGCTCCTTGAAGAGGAACAGGGTGTTGTATCCCACCATCAGGTACCAGTAGAAGAGAAGGAAGGAGAGCAAGTAGCGCAGTTTCACATGCTCGTTCCTGAAGCTCTTGACCGCAAGGTACAGGAAGATGGTCGAGACGATTACCACGAACGCTCCGACGAACGTCACCATGTTCACCTGCATCCCGAGCGTCTCGAACCAGACATACTGGTAGTAGTATGGCATCGTTATCAGCGAATAGATGAGGATCCCCATTATCAGGAAGAACGCGGATAGCGCGGCGAAATTGAGCGGGACGAAATACATTCCGAAATCGCCATATTCTGGCTTTATCAGGTTGCGGTACTTCCAATAGTTGCGGATGCCGCCCCTCTGCCAGCGCACCCTCTGCTTGACCAGGTCGCCGATGTTGTCCGGGGGCTCGGTGTAGACGTCGGCGGTCATCGAGCTCTTTATCTTGTAGTGGTGCGCCTGGATGCGCAATGCGATCTCCTGGTCCTCGACAAGGTTGTGCTCGTCGAAACCGCCGACCTTCTCGAAGACGGTTTTCCTGAACATGCTGAACGGGCCCGGGGTGACCGGGACCGAGTCGATGAAGCTCAGGAGCTTCCTGGAGAAGAGTATCATGAGGTATTCCACGCGCTGGAATTCCTTGAGCCAGGAGGAGCTGGCCTTGACCTTGACTGCCGGGGTGACCGCCATCACTTCATCGTCCTCGAAATAGGGGATGAGATTGCGTATGGTGCTAGGGGTAAGATAGGAGTCCGCATCCATGGTGGCGACCAGCTCTCCCTTGGCCTTGGTGATGCCGAAATTCAGGGCCGCGCCCTTGCCGCCGTTCTCCTTCGTGAATACGTGGAGGTTCGGGCCTTCGAACGCTTTTGCGACCTTGTAGGTGTTGTCGGTCGAGCCGTCGTCTATGATGATGATCTCCAGTTTGTCCTTCGGGTAGTCTGTGCCCAGGATGCTCCTTATGGAAGGCACTATGTACTGCTCCTCGTTGTGCGCCGGCATCACGACCGAGACGAAAGGCGTCCAGCCGCTCTGCCTGAGTGGCGCATGGTAGTCTTTGCGGTGCTTGAGATAGAGCAGTATGAATACGTTGAGGGAGAAGAGCGAGAAGAACGCTATCGCGTAGTTGATGAATGTTGCCGCATCCATGTGTGTACCCGGGATGATAGCTCCGGCAAACCATATTAATGGTTGCGGGCTGCCGCTCAGAGCAGCAGGAGCGTTTTCGCGAATATCAGCGAGAGCACCATGCCCACCAGTATGAACGGCAGGAACGGAGGCAGCTTGGTGTATACCCAGACCTCAGCCACCTTGGTCTTCTTCAGGCGATCTATCTCCCCCTTGGTGACAAGCCGCTGTATCTTGTACCTCTCTATCATGTCCTTGTTCATCACTTCGAGCGCGAGGACGTCCTCGGGCTGGAGCTGCGTCACCGGAAGCTCCTCGGCCAGCAGCCGGTTCAGCGAATCCCTGAATATCAGGAAGAACACCGATGATAGGATGGCTATCGTGACGAAAAGCAGGAACACCGGGGAGAACAGGAACGAGTTGATGAAGAAGTACACGAACACAGCGTAGGGCAGGAGCACCAGCGCATATACCCAGTTCGCCTTGACGTCTATCTCTGTCAGCTTCCAGCCGAAATATATCAGCACGTAGAGCGCGAACACTATCCCTGAGAATATGAACACCGAGAATATGAAGGGCAGGTTGAAAGGCAGGCCCACGAACGTCGGGTGTATGGGCAGCAGCAGCATTATGGAAGCGAGCACCAGGACATCGGCTCCGCCCAGCTGGCCCACCCTGTAGAACAGGTATCCTATCGCTGAGAGGAAGAGTGCCGCTGCTATGGAGAACCAGAACAAGGTCTCCTGGAAAAGGATCAGGTTGACGAGAAAGGCTATCCCGAGGAACGCATAGAGCAGGTTGTCCGGGATGTTCTTCTTGTTGAACACATCGTAATAAGCGGCGGCTGCGGTCCCGATGAACGCCAAGAGCACGCGGATGAGTTCGCCGGGCATGGCCAACTGGCCGAAAAGGACATCTTCTAACATATCAATACCCCAAATGAAACACTATAATGGCTCGAAGCCTTTAAAAGGGAGTGCACTCCGGAAAAGGAGGCCTTCAGCCCCCGCCGGACACGCCGAGGGATGCTATCCCCATCGCCTTATCTACCGCTGCCCGGGGGATGCCTGCCCGGAGCATTATCTTCCTCATCAGCTCCAAATCGTCAGGATGGAGGCATTTGAGCAGCATCGACATCGCCATGAATACGAGCAGCGATATCGCCATCAGGAAGGATGCATATGCGAGATAGATGAGCTTGGGGACATAGGTGTCTAATTCCCCGCCCAGATGGAGGGCCGGCAGGAGGCCGACTACCGAGGAGAGCAAGCCTTCTAGCAGAAGAATCGCGGCGAAGGCGAGAACCCCGGCCAGCGTTATCTTCAAGAGGTCTGGGGATATGGTGAACCCGAAGGTCCTGCGTGAATAGAATACAAGGAGTATCGCCATGGATATGAAACCGCCGAGGGTAGCCCAGGCCGCGCCTCCTATGCCGTACCGTGGTATAAGAAGGACGTTCAGGGCGAGGTTCAAGGATGCGACCGCTGCCATTACCCCCAGCTCCAGCAGCACGAGCCGCTTGGCGGCGAGGGTTATCAGGAGCGGGGAGGATACGCTCTTCAGCAGGAATGAAAATGTCAGGATAGCCATGACGGCCGCGCCTGAGCGGTAGAGATCGCCATAGAGGAAGTCCAGGAAATCCCCCGCGAAGAGCATCATGACGATCGCCAGCGGAATCGTTATGAGGAACATCCAGCGCTGGACGGTCGAGACTATCGAGCGTATCTCGGCCGGCTGGCCCCTGCCCACGGCCCGTGATATCGTCGGGAAGAACGCCACCTCTATCGCCCCGGGGAGCGTCGTGAGGACGAAGGCCAGGTTCGCGGCCAGGGAGTAGATTGCGATCAGCTCTGCGGAGTCAGGAAGAAGATAACCGATAAGGAGCTTGTCGGTGGCGGCTATTATGAACCAGAATGACTGTACTATTGTTAGCATGAAACCGAAATAGACGAGCTCCTTCAGGAGAGGGGTCTCGGGGAGCTCGAGTTTGATGGGGATGTCGGCGAGCCGCCCCGATACCGGTATGAACGAAAGCGCCCAGGTCAGCGCGACCGAAAGCGTGAAAGCCCCGGTCAGGGTCACCACGGAAGCGCCGAACAGATAGAAAGCGGCGATGGTCAGGACGAGCTTGAGGATGTTCTGGAGATTGGAAATCATCTGCATTGATTTGATGTCGCCGCGGCCCTGCAGGTAGACTGTGTTTATCTTGAGGAAGCAGTAGAATAGCACGTAGACCGATAGTACACGCATGGCGTCGGCGAGAGGGGCGCTCTGGTAGAGCGATGCGAAAATATCGGCGCCCGCCCACACCAACACCGTGAAAACCAGCGCGCCCAGGCCTGAGAGGATATAGCTGCTCACGAATATGCCGCCTATCTTCCGCTTCTCGCCTTTACCTTCGAAGAACGGGACGTAGCGCTGGAGCGAGTTAGGCAGTCCGAGGTCGCTGACGATGCTGATGATGCCGAGGATGCCTATGGAGAGATAGAATATGCCTACATCATCAGGGGATGCCATCCTGGCTATGAGGATTACATAGAAGAAGGACACCAGCTTGAAGAATATGGAGCCTGCTAGCCCCCAGAAGCTGCCCTTCGCGACCTCTTTGGAGTAGTCCGGGGCCTCTTCGCTCTCCATGCCATCATCCGGCGTAATGCTTGATGAGCCTCTTCACGCCATCCTCGAGGGCCGTGCGCGCAGAGAAGCCGAGTAGGTCCTCTGCCTTGCTGGTGTCGGCCTGGGTATGCTGGACGTAGTTCTTTATCGGGTTCTGCTTGTAGGACGCCTTTATCGATGTGCCGAGCTCGCTGTTCAGGAGGTCCACGACCTCGTTGAGGCTCGCGCTCCTGCCCGTGCCGACATTGAACACGTCGGTCTGCCTGTAGGACATGGCACGGATGTTGGCCTCCACCACGTCTTCCACGGAGATGAAATCGCGGGTCTGCTTGCCGTCGCCGAATATGAGCGGGCTCTCCCCCTTCTGCATGGACCATAGGAACTGGGTGACGAGATTGGCGTACTTGCCCTTGGAGCGCTCATGGGGGCCGTAGACGCTGAAATAGCGGAGGCCGACGCTTTTCACGCCATAGAGCTCGGAGTATATCTTCGCGAGCCGCTCCATGGAGAAGCGCCCTTCGGTGTAGAAGTCCGTGGCGAATATCTCCATGTCCTCCCTGTGGGGAGGGAGGTTCCGGTTGTAGAGCGAACTTGATGAGGCATAGACGAGAGCGCCTCCGTGCTTGCGGGCGTATTCGAGGATGGAGAGCCATTCGTCCAGCACCGTGGCTGTTAAGCGGGGGTTCTCCTTGTACATAGGCGAAGAGGAGTAGATGCCCTGGTGGAAGATGGCGTCGAACCCCTCGCCGAGCGAGCCGACCTCGCCGGCGTTCTTCTTCACGATGCGCACCTTCTCTTTCACGGATTCCAGGTTGCTCTCGCTTCCTGTGTGCAGGTTGTCGAGCGCTGTGACTTCATGGCCTTCCTTGACCAGCCTTTCGGTGAGGTTGGAGCCTATGAATCCTAGGGCTCCTGTGACGAGGATCTTCATGGCTTGGACTATCCGGGAGAGGTTTTAAATCATGCTCGGCTGTTTATGGAGCATGAGCCTTGAGACCGAAGCCATGGGATTGGCGTATGCGGTGCAGGGACGCCTGATAGAGCTCCTGCTCGCCCCGTTGAACAACCAGGATATGCTCTGGACCGCGATACCTCTCCTTATCGCGACCCTGTTCATGACGCTCTATTTCGGCAGGAACCGGAAGGAGGAGCTGGGCTGGAACACCGCCTTCGGCAACACCATGGTGTTCCTGTTCGTCGCCATAAACATAATCAGGACCATGTACAACTACGGCGGCTCCTGGGAGAGCGTGATGTCGAACGAGCTCTATTTCACGCTGTCCCTCGGCCTCGCCGGCGCCAGCTTCCTGCTGATGTACATGACGTACTTCCACCTGCTTCCCAAGGGTTTCGCGTTCTTCATCTTCTCCGCTCCGCCCATCAACGTCACTGTCTATGTCATCATGACCCTTGTGTACGCGGACGTCCCGCCCGATCACCTGACCGCGCTGGCCGGCGTTGCCTTTCTTGTGCTGATACTGATCGTAGGGACGCTGCTCAAATTCCTCATAAGCATCATCGGACTGGCTGACCAGGGACCCAGCGAAATCGAGGAGGAAGCGGAGAAGGAGGAAAGAGAGGAGGCCATCGAGAAGGCCAAGATAAGGATAGAAGATAAGGAGAGGGCTAGCGCGGAGAAGCACACATCAGCTCTTCAGCCTTCTCGGAAAACCGCTTCAAGAAAGCCTCCCAAGTGAAGTCGCGCTTGACTTTCCGCCTGCCAATCTTGCCCATGGATGCGCAGAGCTCCTGGTCCTTGGCCAGCTTCTCCATCCTGCCGGCCATCTCCCAGATGCTGTTGATGAGGAAGCCGTCGCTCCCGTCTATTATGGTCTCCTTCGGACCGCCCTCGTTCCTGGCGATGCACGGCTTGGATGATGCCATGGCCTCCAGTGGGACCAGGCCGTAGTCCTCGTTCACGGGGGTGTAGAGGACCGCGTGGCAGCGGGCGTAGAGGTCCCGCAGCTGCCAGTCACCCACATTGGTCTCGATGGCTATGGAATCGTCGCACATGGATTTCAGCCTGTCGAAGTAGGCGATATGCTCCGGGCGCTTCGAGAGCGCGCCTGCGATGACGAGCTTCCAGTTCCCGGTTCCGTGTTTCACGTTGTCCACCCGGTTCCTGAATATCTTGAAAGCCTCGATGGCGTACTCTATCTCCTTCTCGGGCGCGATGCGCGATGGATAGAAGAAGAAGTCCTCGTAGGCCTTGCATGAGAACCTGTCGGAATCGACGCCCGGATGCAGGACCTCTGATTCGCGATGGAGGTACTTCTTGATGCGCGCCTGGCTGTTCAGGCTGTTCGTGAATATGTGCTCCAGCTTCGGGACGGTACGGTATTCGAAGAATTTGAATGCTTGGATAGAAGACCAGAAGACCGCTTTCGACGGGAGGCTCCTGCGCTTCATCCGCCATTCATAGAGGTCGAAGGCCTCTCGGTTCGGCGTATGCGAATACCATATCACCGGAGAGTTGCGGTTGCGTATCCACTCGCTCGGGGTCTGGTGGGCGTTGATGACATCGTAGTCCTCCAGCTCGGTGTTGTAGAAATGATAGCCGGCCTCGATGGCGGTCGAGACGCGCTTCCCGAAGGGCAGGCTGCGCAGGAACGTCGGCCTGGCGACCTCCACATCCAGCTTCGAGAACTCGGGGAACGTGTCGTCCGCATCGTAGCTGAGGCAGTGGATGCGCGCATCGAATCGCTGGGCGATCTGCAGGATGACACGCTCCATCCCGCCCCGCGTCTCCAGGAACGGGGTGGTTATCACGAGGCGCATGGTAACAATCCCCAGCCAACGGATATAAACTGACGCTCAGGCCTTGAGCACAGGGAATGCCTTGGGATCCTGATAGAACTTCACGCTGTCCCGGATTATGTCGGTCACGGTAAGCGTGGGCTTCCAGCCGGTTTTCTCGCTGAACTTCCGGTTGTCGCCGATGAAGCCGTCGAAGAGGGCCTCCCCGCGCTCGTACGGCCGCAGGAGCCTCTTGTCCACGAAGATGGGCGCCTTGACGTCCCAGACCCTGGTGGCAAGCGTCGCATAGTCGCCGGTGGTGATGCCCTTGCCCGAGCAGATGTTGTAGGCCTGGCCGCGCTCGCACTTCTCCAGCGCGAGCAGCTGGGCCTTGACCGAATCGTGGATGTGGGTGAAATCGCGCACCGCGTTCGGGTTGCCCATCACTATGCGGTTTGACTTGCCCGAGAGGATGTCCTTCATCTGATGGCCTATCCTGGCGGTGAAGAACTGAGGGCCTCTCCTAGGGCCCTCCTGGTTGAAGGAGCGGGTGATGACAGTCGGGGTCTTGTATGTGTAGAAATACGACTTGCCGATGAACTCGGTGAACACCTTGGTGGATGCGTAGGTCGAAGTGGGTCGCAGCTCGTTCTCCTCGCGCACCGGAAGCTCTGATGCGTCCTTGACGAAACCGTACTGCTCGGAAGAGCATGCCAGCTGTATCCCTTTGAGGCTCTTGTCCTCCTTGGTGGCCGCTTCCAGCAGGTTGGTGGTGCTCACGCAGTTGTTCTCGACCACATGGCTCGGCTGCTGGAGCGAGGTCGGCACGAACGATTCGGCAGCCTGGTGGAATATGAATTCGGGCTCGAACTCCTTGATGAGGGAGGCAACCCGGTTGTAGTCGGTCAGATCCACTTCGTAGAGGTGCAACTTGCCGCTGTCCACGTTGTGCATGACGTTCGGGTAGTCCGGAAGCGCGTGGCGCTTGACGGTGCCCGCCACCTTGGCGTCCATGGAGATGAGCAGATCTATCATGGTGCTGCCTACCATGCCGGCCGAACCGGTGATGAGGACGCGCCTCCCCTTCCAGAACGAAGGGCCGGGCACTGCGCTCTTGCTCTCCCTGATGGATTTCTCGTATTCGTCCATGGCTTCTATATCGATGAGATGGCCCGCGGATTTCAACGGCCCAAGCTTGTCCTTCTGCACTACCTGCTCGACAGGAATCGGATCCATAACAATCAGCTCTATTCCTGATTTCGCGCGATAATACTAAAAAGCGACGGTGTGGAGAGCGGTGTCCGCCCTCTGAAAAAGGTTTAAAAGGAAGGTTCGGGATTAAGCATATAGCGCTCTTTGGAGGCAGAGGAGGGATTTGGATAGCAGAGGGGAGGTTGTCGGTGAAGGTCCTGTATCCGCAGGACGTCACAGTGGATTCCATACACCCGAGGCACCAGAAGGTGATGTCGGCCCTCACGCGCCTCAAAGATGATTTCGACGTTGAAGTCATCGGCCGCATCCCTGAGAATACGTTCAGGGATATGACCGGCCTGGACCTCAGGTACCGCGATTTCTTCTCCTCCCGTGCGTTCTCAAGAGAGTTATCCGAGAACGATATAGAAGAGGCCGAGGCGTTCCTCGGAGTCCCTTTCGACTACCTGGCAGCATCCACCAAAAGAAGGTGGGGTTGGCTGTGCAAGAAGGACCTCAGGGAGAAACTGGCCAGGTACGTGCTCGCCTGGAAGGAGATATTCCAGGGCGCGGACGTGCTGTTCAATTTCATGGACTGCTTGCTATTCATCAACACCGCAGAGCTCGTTGCCGAGCGCATGGGCGTGAAGAACGTGAAACCCATAAACGGCAGGCTGCTCAAGGAGAGCCTCATCTTCTGGGACAAGGACAACATGCCAATATACTACAGGGAGAGCGACGATGGGGTGCTGGAGGAGTTCAGGTCAAGGACCACCGAGAAGAAGGAGATAGTCAAGCTCGACAGCAAGTCAGGCAACAAGCTCGGCAACATGATGAAGAAGGTGCCGTTCATACCGCACAAGATATCGGTGGTCCTCAAGGGCGGGGCCAAGATGGACGCTGACGTCCCTGACCTGCCCCAGAAGTACTGGCGGCTCCTGGATAGGAGCGCGAAGCACCTCATCTATCCAAGATTGCATTCCATCTTCTTCGACCGACCAAGGAAGGGCGAGAGGTATTTCCTTTTCTCCATCCACTACGAGTGGGAGGCCCAGATAGCCTACCGCGAGTATTTCCTGGACCAGCTGGGGACCGCGAAGCAGATGGCCAAGTGCCTGCCCCAAGGCACATATATTTATGTGAAGGTGCACCCGCACTGGAGAAACGCCGATCAGGGGCTCGGCACGGTGCTTGATTTGAAGAGGGAGAAGCGGGTGCGGCTGATACACCCGGAGGAGAACAC
This sequence comes from Microcaldota archaeon, assembly GCA_040758595.1. Taxonomy (GTDB): domain Archaea; phylum Micrarchaeota; class Micrarchaeia; order Anstonellales; family Bilamarchaeaceae; genus Bilamarchaeum. Next base: position 20,093 of record JBFLVJ010000004.1, on the reverse strand, counting down.
GAGCGAGCTAATCCGGGACTCCATTGGGGTGATAGCGATAAACTCCACGGTGGGCTACGAGGCCCTATTGATGGAGAAGCCGCTGGTGGTGCTCGGCCACGAGGCATACAAGGACGTCGGGATAGACGTCAAGGACCTCAACAGGCTGCCTAGGGTACTGATGGCCATTAAGGATGGCGAGTATAAAGTAGATGGAGAGGCTTACGCGGATTTCCTGAAGGAATATGCGAAGAACATAATCCCGTTGGATGACGAAGGGAGGCTGGCCGGCGAGATAAAGGACGTCCTTAGATGGAGCGCTAGCGGCCGGAAAGATTAGGAGGTGCTTATATGGACATCAAGAAGAAGATGGAATCTGCCCTGTATTTCAGGCTATCTAGCTATCTGCCGGCGCCGCTGAAGGTGAAGGTGTACAGGCACTACAACAAGAGCAAGGGCATCGGTTTCGATATCGTGGAAGGCAAGGATTATTTCGAGTACAGGTTCAATGGCGGTCTGTCCATGAGGATAGCCAAGGATTCCTGGATGCTCGAGGAGTTCTGGAGCAGGATACCGCACATGACCGATGGCGATCTGGGCAGGTACGAGCTCAGGGAAGGCGACGTGGTGATAGACTGTGGAGCGTACATCGGCGTGTTCACGCTGTATGCAGCAAAGCTGGTAGGAGAGAGGGGCAAGGTGATAGCGTACGAGCCGGACCCGCTCAACTATGAACGCCTCAAGCGCAATGTTGAGATGAACGGCCTCAAGAATGTGGCACTCCTCAACAAGGCCACCTGGAGCTCAAGGGGCAGCATGAAGTTCGATAACAAGGGCCTTGGCACCTCGACGCTTTTCGTGGACAAGAAGGACAGCCCGATAATACCGGATGCGAAGGAGGCCAAGGACGTCATAGAGGTCCCCATCGTGACCATAGACGAGGAAGCGGAAGAGCTCGGGCTCGGACATGTGGACTTCATCAAGATGGACATCGAAGGCGCAGAGATAGAGACCGTGAAGGGCGCTGTGAAGGTGCTGGCGGAGAACGACGTGCACCTGGCGATAGCATCCAACCACATCGTGGACGGGAGATACACGAAATTTGCTCTCGAGGAGTTGTTCCCTAAGATGGGCTACGGATTCGAGACCGCCTACCCCGCGCACCTGACGACCTACGCCTGGAAAAAGAAGTGATCAGAGCGGATTGTCAGCGGCGCCCCTTCAGGAGACGCTCTGCCAAGAGCAGGTCCAGCGGCGTGTTGATGTCGTGCGATTCCAGCTCGTCCATGACCAGGGCGAGTATCTTTGACCCGGTGATCGATTTCTTGCCGAAGACAGTTGAGGGTTTAGTGACGTCGATGCTGGCGTTGTTGACATAGACCTCGGGCAGCACCTGGTATGAAAGCGTGTGCGCCTGGTCCGGCTTCTGGTCTTCTGGAATCAGATGCTTCAGCTCGCCCCCTTCTATCCTCCACATCTTGTAGGGATGCTCCTTGCAGAGCCGCACCGAGCGGACCGAATCCGCCTCCGGGTGGGCGATGAGCATCTCGATCGCTCTGTCTATGGTCTTGGTAGTGCGGAACGGGGAGGTGGGGAACGGCTTGACGATTATGTCCGGCTCGTATCCTTCCTCGTCCTTCAGATAGCCCAGAGCGTGCTCGAACGCCTGGAGCTCGGTGGAATCCGACTTGGAGATCTCCGCGGGCCGGAGGAACGGGACCTCTGCGCCGAGCCTCTTCGCCACGTCAGCTATCTCCTGGCTGTCCGTGGAGACGATGATGCGGTTTATGTGTTTGGATTTTTTCGCGGCTTCGATGGTGTAGTGGATGAGCGGGTGGCCGCCCAGCATGGCGATGTTCTTTTTCGGGATTCTTTCCGAGCCGCCGCGGGCGAGGATGAGCGCGAGCACCTTCATCTCCCTAGCACCTCTTTGATTTTTTTCGCGATGGATGCGTGGTCGAGCGCATAGCGCCCCAGCACATCACCATTGTCTCCGGACTGGGGCCAGCCCTCCACACCGATGACGTTCAGGCTGCAATCATCAGAGATGCGCCTTGCCACCTCTTCGGCCTGGCCTCCGATGGCTGAATGGTTCTCCACGCAGAAGACGTGCTTGATGCCTTCGAGCGCTTTCTGGAGCCATTCCTTGTCGATGTGATTGAGCCAGGGGAGGTCTATGACCATGACGGATATCCCTTCCTTCTCAAGCACCTCGCTGGCGAGGACGGATTCTGAGACCATCACCGCCCCGTGGCTGATGATGGCCGCGTCTTTCCCTTCGCAGAGGACCGCTCCCTTGCCGGTGGCGACCTCGTAATCTTCAGGGAGCTGGACGTCCTCTCTTGGCGGTACGTGCTCCAGGCGCATGTATGCGCTCCCGTGGGAATCCGCGAGCAGCTCCATGATGGCTTCGAGCTCTGCACCGGTGCAAGGTTGGCAGAGCGTGAGATTCGGGATCGAGCGGAGCAGCGAGATGTCCCGGATGCCCTGGTGGGATTTGCCCGGCTTGGCGGGTAGGAGCCCTGCCAAGTGGCCGACATAGATGACTTTGTCCTTCTCCGAGCAGTTGTTGAATATCTGCTCGTTGGAGCGTGAGCTGAGGAACGCGGTGTAGGTGTTCACTATCGGGAGCCTGCCTGCCTTCGCCAGGCCGCCGGCCATGGAGACCATGTCCTGCTCTGCGATGCCGACCTGGATGAAGCGGTCGGGATGCTGCCTCTCGAAAGGGAGCAGGCCGCAATCCTCTCCGAGGTCGGCGTCCATGACCACCATCTCCTTGTGCTTCTCCGCCAGCTTAAGGAGGGAATTCGAGAAAGCGGGCTTGAGCGAGGAGCCTTTGAATGTGGATGGAGTTGGAGCGGGAGCGATATATGTCGGGATGGAGATGCCGAGCGGGGCTAGCTTTGGCTCTAGGCGGGAGCCGAGTTCGTCGAACGCCCTCTTCCGATCCTCATCATTCGAAAAGCCGCCATGCCATCTGTAGAGGCCGTCGCGGAAGGCGTCGGGCGAATCGCAGCACATGAAGAAGACGCCCCGGCCTTTCTTGGTGTCGGCTATCAGCGCCTTGGGTCCCGGCTCTTGTCCTGGTTTCGGGTTCTGGGTTTCGAGTTTCGTGAACGCTTCGAGAAGCTTTCCGATGTCGTTGCCGTCGGTCCGCACCACGTCCCAGCCGAAATCCTCGAGCTTGCGGTCCAACGGCTCGATGTCTGATATCTCGCTGACCTTCCGGTCGGTCTGGACCATGTTCCTGTCTATTATGAGGTAAAGATTGTCGAGCTTCATGTGCCCGGCGGACTGCAACGCCTCCCAGTTCTGCCCTTCCTGGAGCTCTCCGTCGCCGACCATGACATAGGCCCTGCCGCCGTTCTTCTCTGATTTGTAGGCCCATGCATGGCCTTTCCCCTTGGAGATACCCATCCCCAACGAGCCTGTGTTCGCGTCGATGCCCGGCACCGAGACATCCACATGGCCCTGGAGGCCGTCCAGCTTCCTGAATCCCTTGAGCTTTTCGGCTTCCATGAAACCAGCGGAAGCCAAGGTCGCATAGAGGCCTGGCGATGCGTGTCCTTTCGATAAGATGAAGATGTCCCTCCCGTGCTTGTGGGGGTGCTGAGGATCATAACGCATGAGGTGATGATAGAGGAGGGTGAACAGGTCTGCGGCGCTAAGCGAGGTTCCGATGTGGCCCGAGCCGGCATATGCTATAGTGGCCAGAGTGTTGAACCTTATCATGTCAGCGACAATCGAGAGGCGCTCGGCCAGCTCGAGCGATGAGCCTTTCACCGCATCGAAATCAGCCTTGCTGAAGAACAGCTCATTTCTTGTATTGTGCATTCTGCACCCCTCCGCTGTAGTCGAGATAGATGGTCTTGTATTCCGAGAATATCTCGAGCGCGGCCTTGCCGACTTCCCGGTGGCCGTTGCCTGATTTCTTCACGCCGCCGAAGGGCAGGTGCACCTCGGAACCGAACGTCGGTCCGTTCGCATAGCACACGCCGGCCTCCATCCGGTCGACCGCGCTGAGCGAGCGGGCCATGTCCTTCGTGAACACTGCAGCCGACAGGCCGTAATCCGAATCGTTGTGTATCCTGATGGCGTCATCGAACGAATCGGCCTTCAGGACGACCAGCACCGGGCCGAATATCTCCTCCCGGGCTATCCTCATCTCGGGCTTGACATCGGTGAATATGGTCGGACCCGTGTAGAATCCCTTGTCATGGTCCCCGCCCGCAAGGCGTCCTCCCCCGAGCAGCAGGGTGGCGCCTTCTTTCTTTCCGATCTCCACATAGGAGAGGACGTTATCGAGCTGCTTCTGGTTTATGATGGGACAGATTTCGGTGTCCTCGTTGTGGCCCGGGCCGACCTTCATCTTCTTCGCGCCCTCGAGCAGCCTTTTCACGAACTCGTCATGGACGTCCTTGTGGACAATCGCGCGGCTTGTCGCGGTGCATCTCTCGCCGGCGACGCTGAACGCGCCCCTGCGCACGCAGTCCACCGCAAGGTCCAGGTCAGAGTCATCCATCACGATAGCCGCGTTCTTGCCACCCAGCTCCAGCGATACCTTGGCGAGCCTCTGCCCGCAGGTGGCCGCTATCTTTCGGCCCACTTCACTCGAGCCGGTGAACGATATCATGGAGACGCCGGGGTGGTTCACCAGCGCCTCTCCGGCCTCGTGGCCGAAGCCATTCACGATATTCACCACTCCCTTGGGCAGGCCTGCCTCGAGCAGTATCTCGCCGAACTTGCTCACGCTCTCGGGCGCGTCCTCGGCTGGCTTTACCACGACGCTGTTGCCGCACAATATGGCCGGGAACACCTTCCAGCTCACCAGCGAGATGGGGAAGTTCCAGGGGAGTATGATGCCGCACACCCCGATGGGGTAGCGCTTGGTCATGGCTATGCGGTCGGGCAGCTCTGAATAGGTCACCTGGCCGAAATCGCCCCGGCCCTCGCCAGCCATGAAATTGCACATGTCGATGCCCGCGCACACCTCGCCCAGGCATTCCTTCATGGTCTTGCCCACTTCCTTCATAATTATCTTCGCCAGCTCCTCCTTGCGCTCTTCCATCTTGCGGGCTATCTCGAGGAGCATCCTGCCCCGGGCAGGAGGTGTCGTCTTCGACCATCCTGGGAATGCTTCCTTCGCTGCCTTGACCGCTGCGTCGATGTCCTCCTTTCCAGAGCGCGGGAATGCTCCCAGCACCTCGCCCGTATCGGACGGGTTCCTGTTCTCGAACGTCTTGCCTGAAGCGGCGGACTTCCATTCCCCGTTTATGAGATTGCTGAAGTTCTTCATGATATCACCGACGATTCACCAGGCAGTATATCCTCCATCTATCACCATGTTCGAGCCGGTCATGTAGGACGAGGCGTCCGATGCCAGGAACAGCAGGGCTCCGTTGTATTCGTCCTTCCTCGCCATGCGGCCCAGCGGCACCTTCGCGCAGTATTTCTCCACGAATTCGGAATCCTGGTTGTTGAACACCCCTCCGAACGTGAGGGTGTTGACGCGCACGCCCTTCCCGGCCCAGTAAGCCGCTAGGTATCTCGACATGTTCGGTATCGCGCCCTTGCTGACGCAGTATGAGATGGGCTTGATGAAAGATTTCGACGGGTCATTCTTGATGTAGATGCGCTGGTCTGGCGAGCCCTCTCCGTAGATGGATGATATGTTGATGATGGAGCCTCTCCCGCTCCTGGCCATCTCGTTGCCGATTATCTGGGAGCATAGCAGGGTACCCTTGACGTTCACTTCCATCACCTTGTCGAACCTCCTCTCGGCCTCGTCGCTCTCGAGCAGTCCGCTCTTTATCGGATTCGAGTAGTCGGGCGGGGCGTCTATGGCTGCGGAATTGACGAGGATATGGGGCACGCCCCACCCCTTCTTGATGTCTTCGAGCGCGGCGGTTATCGCCTTCTTGTCGGTGATGTCCACCTTGAAGTATCTGACTGAATCGTCATCCGATTCCCCGTCCTGCAGTTCGAACACGGCCACCTTCGCCCCGGCGCTGCGCAGAATCTTCACGAACTCCCTGCCCAGTATGCCTGAGCCTCCGGTGACGAGCGCGACCTTGTCCTTGAGGTTGAAAAGCTCATTCATAGAATCACCAAAACCGATGCCGGCAAGAAGCCAGGCTGCTAGGACTTCCCGCCCAGCAGCGCGCCCCAGTCTACCTTGCCGAAGGACTGCTTCTTCTCATCGCCCAAAAGGCTGTAGTCTATCGGAGTGTCGGGCGGGATGTCGGATTTCGCCTCCCGGCCGAGGACGTCGTCCACCTTGTAGGGCGGAAGGCCTGTGGCCGGGCTCTTGAAAATCACCATCTCGGGCGCCACTATCGTGCCTTTCGGGATGCGCGTCCTGGCGAATATGCTCTTGCCCAGTTTCTGTTTCGCGCTCATCTCCGAGCGCTGGACTATCTTGTTGCCGTCTCCCAGGGCTTGGTGGATGCGCTTGAGGTCTCGCACCATCTTCGAGAGCCCCTGGGGCTCTAGCGAAAACGTCTGGTCGGTGCCCTTCATGGCGCGGTTCAATGTGAAGTGCTTCTCCACCACCCTGGCTCCCAGCATATAGGCAGCCACGGGCAGCATGATGCCGCTCTCGTGGCTCGAGAAGCCGATGACCGCGTCGGGGTATCGCTCCTTGAGTGCGCTGATGACGCTGAGGTTAGCTTCGGAGTAATCCATCATAGGGTAGGCCGCCACGCAGTGCAGGATGCACATGGGCACGCCATGGCTTTTCATGCATTCGTAGGCGCGATCCACGTCCTCCAGGGTGCATGTCCCAGTGGAGAGGAGGATTGGCTTCCCCTTCTTGGCGACGTGCTCTATCAGCGGGATGTCGGTGACCATCGCCGAGGCTATCTTGTAGGCAGGCACGCCTACGTTCTCCAGGAAGTCCGCACTCGGGATGTCGAACGGCGTCGCGAAGAACGTCACGCCCTTTGAGTCCGCATATGCCTTGAGCTCCTTGTATTGCTCCTCGCCGAACTCCAGGGCCTCGCGGTGCTCGCCATATGTCTTCCCGAAGCTGTTCTCGTTCTCGTAGGGCTTTGCATACATCTCGGCCGTGAAGAGATCCTTGTTGGAGCGCTTCTGCAGCTTGACCGCGTTGGCCCCGGCCTGCGCGGCCGCGTCAACCATCTTCTTGGCCAGGTCCATGCTGCCCTGGTGGTTGTGCCCTATCTCAGCTATCACATAGCATGCTGAATCCTCAGAAATCGTGTCCTTTCCGATAGTGATCGATGGCTTGACCATAAGCTTCGCCTCCTCTATATAAGATGTTCCGGACTCCATTAAAAGCTAATTATTGGAGAAGATGGCATGGATGTCCTGGTATTCTACCCGGCCATATTCCAGAAAGGGGGCGGTGACCGCCTCATATTGGAGCTGGCCAGGGAGTTCGACGCGCCCATATATACCGCGTTCTATGACAAGACCAGCGCATTCTCCGAGTTCTCCGAGCTCGACGTGCGGGTGCTCAAGCGGCCGCTTTTCGAGAAGCCATTCTTCTTCCTGCGCAAGGACATCAACGCTTATACCTCGGCTGTCGCCGGGATGGAATTCCTCACCCACAAGGTGAAGGATGATTATGACGTGATAAACGCCCATGCCAAACCGGGCAACTGGATACGCAACCGCAACGAGCGGGTGTGCTGGTATTTCTACAGCCCGGTGCGCAGCGCCTTCGACCTCTATTCGCAGAAGGTCGCCTCCCTCCCCTTCCACAAGCGCATGCTCACCCGCTCCATGCACAGCTGGTACATGTTCTGGGAGAGGAGGATAGACCCGAAGATAGAGAAGACGGTCTCGGTCTCCCCGTATGTCAATGTCAGGGACAAGGCGTTCCTGGACGAATACGTGGGGAAGCCGGTGGAGCCCATCCCTCCAGGGGTCCATGCAGACGAGTTCAGGAACGAGGGCTATGACAAGTATTTCTTCTACCCCTCACGGGTGGTGCCCGAGAAGAGGTTCGAGTATGCCATCGAAGCGTTCAGGAAGTTCTCTGCCAAGATGAAGAACGCGAACCCCAGCTCGCGGAACTCGAGACCCGAAACCGGAAACTGGAAACTGATTCTGGCTGGCCATGTGCCCAACCGGGAGCGGGAACATAAATATTTCGAGGGCCTCATGGAGATGGCCAAGGGCCTGGATGTCGAGTTCAGGACCGACCTGCCAGAGGAAGAGCTCAAATCGCTCTATGCCAGGTGCTACGCCGTCCTCTTCTGTCCGATAAAGGAGGACTGGGGCCTGGTGCCTCTTGAGGCCATGTCAAGCGAGAAACCCTGCATCTCGGTGGACGAGGGCGGGCCGAAGTACACCATACTGGAGGGCAAGACAGGGTTCCTGGTGGATTCCACGGAAAAGATGGCGCAGAGGATGCTGGAGCTGGCCGCTGACCCTGACTTGAACGAGAAGATGGGCAGGGAAGGCCGGAAGCATGTGCTCAAGAATTTCACCTGGGAGATGTTCTTCAAGAAGATGCGCGCCGCGTTCCAAGAAGTCGCAAAGGCCAAGGAAGGCGCAAGCGACGGGTTTTAATTGTTACATCGGCACTATCCCATCGGCGTTGAGGTTTGATTCTTATGGCTCGTGTATTGAACATAGGGTGCGGAGAGGATTTCACCATCGGGACCGATTTCGTAGACCTCTATCCGCAGAAGGACGATGTCAAGCAGTGCGACATAGACAAGGACAGGCTGCCCTACGATGACGGCACCTTCGACGAGGTCTATACCAAGAACCTCTTCGAGCATCTGACGAATCCGGCCAACCTGATGAAGGAGGCCAACAGGGTCCTCAAGAAAGGGGGCAGGCTCACGCTCATCACCGACAATGCCGCCTATCTCGGCATCGGGTTTGGCAAGACGCTCTTCCTGCACAACTACAGCGGCTACGGAAAGGAGGATCGGCACTTCGAGATATACACTGCGTTCCACATGAGGAACTGGGCCGACAAGTTCGGCTTCGAGGTGGAGAGCATAGATTACCTCATGCAGAAGGACTCGCCAAGCGCGTTCCTGAGGATAGTGAAATCAGTGCTGCTGCCCCTGCTCCCCAAGCACCTTAGCGGCGTGAACCTGAAGCTGGTCGCAAAGAAGAAGTAGGTGGCCGGATTGGCGGTGCTCGCGACCTTCTTCCCGTATTCCGTCCCGATACACCTCCACAAGGACGTGGGCATGATACCCCGCATCCTCGCCCGAGACCGCGGATACCGCTCGATATTCGTATCCTACGAGAATCCGGCACTGCTGGAAGAGGCGCGAAAGGCCGCGCCGGAACTTGAGCTGTCGCAGATAGGACAGAACCCGCTCATGAAGAACCGCCTGCTCTTCAGGCTCTTCGGGAAGCTGGATCCTTTTTTCATCGGGCTCGATCTCGTCCCCTTCATGTTCAGGCGGGCCAGTGAGATAGACATCCTGAATTCCTATAGCATCAGGTACACCTACATCGTAGGCCTTGTTTACAAGCTTTTCAACAGGAAAGGGCTCGTCTACTGCAAATGGGACAAGGACCCGGCTTTCCTCGATGACTATGAAAAGAACTCGGATAGGACCGATCTGCGCATCCTCAGCTACTACCTTCTGCTCAGGTTCTCGCCCATAGACATCATAAGCGCCGAGTCCAAGGAGGTGTGCGCATTCTTCTCCAGGCATCCGCTGCTGAAAAAAGTCGCGAAAAAACTCATCTACGTCCCCAACGGGGTGGAAACATCCATACTGCCCAAGAACGTAGATTTCGAGGACAAGGAAAGTATCATCCTGCATGTGGGGCGGACAGGCACCCATCAGAAGGCGACCGAGATTCTGCTGGACGCTTTCGCGGGATGCGAAGAGGCGGAATGTTGGAGGCTCGCACTCATCGGAGGGATGGAAGGATCCTTCAAGCCCAGCTTCGATGCGTTCCTAAAGGCACATCCTGATGCTGCCAAGCGGATAAACCACCTGGGTTTCGTGGAAAAAGAGACGCTGCATGAGTATTACCGCAAGGCAAAGATACTGGCCATGCCATCAAGATACGAGAGCTTCGGGCTGGTGGTAGTGGAGGCGGGCCTTTTCGGCGCCGTGCTGGTCGGCTCGGACATACAATCGTTCAGGGAGATAACCGATGGCGGCAGGCTGGGCTACCTCTGCCCGGTCGATGATGCAGACTGCCTCTCCAAGAGGCTCGCCGAAGCCATCGCTGACAGGAAAGCCCTGGCGGAGAAATCATCTGCGATGGCTGAGCATGTCCGGGAAGGATATGACTGGAGAAATATTTGCGCAGGCATCGATGGTGCGCTGAAAGCCGCCCTCGCCAGAAAATCATAGGCCGAAGCGCATGGTGTCCGGCTTCCGGAGTAGATTGACTGCCAGGCTGATGAAGGAGAACGTGAGGAACGAGGGAAACAGGAAACAGAAGAGCGCACCCTTGAGTACATGTATGGACAATGAGCGGTTGTCAGAGACCAGCAGCGCCTTGCCATCCCCCTGGACCACCCAGCATTCCTTCGCGAACGGCATGCCTGCCACGATGGCGGTCATGTTGGCCTGGGAGAAAAGAGTCCTCTTCCTCAGCACCTTCAGCGCGGTGGAGAGGGCATCCCCGAACCGCTTGCCCTCGCCGCCGCCATAATTGTGCAGGATGAGCTCTTTCACCCCTGGAATCTCTATGGGTGAGACCACTGTGTCGAACGATGCCCTGTCGACCGCTTGCACCTTTTCCCTGAATCCTGATGAGAACCCGGTGTTCTCCCGCCCGAACCGATACGTGAGGGCCGACTTGAGGATGTGCAGCGCGGATTCCCTCATGTGCGGCTCTCCGAAGAGCAGGAAGATAAGCGACATGGTAGAGAGGGTGTAGACGTGCCCGAGCCAGTAGCGCGGGATGCCGATGAGCATGTGGTTTATGATATAGCCCACGTCACGGTCGAAATTCTTGTAGGCCGATGCCAGAAGAGGATGGTAGACCGCACGGTCCACGAACGCCACGGGCGCGAGGGAACTTGTCCTCAGAAGATACTCGGTGTCGTCCGCGCCTATATAGAGCGGATAGTAGTGGAGGCCCGCCTTCCTTATCAGGGCCGTAGATATCATGCCGTAGCAATGGTTGCTGCCTGGCTTGGCTTCGAAGACCATCTTGTCCCCGAGGCGGTACTTTATGTATGACTGGGCCAGCTGGGCGCCGCCGGCGTAGCTCTTCCAGAGCATCTCCACGAGGTCCTTGTCGGCCGAAGGGATGGCATCCACATCCGCGAATATCACGCACTCGTAGCCGTTCTCCAGCGCGTATTTCTCTCCGGCATAGAAGCCGCCCGAGGAGCCGGTGTCCGACGCCCGGTTCAGCAGGATGACGTTGAATGGAAGGGGCTGCGGCAGTTTCTTCGCAACTTCGCGATTGTCCAGTATGTTGGAGAGCACTACGAGCGCATCGAACTCCAGGAAGCTCTGTCCGGAGAGGGCCCTGAGATGCTCCACCAGGTAATCGAGCTCGTTGTAGCAGGGGATGAGTATCATGAGTTTTTTCTTTGGGTAGGCGCCGAGCGTTATGGGCGGCCTCGCGAACCGATAGAGATTGTCCTCCATGCGGCCACCTAATCGAAAAGCTGGGCCTCCTTGATTGCCGGCCATTTGGCGTCCTTCTTCGAGAGCAACGGCTTCTTCACCGGCCAGGATATGGCAAGCTCGGGGTCATCCCATCTAAGTCCGCCCTCGGAATCAGGGCAGTAGTGGTTGTCAGCCTTGTATAGTATCGCTGCGTCGTCCGTAAGTGCGGCGTAGCCGTGGGCGAATCCGCGCGGTATGTACAGGCATAACGGTTTGTCTGCGGAAAGCTCGACACCGTACCATTTGGAGAACGTGGATGAGGATTTGCGCAGGTCCACCAGCACGTCGAATATGCGCCCTGCCGTGCACCTGACCAGCTTGGCCTGCGTCTTCTCTCCGAGCTGGTAATGCAGGCCGCGGATGACGTTCTTCTTGGATACCGAGAGGTATTCCTCCGGGAACATCGAATTCGTGCCGATGGCCTTCAGGGTCTCATCGGTATAGAATTTGTAGAACGAGCCCCGCTCGTCCTTGAACTCGAGCGGCCTTATCAGGAAGGCGCCCGAAAGCGGAAGCTCTTCAACCTCTATCTTGCGCACGATCATTCAGAAACTCCTCTAAATCCGAGAATTGCCCCTCAAGGCTTTTAATCTGCCCTATCTCCCCGGCTAGCTTTGAGGTGTCTATCCTGAGAAAGGCAGGCACCGGGATGTCGCGGTCCTTTATCGAGAATTGCTCCAGCGCGCAGCCGAATCCGAAGCGCTCGCATACCCGGAAGCCGAATTCGTATCTTGATAGGTATTCCGGGCCGACGGTGTTGTAGGTCCCCCGGCAGCCCTTTCCTATCAGCGCGCCGGCCATCCTGGCGAGCTCGATGCCGCAGATTGGCTGTGAATACTGGTCGGAAGGGAGCCTGACCGGCTTGCCCCCGTCCGCCGAGCGCTTGAGCCTCAGGAATATGTTCGAGCCTTTCTCGTCGAAGCCGAAGACGCCTTCGGTGCGAAGGATGAGATGATTCTGCGGGATTATTGTCCGTACCTTCTCCTCTGCCAGCGCCTTTGTTTCTGTGTAATGGTTCTTGGGCGAGACGGGTGAGCGCTCATCATACCACTTTCCTTCCTCTCCTGCATATACCCAGTCGGTGCTTATCTGCACCAGGAGGAATCCGCGGTCACTGGACATCCCTGCGAGCGTTTCCGGTATCCTGGCATTGACGAGCGTCGTCAGCTCCCGCTCTTTCTCCATGGCATCGGTCGAGAGCGCCGGCTTGATGGCGTTTATCACCACCTCTGGCTTCGTCTCATCGAACAGCCGCTCCAGCTGCCCTTCGTCGGTCGCATCGACACGATAGTCTGTCGAAGAGGACGACCTGCTGGCTGTCGTCACCTCGTGGTTCTGCTTGAGATGGAGCGCCATGTGGTACCCCACCACCCCGGTAGCTCCAAGTATGAGTATCCTAATCCCTACCACCTTCCTTGGGCAGCTTCAGTATGAACGCCGCCTGGTCCCCTTGGCTCTTCGCATTGAGCTCGGCGGCCTTCGCCCGTAGCCTGTTTATCCCGCCCCAATGGAGGAGCTTGCCTTTCGGACTTAGCATGTTGCCCGCGATTCTCTCCAGCGGGATGCCTTTCTCATATGCGTCGCTGCCGATGAACACGAACTCGCTGGAATCGAATATGGTCTCCGTGAGTTCGAAGCCGGAGCGCTCCGCGAGGAGGGCGAAGCTTCTGGTGGTGTGCAGGAAGATATGCCTCGGTGCGTCCAGCTGCACCCAGTTCGTGCCGTAGCGCTTCCATATGTATTCGCTCTTGAGCGGGATGCGCACGATGCATGTGCCGTTTTCCTTGAGCAGCCTTGCCGCCTTGGAGAGGTTTCCCTCCTGGTCCTGGATGTGCTCTAGGGAGTGGTTGAAGAATATCAGGTCGAAGCGTTTCCCTCCGTCCATCTCGGTGATGCCTTTCTTCAGTATCCTGAGGCCGGACTCTTCCACAGGCTCTGCATAGGGGTCTGCCCCGGTCAAATCCGCGAAGCCCATGGCCTTGAGCGAGCGGAGCATGCTGCCTGCGCCGCATCCCACGTCTAGGATGGCGGAGGATCCTGTTAGGCGCGCCTTGCTCCGGATGAGATGGAAGAGGCCGTTGGGGGAGACCGTGTCCAGCACCTTCCCGAGAAGCCCTTGGCCGAGGAGCGAGTATCGGTCCCGGCTTGATATCAGCGCTCGCTTCGCAGAGGCCAGGGGGCCTGAAGCGCTCTTGATAGAGTAGTAATCTTTCGGGTAATATCTCCCCATGTCTTCCGGGAGCTGCGCCAATTGGAGACATCCGCAGGATGCGCATTCCACATAATCAAAGCTCTCCTTGAGCCCGTACATCATCTCCTTTGCCTGGATCGTGAGGTTGCCTTCCTTGTTTCCGCATATCCTGCAGGAGAAGACCATCGGCTCACCTGGAGAGGTAGTCCCTGTACCAGGCGATGGTCTCATCGAGCCCCTTGTCGAATGAGTAGAGGCTCTTCCAGCCCATCGCCGCCTTCATCTTGGCCGAGGACAGATACTGGTCTTTTATCTCGCCTTTCGCGCTGTTGAGTATCTCTGGCTTCTTGATATGACCCATCTTTTTCGAGATGACCTCGACCACCTGCAGGACGGTGAGCCGCTCGTCGCTCCCCACATTGAAGACCTGGCCTTTCGCCTTCTTCGGCTCCTCTGCTAGTCTGAGGTATGCCGAAGCGGCGTCCTTGACATAGAGGTATTCGCGGGTAAACTTGCCGTCGCTGCGTATCTGGATGGATTCGTCCCTCATGATGGAGCGTATGGTGCCAGGCACTATCCTGCTGAAATTCAGGTCGCCCGGACCGTAGATGTTTCCAAGGCGGGTGACCGTGACACCCAGGCCATAGGTCGAGGAATATGAGTTCGAGAGCAGCTCGCAGCATCTCTTGGAGACATCGTAAGGGTATTTCGGGTCCGGGACCATCTCTTCGGTGTAGGGGAGCTTCTCCTGGTCCCCGTAAGCCTTGTCGCTGGAGGCGACGATTATGGATGCATTGGCCCTGGCTCTCCTCGCTGCCTCCAGAACGTTCCAGGTCCCTTCGATGTTCGAGCGGAATGTGGATAAGGGGTCACGGTTCGCTGTCGGCACGATGGTCTGGGCCCCGAGGTGTATCACGAGGTCTATCTCGTATTCGTTTAGGACGCGGGTTACCCCTTCGATGTCCTCCAGGCGCTCCTTGGCTATGACGACCTTTCCACTGACGCCGTCGAAATAGAACCTCGAATCCGGCACCTCGTCGCGCGCGAGCGCGACCACGCTGGCGCCTTCCGCGGCGAACAGCTCGCACACATGGGCGCCGAGGAAGCCGGTGGCCCCTGTCACCAGGACGTTCTTTCCGCTCACTCCCATACCTTCCATCTCCGATCGCCCTTCGCCCACATGCCGTTTAGCTCGGTGAAATCCTTGTATGTGTCCATGGGCTTCCAGAAACCTTTGTGGTGATGATAACCCAAATCGCCTTCTTTGGCGAGCGCCGGTAGGAGCGAATCCTCCATCATGACGTTCCCCTTGCTGATGCTGTCGAAGACATCAGGTCTGAACGCCATGAAACCGATGTTCACGAACTCGGTCATCAGCGGCTTCTCACGGAACGATAGCACGTTGCCCGCTCCATCCACATTCACGATGCCGTACTTGGATTCGGGATTGTATACGGTGATTGTGCCTCTCTTCCCGTTGCCGGAATGCGCCCTCTTGAGCGCCTTCAGATCCACATCGCCCACCCCATCCCCGTAGGTGAGCATGAAATCCCCGCCTTCAAGGTGCTTCCTTGCCAGGGCAAGCCGCCTCTCGGTGAGGCTATCTTCCCAGGTGTCGGCGAAGGTTATCGTCCAGTCCTCGAGGTCCCCGAAATATTCCCGCTCCCCGTTGCCTGTCTTCAGGGTGAAATCCCGGGCCATGTATCCATATTCTGTGAAGTATCTCCTTATCTGGTCGCCCTTATAGCCCAGGAGCAGGACGAAGTCCCTGTAGCCATAGTGCGCATAGCCCTTCATGATGTGCCAGAGGACCGGCATGCCTCCGATATTGACCAGCGGCTTTGGAGCCGTGCTGGTCTCCTCGTTCAGGCGGGTGCCTCTTCCCCCGCATAGGATCGCGACTTTCAGATTCCCACCGATAGACTAATCGGCCTGAGTCATTAAAAATACTGGTTTCCCGTTTGAGGTTTTGGGTTTCGCATAGCCGGGACACGATACCCGAAACATATGACTGGAAACCATATCCGGAAGGCAGCGGCTGCCTGTGTCATAACCACTCTATCATGCCGGTGCCGCTCCAGTGGCCGAAGGAGGTGAGGTCTATCTTGGGATACTTCAGCTCCCTCCAGAACCTGAGCATGTTCCAGACCTTGATGTCGTCGAAGACGATGAGTGTGCCCTTCTTCAAGCTGATGCGCTCGAAGTTCTCCATGAAAAGGTATTCCATCTTGCCGTCCTTGAGCGCGTCCATGAAGATGATATCGGCGGATTTGAGCAGCGCTGCGTGCTTCGATGCGGTATCGTAATCTGTGAGGTCGTCTATGTGCTGCTCCAGCCTTCCGTCGAAATCAGAATCCCTGAAGAACTGGCCCACCTTGTCTTTGGGGCTGACGTCGAAGGTGGTTATCTTCGCACCCTTCTTCAGGTATTTCCTCATGCTCAAGGTGGCCGCGCCCTTGGCGGTGCCAATCTCGACGACAACCTTCGGCTCGAGCGCCATCACGAGTCCAGCTAGGAGCTTGTAGTGCTCCCCGGGCCAGGTGTCGAGCGATTCGTAGATGCTCCCTGCGGCACGCTCCTTGACATCTGACAGGTCGACGGTCCGGGCATTGGCTATCGCCTGGAGCGAGATATCCAGCAGACGGTCGTTGGGTCTGGAAGGCTCGTCTGCCGCGGTCGCGATGACCGATAGCTCGGCATGCTGGCACTGGAACGGCTTGCCTGCGAGCCGCTTTATGAGAGCGTTCCTCAATTTTGCCATGGACATCAGGATTACCGGATTCCCTATCCCTGATGCTGTTTTTAAAACCAGAACCACCGATTAGTCAGCGAGGGAGATTTATTGAGAATCGCTGTTACCGGAGGGGCGGGATTCATAGGCTCGCATCTCTCCGATGCGCTGTCGGCTGAAGGCCACGATGTGGTCGTCCTGGACGACCTTTCTTCAGGACGGAAAGAGAATATAGGCAAGGGGATCAAGCTCATCCGGAAGAATGTAAAAAAGGACCTCTCCGGAGCGCTCAATTGCATCGATGCCCTGTTCCACCTTGCAGCCGCTCCGGATGTGCGGGAGAGCGCGGGGGATCCGTGGAAATCTTTCGAGAGCAACACGCGCGGCACGCTCTCGGTGCTAGAATCGTGCCGAAAAGCCGATGTGGGGAGGATCGTGTTCGCCTCGAGCTCGGCCGTCTGTGGGGATATGGTCGCGGTGCCGACAGTGGAGGATGCCCCCTGCAGGCCTATAAGCAATTACGGCGCCAGCAAAGCAGCAGGAGAATCATACCTTTCGGCATATTCCGGCTCCTATGGGATGTGCTGCACCTCGCTCAGGCTCGCGAACATATATGGAGAGCGGAGCGTCCGTGGAGTGATGTTCGATTTCTTCAGGAAGCTGGCCGCTGACCCAGCGCTGCTCGAGATACTCGGGGACGGCAGGCAGCAGAAATCTTTCCTCTACGTCTCGGATTGCGTCTCGGCCATGCTCACGGCCTGGCAGAAGCAGCGGAGCGGATATGACGTGTTCAATGTCGGCGGCAAGGAGAAGACAAGCGTGAAGGAGCTGGCCGAAGCCATGTGCGGGGAGCTCGGGCTGGAGCCAGAGATGCGCTTCGGCAAGGAACCGCAGGGCTGGAGGGGGGACGTGCGGCTCATGCTCATGGACACCCGGAAGCTCGAGGCACTGGGTTGGAAGGCCAGGGTGGGGCTGCGCGACGGACTGCGGCGATACATCGGATGGCTCAGAGAAGGAAGCGGATTAAAAAACAGAGGACGGGATAGGTAGGGGGAGGACGATGATAGCCCAGCTGATATTCTTCATCACGGTATGCGCAGGATCAGGCTACGCCATGTGGAGGCTCCTCGGCATGGAAGAGGAGGACAAGGCGGCCAAGTTCTTCATGGCGATGGGCCTTGGCATCGTCTTCTTCGTGCAGGCGAGCGTGGTGCTCGGAGCCCTCGGGCTCGCGTGGTGGCCGATATACCTGGCGCTGACAGGCGGCTTGCTCCTCCTGGCATATAAGGACGCCGAGGATTTCAAGCTCTCGCTGCCGGACATATCGGACGGATGGAAGATAGTCATCCTGTTATTCGTCATCCATCTGGCTGTCTATTATATAGGCTCGTCCAACTACCCCTGGCTGGAGGACGACGACCCCTGGGAGCATGCGGAAGGCGTGAGATTCGTCTCGCTCCACGGGACGTATATCCAGCCGGACAGCCAGCTGATAAAATACCTGGCGCCCTACCCGCCTTTCTATGATGTCCTGCTCGGGGTCGCCTTCCAGATCGGAGGGGCGCCTCTCCAGGCCTCGATGAAATTCCTGAACTCATTGCTCATCAGCCTTGCGATACCGTTCTTCTTCGCCTGGGCCAAAGAGAGATTCGGAGGGAAGAGGGCCCTGTGGGCCGCGTTCGTGCTCGCGGTGCTCCCGTCTTTCATGAGCCATTTCATATGGGCCCAGACGCTATCGGTGATGCTGGTCTTCCCGGCGCTCTATTTCGTGGAGCGGCACCTGAAAGCGGAAGGAGCGCAGAGGAATGGGTTCGCCATCGCGGCCGTCCTTTCCATGGCTGCGGCCATGATAACGGCTCCGTCGCCCGCTGCGACGTTCTTCGGCCTGATGGCAGGGTTCGTCGCCGCTCTCTTCATCGTGAAAGCATGGGAAAACCGGAAGCTGGACAAGAAAGCGCTATCGGCGGCCATCCCCACCGCGACCATCTTCATCGCCGCGTTCGCGCTCGCCCTGGCCGAGTTCTGGATACCAATGTTCGTCATGTTCCCGACGGACGTCGTCTTCAGCCACCTGAGCCTGAGCGGAAGCATATTCACAGAGAAGACGGCTGATACGAGCGGTGGCATCGTATATGGCTTCCAGGATTTCTGGGAAGCGCCGTTCGCGTCGAAGATGGACCAGCCGGTCGGATGGGGCGCGTTCGCCATGATACTCGCCCTGGGCGGGCTGTGGGTCGCGGTCAAATCCTTCCGCGAGAGGAAGGAGAGCCTTTCGATGGCCATCCTCATCATATGGTTCATATTCTGCATGGTCGGCACCGAAGGGAATCTGCTGCCGGTGAAGCTGGTGCCGCACCGGTTCTGGGTGTTCCTCGCGATTCCGGTCGCGATGCTGGCCGGGGTAGGCGCGGCCCGCTTCCATGAGCATGTGGAGAGGGGCTCCAAGGGCTTCGCGCTGGCTCTCCTGGTGCTATTGGTCGGCGGATTGCTCGCCACCTCAGCAGCGCCGAAATACGTGGTGGAGACATCCATGTGGCCCCCTGGCGCCGGCTTCATCTCCCAGGAGCAGTTCTCCGGGTATGTCAACCTCGGGGGGGCGCTCCCTGCTGAGACCAGGGTGGCGGCCATGTGCGGCGGCCCCTTCAGCCCGCTCAACGGCTTCAGCATGATGGACTACAGCTGGGAGAGGGAGGTCATCGATTACAGGACGCGCTCCATAACGGACAGCGTGGAGGGCAACTACGGTTTCCTGAAAAAATACGGATATGAGTACGCGATCTTCGATCATGGGTGCATAGCGGGCTTCCAGCCCGAGCAGGTCAACCAGAAGCTGAGCATGCTCGAAGCTGACCCGAGGTTCATGGTAGACCAGAGGCTCAGCGGGAACGCGTTCATAGTGTTCAGGGTGATTTGAGCATGGACGTCTCGGTGCTGCTACCCACCCTGAACGAGGCCGATGCCATAGAGGAGATAATTGGCCGGGTCAGGAAAGTCGATTCCGCCTATCGCATATATGTGGCTGACAGCGGCAGCACGGACGGGACCGTCGATATAGTGCGCAGGCTCGGTGTGGAGCTCATAACCCTGGACAGGCGCGGGAAGGGCATCGCGATAAAGAAGGCGTTCGGGGAGATAGACACGGACGTGCTGGTGCTGCTCGATTCGGACGCGAGCTACATGCCAGAAGAGATACCGAAGCTCCTGGAACGCCTGGAAGGGTGCGAGGTCGTGCTCGGTAGCAGATTCAAGGGCAGGATAGAGGAGGGCGCGATGAAGCCCGTCAACAGGCTGGGCAACGGCATGCTCACGCTGATGGCCAACGTGCTCTACCTCCGGCCCATATCAGACGTGTGCTCGGGGTTCTGGGCGTTCAGGAAGAGCGCATACAAGAGGATGGTCGTAGACGCCCCGCACTTCTCGCTCGAGGCGAACTTCTTCGCCGAGTGCTCGCGGCTCAGGCTGAGGATATGCGAGGTCCCCATCAGCTATGGTGTCAGGCAAGGAGAGACCAAGCTCACGATATTGCACGGGATAGACATCGGAGCGTACCTGCTCAGACGGAGGGTACTCGGACCGAATAGGGACGCTGAGCGGAGATGTGGGAGTTGAA
>JBFLVJ010000003.1:0-91914 GCA_040758595.1 Microcaldota archaeon | reverse complement strand
TGAGCAGGTCCGGCTCGAGCGTTTTCGTCGCCTCGCCGCGCACGGTTATGGTGGGCTTGTCGGCCGCGGTCCCGTTCTGCCCGGGGAGGGAAGACTCGACGCTCTTTGTCATATAGTAGGTGAGCCCTGCGGTTATCACGACAAGCAGGAGCGCACCCATCACTATCAACGCAGTGTTCTGCGACATATGTATCACCATACCCCATCGCACATGGGATATTTAAGTCAGGCCCGGATTCCTTCGGGCGGAGCCGAAACATCGCATGGATCAGAGTATCTGCGAGAGCAGATTGCTTATCTCCTGCACCGCCGCGGCCTGCGGGTATTTCTCGGGGACCGCTATCACCTTGGCGGATTCCAGGGAGCCTATCTTCAGAAGGATGCGCAAGGTCATTATGGCCCCGGAGCCGCTCATGGCCTTTGCAGGGCTCACTATGCTCATGTCATCCAGGAGCATCACGTGGTCTATGCCCTTGACCGTGTCTATCGCCACGATGCGCTTGCCCTCGTCCTCGAGCTCCATCGATATCTGGTATTTCTTGAAGCCGAGATTCGGGAAGTTCCTCCTCAGCCTGGAGAGGATGGCGTCCTCCGATTCAAGGCCGAAAACGAGGATGTTCATGTTTTTTAGGATGATGGGAAAGGATTATATTAGGTGGCAGTCAAGGATAGGTTTATATAATGGGAATGCGTAAATATGTTTATTAAAATGATAATAAGTGTAACAGACTCCCCTTTTCTGATATACACGACCAGGAGTGGTTAGATGGAATTCAATGAGATGGGTCTCAGCCAGAAGACGCTGGAGGCCCTTATGAGGCTCAATTATGTCGAGCCGACGGAAGTGCAGCAGAAAGTGATCCCCGAGCTGATGGCCGGGCGCAACCTGCTGGTGAGAAGCCATACCGGGACCGGCAAGACCGCCGCTTTCGGCATAGGGATAATAGAGAGGATATCTGCGGGCAAGTCCCGCAAGGCGCTGATACTGACGCCGACCAGAGAGCTGGCGGTGCAGGTCTGCAAGGAGCTGCGCGCGATAGCCCAGCTGCATGATTTGAAGGTGCATGTGGTCTACGGCGGGCAGAGCATCAACATCCAGCTCAGCGACCTGCGAGGCGGAGTGGACATATTAGTCGCCACGCCAGGAAGGCTCATCGACCTCAGCGAGCGCAGAGCGGTGCACATCAACGAGTTCGACATCGCCATCCTCGACGAGGCCGACCAGATGCTTGATATGGGATTCGTAGACGACGTGACCGGCATACTGGACAAATTGCCCAGGCAGAGGATGACCTTGCTGGTCTCGGCGACCATAGACGCGCAGATACTGAGCATCGCATCCAAGTACGTCCCTTCACCTACGAAGATAGAGATAGGCGAGGTGGAGGCCGCGGAGACCATAAAGCAGGAACACCTGGAGACCACGGACCGGGAGAAGTTCCCGAGGCTGGTGGAGGTCCTGCGCGAGCACGCTGAGATGAGGACGCTCGTCTTCAGGGAGACCAAGATAGGCGCTTCCAAGATACAGGAGAGGCTCTACCGCATGGGATTCAAGGCGGGCGTCCTACAGGGCGACATGACCCAGGCGCAGAGGAACAGGACGCTCGAGGATTTCAAGGAGGGCAGGATAAACATCCTGGTGGCGACCAATGTCGCGGCCAGGGGACTGCACATAGACGATCTCGGTTTGATAGTCAATTATGACAGAGCCCAGTCAGAAGAGATACACCTCCACAGGATAGGACGCACAGGGAGGATGGGCCAGGAGGGCAAGGCCATCAACTTCGTGCAGAGGAAAGAGACCCTGCAGGAGAGGATGAGCGAGGACCACCCGGACTTCGCCTGGATGAAGCAGGGCGGGCTGAGCGCATACAGGAGCGGAGAGAGGCGCGGGCCTCCACGGCACGGGGGCTCATCCAGATACGGTCCGCACAGAGGGCAGAGGGGTTCCGGCGGGCATCGGAGCCATGGTCCCGGCGACTACAGCCGCGGCTCAGGCGGGCGCAGCCACGGTTCGGAAGGGCACTCCAGAAGCAGACATCCGGGCGACATCCATCCCGGGCACCGCTCCGGGAAGCCTTCGCATGGAAGAAGGAGAAGCCGCCATAGAAGGGATTAGAGGTCCAGGAGCTCCTTCAGCCGCTTCTCATCGAACCCGACGACGATTTCGCCATCTATGTCTATCACGGGTATCCCTGCCTGTCCGCTCTTCTTCATCGATTCTTTGGCATTGGCCGGATCATCGACATCCTTAGGCTCGAAGGGAACCTTGTTCGCATTGAGGAAATCCACTACCTTGTGGCACCAGTGACACCAATCAGCCATATAGACAGTAACTTTCTTTGCCATGCCTGTTGAAGGCCAGCGAACCAATAAATTGTTTTGTGTCCCATTAGAAGAAGGTGGTTTTTTGTCTAAAGCGAAACTGATAGAGCTGTTGAACAAGGGATTGCAGCTTGAGCACCAGGCTGCCGCGCAATACCTGAGCCATGCTACGCTCACCAGCGGCGAGTGCGCCGATTCGCTCACCGAGAGGCTGAAAGAGATAGCCAAGGACGAAGAGGAGCATGCCGAGAAGTTCAGGGCATGCCTCGAGATACTCGATGCCGCGCCGGATATCAAGATGGCGCCTGGCCATCCGGCCAAAGACAACACATCGATCCTCAAGGTGAACCTCAAGGACGAGAAGGACGCCGTCGATTTCTACAGGGAGATCTGGGCCGAGCTCAAGGCGACCCGCGACGAGCTGCCTTACGAGTACGAGTACATAGAGCACAAGCTCAGGCACATCATCATGGATGAACAGGAGCATGCGCTCGAATTGAGGACGCTCCTGGGCCAGTGATTCTTCTCTTTTCCTTTTGCCAACATTTATAAGCACATAAAGACACTATTATCGAGCGGGATAACTATGGGTGAGATAGCGAAGCGTATGGCGGAATTGGGCGATGGGGATGCGCAAGTCAGGATGAACGCCGCGGCATGGCTGGGCGACATACGGGAGAGCAGAGCACTTCCAGGATTGCTCGGCTTGCTCAGGGACCGCGACTGGCGCGTCGCGGGGAGCGCCATCGAGGCGCTCGGCAAGATTGGGGACGTCGGCACGATACCGGCCCTGTTCGAAGCCTGCGAAGGCAGCGACGTGAACAGATACACCGAGATATCATTCGCATTGATAGCCATCGCCAAGGCGGATCCGCAAAGGATGGAGAGCGCGATTCAGACGATAGGGCATGAAGGAGGCAAGAACGAGAATCCCCGCAGGAGGGAAGTGAGGGCGTGGGTGCTTATGAACCTAGAGCACCCGGCCGCAGTGCCGCACTTGATAGACGGCCTCCAGGACGATCTCAAAGGAGTCAGATACAACTGCGAGGCAGGCCTGATAGCCCTTGCCGGAAAGGCAGTCATCGGCATGGACAGAGTGACCGAATCGCTCGCTAAATGGACCGGAAAGGAAACTGTGAAGGGCCACGCGCAAGGCGAAGCAGCGGCCAGAGAGAGCTGGTCCATATTCAAGAACATCAAGAATGCGGTCGATGCGGCGGAAAATAGGCGCAGCGGAGCGCGCTTGCCAAGACCGAAGAAACTGGCATCGCCACCCGGAAAGACCGTGAAGGCGCACACTGGCAGGACGGCCATCTGAGGATACCCGAAGCTGACGGAGGGGCGTTGCGCCTGCGATTCGGTTGGTATGATGGGTCTTCGCAGATGACGCGTGGAACCAGGAGATAAGCGGTCCGGGGATTTGATAAGGAATAAATAAACCACGCCAGCTAGTTATGGTCGGATCCTCATGAGCACAAGGATAGCTGTCATAGACAGGGACGTCTGCATCCACAAGAAATGCCCCTACCAGTGCATGAAGGTGTGCCCGCCCAACAGGATGGGCGAGGAATGCATAGTGGTGGAGGAGAATGGCATCTATCCAGTGATATCTGAGGTCCTGTGCATAGGCTGCGGCCTCTGCGTCAAGAAATGCCCTGTCGACTGCATCGCGATAATCAATCTCGCCCAGGAGCTGAGCGAACCGATATACCAGTACGGCATCAACGCTTTCAGGCTCTATGGCCTGCCCCTCCCGCTGGAAGGGGCGGTGTCGCTCATAGGAAAGAACGGCATCGGGAAGACCAGCACCATAAGATTGCTCACGAAACAGATGTCCCCGAACTTCGCGGACTTCAAGAGAAGATGGAGCGAAGAGGAGATATCGGGGAAGCTGCCCATAGAAGCCAAGAGATATTTCCAGAAGGCCAAGGAAGGGCAGAAGCTTAGCGTCAAGCCCCAGCATATAGACAAGGTGCGGGACGCGTTCGGCGGAACGGTCGAGGAACTGCTGGAGAGCATGGGCAAGGAGCGGGTGGCGGAGATAGTCACGCTGTTCGCCCTCGAGGAGATTTTGGGCAGGAAGCTATCGCAGCTATCCGGCGGGGAGCTGCAGAAGGTTTCTGTGGCGGCGGCATACATGAAGGACGCCGACATCTATTATTTCGATGAAGTGACCAACTATCTCGATATAGAGGAGAGGCTGAGGATGGCCGTCCTCATCAAGGACCTCTCGGCTAAGAAGCCGGTGATGATGGCAGAGCACGACCTCACCTTTCTCGACTATGTCAGCGATTACGTATATGTCATATACGGCGACGAGAACGTCTATGGCGTGGTCTCGGGCGTGAAGAACGTCCGTGTCGGCATCAACGAGTACATCGCCGGATACCTGAAGGACGAGAACGTGCGCTTCAGGACATACGAGATAGAGTTCAGCAAGCACAGCGAGGGCGAGATAAGATCGAAAGCGCTGCTCAAATACGGGGCCCTCGGAAAGAGCTTCGGGGGCGATTTGGGTTTCAGGTTCACCAGCGACGGCGGCGAGATACGTAAGGGAGAGATACTCGGCCTGGTGGGGAAGAACGCCCTTGGCAAGTCGCTATTCGTGAAGATGCTGGCCGGCGTGGAGAAGGCCGATGAGGGCGAGCAGATAGGGCTCAAGGTGTCATACAAGCCCCAGTACGTGACCGCGGAGCCGGTGTTCGTCCATGAGGTCTTCAGCGGCAAGAACATGAACAACTCAGTGCTGGAAGAATGCAAGCGCAGGCTGAAAGTCGGGATGCTCATGGAGAAGAAGCTGGATGAGCTCTCTGGCGGAGAGTTACAGAGGGTCGCGCTCACACTGGCGCTCAGCCAGGAGGCCGACATCTATCTTTTCGACGAGCCGAGCGCGTTCCTGGACATCGAGCAGAGGTTCGAGTTCGCAGCGCTTCTCAGGAAGGTCATCAGCGAGAGCGAGAAGAGCGCATTCGTGGTGGACCACGACATCGTGTTCATAGACGCAATCGCCAACAGGCTGGTGGTCTTCGAAGGCAAGAG
Source organism: Microcaldota archaeon (assembly GCA_040758595.1). Taxonomy (GTDB): domain Archaea; phylum Micrarchaeota; class Micrarchaeia; order Anstonellales; family Bilamarchaeaceae; genus Bilamarchaeum. The sequence goes on along the minus strand of JBFLVJ010000003.1, from coordinate 86,550 downwards.
CTCTGTCCATGGCCATGCGACCGCCCCGCTCAGCAAGAGAGAGGGCATGAACGGTTTCCTCAAGGTGGCCAACATAACGATGAGACGGGACAAGGACAGCTCAAGGCCCAGGATAAACAAGCCCGGCAGCCAGCTCGACACCGAGCAGAGAGGGGCAGGGGAATACTTCTACTACGAAAGGAAATAGGCGGAGATGGACGGAAGGCATCAGAGCTTCAGGAGTTCCTTGAGCTTCCTCACATTGAACCCGATGATTATCTGGCCGTCGATGTCTGTGACCGGAACGGCATAGCCGCCGCTCCTCTCTTTGACTTCCTGCGCATAGACCGGATCCTGCTGGGCGTTGCGCTCCTCGAACTCCACATCGTTCTCTTTCAGGAAATCCTCGACCTTCACGCAGAAGGGGCAGTCGTTCTTCGTATATACTATGACTTTGGCCATAGCGGTTTCTTAGCGACAAACATTAAAATTCAGATGAGATAGTCCCCCATGGAGACCCTGAAGAAGATATGGCTCGATGGGAAGTTCGTGGACTGGAAGGACGCCAAGATTCACGTCCTGACGCACGGCCTCCACTACGGCACGGCCATATTCGAGGGGATGAGATGCTACGACACCCCCCATGGCCCCGCAGTCTTCCGGATGAAGGACCACTATAAGAGGCTCCTCAACGGATGCAAATCATATCATTTCAAGCTGGGACATTCTGTGGATGAGCTGTGCGATATCACGAAGAAGCTCATCAGGGCCAACAAGGTGAAGGAATGCTACCTGAGGCCCATCGTGTTCGTGGGCTATGAGAAGCTCGGGCTCGCTATAGACGGCTGCCCGTTCAGCTTCGCGATAGCGGCTCTTCCCTGGGGAAGGTATTTCGGGAAGAATGCAGAGGCGGGCATCACCTGCGGGATATCAAGCTGGAGGAGGATGACCGGCACTGTGCTATCGCCCCACATCAAGGCGAGCGCCAACTACCTGAACTCTGTGCTGGCCAAGAGAGAGGCCATGGACGAAGGCTACGATGAGGCCATCATGCTCATAGAAAACGGCCATGTGGCCGAAGGCACGGGCGAGAACCTGTTCATAGTGAAGGACGAGAAGCTTGTCACCCCGCCGACGCATGACGGCATACTGGCTGGGATAACCAGGCACACGCTGATATTGATAGCCAGGGACCTGGGTATAGACGTCAGGGAGCGGTCGCTCCTGAGGGACGAGCTTTATACCGCTGACGAGGTGTTCCTCTGCGGGACAGCCGCGGAAGTGACCCCAGTAAGACAGGTGGACCACCGGGAGATATCAAAAGGCCCGGGGCCCTTGACGAAAAGGCTGAGGGAAACCTATTTCAGCATCGTTCGGGGCATGGATGAGGGGTACATGGACTGGCTGGACTTCGTTTAATAGACCCGACGAGCTGCAGGTATGGGAATCTTTGACTGGATATTTAGAGCGTTTCGCCCAACCACTAAAAGACGAACGAGAAGTCAGATAAGATGTAGAAACTGTGGGCACATAATACGCAGGCGCAAGGGGCACTGGGGGCATAGAAAGTATAACCCCGGTCTCCAGCCAGGGCAGGATGGGGATAGCCCAGATGAATATGGTTACTTCGTTTTCAAACGCAGGTGCGGTTATAGGGGCTGTCGATGTGACAGGCCATGCCCTAGACGCTAATATGGCAGGACTGGGACAGAAAGCTGAGCTGAAGAGGCTGAGGAAACTCTTCTTGAGGTGTTGAATGGCAAGGAAAACTGTGGAAACATATAATAAGAAGTTCCGTCACAAATAGGTTCATGATGAGAGGGCAGGCCCAGCTAAAGGGCATCGGAATAGCGATAGGGGTTCTCATTGTACTGGCCATCTTCGTAATAGCAGGTCTGGGAGTGGGATCTGACAAGGAACGTGCAGATCGGCCTGCAGCCACCCTCTTGACAGATTGCACAAGTCTCAAGGATTTGTACGTGGAGTACGACACAACGGAGTATCATTGGGGATATAGACCGGAGCAATTCTATTTCAACGAGAAGAAATACAGTGTCATAATGCCCACTGACGATGGTGGGGATCATAGGCTTATTGTCGCGTCAGATTGCAGGATTATTGAGGATGAGAACCTACTAACCGACCTGTTTGAGGGACATGGTCTTGTTTCGGATTTAGAAGTCAGCCGTATTTCAGACCAGTACCTCTTGATGTACGAGTGCTATGACCTAGAAAAGATTGCAAGCGAGAGCTGCGGCATGCTCTCGGGCATAACCGATACCTTGGATTCTTTCCTTAACCACGAGGCCAACAGACAGGTTGAAGAACATGGTTCTGTCTTGCCCCCATTGCTGGAAAAGCTTGAACCCTATGGCTGGAGCCGGCAGGCTACAAAGACAGTGCGAGGGTATGTAACTGGCATAAATATCCTGAACGAAGCACAGCCAGTTCTAGAGGTCGCTGAATTAGCGGCCTGTGTTGTCGGTGATAGTGCTGGAGCGGCATACTATGAGTATGCGTCAGCAGGTTCCGAAATCGGAACTGCTGTAACCAAAGACAGAAGGACCTTTAGCAACATGTCTCTGGTCTGGGCCAGCATAAATGAAGAATTGGTGAATGCCGCGGGCAAGGATGACATGATAACGACAACAGTCAGCCTCTTCAAGGATGGTCTAAAGGAGGGTGACTGTAGCGGATTTTCAAGGAGACGGGGGAACATATTCAGCACACTCGAGGCCGGAACAGAGTATCTCCGGGACAAAAGGCAATGGGCGGCAATGGATGCAAAGAACACGAACGTATACCTCATGGCACATCGGAAAAATGCGGAAGATGCCCTTCAAAACGCAAGCGCCAGGTACGAACAACAGTGGGTTAATATCCTGCTCTCCCAAGAATACGAGCTAAAACAAAGAGAAGCTGCCGAAAATCTTGATGAGGCCGACCAACTATTTCGAGAGCAACGATACATCTCAGCTAAATCAATGGCAGATGAGGCGGGGCAGGAGTTTGCCGGCTTGAAAACGATACGAATAGACCTAATGAGCTTTGAGGCTATATTTAGAGTTGCTTTGGCCACAGCATTTGCCATGGTTGTAGGTTTGGCATTCTGGAGATCGAGGGGCTAAACTGACGGGTCCCGTAGTTAGGTGGCGCCCGCCATCGCCAGTTCATTTCTGTGTTTTGACCTCTTTTGGCTCTTTGAGGTGAACATCAAGTGTGTTCTTCAAATCCCTGCAGACATATGCCACAAGGAGAACACTGCCCACGATGGTTAGAGGAAGTGGTGTGAGCCACACATCCAGGTTTATTTCCGCCGGGAGGTTACTTGAAATAATGACAAACGAGTACGAAATCGCAGTGGCAACGGCGATGCTCCGGGCAAGAACATCTATCGCGAGCTGTGCAGTAAGTCTAAAACCAGCTCCATAAAGTCGCCATACAGAGTAGAATAACGGGAGAAGGAATGGGAAAAAAACGAGGGGGTCTATAACCGGAAGTCCCATCAGGCTTGCACCTCATTGAAGCGTCTGACAGCTTCGTGTTCATCCCGTTCTATCTTTTCCCCTATCCCTGCCCCTAGAATCCCACAGATGATGGCACCCTCGGGTCCGCCCACCAAGCCTATGAGACCGCCAAGAAGTGCTCCAGAAGAGGCAGATAGATTCGGCTCTGCGATTACATCCCCAGGAGTGTAGATTTCCTTGTGCCTGCAGAGGAGGACATTACAGCTCAACTCAAAATGATGGGGCAGCTCGTGACGCGTCTTTGCTTCGCTCCTGAAGTAAATCTTTGTATTACACTTCCGGCAAACCACGTATAAACGCATAACACTCTCCGTTGAGATATGTGATGTGTGTGTGAGTTTATAACAGTGAGCGAAAGCGACCGCCAAGAAATTTTTTGGCAAGATGGACGTAACCTTTTCACACCCCATAACATTACCTCCGGCCACAGCCGTATATAACCTTTTAAGGATTTTCTCTTCATAAATTATACTACCAAAATGGAAGTGGAGATATAAGATGGAAGAGATAGCAGGACTTCTTAGAACGAGGAATATGCCCCAGATTCTCGATGCACTTATGAGCGGGGAGAAGGATTGGCCCGGGATTATCCGATATATAAAGGGGGTTCATGGTTATAGGATTTCGGTATCTGAACTCCACAGGAAATTGAAGAAGCTACAGGAGAAAGGGTTCGTCAGGAAGGAGGAGAAGGAGTACAAGCTAACTAAGAGAGCCCAGAGTGGCGTACCTAGTCGCGTAATCCAGAACTTCAGTCTGATAAATAGATACTCGAGAGACTACAGCATCGAGAGGGAAAACATGGTTATCTATGGGCTCGAGAGGGAGGTTTTTGCTCCGGAGGGAAACAAAACCACGAGAGAAGCTTATGAGCTATTGATGAGTAAAGCGTATGTCAACATCCATAGAGCCTTGAACGAGCTGCACCGGCTACAAAGAGCGCATATAAGCAGGAGGGTGCGGGAAAGCTACGAGCGAGCCATGGGTAAACGCGGACTGGGGGCAAGAGTAAAGAATTACTTAAAGAGGAACATGGACATGTTACTGCCCATTTTGAATGTGTATCATAGAAATGCGAGCAGGATGGACCGACTTCTTTCTGTGGATCACATCATTTTCCCGGGTGATGGCAAAAAGGAATATCCTGTCAAATGGTCATCCCTCAATCGTAAACAGCAAAAACGGGTGAAGGGGGCGATTAGACAAATTGTTAGGGAGAACGATCTCTTGAAAAACACTGAGATAACGATTGTCTGTAGTGTAGACCCTGAAATTCTGAGGCCAAGTGGCTGAGAGCCATCATTTAAAATGAGAATCGTTATCCAATATCTAAGAAACGCAAGACAATGGGGACTGCTGTGCTAGTGGTTCTCATCGAAGCATGGGGAGACTGTGTGGAGATAGTTTTGCGATTTTCAAGGGGCCGTGGGCTAAAGCGTCTCGGGTCTCGAGTTTCGGGTTTTGATTTCAGAACCCAAAACAGAAAACCCGGAACGCAGCTTCCCTGGTAGACTGGGGCCTTCGGGTGAAACCTTTGACTTCTGCATAGCCAAGGGCAAAGCTTTCATGGAAAGCCCTGAGGCAGTAAAAGCCATCGGTTTCAGGAAAAGGCCTTGATCTGAGTTCAAATCTCGGCGGCCCCATCTTTCATTCGTCTCCAGTTTCCAGTCTTGGGTTTGGGCTCAGGAAAGATAGGGAAGGAGCGAGCGCAGCGATGCCACGACAGCACCACTTTCCATTTGTTTCGAGTTCTGGGTTTTGTGTCATGGGTTCATTCAGAAGCAGGAGCCGGCCCTTCTGGCTTCCGCCGCTCTGGCCTCGGGAATCTCATCCGGAATTCGGTGCCATCTTCGCCCGACGTGAAGCTCAGCTCGACCCCGAAGCTCTCGAGGTTCGATGCCGCGGTGTAGAGCCCATAGCCATGGACGGTCGCGGATGCGAGAGGTCTCTTGAGCAGCCCCTCCTGAACCTGCGGAGGTATGGGCGGGCCGTTGTTCCAGATGGAGAGCACCGAATGTGAAGCATACGACTCCGAAGCTATGATGATGTGCCCCTTCCCGTCAGGGGTCCCGCAGTAGCGGATAGCGTTGAACAGTATGTTGAGCATCGCCATCTGCACTTCGGCCGAAACCACTCTTACGAAGATAGTATCTGTGGCCAGATTGGTTATCTTGAGGGCGCCCTCGCCCCCAGGCGCGTTCTTTATGCGATTGTTGACCGTGTTGACGACCGACTGCACGATTGCCGAGAGATCCTCGGTAGACAGTTCCCGCCTCGTCGACCCGAGCTCCTCTATCCTACGGCACATGCTCATGCCCATCGCGATGGCATCATCCATGTCTGCGATGAAATCAGCCGCATTCCGATTGCCATAGGATATGCCCTTTGCATCAGGCACGCTTCTCCTGATGAGGTCCAGGTTGCCCATGATGATGGTCAGTACATTCCTTATGTCGTGGGCCAGCCCGACGGATACTTCACCGACCATGGCCATCTTGGCCAGCCGATCAAGCTTCTCAGGCTGGTCATCGGGGCTCAGCAGCCTCAGGTTCAGCACCGAATCGCCGATCTGCATGGATATGGTATCCTCCAGGAGAGGGATTGTCGGCTCACCCATGAGCTCCTGATATCTAGGGGAGAGGTAGACCTGATCGCTCTGTCCTGCCGCCCCCTGCCTGATGGACAGGCCGACGCCCACCCCCATCATCTCCTCGAGCAACGGGGCCATCGCAAGGATTGGCTGTAAGTCGCGGACACCAGGAGGTGCCCTTATCGATCTCAGTTCCCTGGGAGTTATGCGTTTTTTAGCCGTCGCTGCACCATTCATAAACCAATCATTTCCTGACAAGGCATAAAAAGTTGCGCCCCGATTAGAAAAAATACATCAATAGCAGGAAAGACGATAGCATGGAAAGGCCGGACCGGACGATAGGGAAGACGCCCGCCATGGCCCTCGTCGCCAGGACCCAGAGCATCGAGGAAGCCGAGCGGGTGGCCCAGCAGTACGAGATGAAGGGATATACGACGACGATAATCAAGCGCTCCCAGGGCGGGATGAACCTCTACGAGGTCTGGGCCGGGAAGGAACCGGACATTATGTCCGGGAAGAGCGCTTAGTGGTTTTCCACTGTTTTTCCAGGTTTTCGTCGTGAAAATGACGCCTTGCCGAGAGAATTGTGTGTTTCCGTGTCGTTAAAAGCCGAAATCCATGCATTTTTCACCACACTTTTTCGAAACGTATATAAAATCGACCCTGTTAGATGTAGTCCCAAAAACGCTGATATCCGTCCGATATCGGGGGTGGACGAATGGACGGGAATATGCCGCTTGCCGGCTTCGATGAACGGGCCTTCTGGAGGGAGGCCAATGCGGTGCTTGCCAAAGGCACACGCGAGATGTTGCTCAATGCCCGGGACGAGAAGGGCCTCGTGGCCGCCTACGACAGGATGGACTATGTCCTCGGAGAGATCGCCGAGAGGATGGCTCCGCCTGATGATGTTAGGCTGCTTCTATACGATAAGGTAGAGCACCGGATTTCGATACTCAGCTCCCTGCTCAAGAGGAGGGGCGTGGATGTCGGCGAGAGCTGGGAGAGCAACATGAAGAAGGTCGCGGTCATCGTGCTCCAGGCGTTCGGCAAGACCGAGGATATGGTCTCCATCCAGAGACTGGTAGATGATGCCGCAACGCTGCTGTGCAGAGGCAATTTCACAGACCAGGGGGCCAAGATATTCATGGCCGAGATGTCAACATATGACTGCAAGGGTTTCCGCAGCCTGCTCAAGCAGATGCAAGACACCCCTAGCCATATGGACTTCCTGAGGCTGCTGGAAAAAGAGGGCGTCCCGAAAGCGAGGAAAGCCGCCAAGGAAACCATGGCCAAGATGATGCCTCTGGAGATGGCCGCCAGCATCAAGGCGCCGATGAAGATGGCTGATGTCATCCAGTTGCCGTCCATGAGGCGCCCGCAGACCCCTCAGCCATCCAGAAGGGCCTAAAAACATTCTTTTCTTTCTTATCCTCATGGCACTGCCGGACTGGCTGAAGATAAGGCACATCGAGAACGACAAGTCCAGCGCCATCGCCGCCATGATGAAAAGACTCAAGCTGCATTCGGTCTGCCAGAGCGCCCACTGCCCGAACCGGAGCGAATGCTGGGCTGCCGGCACAGCCACCTTCATGGTGATGGGGGAGCGCTGCACACGAGGATGCAGATTCTGCGCGGTCAAGACCATGTCCAAGCCGCCCCCTCTCGATCCTGATGAACCTGCGAAACTAGCCGATGCGGTCTCGACGCTCGGCCTCAGGTACGTCGTGGTGACATCGGTCACGCGGGATGACCTGCCCGATGGCGGGGCTGGACACATCGCTTCTTGCGTGAAGGCGCTCAAGGAAAAGATGCCTAATCTGATTGTGGAGATACTGGTGCCGGATTTCCAGGGCGACGGGAAGGCCGTGGGGATTGTGGCGATGTCCGGAGCGGATGTGCTGTCGCACAATGTCGAGACCGTGGAAAGACTGACGCCTGCCGTGAGGGATACGCGGGCGGGCTACAGGCAGTCGCTGGCTGTCCTGCGGATGTTCGGGAAACTGTCTGGGGGCAAGGCGGTCGTGAAATCCGGATTGATGGTCGGCATGGGCGAGAGCGCAGAGGAAGTGGAGCAGACGCTCCGGGATCTGCGTGAAGCCGGCGTGGAGCTTGTCACGATGGGGCAATACCTGGCTCCCAGCAAGGCCCATTTCCCGGTGGCCGAATATGTGAGGCCGGAACGCTTCAAGGAATACGAAACGCTCGCCTATTCGCTGGGATTCACGCATGTGGCTTCCGGCCCGCTCGTGAGGAGCTCCTACAAGGCCGCTGAGCCGTTCATGAAAGGACAACTGCGATAGAATAGAGTAGCCAGGTTTACCGCTCCAGCAGCCAATCGTCTATCTTCTTCACACCGGCGGCATTTTCCAATCCGAGGACCAGGCCTTTGGCCCTGGCGGCTTCCATCCCGGCCTTCAGCCCGGCTGATTCCCTCTCAGGGATCCCGCCTTCTCCGCCCCACACCTGGACGGCGAGCGTCTCTGCGCCTGCCTTCTGTGCTATGAAATCGCATTCAGCGCCATCGGCCTTCAGATAAGACAAGGAATACCCCCGCCTGACGAGCTCTATAGCCACCACATTCTCGAGCCTGCGTCCGGCGTCATCCTCGGTGGAGATGCTCACAGATTTCTGCAATCCGGTGTCATAGGCGTAATGCTTGGCCTCCGATACCAGCCTCTGCCGCGGAGACCGCATAAAAGGGGGCACTGACAATATCAGATATGCGTCATTGAGCGCATCCAGAAACGAGCGAAACGTGGGCTGGCTTATGCCCAGCATGGAGGAGGTCTTCTTTGATGCCAGCATCTTGCCGGGTTCAGATAGAGCGAGCAGCGCCAGGTCTGAAAGCGGTTTGGTTTCCCGTATCCCTTTCCTGGCCGCCACATCCCGCAGTACCGTCAGCTCCAGATAGAGCTTGTGGAGCCTGGAGGCGTCATCAGGCCTCAGCACGCACTCAGGATATCCGCCGACATCCATATACTGCTTCAGGGACTTCAGCCCCCATGCCCTCGCATCGCGGTAGGAGAGCGTCAGCACCCGTTCCGGTATCGCCCTTCCGCCCAATGAAGAGGATATCTCCTTGGAAAGCATGGATGCGCTTGAGCCGGTTATCATGAGGCGCCTTTTCTTGCGCTCTGCTTCCTGGCGAACCGCTTTCACCCAGCCAGGCACGACCTGCACCTCGTCCAGGACCATGAGACCGCCCTCAGGAAGAGAGGTCATCTCTTTGAGCAGATCGGCAGGGGTGGAAGGGCTCCCGATAGCCTCCAGATCCAGATAACGGCCTTCCCCACCCCTGGACTTCCAGATATCCAGCATGCGGAGCGCCAGCGTCGTCTTGCCGGCCCGCCTCGGCCCTATGAGAGCGATAGCCTCTTTCCAGTCCAGAAGCCCCATCAGGTCGTGCTCTTCTTCGCGCGTGAGATACATATGAAAGTATACTTTCAGCATATTTAAATAGATATATGAATTTGGCATTTCATTTAAATACTATGAAAATATACTTTCAGCCTTTATAAATACCGGGCAGAGATAAACAAAACCCGGCCGGGGAGAAGCTGGGGATGCTTGAACGCTGTCCTGATCCGGAGATTCGGCGGAAGGCGAGGACGCACCTCTCCAGGATGCTGAGCGACGGAAGCCTTGGTCGGATGCCTGAAACTGCTGGGTGGGAAGAGAGGGAGTGGTGCGCAACAACCGGAGACTGGAAACAGGAAACCATCACGCATTCCCGGTATGCCAGAAGAAGTCGAGGGGTGGCTTGCCCTAACTCTTATAATATTACTCTAAGTATCGTTATCGAGCCTTATGCCGATAACGACAGCTTTCGAGGGGAAAGTCGATTATATGCAGGTCCTCGACAAGGACGGCAACGTGGACGAGAAGCTGGAGCCCAAGCTCAAGAAAGAGACGCTCGACAGGATGTACCGGAGCATGGTCCTGGCCAGGCACTGGGACAAGAAGAATCTCGTGCTCCAAAGGACCGGAAGGATGTACACATATGCCCCCCTTCAGGGCCAGGAAGCCGTCGGGGTGGGCGCGGCATTCGCATCCATCAAAGAGGATTGGCTGTTCCCCACCTACAGAGAGTACTGGGTATACCATCTGAGGGGAGGCCCGCTTGAGCAGGTCAACCTCAACTGGATGGGCGTGGAGGAAGGGCTCAAGCTGGACAAACAGGCGAGGGTATTCCCATATGCCGTGCCGATAGCGAGCCACCTCCCCCATGCGGTCGGGGCGGCATACGCGTCGAGGCTGAGAGGGGGGAAGAATGCGTTCATCGCGTTCTGCGGAGACGGGGCCACAAGCGAGGGCGATTTCCACGACGCGATGAATTTCGCCGGAGTGTGGAACGCCCCCTGTGTTTTCATAATCTCCAATAACGGCTGGGCGATATCTGTGCCCAGGAAAGACCAGACCGCATCCAAGACGCTGGCGCAGAAGGCCCTCGCCTACGGATTCACAGGCGTCCAGGTGGACGGCAACGATGTGCTCGCGGTCTACAAGGCGGTCAAGGAGGCCGCCGATGAGGCGCGCGCCGGCAAAGGCCCGCGGGTGGTGGAGTGCATCACCTACAGGATGGGGCCCCACACCACGGCGGACGACCCGAAGAAATACCGGACCGAGAAGGAGCTGGCATACTGGACCGAGCGCGACCCCATCGAACGTTTCAAGATTTACCTGAAGGGCAAGGGGATCTGGAGCGAGGATTACGAGAAAGAGGTCGCGGATGGAGCGCTCAAGAAGATAGATGACGCCATCGCCAAGGCCGAGGCCTTCAAGCCCGATCCTAGAGACATGTTCAGATACAACTTCGCATCCATGACCAAGGACCATGAAGAGCAGATGGAGGAATGTTTCAAGTGAAGCAGATGATGGGGATGGAAAACCCCACTGAGAAGAGCAGAGAGGGTTTTCAATGAAGATGAACATGGTCGAGGCCATAAACGCCTGCCTCAAGCAGGAGATGGAGCGCGATGCTTCCATAGTGGTGCTCGGAGAGGATGTCGGCGTGGACGGCGGGGTATTCAGGGTGACCGAAGGCCTGTTCGCGAAGTTCGGCGGCGAACGTGTGATCGACACCCCGCTATCCGAGAACGGCATCGTGGGGACTGCCATAGGCATGGCGGCCATGGGCGTCCGCGCGGTCCCTGAGATACAGTTCCAGGGTTTCGATTACCAGGCCTACCACCAGGTGATCCAGCACGCCTCGAGGCTGCGCTACCGGACGAGGGGCGCTTTCACGGTGCCCATGGTCCTCCGTCTGCCTTGCAGCGGGGGGATACGAGCGCTCGAGCACCATGGCGAGAGCGCGGAGAGCATATACCTCCACATGCCCGGCCTGAAGCTCGTCTACCCCTCATCACCTTATGATGCGAAAGGCCTCCTCGCATCAGCGCTGGAGGAAGAGGACCCGGTGCTCTACTTCGAGCCCAAGAGGCTCTATCGCGCATTCAAGGAGGAGGTGCCGGAAGAGAGATACACGGTCCCCATCGGGAAGGCGAATGTGCTCAAGGAAGGGGGAGACATAACGCTCATATCATGGGGAGCGATGACGCACGTCAGCAAGGACGCGGTCGTAGAGGCAGGGCAGCAGGGCATCTCTGTGGAGCATGTGGACCTGAGGACGCTCTCCCCGTGCGACTGGGAGACCGTGCTCGGTTCGGTGGAGAAGACCGGCAGGTGCGTCATCGTGCACGAGGCGCCCAAGACGCTTGGGTTCGGGGCTGAGATATCGGCGAGGATAGCCGAGAAGGCCTTGCTGAGCCTCGAGGCTCCGATAAAGAGGGTCACAGGCTGGGACATCAACATCCCGTACCCGAAGACCGAGGATCATTATTTCCCGGATAAAAGGAGGATACTGCAGGGCATCATCGAGACTGCCCGCTTCTAGGGGGGAATGGATATCGCGACAGAATTCAGGTTTCCGGATGTGGGCGAAGGTATCAACGAAGGCACCATAGTGAAATGGCATGTGAAAGAGGGAGATCCGGTCAAGGCCGACCAGGTGCTGGCCGAGATAGAGACCGACAAGGCGATCGTGGAGATGCCATCGCCCTCTTCGGGCACGGTACTCAAGGTCGGATTCAAGGAAGGCGACGTGGTCAAGGTCGGCGAGGTGCTCGTGGTCATAGGCGCTGCCGGAGAGAGCGCGGCAGCTGCTGAACCCGCAACACCTAGACCTAAAACAACAAAACCCAAAACTCCGGAACCCGGAGCCGCCAGACCAGCTCCGCTTGCCGCGCAACCCGGAACAACGAAACCCGAGACCCCGGGACCCAGAACGCCTTTGCCTGCCGGCCGCGTGCTCGCGACACCGGCCACGAGGAAGCACGCCCGCGAGATGGGCATGGACATCACAAAGGTGGAGGGAACCGGGCCCGGGGGCAGGATAACCGAGGGGGATCTTGCCAGAGCGAAGGGCGCAGGCCCCGGAACCGCAAAACCCGAAACCCCGGGACCGGGGACCTCAGGGACCGAGACTGCCGGTGCAGGGGCGGTCATCTCCGGCCGGACTGCAAGCCCTCCGATGCCGGTCGCATCCGAAGAGGGCGACAAGCACGTCCCCCTCACCAGGCTAAGAAAGGTCATCGCAGAGAGGATGACCTATTCCAAGACGCACATCCCGCACGCATGCGGCATGGACTTCGTGGATATCACGAAGCTATCGATAGTCCGGGAGAAGGAGAAGAAGAACTTCGCCTCCAAAGGCGTGAAGCTGACATATCTCTCCTTCATCGTGAAGGCGTGCGCCATAGCCTTGAAGGAGTTCCCGAGGTTCAACGCGAACTTCGATGAGGGCGCGGGCGAGCTCGTGATAAGGGCGAAGCACAATATCGGCATCGCGGTCAACACACCCGAAGGCCTCATGGTCCCGGTCATCAAGGATGTGGACCGGCGCTCGATAATCGAGATCGCCCAAGAGATAGAGCACCTGGCCGCAAAGGCCAAGGAGAGGAAGCTTACCCTTGACGAGATACGGGGCGGCACCTTCAGCATAACCAATGTCGGAAGCGTCGGGGGCATGTACTCCACGCCCATAATCAACCCGCCCGAGATAGCGATAATGGGGGTCCACAGGATAAAGGAGATGCCGACGATGGTCGGCGGGAAGGTCAAGCCGAGGAAGATAATGGGCATCTCGCTCTGCTTCGACCACCGCGTGGCTGACGGGGCCGAGGCCACCGAATTCATGAACACGGTGATGAGACACCTCGAGGACCCGGATCTGATGCTCGTTGATATGATATGATGCGGAACGCCGACATAGCGAAGGTGCTGTATGCAGTCGCGCAGCTGCTGGAGATGCAGGAGGTGCGGTTCAAGCCCAGGGCCTATGAGAAGGCGGCCAGGACCGTGGAGACGCTTTCCGAAGAGGTATCCGGGCTGTATGCCCGGGACGGCGTCAAGGGGCTTGAAGAGCTTCCGGGCATCGGCAAGCACATAGCACTGAAGATAGAAGAGCTCATCAAGACCGGCAGGCTGGAGTACTACGAGAGGCTCAAGAAAGAGTTCCCGCTCAAGATAGAGGAGCTGATGGCCGTCCAGGGGCTCGGCCCGAAACGCATCAAACTGCTCTATGACAAGCTCGGCATCAAGGACCTCAAGGGGCTAGAAAATGCCGCCAAGGCCGGAAAGATAAGCAAGGTCAAGGGTCTGGGGAAGGCCGTGGAGAAGAGCATGCTGAAGGGTGTCGCCCTCGCCAGGAAAGGAGAGGCGAGGTTCCTCCTCGGCAGCGTGGAGCCTCTCGCAGAGGAGATAAAATCCCGGATAGCCGAGATGAAGTCGGTCAGGAAGGTGGAGATAGCCGGCAGCTACCGGAGGAGGAAGGAGACCGTCGGCGACCTGGACTTCCTGATAATATCCTCACGGCCGGAAGAGGTCATGCGCCTCGTGGCCGGGATGCCGGAAGTGAAGGACATGCTCGCCCATGGGAAGACGAGGTCTGCGGTGACGCTGGACAACGGCATGCATGTGGATTTCCGGGTGCTGGAGGAGAGGGAGTTCGGCAGCGCGCTCCAGTATTTCAGCGGTAGCAAGGAGCACAACGTGGTGCTAAGAAGGCTCGCCAACAAGAAGGGCCTGACGCTCAGCGAGTACGGCCTCTTCACCATCAAAGGCAAGAAGCTGGTGGCGGGAAAGAGCGAGGAGGAGATCTACGGGAGGCTGGGACTGCAGCACATCGAACCCGAGCTGAGGGAGAATACCGGCGAGATAGAAGCCGCGGCCAAAAGGAAGCTGCCGCACCTGGTGGAGCTGAAGGATGTCAGAGGGGATCTCCAGACCCAGACCGCATGGAGCGACGGCAACGGCTCTGTCGAGGAGATGGCCAAAGCGGCGAGCGATATGGGATATTGTTTCGTGGCCATAACAGACCACGGAGGGAGCGCGCTTCCGGTGGCGAACGCGCTCAATGAGAAAAGGCTGGCAGAGCAGGGCAAGGAGATAGAGCGCCTGAACGAGAAGCACGGCATACGGATATTCAAGGGGACCGAGGTGGACATCACCAAGGACGGGAAGCTCGCGCTTTCAAGGAAAACGCTGGAGGGGCTCGACTTCGTGCTCGCGGCGGTCCACAGCGGATTCAACAGCCCGGAGAATGAGATGACCAAACGGATATGCGATGCGATAGAAGGCTATCCGATACACGCGCTGGCCCACCCGACAGGGCGGGTGATAAACCAGAGGGAGCCATACAAGCTCGACATGGAGAAGCTGTTCGATGTGTGCAAGAGCACGGGCACCTTCCTCGAGATAGACGGATTCCCGACGAGGCTGGATCTGAAGGACGCGCACATAAAGGCGGCCAAGGAAGCCGGATGCCGGTTCACGGTGTCCACCGACGCGCATGACAGGAGCCACCTGCGCTACATGAGGTATGCCGTGGACCAGGCGAGGAGGGGCTGGCTGGAGGCCAGGGACATTCTTAATACTTATCCGGTCGATAGGATCGAGAGGGAGCTCGCGAAAAGGAAGTGAAAGAGGCTGGAGTATGGACTCAGGAAGTTTGATGAAACTTTATCATGAGGATTGCTGGGGGAAAGTTGCATGGTAATGGGAGAACTCGCGACAAAGACCGACGTCGTCGTCATCGGCGGCGGGCCGGGCGGATACACCGCGGCCATCCGGGCGGCGAAGCTGGGCATGCAGGTCGTGCTCGTCGAGAAGGGCGAGCTGGGCGGCGTATGCACCAACGTGGGCTGCATACCGACCAAGGCGCTCATCCACGCATCCGAGATGAGGAGGCAGATGGGGATCGCCAAGGCCATGGGCCTGGAAGCCGAGGTGAAGCTGGATTTCAGCAAGACCCAGCAGTGGAAAGAGGGCATCGTGGAGAGGATGCGAGACGGGGTCAAGATGCTCCTGAGGATGAACGGGGTCGAGGTGGTGAAAGGCGACGCCTCTTTCGAATCCGCACGCAGGATCGGCGTCCATAGCGACAGCGGCGGCCGCGCTTTCGAGTTCAACAAGGCGGTCATCGCCACCGGCACGGTGGTGAAAGCGCACCCCACAATCCCGTTCGACCACGACCAGATTATAGACTCGGATGACGCGCTATCTCTCAGAGAGGTACCAAAGCGCATCGCCATAGTGGGTGGGGGGTACATAGCGGTGGAGATGGCCTGCATGTTCCTGGGCCTGGGCTCCAAGGTCACGATAATATACCGCGGAGAGAGGCTGGTGAAGAGCCTGGAGCCTGAGATGAGCGCGCTGCTCGCCAAGAGGATAAATGATATGGGCGGGCAGGTGCTATTCAAGAGCGATGTGGTGAGCGCCAAGGAAGGGAAGGCGATAGTGAAGGGTCCTGATGGAGAGAGCGCAGTTGGATTCGACAGGCTGCTCATAGCTATAGGGCGAGAGGTGTCTTTCGAAGGGCTCGGCCTGCAGAACACAAGGATTGCGCTCAAGGACGGCCGCATCGCGGTCGATCATCAGATGAGGACTTCGGAGCCGGACATATTCGCGGTCGGCGACGCGGTCCCTGGACCCCAGCTGGCCCACAAGGCATTCCGTGAGGGCAAAGTGGCCGCCGAGACAATCGCAGGGCAGAAGAGCGCATTCGACAATGTGGCTGTGCCGATGGTGGTATTCTCCAATCCGACGATGGCGAGCGTAGGCATGACCGAGGAGCAGGCCAAGGCCGGCGGGCATGACATCGTGATCGGGAAGATGCCGTTCTCTGCCTCAGGGAAAGCAAGGATTCTCGGCGAGACCGAAGGGTTCGTCAAGGTCGTTGCGGATAAGAGCGGCCTGCTGCTCGGGATGCATATCATAGGCCCTGGAGCCGAGGACCTCATAGCAGAAGGCGCATTGGCGCTCGAGATGGGCGCCATGCTCGAGGATCTGGCGATCACGATACACGCGCACCCCACCCTCCCGGAATCGGTAGCCGAGGCATGCGAAGAGGCCCTGGGAAGGGCGATACATATCTACAAGCAGAAGAAGGGTTAGTGCGCAGGCATCCTTATCTTGAATTCGGTGCCCTTAGCATCGCTGATGCAGGATATCGTGCCGCCCAGCTCGGCTATGCTCATCGCCGAGATGTATAATCCGAGGCCGCTCTCGCAATCCGATGACAATGGAGATTTGAAAAGAGATGGAAGAAGCCTCGGTGGTATGGGCACGCCGTCATTGGATATGCTGATGTCCACATGGCCGTCTTCCCGGGAGGCATCCGCGCTGACGGTCCCCCTGGAACCTGGAGGGATGCCGTGTTTGACCGAGTTGAGCACTATATTGAGCATGGCCATCTGAAGCTCCTGCGGAACTGTCTCTAATGCGATTTGAGGGGGGACGCGGTTGACCACCACGACCCTCTTCTTCTCAAGCGCCTCGGATTGGCGGATCGGGTGTTTTGCCAGCTCGAATGTTGAATCCACCAGCTCCCGAAGCCAGACACGCAGTTTCGTCTTTTTCCCTGATCCGAGCCTCTCGAGCCTTCCGCAGGTGTCCAGTGCGGATCGGGAGCTCACCTCCATATCCCCGAGCATAGCATCCAATTCAGCCCTTATCTCGGGCGACAATTCCAGCTTTGAGAGGATCACATCCATCAGATGAAGGTTGCCTATGACGGCGGTCAGAGAGTTTTTTACGTCATGCACCGTACCCAGGGAGAGGGAGGCGATGATGCGAGCTTTGGACAGATGGGCGAGCTGTCCTGCGGATTGGGGCTCTGCTTCGGATGGATTGTTCCCGAAGCCGCATGCCGGGCAGGAATATGGCTCCAGCAGGATACGCTTCTCGAAAGAAGAGGGCGGCCGGCCCCTCCTGCGCGGTTGATTAGGGAGGGCGGCCAGTCCAGGGGATCTGCCCCCATCCGATGCAGAACATCGATGTTGATCCCGAGTCCTGAAACCGCCCATGGACTGGATGTGCCGGAGAGAGTTTTAAAGAATATGCCATTTCTATAGATTTTTTATCATCAATTTATATAAATTATATGAAAATAGCCGAAAGACTTAAAAAAGTATAATGTGTATCCGGCTGCTGAATAGGGGGATTTTTTCTTTAGATAACGGCGGTGCGGGGGGATAGCGATGGATTCAGGGGCACTAGAGAGTGCGGTGGATTGGGTTGACATAGATAAAGAAATTTTATACATCCGGGATAAGAATCTTCTAGAATTAGTCAAGAACTCTGATTTTGTGGAGACCATATTCCATGCCTGGATCCATAAGAAGCCGTCGAAGAACGAGAAGAAGATGCTGAACGCTGTCCTGGTAAGCTTCTGCGGCGGCTGGAACATCACTGTCCCGACGATATTCTCGGCGAGGCTCGCCGCAACCACCCGGGCGCCGATGGCGCAATGCCTCTCGGCCGGATTCTGCTCGGGCGGCCCGGCCCACACATCGGCCATACAGAGCATCATGGAGCTCTATTCGAGCGTGGGGCTCGAGGAGCTGGAGGGGCATGTCCTCGAAAAACTCAAAACCTCCGGGAAGATACCCGGCTTCGGCCACCCCATCCTCAGAAAGGACCCGAGGCCGCCGATCCTCAAAGAGATATACCATTCGCTCGGCCTCCGGGGCGATGCGATGAAGAAATTCGAGAGGATAGAGTCCATACTCAACAAGGAGAAAGGCATCTACGGGAATATCGATGGGATAAACGGCGCCATACTCCTGGACCTCGGGTTCAAGGACCCGTCCTTCGGGCCGGCCTTCTTCCTCATGAGCAGGTCGCTCGCCATGACGGCCCACATCATCGAGGAGTATCAGAACAAGCCTTTCAGCGCCCTGAAGATGGTCTATCCCGGCTTCGAGAAGGTGGATTACGCCCACAAGCCCAGGTGAGGTGATGGCATGGGGGACACTGCCTCTATCCAGCGGACCATCCGGGACATATTAGAGATAACCATGCCTAATCGAGCGTTCGCCTCCTGTGTGTCTTTCACCGCAGGGGTCCTCCTTAGCGGGACATTCGATCTTAGGGTGGCGCTTCTCGGGGCGCCCATGATACTCTGCACCTATATGTCCCAGGCCATCGTCAATAATCTCCAGGACATCGAAGGCGACAGGACAAACGCGCCGGAGCGGCCTCTGGCCTGCGGCTCCATCAAAGTGCGTTCCGCCTGGGCCCTCATGCTGTTCCTGATAGCGCTTGGATTCGTGTTCGCCGCCCTCGCTTCCCCGATGCTTATTGCCGTGAATATTCTCTACATCATACTGGGGGTAGTGTATTCCACCCAGACCAAATCCAGGTGGTACCTCTCTTATGCCACGCTGGTGACCACCCACATAGTGATACCTCTGGTATCCGGGTACCTGCTCTTCCAGGGGCTCGGCCTGAAGATAGTGCTCATAGCCGCGTTCATGTACCTGACCGAGATCCCAGCGTTCTCGATAAAGGACTACAAAGACGTGCAAGGAGACCGGGAGATGGGCATGAGGACGCTCCCCATAGTCTTCACGCCGGAGAAGGCGGCGCGGATAACCTTCATCGGGTTCTGCCTGCCCCTGCTTCTCGTCTGGGTGCCCTGGTATTTCCTCGGTTTATCGACGCTCTTCCTGGCCATCTACCTTGTGGCCGGAGCGCTCAGGTACCATTTCGCATCCAAACTGCTCTCAAGCCCGCTCCCTGCGACCGCATCGCTCATCCTTAAGAACTTTAGATACATATTGCTGCTCCAGATGATAGGCTGGTGTTTGTCTTGAGCATAGAGATGCTGTCGAAACTCGTCGCGACCAAGATGCTGAGGATGGAGAACGGGACCATAAGCATACTGGACCGTACGATGGTCATCATGCCCGCAGAGGTCCTCATCAGGTTCCACGAAAGGCTGAGCGAGGATATGGGTGAGGAAGCCGCGGGGCGGGTGATGCACGAGATGGGGATATATCAGACCGCCACCGGCTCCCAAAGATACATGGCGCGGAAAGCTGAACTGAGAACGGTCTTCCAGCGGCTCTCCACTACCGGAGACCCGTCGCTCGAGATGGGAAGGGAGATACTGAAATTCACCGGTATGGGAGACATAAAGATAGTGGAGATGGTGGACAACGGGAAGAAGGTGGTGTTGAGCACCGCCAACTCTCCCATCGCGCTCGAGATGCTCAAGACGCGCGGAAAGTGCGGCAAGCCGGCATGCCACTATGTCCGCGGGGTCATGGAGGGCGTGCTGGAATCATTCTATAAGAAGCGATACTCGTCAGTGGAGAAAAGCTGCAAGGCCACCGGGCTGACCGATGCCTGCATCTTCGAATTCGTCGAGAGACCCTAGGCTGAGAGCTCGATGCCGTTCTTCGTTATCTTGAATTCGTGGACGCCCTCGCTGTAGTCGCTGCGCCTCATCTTGACTATGGTCATGGTGCGCGTGACCGCGGGACCGAGCGCGTGGTAATCGAGCAGGATTATGCCGTCGCAGGCGAACTCGCTGATGGTATCCCTGGAGAACCATTGGGATTCCCTCTGCAGCTCTGAGATGAGCAGCGTTGTGCATCCGAGATGCCTTATCTGCGTCATGATGCTGTAGAGCATCTGCTTCTTCACCGAATCGCCGAGCGTTATGGGCGGCCGGTAGTCGGTCTTCTCCAGGAACGCGATGAGGTCCTCCGGGAGGTTGCGGTAGGAACCGCAATAGACGTATAGTATAGAGAGCGAGTCCAGGGCCATCCTCTTCGCCCCGAGCCTCTCTATGTGCTTTTTCATCTCGTCCAGGAGCACGTAGATATCCGTGGGGTCGAGTTCGATGATATCCATCTTTCCCTGCTCGATGAGCTTATCGACAGGTATGCCGGCGTTCTTCATCTGGTCGATGAGATACTGCCGCTCGCTGTCCAGGGTGAAGAAGACGCCGCTCTCCCCTTTCTTGACGCCCTCATGTATGAACTGCATGCTGAGTATGCTCTTACCGGAACCCGGAGGCCCTGAGACCAGTATCTGGTCGCCCTCGGGTATCCCGCCTTTCAGGATAGGTTCCAGAGACTGGAACTGGACCGCTTTCATCTTCCCACCTCAAATCAGATATAGATATTCTAGTTTTTTTGTAATTATTTCATTATTGTTATAAATGTTATCAAATTGAAAGACTATCGTATGCCCCCTCCAGGAAAGGGTAATCAGATGGACGAGATAGACAGACAGATAATCGAGATACTCAAGAAGGATGCCAGCACCCCGCTCTCCACAGTGGCAGATATGATAGGCATCCCCAAGCCGACCGCATACCTCAGGTTCAACAAGATGAAGAAGGAGGGCGTGATCAAGGGATTCAACCTTGTCCTAGGGAAAGAGCGGACGGGGGAGCTCAAGACCGCATTCCTCAGCGTCAAGGATTACCTGCTATCCGGGATGGGCGAGAGGGCGATGGAGGAGCTGGGGAAACGCCTATCTTCGCGAGAGGAAGTGATATTCGCCGCCAAGGTGTCCAGGAACAAAGTGCTCGTGATATGGGAGGGCAACAGCTTCCACCCGCTGGAATTCAAGGAAGTCGTGGGCGTGGAAGAGGTCGAGGGCGGCATCTTCAAGAGTCCCTGACTTGGCTCCTAATAAATTTATTTATAATCACTTCTAAACACTCTTTATAATCGAGATTGTATGAGCATCACCGAATGGCTGGCCGACCTCAGGGTGAGGAGGATTATATCCAAATCATGCAAGAACGGATGGCGGGTGGCCGTCAGCGATTTGGCAGATATAGGCGTGCCGGCAGTGCCCCGCCTTTTGGATGCGTTGGAAAGCGACAATCCGGATGCTAGGTGGAAGGCCGCCATAGCCATAGGATGGATCGCTGAGAAGAGCGGAGAGAACGAGCTGTTCTCCAGAGCGGTGCCGGCGCTGATCGAGATGCTCGGGGACAGGGAAGCAGGTTTCAGGAGTGCGGCTGCGGAGTCGCTCGGCGAGATGAAGGATAGCCGTCCCGTCCCTGCGCTTATCGGCGCCCTCAGAGATGAGGATGACGGGGTGCGATGGCACGCTGCTGAAGCTCTCTTCAAACTCGCTCAGATAGCTGAAATCGACCTTTCCGCGGTCGAGGATTCACTCGGGAAGCGTGCGTTCTCCGTGAAGATGAGCGGCACCAGCGAGGAATATGCATCGGCCAGGGAAGATGCAAAAGAGGCGTATCTCAAGATAGCGAAAGCAGTATCTCAGAAAATGCAGAATGGCGGGGTCCTGTCTGGCGGGACCGTGCCCAAGCCGCGCGGATATGACGGGAAGGCCAAGGAAAGGAGGCGACTCAGAAGATGATGAGGGCTTTCCATGGATGAAATAGACTATTGTATCAATCAGCTCAACACCATGCCATTATCCGAGACCGAACGTGCTGTAAAAGTACGCGCGGCCGTCAGATTGGGAAAAATTGGAGGTCCCCGTGCAGTGGAACAGCTCATCAAAAATCTACGGGATATCGACCCTTGGGTCAGGGCGAATTCGGCCATAGCGTTGTCAAAATTATCCGATCCCAGGATATTGCCTGAGTTTGTGCTGGCATTGATAGATCCAGAATGGGAAGTACGCACCATTGCTGTGAAAATGATAAAAAAATCCGGCGACAGTAGCCTGATTCCGCGCATAATCCAGCTGTTGCGGGAGAGCGATCGCGACTTTCAAGAAGCATATTTGATTTCTGCACTTAAGGAACTCGGAGAGCTCGCTGTGGATGCTTCATTGGAGGCTCTCCGTTACCCTGATATCCAGTTCCCGATCGCCTGCGTGCTTGGATCGATGGCCGAGGATGGCATTGAAGTCGACCTCTCCGTAGCCCGAAGACGGCTCAAGGCAGCCTATGAAGCAGAAAAAGATCTGGCAAAAAAGGGGGAGCTTAAGGGCGATGCCATGTTTTCGTATATGACGATAGCGAATAGTATCGCCAAATCCAAGCAGATGGACGGGGTGCTGCTCGAAGGCAGGATAAAACCACCGAAGAAGGTGATTTACAGGAGCGCGAAGGGGGCCCTTAGAGTAGCACGCCAATAACCGTCAATAATCACATTTATAAACACTTCCAAACACTCTTTATCCTGGTGAACAATCCATGCCAGCGACAGTAGTAGCGCCGAAGCGGATAAACGGCCATGTGAGGGGGAAGAACGGGATATATATACCGAGGAAAGAGAGCCTCGTGGAGAGCCTCAAGGATAGGATAATCCAGCCGGAACCGAAAATCGATTACATCCAGCAGAAGAACGAGGAGTCCGCCATGGAGGTCTATCGCAAGACCAGGAACGCCGTTCTGCTGGTCGGGCCGACAGGCGTGGGCAAGAGCATGCTGGTGCGAAGGATGGCCCAGAAGTGGGGGCTGCCCTTCCTTTATACCACCTGCGATCCGGACAAGACCGAGACCAAGATGATGGGCCGCACCGACATGTTCGTGGTCACGCTGAAGGAGGAGGGAGAAGCGACCACATCGCATTTCCAGCAGTTCAGGCCCTCGAACATCTCAGTCGCCGGGCTGTCCGGGGAACCAGTGGTGCTTTTCATCGATGAGCTGCACAAGCTCAGGAGAGACATGGACGGCCTGTTCTACCCGCTTGTCAACGAAAGGGAGGTCAACCTCAGCGACCACCTGGGTGTGGGCGAGGTATATAGGCTGAACCCAGAGACGGTGGTGGTGTTCGCGCTCAACCCGTATTATGACGGAGGCATCGACAGGATATCCCCGGCCATGAGGCAGAGGCTCGCGACCATAGAGCTGGAGATGGTGACCGATGCCGGAAGGCTCCTCGACATCGTGAGAGCGAATGTGGGGGATGTCAATGACGCAAAGAGCGCGGAGAAGATATGCACCATGTGCGCATCACTCTGCAGGGTGTTCCTGGAGCAGCAGAGAAGGAGCTCCATCCCGGCCACCGACAGCGATGCCGTCCAGATAAAGGCCAGGCTGCGCAACATGCTCCTCAATCTGAGCGAAGCGCCTTCTCCGAGGGTGCTGGTGAACGCGGTCAGGGCGATAAACGCCGGGCTCTCCCCGGGAGATGCGGCAAGGCAGGTCATCTTCAACGCCATGACGACCGATTTCGGAGAGACCGTCAACGCCCTTTCCACGATGGCATCAGACGTCTACGGCATAAGGGGTTAGCGCGATGGGGACACGGAGGAAGACGAAGAAGCCCTCCGAACTAGGCGGCAAGGCTCCACCGGCCAGGCTGAAGCTGGAGCCGGACGAGATACCTCGGAGCGCAGAAGGCCTGCTGGCCATGCTCAGCGCCGCCGTGCCGAAGCTGAAGCTCTCAGCCTCCGACCTTGAGAAGCTCGCTTCCAGGAGCCCGACCGATTCTTCGGCCACCCTGCGTGAATACCTGGCCGCGCTCCAGCACGCTTCTTCTTCAGGCATGGTGCTCACCACCGAGAAACTGCTCAAGCACGCGGCCCAGGTGCTTTCGCACGACAACTGGAGGGCGTTCCAGCTGCGCAGGGCCGTGGAGGATTTCCATTCCGATATCGCATGCGACCTGTTCCTATCCAAGTACCTTCCGGTGATGGGCAAGAACATATTCTGGAAGCCGTTCGTCGACGAGCTCAACGAATACGACGAAGAATCGATGATAGCCGCTTTGATTTTCGACGACATGTTCGAGACCTACCTCAAGGAATGGGATGCCTCGGTCGTGATGGCAGAGGAAGCCATGATAAAGTTCGGTTTCGGGGCGCTTGCCAAGATGGAGATAGGCGGCGATGCTGTCGTGGAGATAGGTAGTGACAGGAGTTTCTCCACCAACAGGGAGGGCGTGGTGACAATCGCCCCGTACGTGGGCACCTGGGAAGAGAGGGAGACCAACATGGAGGATTACCTGGTCTCTTTCTGGCACGAAGTTGGCCACCACAAATGGAGGACATTCGACATCAACATGCATCCGGACGTGTTCGATTACGGATCGTTCGGTGCGCAGTACCAGGGATGCAGGCGATATGACGACGGAGTGGTGATCCGGGTAGCCAAAGGCGGTGAGACTTTAGAGATACGCAATTTCGAGGATATCGGCAGGCTCGTGGAGTTCCCCGAACTGCTCTACCGCCTGCACAACTGGATCGATGACGGGAGGGTGGACCAGAACAACATGGAATACCTTTCCGGATTGCGGAACACATACGCAAGAAACTCGGACATGCTTTTCGAGAGGAGGGCGGCGCTCGAGGGAGAGGACATCGGATGCCTGCTGGAAGCGACCCTCCAGTACTCGATAGCAGGAAGGACCAGGAACGAAGTGCCTGAAGGGATAAGAGAGGATTTCACCTCCATCTCGGGACATGTCGATGCCATGGAAAGGGGGATGGATACCGACGGAACCGCGTCCATGAACGCCGCGATAAAGGCGTACACTGTGATCGAACGGAGGGCCAGGAAGGAGGGCGAAGGACTCAAAAGATCGCTCTCCTCCCTCCCGCTCTCCATCCGCGAATCCGATACCGAACCGAGGACCGGCCGGCCGAGCATCTTCTCGAAACCGAAGAAGCAGGAGCCGAAGCAAGGCGAGCCCAAGGATGGAACCGGCGATGAGACCAAGCCGGGCGGCGAGAGGTTCAGCTACGACGGCTGGGACGGGGAGAAGCTGACCAAAGCCGAGCATGTGATAATAGAGAACAAGGCAGAGGGAGAACCCATCCTCATAGATGAGGCCGAGGCCTTGCGCATCAGGACCATATTCAAGAAATTCGCCCCGAAAGAGGGTATGTTGGTGAGAGGGCTTGAGGACGGAGATGTCGATCCCGAGCTCTTCGATGAGTATATGAGAGAAGTGCGGAACGGGAGGAACCCGGGCAGGGATTACCATTCGCGCGTCATCTATGAAGAGAGGGATGTCGCCACCGGAGTGCTCATCGACCTGAGCGACTCCACCCTAGACATGCGAGGGGAGATACTCCAGGCTTGCGGCATCCTGGGGCTCGCCAGCATGACGCTCAAGGACCCTCTTATCGTGGCTGGATTCACATCCGGGGATACCGAAGAGTTCATACTCATGAAAGGGGCGCAGGATAATGAGATACGGGGCAGCGATGCCGGCGGAGGCACACCCGTAGGAGGGCCGCTGCGCCACATGTGCTTCAGGATGAAGGAGCGGGGGATCAGGCACAAGGGCCACAAGCAGGTGTTCCTGATAACCGATGGAGAGGCCAACGTGGGGAAGTCCCCTCTTGAGGATGCCGCCCGGGCAGTGGACGAAGCCTGGAAGCGCGACCGGGTAAAGGTGTTCGGCATCGGGATAACCAGCCCGGAGTTCCCGGAAACGAAGATGATGCCGTATTTCGACCGGATTTTCGGGATAGGCAACTATCTGATAGTCTCCAAGAGGGATGTGGCGGACGGCAGGCTGCACCATTTCTTCGAGAGATATTACCGGAGGATGGCGAACAAGCTGAGGTGAGATGCATGGATGAAGACATCAATTTCAAAGTCCTGAACGATCCTGATAAACATGTGAGGATTTTCGCCATCCGGGCATTGGAGAGACTCGGGAGCAGGGAGGATAAAGAGGTAGTGCTTGCCATAGCGGCTCTTCTGAAGGACCCGGACCGGGAAGTGAGGGACAGCGCCATACAGGTGCTGAGGAATCTCGGAAGCAGCGAAGCCTTGCCATCCCTAATAGATGCCTTGCAAGACTGCGAGAAGGAATCCAGGGTGGTCATCATGGATATCGTTTCAACGCTCGCCGGAAACGGCGATATCGATCCGGCAAAGATTGCTGGGCCGCTGAAAAGATTCGTCGATGTGGTGAGACGAGAGGAGGGTGCTGAGACCGCCAAACTCGCGCACGAATTCGCTCTTGAGATATACTTGAGGGCAGCAAATACCAGGAAAGCGGGCATGCCGAAGGGCGGGCTCCTTTCCAAAGGGACCGTGAAGCCGCCGAAGAAACCGGCCATGTATCATGCCGGAAGAAGGAGGGTACGCAATGGATGATGAGACACGTGCCCATGTGATGGATATTAGAACGCATCCGAACCCGAAGGCGAGACGGAGCGCTGCCCGGCGCTTGGGCCAGATATGCGATCCGGAGACCATACCGGACCTTGTAGCCGCGCTATCGGATCCGTCTTTCGATGTCAGGAGCACCGCCGCCAACGCCTTGCGGACTATGCGCGACAAGAGCGCTGTCCCGGGATTGATAGCGGCGCTGGAAAAGGAGGAGGATAGTGAAGTCAAAATAGCCTTGGTCAAGGCACTGGGCGCCATGAAAGACGAGAAAGCCATCCCGGCGCTGGCAGAGGCGATGGGCGATGAGAGCATGGATGTCCAGAACGAAGCCAAGGAGGGCCTGCTGAAGTTCGGGGCCAGGGCCGTGCCGGTGTTCATAGAGGCTCTGGGCAACGGAAAGAACGCGCTCCCCTGGATAGCCTCCAGGGCGCTCATGACGCTGGCGCAAAAGCACGATATCCCGCTTGATGATGTTGGGGAAGCTCTGAATGGGTGGGCTTCGGATGCATCTAAAGACGAGCGTGAGGAGGTGCGCATGTCAATCGGAGAGATATATCGGGACATCGCGGCCAAGGTCGCTGAGAGGAAGAAGCGGCTCTCTAGGGGTGGAGTCCTGTCCGAAGGAACCGTGAAGGCGCCCCGGAAGCCACGGACGTACAGGGTATTGAGGGTCGTTTATGGATAACGTCGAGCGGCTGATAGCACAGCTGAAAAGCCAGGATGCCGCAGAAAGAAGAGATGCTGCCAGGAGGCTCGCCGGGATGGAGGGCGCCAGGGTTGTGCCTGCCTTGATAGAAACCTTGAGGGATAACGATGAAGGGGTCGCGGTCACGGCTGCTTGGCTGCTAATCAGACTAGCCGAATCTTCTGATATCGACCTTCCAAGGATTGCAGAAACGCTGAGAGGATACTGTAGCGAAGTGAAGGGTTCGGGGACTGGGAATGAGGTTCAGGATGCGATAGGCTGGGCGACGCTGACTTATATGAAGATAGCGAAGGTTTTTAGCGGCTCGAAAAGGCCATTGATGCCGGTGGATGGCATGCTTGCCGAAGGTACCGTGAAGGCGCCCAGAAAGACCGGAAAGAACTGGCCGGATATATACAGGAAGGTAGTCAGATGAGCTGGTTCGGGGAGTGGAGAGCGAAGAGGCTGATAAAGAAGCTGGAGCCGTTTGTCAGCCAGGAAACCAAAGACAGGCTCGCCGCGCTCGGGGCATCAGCGCTCTCTCCGCTGGTCGAACAGATAAGGAGGGGAAACATAGACTGCATAGACATCCTCTCAAGGATAGATGACCCGAAGGCATCCGGCAAGTTCAGGCCGCTCCTGAGAGACCCGCATTACTTCATAGGAGAAGCTTCAGCGAAGCATTTCTTCAACAGGGAGTTCGATGGCCTGGATGATAATGACCGGGTGCTCTGCCTGCTCATGCTGAAACGCGATGATGACATCCTGGCGATGGGCAAGGGGGCGGTCGGGCCTTTGATGGAATCCACGGACAGCATCCACAGCAACATACGCGAGATAGCGGTGACGCTACTGGGTAAAATCGGAGACCCTGCCGCCATGGATGCGCTGATAAAACGGATCGGTGACACCAATGACGGCAGCGCGGGGAGGAGCTGCGTGGTGGACGCCGCTTTCGCGGCGTTGAAGAAGCTCCGCTGCGACCCGCTCCCGGCGATAATCGCGTCCATCCCAGGACAGATGATGTGGGCCAAGGCGAACATCGCGAGGGAGCTGGGCACATTCGATGATGAACGGGCCATAGATGCGCTGATAGGGATGCTCGATGACCCTGAGAACAGGGTAGTTGATGAAGCATCCAGATCCTTGCCGAGATTAGGCCCGAAGGCGGTGCCTCCAGTGATGGAAGCGCTCCTATCCCCATCGCTCCAGAAGAGATACATGGCGCAGGTGACATTGCGGAACCTGGCTTCGAACAGCGAGATACCCATGGATGATATCGAGGGAACGCTGCGCCGGTTCGTGGCCGAGGCAGATGATAAAAACGAGGCAAAGCAGCGCAAGAAGGAGGCGGCTAGGTTCTATCGGCAGATGGCCGAATCGGTAGCATTTCACAAAAAGAAGGACATTCTGAGCGAGGGAGAGCCCTTGCCGCCAGTAAAGCGAGGGAAAAGAGGCACCTACCACTCTATGGCTCCAGGACGACCTTCATCCCTTCGCGCCTCAACAGGACGTCGAACCCTTTCTCGATCTCGCTGAGCTTCATCCTGTGGGTGACCAGCTTCTCCAGGCCCATCTTTGGCAGGAACGATTTGGCCTTGTACCAGGTGTCGAACATCTTCCTTCCGTTGATGCCGCCCAGTCTTATGCCCTTGAACACGATGTCGTTGGTGACGTCCACTTCGAACGGCTTCGGGAATACGCCCAGTATAGACGCCCTTCCACCGGCCTTGAGTGTCGCCAGGCCGTCCTGCATCGCCGCAGGCGCTCCGGCCATCTCAAGGAACACGTCGGCCCCGAAGCCATCGGTGGCGTCCAGTATCTGTTTGCGCACATCTTTCCCGTCGCCGCTCTGTATAGTGATGTCGGCGCCGAAATCCTTGCCGAACCTGAGCCTGCCTTCATGGTGATCCACCGCGATGACCTTGTCGGCCCCTGCGAGCTTGCAGAGCTTCACCGCGCAGACGCCGATAGGGCCCATGCCGAAGACCGTCACGGTCTTGCCGGCCACTTCGCCGTCGAAGACGGTGTGGACGGCATTGCCCAAAGGCTCCTGGGCCGTTGCCACCCAGTGGGGGATCTTCTTGTCGTTGACCCAGGCGTTCCTGTATGGCAGGGCGAGATATTCCGCGAAGGTGCCGTTGGTGTCCACGCCCAGTATCTTGACGTTCTGGCAGATGTGCTCCTGGCCGGTCTTGCACTGCTGGCAGTAGCCGCAGGATATGTGCGTCTCGGCAGAGACATGGTCGCCGATAGAGAGCCCTTTCACGTCCTTTCCCATCTCGACGATCTCTCCAGAGACCTCATGGCCGAAGATATACGGTATGTTCTTGCCGATCCTCTGCTGGGCCCAGGCATCCCACTTGTAGATGTGGATGTCGGTGCCGCAGATGGAGGTCGCCTTGACCTTGATGAGGACCTCGTTGTCTTTTATCTTGGGTACCGGGGCCTCCTTTATCTCGAGCCCCTCCCCTGAAGTGGTCTTCCAGACTGACTGCATCTTTTCCATGCCAATCAAAAGCGGCAAAGGGATTTTAAAATGCGCTAATCCCCACTAACTATTACGACATTAGACGGAATCCCACGAGAGAAAAGACAGGGTTTAAAACCGGCAGAATGAAGATTTTACAGGTGATTTTGCATGAACAGGAAGCTAGAGGCAGAGCTGAAGCAGGAGCTCGAAGCATTGGACCAGCAGAACCTGCTCTGGAAGCCGAAGACGCTCAATGGCGCATCTGCCGCCAGGACGAGCATAGATCACAAGAAGGTGATAATGCTCTGCTCCAACAACTACCTGGGGCTCGCGAACCACGAGAGGCTGAAAAAGGCGGCCATAGCGGCTGTAGAGAAGTACGGGGCCGGAAGCGGGTCGGTCAGGCCGATAGCAGGCACCATGGACCTCCACATCAGGCTGGAGGAGCTCATAGCGAAGTTCAAGCACACAGAAGACGCTCTTTACTATAATACGGGCTTCACAGCCAACAGCGGGGCGCTGCCGGCATTGCTCAGGGCGGGCGATGTGGTGATATCCGATGAGCTCAACCACGGCTCCATAATAGACGGCCTGAGGCTGAGCAAGGCCGAGAGGCTGATTTACAAGCACAACGACACCGGCGACCTGGAAGCGAGGCTGAAGGAGATAGCGGCCAGGGCCGAGAAGCCGGGCCGCACCCTCATCGTTACCGACGGCGTGTTCTCGATGGACGGGGACATCGCTCCGTTGGACAGGATAGTGGAGCTGGCAGAGCGGTACGATGCGGTCACCTACGTGGATGACGCGCACGGGGATGGAGTGCTCGGTTCGCACGGACGCGGGATAGTCAACCACTTCAAGCTCGAAGGCAGGGTGGATTTCGAGATGGGCACCTTCTCGAAAGCGTTCGGCACCATGGGCGGCCTGATAGCCACATCGAAGACCAACAAGGAGTTCCTGCTCAACAAGTCCAGGACATGGCTATTGACAGGCTCGCACGGACCGGCCACAGTTGCCGCATCCATCGCCTCGCTGGAGCTCCTCTCAGAGAGCGACGCGCTCGTCAAGAAGCTCTGGGAGAACACGAGATACTACAAGAAGAGGCTCAAGGAGCTAGGATTCGACACCGGGAACAGCGAGACGCCGATAACCCCTGTGATGACCTATGACGCCGGCAAGGCCAGGCAGATGAGCATCAGGCTCTTCGAGGAAGGCGTCTATGCCCTGCCCATCGTGTTCCCGATGGTGGCCAAGGACAAGGCCAGGATAAGGACCATGATAACCGCCGAGCATTCGATGGAGGATCTTGATACCGCCATCGATAAGATAGAGAAGGTCGGCAAGGAGCTTGGGATAATCAAATGACAATCGCCATAGCGCCCACCAATATCGCCATACTGAAATATTGGGGGAAGAATCCGGCGTGGGAAGAGTACTTCATCCCCACCAAGAGCAGCCTCTCGTTCACCCCGAAGGGCCTTGAGACCAGGACAGAGGTCCTGGCAGAGAGGAAGAAGGGCGATAGCAGCGCGATAGCGTTCTCCCTCAACGGGAAGGGTATGCCTGCCGGGAGGCCGGAGCACAGCTACCTACTGGATTTCTTGGCCAGGGTGGGGAGGTTCTACCCGTTCGTGCTGGATTACGACTATGAGATAGAGAGCTCCAACAATTTCCCGACCGCGGCCGGGTTCGCCAGTTCTGCCAGCGGCTTCGCGGCGCTGGCCAAAGCCATGGCCGGGGAACTCGATGAGTTCGCCCCGATAAAGGACGATGACGGACGGCTCTCGGTACTTGCGAGGCTTGGCTCGGGCTCTGCCGCCAGGAGCATGCCTTCTGATGGCGGGTTCGTGGAGTGGAGACGCGGGCTGGATTTCGATGACAGAAGGAGCCCTGCATCGCTCTCGGAGAGCGAGCTGGAAGAGGCCGTCTTCAGCAGCAGCGCGAAAAGCCTCTTCGGATACCGCCACTGGCGGGATTTCACACTGATATACTGCAAGGTGAAGGAAGAGGAGAAGAAGGTCAAGAGCAGGGGCGGGATGAAGAGCAGCGTGGAGAGCTCGCCAAACTACGCATCGTGGGTGGAGCGTGAGGAAGGCGAAACCAGGAGGCGGATGATAGAAGCCGTCCGGGAGAAGGACTTCGAAGCCCTCGCCCCGCTGATAATGGAGTCCAGCGACAGCCTGCACAGGATATGCGAGAGCACGAAGCCTCCGCTCCATTACCTGGATGAGACCAGCCGTAAGATAATCCGGGCCGTGCGCTCGATGAATGATGGCGAGGCTAAGGCGGCATACACATTCGATGCAGGACCGAACGCGGTCGTGTTCACGCTCAATAAGCACGGGAAAGAGGTGTCAGAAACGCTCGGGGAGCTGCTGGGCCCTGAT
The DNA here is from genome assembly GCA_040758595.1 of Microcaldota archaeon. Lineage (GTDB taxonomy): Archaea > Micrarchaeota > Micrarchaeia > Anstonellales > Bilamarchaeaceae > Bilamarchaeum. The sequence continues at coordinate 54,556 of JBFLVJ010000003.1, read as the reverse complement.
GCCCTGATAGCGACCACGCTCGGACCCGGAGCCAGGCTCATCTGAGGTTTCCTATGAGATTCAGCGCGCCAGGGAAGATACTCCTTCTTGGTGGCTATTCGGTTCTTGATGATTATCCCGCGCTCAGCATCGCGGTTGAGGACCGCATGGGGTTGGGCGTCAGCGCCGAGTGCAGAGAGGGCGGCTTCAGGGTGGTCTCCAGGCAATTCTCCATCGACAGGAATATCGATCCTGAGGGCAGGCTCGCGGACTGCAGGGACAGCTCATCATGCGCCTTCATGGCCGCGCTATCCTATCTGAGAGGGAAATGTGTCGTGCTCAAGCCGGTCACGATAGAGACCAGGAACAGCCTCATCTTCGGGAACAGGAGGGAGAAGAGCGGCCTTGGCAGCTCGGCAGCCTCCACCGTCGCCATCGTAGCTGCTGTCCTCGGCTGGCACGGCATCGAAGACATGAATGTTGTGCATAAGGTCTCGCAGATAGCTAACTACCTCTCCACCAAAAAGACCGGGGCCGGATTCGATGTCGCCTGCTCTGTCTTCGGCACCATCAGATACCGGAGATTCGGTGAGAGAGCGATATCGCTCAATAGGGCGGGAGGGGATGCTTTCGACAGGCATATCGTCTCGCTCGTCGAAAGCGACTGGCCGGGCATGGAAGTGGAGCCGTTCTCCATGGGCGATTACGGCATCCTCGCATTCAACATAAGAGGCTCCCGCACCAGGACCATCGGAGCCATCAAGGCGATGGGCAGGTTCAAGGAAGCGAAGCCCGGCGATTACGCGCGGATGGTTTCCAGGCAGGCCGAGGCGGAGGAGCTGGTGTTCGATGGCATCTTAGCAGGAGATGGAGGGATGGTCCGGAAGGGGATGCGCAAGGCGAGAGAGATCCAACGGCGCCTCAGCGCCGAAGTGGAGAAGCTCGCTGATTTCGACCCCATAGAGCCGAAAGAGCTCACCATCACCATAGACGAAGCCGAGAAGCTGGACGGGATCGTCGCCGGAAGATGCCCGGGAGCTGGCGGCTATGACAGCCTGGCTTTCATTGTCAAGAGGGGCGCCGATGAAGGGCAACTCGCCGGACGGATAGCGCAGATAGGAAAGGATGCTGGCATCAGGCTGGAGAGGATAGAACTGGTCCTCAGCAAAGACGGAGTGAAGAGGCTCTGACAAAGAGCCGGCCCCGTCGCATCACGATTTTTTCCGGGCGGCCAGCAGCAGGATGCCCAGCACCGATGCAGGCACCAGCGGACAGATGCTGTTGTTCCCGAAACCGGAAACATCTCTCTGGACGTACTGGAGCGATGGATCGGCAGGGCTCCTGACCTGGACCGTCTGGCCGGCAGCGGCAGAGCCGGTGCCGAGGTCGGCTTCGTAGCGCTCGCCCTTGGAATCGAACTTCACGGCAGTGGCGGTGTATTCCTGCGGTTTCGCCACAGAAACGAACGCAGGGTTCTCTGCGAGGAACCGCTGCATGTCATAGGCCGACACTTCATACCTCACATCGGTGCCCTCAGGGACGAATATCCACTCGGAATCGTCCGCAAGGTCCCCAGAGGCTATGGCGCCCGGGATGTCTATCTCATATTCTCCGATCTGGTAGTCCATACCGACATGGTTGCCTGCCGAGTCATAGGCATGGAGATCGATGTCGGGCTTCGGCCCTTTGGAATCAGGAGGCGGGGCGTTCACGCCCGGGCTCACGCCCGGGAGCGCTCCGAGTCCGGCGCCGATGGCACCGATGGTCGCACCTACGAGATTCACCGGGGAGAACTCCTCTATCTTGACAGTGGATGATTTGTCCCCTTCTCTCAGCAGGGTGACCTTGAAGTTGGCCGGCACATCTATGTATACAGAACCTACCCCTGCGGAATCATAGAGGGTTGGAAGCTGGTAGCTCCGGCCTTTCGCGTTCGTGGCGCTCGTCCTCGCGGTCTGGGGAGCGAGGGCGTTGACCGTATGGTAGCCGGCATTCTTGCCGACTTTGTATATTACCACGCCGGATTCCGGCGCTCCGAAGAAAGCCGTCGGGTCCCGCGCCTCGATGATATAATAGTGCTCCGCGTCAGCGGAGAGTGGATCGTCCAGTCTGAGTATGGTGTCGCCCTTCTGCATGTCTTCTAGCGATGTTATGACATAGGTCTGATTGATGGACGCGGATGCGTATTCCAGCCACTTCGCGGATTGCTTGGAGAAGGACGACATGTGGACCGGCGAAGTGGCGTCGTTGGGCCACCACACCCCATAGCCCATCAGCCCCCAGTCGGATATCTCGCCATACTGGTAAGGAGCATAGCTGTAGCGGTCGTCTATCCTGCCGAAATCCCTGGGAGCGCTGGCGGTATATCTGGAGGGGAGCGAGTGGCCGAACTCGTGGGCCCACTGGCCGAGCGCGCTCTGCTCGCTCAAAAAGATGAAGTTCTTGGAGTATATCTTGCGCTTCCCCTGGGTTGCGTCCGCCTCGATATAGTCGCTGTCCTTCTTCCAATCGCAGGCGTCATAGAACGGCTTGGAGCGGTCGGTCTGCCATGGAGCCCCGGAATAGACGAACACTATCCTCTCGAAATAGAGGTCCTGTGGCACATCGGTGCCGTCGAACACGGCCTTGACCGCCTCCTCCTCGAAGTTCCCGAACTTGTTCCCGTCCCCCCTGAACGTGGCCATAGTGGTCTGGAGGGTATGCCAGTCGTTCTGGCCTCTAGTGCCGTCCGCGTCCTTGAAGCTGAACTTGAACGGCGGGTACTGGCCGTATGAGACGACGCCGTAATATTCGTTGACCTTCTGGGCGAGCGTGACCTGCTCGGTGAGCCTGTCCGAGCCTGCCGAGTCAGGCGTCTGCACCATGACGACCAGCGTGTCCCCGTATTCGCAAAGGCCTTCCTCCTGCGCCGCTGCGTAAAGGGCGGCCGCGATGGCATCCTCCTCCCCGCCCTCGTCAGAGCGGGCATCGTTGGAGGCGAACATGTATTTGCCGCATGACCAGATCACCGCGCCGTGCATGGTAACGCAGTTCTCCTCATCGGACTCGCCGAACATGCTCTCGAATATGCCGACCACCATATCATTGATGACCTTCACCAGTCCTGTCGGATTGCAGTTCTCGCCATAGCGGCTGATGACCGCGTCCCTGCCCTGATAGCTGCTGCGATCCATGTCCAGCTGCTCGTCCAGGAAACCGATCCAGAACCCGGGCTCCTGATCGGTCGAGAAAACGGTTATCGAGCCGTGGAAATCCTCGTCGCTGCCGGTCCCCATGGGCGAGATGGTGTATGTTATGCCGGAGCCGAGGTTGTCGTCCTCGTCTGTGGATATGGCATCGGACCAGCCGAGCTGCCCGGCCGCGCTCTTGAGGACCTTGATGGCCCTTTCGTCATCGGTGGCCGCGAAAGCCATGGAAACCGCTGCGAGGAGCATGATGAGGAATCTTAGCGTCTTCATGATGAGGTTTCAGGCAGGGGTTTTAAAAAATGAACGCGGGCTTCAGCGCATGAGGTTCCAGTCCGGATGGCGGTAGCGGCTCTCCACCAGTGATTTCGCCATGGAGAGCTCTTCGGCGTTCAGCTCTCCCTCGAAGAATTCTTTGTTACGCGTGAAACCTGCTAGGAGGGCCTCCGATAGCAGCTCCCGCGGGACTATCCTCTGCTGGCTGACCGAGGTCACGCGCTCTTTCACGGTGGCTATCATCTTGTCCTTTATCTTCTCATCCGGGACCTTGAGCAATGAGAACATCCGCTCGGCATCGACCTCGTAGAGGATGGTTCCGTGCTGGAGCAGGACCCCGCCCCGCCTCGTCTGCGCGTTGCCCGAGATCTTCTTCCCGCCGACTAGGATATCATTGATCGGCTTGAACTCTGATTTGATCTCGATGAGGGCGAGCGAATCCATCACCCACCCGCATATCAGCTTGTAGGAAGCGATTATGTCTTTGGGGAATAACTCTTCCTTCCCGATGACGCTGTATGTGACTTCGCCCATCCGGTCGTGATAGACCGCCCCGCCGCCGGTCCGCCTGCGGACTATGTCCACGCCTTCCAGTGCGCACCGCTCGGAATCGGCCTCCTTGTTGAGGCACTGGAAATAACCTATCGATACGGCGCTGGGGTTCCAGCCGTAGAACCTGATTGTCGGCGGGCCGCCCGCCCTGACCGATTCGCTCACCGCCTCGTCTATGGCCATGTTCATGAAAGCGTCGTTCTCCGAGAAGGCTATGACGCGCCATCTCATGATACCGCCCTCCTGAATATCCTCGCCAGATCTCGCACGCTCGCACCTATCAGCTGCCCATCCCCGAGCGCATGCTCCAGAATGACCGCCACCGAATCCTCGCTCTCCTCGAGCTGCACCCCTATGAGGGCCGATTCCATCGCGTTTATCCGTTCCTCTGGATGGAGAAAGAAATCCCCGGTGATGGATGCCGAGACCACCCGGCCCCCCGTGGCGGAGATTTCGATGCAGACAAGCTTCCCCCCGGCTATCTTCTCCTCGAATCTCATGATGAGATTGCGCCGGAAAAAATTATATTACCGAGCTATCTGACACGGGGCGGGAGCGTGCGTACTGGGTGATGGGATATGAACTTCATGCCCAGCAATGCGAAAAGGATGAGAAGCCCGGCCAAGACGAAGAAAAGCGGGGTGAACCCGAAGCCGGCGATTGTCAGGCCCCCCAGCGACAGGAAGAGGAATTCCGCTATCTTGCTCGGGACATATATCACTCCGATATTGGTCGACATGCCTTTATGGCGAACCATCTGGTCCGTCAGGAGGTATTCCCCGATTATGTTGCCGCAACCCATACCTATCGCGAGCATGGCCATCATCGGGATAGTGAGGACATGCGTGAACGGGATTATCATCAGGATGGGGGCATTGAGAGCGGTCAGGACAAGAAGGGCCTTCTTGCTGAACCTGAGCCGCATCATGATGAATGTGACCGCTGCGGTGCATATGGAGAGCAGGGCTAGTATGGCACCGACCTCAAGGTAGTCCATGCCTAGAGCGCTCACCAGATAAAGCGGAAGCAGGAATGCCATCAGCATGTTGAACGGCACCCAGACAGAGAGCTGGAGCAATGCGGCCTGCCAGAAGCTGGCATCCCGGCGCTTGAATATCCTTTTGAGCAGATGGCCATCCAGCCTCATGGGGCCGCTGTTCGATTCCCTCGACAGCAGGGCAAGCCCCAAAAGGGCGGCGGATAGCGCGAGCACCAGCAGGAACGAGCCCTGGAATGCGAAGTAGGCGAGCAGGACGCCTGCCAGGAGCCGCCCGAGGCCGTCCCCGAGCTGGCGTACGTTGGAATACATCGCGAGCTCATCGGCGCGGCGGTGGCGACCGTTGAATTCCATCGTCTGCGTCCTGGCAACCGCCCAGAATCCCGATGTCCTCACGCCCTCAGCCAGCGTAGCCGATGCGAATCCTAGCGGGGATAGAACGAGAAGATAGAGGAGGACGGCCAGGATGTTGGATACCGAATAGACCATGGTTATCGCTTTCGTTCCGACATCATCGGCTATCGCAGCGAAGAAAATCCTCACGGTCATGAAAGTCAAGGGTCCGACCGAGAGGATGAGCCCGACCATCGCGATATCTACCTCCATCTGGAGTAGGTAAAGGGGGACGATGAGCGCCAGGGCTGCAGCTATGAATGAATAAAGCAGATGTGTCGCCAGAAGCTCTTTCCGCTCTGATTCTGAGTGTTTGGTTTTCATGATATCCTGCCTAGGAGGCAACAAGATTCCGTATCAGGGATTAAAATATCTCACGCTCCAATCCAGCTGTGGACCAAATGGAGATAAACGGCAGGACGTTCTCGATAATCCTGAGCCTCAGCAAGAACAGGAACGCCTGGGCGAGGCTTAGGGGGGATAGGATCGCGATAAGCATCCCCTCAAGATGGCCCGTCTCCGAGAGGAAAAGATCTGCCGAGGACCTGCTGAAGAGAGCGGTCCGCTCCATCGAGAAGGGCAGATGGAAGCCAGGCAACAACAGCAAGATCGAGCTCTCACACGGCCAGATGGTGCATGCACTTGGCAGGCGGTTCGCCATAAGATTCGTCCCTTCGGACGCTTTCGGAAGCAGGGTGTCCAAGGACGGGGTCGTTGAAATCAGGGTAGAGGAAAGGCACCCTGATAAAGCAAAACTCGCATCCGCGCATGCGAAAAGACGCATCGTGGAAGCCGTGATGCCTGAACTGGAGGAGCGCGTGAAAACGCTCAACGAGAGGCATTTCCAAGCATCGCTAGGGAAGATAAGCATGCGGGACAACACCTCCAGGTGGGGGAGCTGCTCCCCGAGGAACGACATCAGCCTCAGTTTCAGGCTGCTCATGCTCCCGAACGAGATACTGGATTACGTCATCGTGCATGAATTGGCCCATACCAGGTACCGCAGCCACGGCCCGAGGTTCTGGGGGCTTGTCGAGAAAGCCATCCCGGACCATAAAGAGAGGAGGAGATGGCTTCGTGAGAAGGGCTGGCAGACGCAGACGAAAAAAGAGGGCCAGCAGAGGATATCTGATTTCTTCGAGTGCTGATTATTCACCTATCACTTTGACGAGTATCCGCTTGTCCCTCTGGCCGTCGAACTCGAAATAGAATATCTGCTCCCAGGTGCCGAAATCCAGCTCCCCTTTCGTGATGGGAAGCACCACCTGGTGGCCCATGAGCTGCCTCCAGATATGCGCAGCCGCATTGTCCTCGCCGGTGTCGTTGTGCCGGTAGTCCGCCTTGTAGGGGACGAGCTTGTCGAGGATGCGCAGGTAATCGATGTGGAGGCCGGATTCGTTGTCATTCACCACGACAGCAGCGGTGATGTGCATAGGATTGACCAGCACCAGGCCTTCCTTGACCCCGCTCTCGCGCACCACCCGCTCCACCTCGTCGGTGATGCGTACGATATCTATCTTCTTCTCGGTCCTCAGGTGGAGGTACTCTGTCTTGGATTTCATCATCATCGCCTGGACGGGTAGACGAACTGCCTGAGGGAATCCACGGCGTCCTTGAACCATTCCCGGGCCACCGGTATGACGCCGGATTCGAACGCATCCACCCCTTCGCGCATCGGCCTGATGACATCTCCCAGATAGCCATCGGGATTCTTGGAGAGCTCATCCATCACATATGTGGGCTTGTTGGCGTTCACGAAAAGCCTGAGGTGGGATATCTTACTCGCGGCCTTGGGCATCTCATCGTCCCGGACATAGCGGTAGAGCCATGCATAGTGGCCTATCATGTAATCGATGTTTATGCCCACGGTCGGCTGGATGCCCTCTTCGCAGATGGCGACATATCGCTCGGCCGCATCCCTCTTCCTTCCCGCGACCCGGAAGAGGTGGTGGTTCTCGGTCATGAACGAAAGAATCTGCTCTTTCGGGACGTTGGATCTTAGCATGCGATCTATCTCGTCAAGAACCGAGACCTTGTCCCCGTCCATCGCCCAGTACCAGTGCATCTGCGCGGTATCCTCGGCCAGCCGGGTGAGATAGCCGAAAAGCCATCTGTCCCTTTCCACCCGCAAGGAGCACTCCTTCTGGAGGTTGTATTCCATGAGGTTCCCCACCTGCTTGTCGCGCCATTGGCCGAGGCGGTTTATGACCGAGACGAGGACCGCGCATGCTCGCCCGACCTCCATAGCCCTGCTCTCCTCTGGGAGTTTGAGGGCCCCCTCAAGCATCGAGACCATCTTCGCCATCCTTCCTCGGGAGACCAGCTTCTTTATCGCGACCTGCTTCCTGGCGAGTTCGGCATCGGCTTCCTTCAAAGCCGATATGGCCGAGCGGATGGTGGGATCAGAGTATTTCGTATCAGATATGGTGAGAGCGAGATCCGCGCGCTCCAGCCTCTCGATCAGATCATCGGTGCGCTCGAGCTCTTCCTGGTAGCCCTGGCGCACATGCTTTAGCATCCTGACCGCGAGTATGATGTGCGTCTCCACGCGCAGCTTCGAGCGGGGGACATCGCCCTTCTTGATGGCCGCTTCGGCATCCGGCCAGGGCCTATCCAAAATCGAGCGGTCCTCGCGCTTGAAGGGCATGCTCACGTACCAACGGTCCAAGACCATCTTGAAAGAACCCGGCAGACGGCTCTCTTGTGGATTGCCGTTCTCGTCACGCCCCAGAGCGAAAGCGCCGCTCCTCCTGGAGAGCCCTTCTTGGAGCCCTTTCGCCTCCTGAAAGCTATCGGCACGTCCTCTCGCCCTCTGCTGCTTCAGTTCACCCTTCAATCGAGCTTGTCTCCCCGCCATGGATGATAATCTATAACATCAGCATTAAACGGTTTTCCAATGCCGAGAGCGCACAGAATTGACGAGCTAAGTTATGGCTAGCCACAGTGAATTTTTCATAAATTATATATAGCCAGCAAAAACCATGCAATGACGGGGGATGAAATGAGCAGGCTTGGCTTGGGAAGTTTCCGGCAGTTCTTCATAAGGCTGTCCCCGCACCATGAGAAGCTCTCGGCCATGCTTGCCCATTTCCCTCTTTTCGAAAGGGATCGGGAGCCGGAGCCAGAAGAGAGGCTTGCAGAATATCTGCGAGCGCGGGCCAGAAGGAGGGAGATGGGGCTCCCTGAACCCGAGATTCCTGATTACGAGGTGAATGGACATGAAGGGACAGCTTTCAGCGGAGATGCTGATAATGGTCGTAGTGGTGCTGGCGATAGTGGGGATAGCGGCGACCCAGCTGATGGGGACCGCGAAGGACACGAGCGCGAGCATAGAGAAGAGGACGGCGGCTTTGGATGAGCTTACATCTGATTCATTCAAAGGGAAAGCAGGAGAGAGCTGTGAAATCGACAACGACTGTCAGACGGGACTCGTCTGCATCGCATACCGATGCGGCTGATATGATTCACACTAAGAAGAAGATTTTTTCTGCACCAGGGCTTCGGGGAAACGCCCATTTCGGCGCCACCCCGAACATCTAGGTCTGGGCCAGCGTGATCCGCCGCTTTCAAGGGCAGCAGGTCAATGCTGAATCGGACAATCGATCGGTCCAGGCAAGCGGTCTCGGGGCGAGCCCTCAGGGGAAAAGCCCTCAGTCAAGAACCGTTGCGACCCGAATCGGTCACCGTCACACACCCAGAATACCCGAGTGCATATGATATCGGGCTTTTGTTATTTATAAAGATTATACCAAGTAGTTAGACGAGTGTCTAACATTAGACAAACGTCTAACATGCTCGGTCATATCTGGCCGAGGAGAAGGATGAGCGCCAGGCAGAGAACGCCTGCGCCGAGGAACTTCAGCCCGGTGAGCACAAGGCGCTCTTTCGCGATATGTCCTATATAGATACCGAGCAGGAAGAACAACGACAGCGAGAGGCCGAACGACATGTAGTATGCATCCGGCATGGCGCTGAACACGAATGGCGATAACAGAATGAGCGCGGTGAAGAGCGGGGAGGACGCATTCACGCCCGCAGTCACGAGCGTGGCGAAATCATAGGCCTTCTTGTAGTCGGTGTCGTCCAGCTTCCTTTGGAGGGCGCGCTCCATCTTCTTGAGCTCCCGCACACGCTCGGCGCGCTCTGTGAAAAGCGCACCGGTAAGCCCGGAGAAACCCATGGCTATCGCGGTGCCGATACCGATGGAGATGATGAGGGCGGGCTCGGTCACCTCTGCGATGTAAGAGCCGAGCAGAAGCCCGAACATAGTGAGTGCTCCGTCGAAGGAATTCATCACGAAGTAGCGCCGGATTATCTTGCTCATGCCGGTGACTGTATCGTAGTATTCGAAGCGCTCGGCATGGGGTTTGATGAATGACAGCATCAGCCGACTAACCTCTTGCCGCATGTGATGCGGTCGATGCCCTGAAGGGATGCGCCGGATTTGTCGAGGAGCTTCTTGACGCTATCGAGGTTGATGTCATCGCCCTCCATGGTTATCTTGGCCTTCTCGACAGTGTGCTCGACCGCGGTTATGAGCAGGTCGACGCCGTCCACGCCGTGTAGCTTGGAGAGCTTCATGGCTATGTCTGAGGATGGGATGTTCAATGGGACGAGCACGTCAAGGACCAATCTTCGGACTACTGACATAATCATCTCTTCTCTGGAAAGCGTTTAAAATCTGCGTCACGACGGGAGCCGGAACACGAAACCCAGAACTCGAAACCGGGAACTGGAGACCGGAAGCAAAAACGGGCTCAGAGGGATTCGAACCCTCGACCTGCGGATCTCTTGTGTTTCCAGTTTCCCGTTCCCGGTTCCGTTAACGAAACCGGACCGGGAGAAATGCCGGGCATTTCTCTGGTCCACAGAACGATACATCGTTCTGTCGGAAACCCGAGACCGGAGACAGTAAAAGTCCGACGCTCTACCAAGCTGAGCTATGAGCCCTTGAGTTTAGTTGCCTGCTATTGTTTAAAAAAGCAATCCCGTATTGAAAAGGACGGAAGCCGAGTTCCTTTGGACGACTACTCGCCCAGGAGGCGCGGCTTTCTTTGAAAGCCGGGTTCGGTTTGAACGTCATTCCGTTCAAAGCACCCAGCTTTTTGAAAGCCGGGTTGGCAGATCGGTTATGCATCCGCCTGCAGTCCGCTTTTCTGAGGCTTCGGCTGATGATAAGGCATAAAGCGGAGTAGAGGGGTTCAAATCCCCGACCCACAATCGGGAACAGGGAGGACATCTCCCTTACCCGGCTTTCTTCTTCTCAATATCTCTCCAGGTAGCGGTCCAGCTCCCACTGGGACACCGAAAGCCTGAACGAATCCCATTCCTTGCGCTTGGCTTCCAGATACCTGGTGAACGAATATTCGCCCAGGGTGTCCTTCACGAGCTGGCTGCCCTGCATCTCCTTCAGAGCGTCCCCGAGCGAGTGCGGCAGCGTCCTGATGCCGAGCTCGCCCATCCGCTTCTCGTCGATATGGAAGAGGTTCTCCTCCACCGGCGCCGGAGGCGACATGCCATTCCTGATGCCGTCGAGGCCGGCCCTGAGCATCACCGCGAACGCGAGGTAGATGTTAGTGGTCGGGTCCGGGCAGCGGAGCTCGATGCGGGTGCTGTTCGGCCTCCCGGCCGATATGCGGGGGATGCGGACGAGGGCCGAGCGGTTCCTCCTCGCCCATGAGATATAAACAGGCGCCTCGTAGCCCGGAACGAGCCGCTTGTATGAGTTGACGGTGGGCGAAAGGATAGCGGACAATGCAGTGATGTGCGCGAGCTGCCCTGCTATGAACGAGTATGCGGTCCTGGAGAGTCCGTACTTGTCAGATGCGTCATAGAAAGCGTTCTGCCCGTCCCTGAACAGGCTCTGGTTGACGTGCATGCCGCTGCCGTTTATGCCCGGGATGGGCTTTGCCATGAACGTGGCGTGAAGGCCGTGCCTCTGGGCGATGGCCTTGAGCACGACACGGAGGGTGGCCGCGGAGTCCGCCGCCTTCAGGGCGTTGTCGTACTTGAAATCTATCTCGTGCTGGCCGACAGCTACCTCATGATGCGATGCTTCAACGTTGATGCCGAACGATTCCAGGGCGACGTTCATCTCCTTGCGGATATTGTAGGCCTGGTCGGACGTGAAATCGAAATAGCCTCCCTTATCGTGGGGCAGCGGCTTGGGCGTGCCGTTCTCCTTGGAGAACAGGAAGAACTCCATCTCAGGACCGGTGTTGTAGTCGAAGCCCATGGCCTTTGCCTCTTCCAGCGTCTTCTTGAGTATGTTCCTGGGATCCCCCTTGAAGGGCGCCCCGTCCGGATCATAGACATCGCAGATGAATCGGGCGGTCTTGCCATGATCGGCATCCAGCCATGGAACGAGCGCATAAGTCGATAAGTCGGGCTTTAGGTACATGTCAGATTCGTGTATCCTCGCGAAGCCCTCGACAGATGAGCCGTCGAACCAGGCGCCGTGCTCCATGGCGGTGTCGAAATTCTTCGCCGGGATGACGACGCTCTTCACGGTCCCGAACAGGTCCGAGAACTGCAGGCTAACGAACCTCACTCCATCCTTCTCCATCCGCTCGAAAATCTCCTCAGCCATGGTACTGACCTCCTGTGTGTCTTGATGAGGGGCAGAATCATATTTATAGTTTTTCGATATTTTTCCAAACATAGTATGGATAACTTTAAATATTTTCTTTACATTTGTCAGGAATCATGGCCCGCAAACCTTCCAAGACCGAACAGATGGACCTGGATGAGACCGACAGGCGCATCCTCCTGGAGCTCAAAGCAGATTCCAGACGATCATATCGGGAACTGGCCAAGGCGATAGGCCTCAGCCCGGCGGCCGTCATCGAAAGGACGAGGCGGCTTGAGAGCGCCGGAGTCATCCGCGGATATACCGCCAATTTCGACTATTCCAAACTCGGGTTCGAGTTCATGGCGATTGTAGAGGTTCGCATCTCAGGAGATGATCTGCTCACAGTCGAAAAGAGGATATCCCAGATGCCCCACGTGGGCGCGGTATGGGACACGACAGGTGAATACGACGCCCTAGTCATCCTCATGTGCAAAAGCAGGAGCGAATTGAGCGCGACCGTCAAGAAGATACTCGCCATGGAAGAAGTTGTGAGGACCAACACCAACGTCGTCCTCAATGTGGTGAGCCGGCTGACTGAATTCGGCGAGGTCTAGTGCCTGCCGTTGTGCCCGTGTATGATCTCGTAGTATCTCTGCCTTATCTGGTCGATGAACTCGCGATCGCCGCCGAGGTAATAGTAGTGGGCGGCCTGGCCCTGCTCTGCTACACGGTGCCATTCCTCGGTCTTGAGCTGCCATTCCGTCCTGAGCGGTCTCTTGGCAGCCTCCCTTTTTTCCGGGGCGCCGTCATACATGTCGAAGTGGTAGGCATTGTAGTTCCCGCGGTGGACCTCCTTCGTGAATTCGAGGCCTTGGAGCATTATTCTCTGCATCTCGATGGACTGGGTTATGATGGTTTCTGCTAGATAGAACTCCGTACCATCGCTGCCTTCCAGCCTTTTCCCCCTGAACCTCTTCAGGACGACCCTGCCCGCGACCCAGTCGCTGAGGCGGGTGAAATCGAATCCTTTGATGGAGGCGCGGACATGTTCCGATATACGCTCTGCTGTCGGCTCGGGGATCTGCTTGTGCGGCTCTTCCTTGCCCAGATATCTCGCGTGCCGGTTCTGGCGCTCCATATCCTCGAACCCCCGCCATAAATCGCTATTTATCATGCGGAACACTTTCCGCATTATCTTGCCCTCGCTCTTCTGGAGCCTTAGCGTCACGTCTGCGTCGAAACCGTATGCCCTGAGGTTCGCCTTGATGACGCGGGCCATCTCCTTCATCATGCCCTGAGTGAATGCAAGCCGCGTCTGGAAGAGCTCGTCCGCCATAGTGCTCGTGATGTGGGCGTATATGTCGGGGTGGTTTATGCGGTATGCATGCCCCATGATCTTTCCTGCAAGGGAAGGATAACCGAAAAGCTCTGCCATCGGCGCCCAGATGGCCTCTCCGGCCCGCGCCTCGTTCTTCATTGAGTCGTAGGCATGTGCCCTGGAAGCATACGCACGGAATATGGAGGCCTGTCCCGGGTCGATGAGACCGCCGATCATGTCTTCGGTATCATGCGTGACCGCATAATCAGCCAGCTTCACGAGAAGCGCCAGAGGCGGGCGTCCGCCCCCGTTGAGCAGGCTGGAATAGCACGTGGTCGGAGAGCCTGTCTGATCCAGCATGGTCAGCCCGCCGAATATCTCCAGCTCCTTGAGTATCTCCTTGTCCCGAAGCGCAAGGGGAAGCTCTGGGTGGGGACGGGAACCGAACATGGCTGGCGAGACCGGATGGTAGAGGCAGAGCTCGGTCAGGACGTGGTTGGCGCGCCTGCGCTCCTCATCCTGTTTAGGATCGAGGATCACCGTGCCTTCGACTATGCCCGCCGCGCGCGCTCTGGTGAGCACCCTGCGGGAGTGGTCATAATAGGCATCGGCCTTGCAGCGGCCGTAGAACAGTCTTGCCCTTTGGACGCTCGCGTTAACGGACGGGAGGTCCTTCTTGGCGGTTCTCTCCATCATAACCATGCATATACACTGTCTAAAACACTATTTAAACATATCCGTTTCCCTATGTCGGCTAGCCGTTGGGCTGGCACGGTGGGAATTAGACTAATCTAGGGGAAAGAATGCTTAAAAAAGGGTGTAACGGACTACGAGATAAGCAGTTTGGCCTTCTTGAGCTCTGCTATCGTCGAAGACCCCGTCAGGTAGGCGCATATCTTCATCTGCTTCCCTATGAGGACGATGTAGTCCTCGAGGGCATCCTCCTTGAGCGCTTTTATGAAGGGGAATGCCGCCCCGGCGATGTCCGCCCCGAGGGCGATGCATTTGGCGGCCTCTATGCCGTCGCGGATGCCGCCGCTGGCGATTATCGGGAGCACCCCTCTGCACTGGATGATGCAATCGAGGGTCGGTATGCCCCAGTTCTCGAAACCAGGAACCCCCTGGGAACGCAGATATTCCACCTGGCTCCAGGACGTCCCTCCTGCTCCGGCCACGTCTATACATGCCGCGCCGGCTTCCTTGAGCTTGAGCGCCACCTCCTGGCTGATGCCGGCCCCGGTCTCCTTGACGACTACAGGGACCGAGAGCTTGTCGCAGGTGCGTCTGATGGCATCCAGCACCCCGCTGAAATCGGTGTCCCCCTCGGCCTGTATGACCTCCTGGAGGGAGTTGAGATGGACTGCCAGCGCATCGGCATCGATGTTGCTGACAAGCGACTCGATCTGCTCGAAATCGTAGTTCTTGAGCTGGAAGGCCCCTATGTTTGCCAGGAGCGGGATGTCTGGCGCCACATCCCGGACCGCGTATGTCTTGGCCAGATCAGGATTCTCGATCATCGCCCTCTGGGACCCCACGCCGAATGCCAGACCGTGCTTCTGCGCCGCCGCGGCCAGCGACTTGTTTATGCTCTCGGCATCGGCATAGCCGCCGGTCATGCCGGTTATCAGGAGGGGGTATCTCATCTCTTTACCGAGGAACTTGCAGGAGAGGTCCACGGACTCGAGAGATAATTCCGGAAGCGCGTTGTGGACGAAATTGACCTTCTCGAGGCCAGAGCTGCGCTCATACTGGGCCGCTTTCGACACCACCAGGTCGACGTGCTCTTTCTTGCGTGATTCTGTCTGGTTGTTCTGCTCCTTTGCCATGTTTGCCTACCTTGCGAGCGGATATTTCTCCATGTACATCTGTGTCTGCAGGACGGTCAGGAACGGGAGCAGTATCAACGAGTTTATCAAAAGGACGAAGTAGCCCGAGAACGGGCTGGAGAAGATGATGTCGGCCACCAGCTTCAGCGCAGATAGGCAGAAGAGGGATAGCAGGACCCAAAGGAGGACAAGATGCGGGTTCCTGATGGCCATAGCTGCCGAGCGCCTGATGGCGGTCGGGGTGTCGGAGTTGTCTATCACAACGGCGGGCGGGACGAAGAAGAGCAGGCCGGAGACCACGAGCGTGAATATCGGGTATAACCAAGGCTGGAGCGGATTGTCGTAAGTCATGAGCTGCACTATCAGCATCAGCAGGAGGGCCATAGTATAGATATAGAAGATACGGGTCCCGTAGGTGCCCATGGCGGATATGACTTCGTGCCTGATGCTGGTGAGAGTCCTCTTCGAGCGGATGACGATGTTGATATTGACCAGCGTGTCCGAGATGATGAATACAGCCAGGGCATACGCCACGACGGTGATGACGATGTCCAGGATGTCCAGTTCCGGGAAGCTCCCGGTCCTGAGGAACACACCGCCCAGGGCGGTATAGGTAGGCGCTGGGACAAGGACCGGGATGAGGAATGCCAGGACAAAGGGTATGGAGAAGATGATTATGATATTGAGCCTCTTGAGATAGAAATCGGCCGCGTATCGGAATGTCCTGGAAAGGTCGTCCTCCATGCCCACAATTGGAAACTATATCTTTAAAAACAAGAAGCTGAATCATGAATAGCGCTATTCAGTGACAGCACTGCGGGGCATAGACCCGCGCGAGAGGTATCTAAATGAAGACGATAAATGTCGTAGTGGAAGGCGGGAAAGCCACCCCCGGGCCGCCGCTGGCGCCCGCTCTGGCACCCATGGGAGTCAACATAGGCCAGGTAGTGGCCAAGATAAACGAGATGACCAAGGCCTTTTCAGGCATGAAGGTCCCGGTGACCGTCAATGTGGATCCTGGAACCAAGACATTCACTGTGGAAGTCGGCTCTCCGCCCACTTCCGAGATAGTGAAGAAGGAGGCGGGCGTCGAGAAGGGCGCCGGCAACCGCGAGGCTCCGGCCGGTAACATCCCCCTCTCCAAGCTAGTAGGCATTGCGAAATCAAAGCCGAATTCGCTAGGGAGGAACGTCAAGGAAACGCTTAAAGAGGTAATGGGGACATGCGTAAGCATGGGAATCACTATCGATGGCAAGAATGCGAAGGACATGATTCAGGAAGTGGAGCAGGGAAAGCACGACTCTCTCCTCAAAGGCTGAAATCATGAAGAAGGCGTTCTTTCTCCTGGCCCTTATCTCCTTATCTTTCGCTTCTCTTCTCTGGCAGTTCGGGACCGACGGCCCGATAAGCGCCAAACCGGTCATCTACCAGAACCTGGTGGTGGTCGCATCAGACGACGGCAATGTCTATGCTCTCGATCCCGCCACCGGGGCCAAGAGATGGCAGGCCTCGGTAGGCGGTACGCCCGGCGATCCGATGATGGCGGACAACGCCATATATGTCCCGGTCGACGAAGGCAAGGTGGCAAAGATAGGCGCCGGTGGAGCGGTCCAGTGGGTGGCCGACCTCAGGCCCAAGGAGACGAATGTCAGCAGGATATACGGGATCGGCATAACATCGAACACCATATTCGTGACGGCCAACAACGGAGTCTATGCCCTGGAGAAAGGCGGGACATTGAGGTCCAGGCTCATGTCCTTCAACGACTCGGTGCTCACTGCGCCGGCCGCAGGAGCGGACTTCATCATTTTCGGCAAAGACGACGAACTTGTCAAGATGACGCAGACAGGCGCCATACAATGGAGGGCCCGCATCTACGACGGCGTCTTCTGGATATCGAAGCCGGTCATAGAAGACGGAGTCGTCTACGTGGGCGGCCTGGATGACCGGATGCACGCATTCTCTGTCAACAACGGCCTCGAACTTTGGGATTTCAGAACGAAGAGCTGGGTTGGCGGCACCCCGCTCGTGCAAGACGGTGTGGTGTATTTCGGAGGCAATGACGGAAACACATATGCCCTTGACGCCGGGAGCGGTAAACCCAGATGGAGCTCCCAGACCCAGCTAGCCGTCATATCACAGCCTGAATCAGGCATCATGGGTGGTGGGGATGTCGTGTTCGTGGGCAGCACCGACCAGAATGTGTATGCGATGTCGAAGAGCAGCGGCGAGATAGTCTGGAAAGGCTCTGCAACCGGAGCCGCAGGGTCGCCGCTCTTCTACCAGAACAGGGTCGTTTTCGGAGCCGGAGACGGCCGGGCATACGCTTACAGCACAGAGAGGGCATGCTCCATCACCAGCCCGCTGGAGGGGGATGAGGCAGGACGCAAAGAGGTCGAAGTGCGCGGGAAGTACGTCTCAGAGGCTGGCAGCGCCAAGATCATGGTCAGGATAAATAGCGGAGAATGGATGGAAGCCGATACCGGCCAGGTCGACTGGGTGTATTATGTGGACCCATCCAAGAGCCTCGTCTCCGGGTTGAACACCATATCATGCCAGGTGGCGGATGCGGGGGGCAGCGAGATGGGCCAGACCCATACCACAGTGACGATAACGCACAATCCGACGGCCGCCCTCAGCGACCTGGTGGTCACCGTATCGCCCGATATAGTCGAAGGCCAGCCGTTCACCATCTACGTCAACGACGGGGATGACGGATCTCCGGTGAACCGGTTCGGCATCTCTTTCGACAGCGTTTCCAGCCAGTCCGACAAGAACTACACCACCACCATAAACGAAGCCGGCAACTATCAGGTGAGCGTGAAGAAGATAGGCTTCAGGGATGCGACGGTTAACATAACCGTCAACTCCAGCGGCATAAGCCCGCTCTACCTGGGGATAGGCATCGTCCTGCTCCTCGCGAGCTTCTGGGTCCTCTGGACCAGGCTGCTCAAGCAGAGGTTCGCGAAGAAGAAGTAGCTATTCTACAGTGACCGTTTTCGCAAGGTTCCTCGGACGGTCAGGGTTTATGCCCCTCAGCACGCTGGTATGATAGGCTAGCAGGTGCAGCGGGACTATGAGGGCTATCGGATATAGTATCGGATCGATCCCTTCCGGGATATTTATATGGAACTCGCTCTCTTTCTTGACCTCAGGATCATCGGTGACGCTGAAGATGACCCCTCCGCGGGCTTTCACTTCCTTGATGTTGCCGAATAGTTTCTGGATGCTCTCGTCCCTGGGCGCAAGCACAATGACAGGGAAACCATCCTCCACCAGGCTCAGCGCCCCGTGCTTGAGTTCGCCGCCGGGATATGCCTCTGAATGGACATATGTTATCTCCTTGAATTTGTGCGATGCTTCGTAGGCCATGGGAAAGCTCACCCCCCGGCCCAGGAAGAATGCATCCTGTTTCGGTGCCAGCACCTGGGCGAGCTTCTTTATCTCGTTCTCCTGGGCCAGCATGGCTTCGACAAGGGCCGAGAGGCCCTTGAGCCTCTCTTTCCCAAAGATGATTTTCAGCATCACGGCCAGCGTGCAGGTGAATGTCTTCGTGGCAGCCACGCCGACTTCCGGCCCGGCATTCATGTATACGACGCAGTCCGAGAGACCGGTTATGGAAGAGCTCATGGTGTTGACCAGGACGATCTTCTTGTTCTTATCCGCATAACGGAAAGCCTGGAGCACATCGGCCGTCTCGCCGCTCTGGCTCACACCAATTATGAGCGTTTTCACGTCGGGCTGGGTTATGAACGGATAGTCGCTCGCCACGAACGTCTGGGCGGCCTTCCCCATCTTCTGGAGAAGATATGAGAACAATAGGCCGGCATGGTAGGATGTCCCTGCCGCTATGATATCTATCCGCTCGTGCTTGTCGATGAGCGCCTTAGCCGCATCCACATCCGCAGCCAGGCTCTCGTTGATGAAATGCTTCTGGTCCATTATCTCCTTGAGCATGAAATGCGGGTATCCGCCCTTCTGGGCCACATCGTCGTCCCAGTCCACAGTGATCTGTTTCCGTTCCACCTCGGTGCCCTCAAGCGAATAGACCTTATATCCGCTTCTTGTCAGCACGGCCGCATCGCCTTCCTGGAGAGGGACGAAGGTGCGGGTGTATCTGAGCATCGCCGGGATGTCTGATGCGCAGAGCATCTCGCCTTTGCCCACCCCTATGACAAGGGGGCTGTTCTTCCTGGCGACGAAGAGCTTCTCCTCTCCGTCAGCGGCGCTCACCGCGACGATGGCATATGAGCCCTCCAGCTCGCGGAGCGATTTCAGGAACGCTTTGAGGAGCGGCTGGCTTTTCGCGTTCTCTTCTATCAGATGGGCGATTATCTCTGAATCGGTGTCGGAAACGAACCTGTGCCCTGAGGCGGCCAGCCTTTCCTTCAAGACGGAGAAATTCTCGATCACGCCATTGTGAGCCAGGACTATATTGCCGCCGCAATCGGCATGAGGGTGCGCATTCTCCTTGCAGACCGCCCCGTGGGTCGCCCAACGGGTGTGCCCCAGGCCGATGTTCCCATCCATCGCTGTGAAGCCCATGGCATCCGAGACCTCGCCCACCATGCCCTTGTCCTTCTTGAGCTCCAGTTTCCTGTCATTGAGCACGGCTATGCCCACTGAATCGTATCCCCGGTATTCGAGGCGCTTGAGCCCTTCGGTCAAGACCTCTGAGGCCTTGCCCGGGCCTACATAGCCGATGATGCCGCACATCAGGATTCACCTGTTTCGAGAAAACGGTTTCCGGTCTCCAGCCCCCGGTCTCCGGGTTCAGTGTTCCGTGTTTCGGGTTCCGTGTTTCGAGCGCAACGCCCGAGACACAGGACCCAGAACGGAAAACCCGCTCTCCCGAACATCCACATAGAAGAAGGGGATAAAGAGTTTAAATGCCTGTGCTCTTCCCGAGGGTTTTTAGGACGCCGGTGTCGAGATCATAGCCCAGGCGGCTGATCTTCAGTTCGCCCGAATCCAGCATTTTCGCCATCATCGGTTCGCCGTCCACGGTCATCGCACGCAGGTCTGCCTCCCATTTGTCGAACATCTTGCTGACCTTGCCCGGCTTCCCTCCGGTGAGGGGGGCGATGAACGGGATGTGCCTGACCTTCAGGTGGGAAACCGCATAGAGTATTGATGCGGCATCGAAGTCGTCCAGCCCGCCTTCGGAACCGGTGGTGTTGAATATCTCGTTCTGCTCTGCTCTGGTTATGGTGCTGACACTGAAGGGGAGCTGGGAGTATGCGATAGCTATCGCGTGGGGTTTCTGCTTCGCTATCTTCTGCCCGAGTTTTCCGTCCGGGTCGGCCTTCTTGTGCTGGAGCGCGAACGAATCCGAGAGGAGCTGCACCAGGTCCGAGCTGCCCTTGTCGAGGACATCGATGGTTCCGCGGTCCCAGTCGTACATCATGCAGACGACCTGTTTGTCCAGCAGCTGGGCCACCTTGCGGAGCTTCTCGTGCTGCCCCATCGCGTTGCTTTCAGGGGTGCTTCCGACTATCTCCTGGAGGAGGTGGTCCAGGGGTTCGCTTCCGGTGCGGCCCTTCCCGTTAGCGGTCCATTTCACGCATTCTGCGACCGCACCGCAGTGGCAGTGGCCTTCGACGACGACCACCCCGCCCGGGCGGAGAAGCGAGAGCGCATCTACCAGCTCTTCCTGGGAGACGGTATGGCCTCCAGGCACGACGTTGCCAGCAATATAGACATGCATGCCGACCAGCGAGTCGGTCTCGGAATCGCTCTTGTGGACGCGGGCGTCAGAGCAGCGGATTATCAGGTAATCTGCTTCTCCAGCCTTTATCTTCTCGAACCTCTCGCGGGGGCTCATGGACGCCTCCTTGACTGCGGCTGCATGGCCTGCGTTCCCGGCGAGTATAAATGCCTCGGATTCCTCGGCTGAGAGGACCCCTTCTGTGTGCTTCTTTCGAAGATTCACGAGCCTGCTCGTTGAAAGAAGTAGACCTGCCGGGAAAACGGGTTTCTTCGATCGAGCGATGGCTTCCTTTGGGGGTTTCTGAGTTGTGTGGTTGGCCATGAAGATATAAGAGAGTAGAACTGTTTAAAAACGCAGCGAGTTCCCACGTTTTTTTAAATGTTCTAGCCGATTGTCTGATGCTGATCTGCTGAGATGTCAGGAGCTGATTCGATGGACCCGAAACAGGCTATGGACAGATTGATGGAAGGGAACAAGAGGTTCTTGGAAGACAAGATGGTGCACAAGACGTTCGCGGCGAGGAGAGAAGAGCTGAAGGGAGGTCAGAAGCCGTTCGCGACGGTCGTGTGCTGCTCCGACTCTAGGATGGTGCCTGAGTACACGTTCGATGTCGGCCTCGGGGACATATTCACCGTGATTAGCGCAGGCAATGTGGTGGATGCGATAGCTATCGGCTCTATAGAGTACGCTGTGGCCCACCTGCACACGCCGGTGGTCGTGGTCCTCGGCCACGAGAAGTGCGGGGCGGTGACAGCAGCGTATGACAAGCATAGGGAAGGTAACATAACGGCGATAATGGAGAAGATAGAGCCCGCGATCGCAGGCGTCAAGAGGACGGACGACAAGGCAGCGGACGTGATGAAATGCGCCGAGGCGAACGTCAAGGCCGTAATCGTTGAGATCATGGAGAAGAGCGAGATAACAAGGAAGGCGGTCGAAAGCGGCAAAACGAAGCTCGTCGGGGCGATGTACCACTTCTCGGACGGAAGCGTCAGGCTGCTGAAGTGACCTCCCTAATATAATTTAAACATTGGGCGGGAGAATCTTATATGGAAAAAGTCCTTGTTCTGGCAGGAAGCAAGAGCGACAGCGATATAGTCGCCAAAGTCACCGAGGTGCTGGACGCTTTCGGCGTGCCTTATAAGCACGAGGTGGCATCTGCCCACCGCAATCCCGAGAAAGTGGGGAAGCTGGTCAAGGAGAGCAGCGCCGAGATTTTCATAGGGATAGCCGGCCTGAGCGCCGCCCTCCCAGGAGTCATCGCATCCCACACCGTCAAGCCGGTCATCGGCGTTCCTGTGGAAGCTGCGGTCGGCGGCCTGGATTCCCTGCTCTCGATAGCCCAGATGCCCCCGAACGTGCCCGTGGCATGCGTAGGGATAGGCATGGGCAAGAACGCAGCCCTACTGGCGGTCCAGATGCTCGCCATCAGCGACCCGGCGCTCGCGTCGAAGCTCCGGGATTTCAAAGAGAAGCTCAAGCAGTGAGAAGATGGCCGATTCAGAGAAGACATATCACTTGAAGAGACAGCTCCGCCAGCTCGAAGGATATAGAGGCAGCGGGACCGAGCTGATTTCGGTTTATGTGCCTTCAGGCTCGCCCATACACGAGATGGGCAACAAGCTGAGGGAGGAGATGAGCCAGGCCAGCAATATAAAATCCAAATCCACCAAGCTCAACGTCCTTGGAGCATTGGAGAGGATACTCAATCATTTCAAGCTCTACAAGAAGGCCCCGGCCAACGGCATAGCGGTCTTCGCAGGGAATATCTCGGACAATCCGGCCAAGACCGACATCGAGCTCTTCGCGATCGAGCCCCCGGAACCACTGAACATCGGAGCATACCGGTGCGACAGCCGCTTCTTCCTCGATCCGCTCCGGGACATGCTCGGAGCCACCGATACGTATGGAGTGGTCGTCCTGGACGGACGGGAAGCCACTCTGGCGATAGTCAAGGGGACCAACATCCGGGTGGTCCACAGGCTCAACTCGACAGCCCATGCCAAGATAAGGAAGGGAGGCCAGTCGGCTAGGAGGTACGAGCGGCTCATCGAAGAGCAGATAGAGCTATACTACAAGAGAGTCGGGGAGGCGATGGACGAGGCCTTCCTGAACCGCGTCAAGGCGGTCATAGTCGGCGGGCCGGGCCCGACCAAGGAGTTCTTCATGAAGATGAAGCCATTCAACTACCAGATAAAGGTGCTGGGGGTCGTGGACACCGGGTATACCGACGAGTACGGCGTCCGTGAGGTCCTCTCCAAGAGCGAAACCATACTCGCTGAGCAGGAAGCCATCAAGGAAAAGATACTGATAGACAGGTTCATCAAGGAGGTCGTCAGCGACGGCCTTGCCACCTACGGCGAGAAGCAGGTGCGATCAGCCATCGAGAGCCGCCAGGCCGAGAAGGTCTTGATATCAGAGGGCCTCGAGCACATGAGCGGCCATTACACCTGCCAATCCTGCGGCGCTGAAGAGAGGAAGATATCCCGGGAGGAGCCGGCCGACAGCATCCCATGCCTGAAATGCAACGGCCAGATGAAGCTCCAGAAGAAAGAGCTGCTCCTTGACGACTTGAGCGAACTGGCCCGCGCGGCGGAGATACCACTGGAGATAGTCTCCACCAACACGGTGGAAGGGAACCAGTTCTTCACCGGATTCGGCGGCATAGGGGCTTTCTTAAGGTATAAGATGAGATGAAGAAAGGAGCGCTGGCCTCACTGCGCTAGCTTTATCGAACAGCTACCCAACTGGTAATCCTTCCCGATATAGACGACCATGCCGTTGCTGTAGTACTGGGGTGCGCTTTCCCCGCCGCGTATGTACAGGGTCGTGCCGTCTGCGAGCATGGAGAAGCAGTCAGCCACCGGGGTGGGTCCTGCAGGCGTCACGCAGCCTTCGTTCCCGAGGGATATTGGGATGCGGACCTTGCCGCCCAGATAGGTGCTGGCTGCGAAATCCACGCCGCACTGCATCACGTTGTTGCTCATCTGCGCATCGGTCAGGCCGCGCACGTCCATGACTATATATACCTTCTGGGCATCATCGAGTATGCCTTCGAATGTGGCCTTGTCCACCTTCGTGCCTGGAGCGAAAGCCTGCGCCGCGAGGACGAAGAAGTGGTATGCCATCGCCATGGCGATTATGAATATCGCGCCCACAGCGAGCATCTTGATGAGCGAGTTGCCATCCTTCTTCCGGAGCTGTGCCGCCGGAGTCTCAAGCGGCTCTTGTGGCATGGCCGGCTCCTCGGTGGCCGACCCGAAAGGTTCGGCCTTCTCGAAGACTATCTCCTCCTGCTCTGCCGCTTGGGGCGCCTGCTTTGCCGGAGGCGCCTTCAGAGCGGCCTTCTTGGTCTTCTTATTTTTAGCCATCGTAATCAGCTGAAAAGGGCCACAAGCGGGCAGGATTCATAATAATCCGTGTTCGCCTTTATCTCAGCCCTGTTTGTGTAAATGACAGAGAAACGCGGCTCCTCGTTGGTCGGAGAATAACCCAGAACGAACGAAGAATCCGAAGCGTCCACTTCCCCGATGCAGTCGTCTGCGCTCATCGCGCCCTGGTAGCCGTCGCTGGCTGTCTGGGTGCATGTGCTCGGGGTTATGGTGTACATGGTCCAGGTCTTGTTCTTGTCCTCGAAAGAGGATGCCAGCTCGGAAGCGCATGCGCGCATGGCATCGGCATCGGAGAGGGAAGCGTCCCTGAGATCGAGCATTATCGAAGTCGAGTGCCTGCCGTTGAGATCATTGATGAATTCAGGGAGGCTCGCATCGGTCGATGTCTTCCCGAGGAACACATACATGAAGAGGCTGAACAGAAGTATCATCAGCAGGACCACCGCGAACGCGGCGCCCAGCATATGGGTCGTCTTTGGCACCGGGAAACGGCCGTTGCCCAGCACGAACAGGAATGCCAAGAGGGCCATGGATGACAGGGAAAGGAACACAGCAAGGGAGAAGAGGCCCAGGTTCATGGGGTTCTCCGGGATCTCTGACCTGCTTATGACGTCCGTCTGGTCCGCCACTTCCGCGATTCCCGTGTTGATCCTTCTGGCGAAGCCCCTGAAAAGGAGCAGGACACGCGTCGCCGGAGTCTCGCTCTCGGTCATGAGCAGCTCTTCCGCCTCATCGGCCACGAGACCATACTTCTCTTTGAGCTCTTCGAGCTGTGTCAATGTGAGCCCGTCATGGAACTGGATGCCCAGGTCCTCGGTCTTGTTCTCCACCAGGTGGAGCGACTTGACAGATACCGGGTCCAGGTCCTTGCTCTGGAGCACGAATATCATGCCATTGGCCCGGTTCTTCTCCTCCAGTGTGGAGTTGTATATCGAGAGCAGGAAGTCGGCCCCGCTCTGGACCTCGGCCACCAGGCCTCCATATTCCGACATGTCGGCCTCGATGGTGGTGAAGTTCCTGTTGCCTATGTCCTCGGGGATTGTAACGTGGAGCGATTTCAGCTGGTCCAGTTTAGCGGATAGCGAGTTGTTCTTCACATGGCGCACGGCGTCCTCTGCGTCTGCGATGGCCCTGGTGCCGCTGATGTTCAGCGGCCTGAATGTCGTGGTGTAGTATGTCGCCTGGTCCTCGCCCTTGACATAATCGAGGCGCTCCGCGGTCCGGCTGAATACGTCCGAGGCGGCGGACTCATAGCCGCCCAGCGGGCCGACTTTCTGCGTGAGGTCCTCTGCCAGGTCATGGAGGTCTTCGGCAGCATCCTGGTCGAGGTCGAATGATGGGCAGATGGCCCAGCATTCCAGATAGCATTCCTCCTTGTCATCGGTATCGTTGAGGCGTGGCGTCCTGAAGATAGTCGATTCTATCTTCTCTGACAGCGGCACCAGCTCTTCCGATGTGTCGCTTATGTATTCGAGCGTGTCAGCGAGGTTGTCCTCGTTGAGGTCGCTGAGCTTCTCCATGTAGTTGCCCAGGTACTCGTCCATCTTCAGGCTCGAGGGCGTGAAATCCATGAGCGGCTCGCTGATGGCGTCTATGGAGCCGAGGGCCAGGCCCTCCCCATAGACCGAGAAGAGCAGCATCGCGTTCTTCTCGCAGGATGCTTCATCACGGCATATCACCTTCTCGCCGGATATGATTATCTTCCCGTTGGATAGCAGGACGTCGTTCCTGCAGACGTACTCCTCCTTGTTCTTGAAGTCGTAGCCATCGTTCCTGCTGTCGTTGAACTTTTTGATCAATGAGATGAGCTCGTCCAGCTCGTCATCGGAGGGATAGTGCTCCTTCACGTAGTATGTGTACAGGATGTCCTCTATCTGCGACTGCTCAGTCACCACCTCCAGGTCTTCTAGCAGGAACGTGTCCACGTTGTTGAGCTTCACGATGGAATATGAGTGCCCGCTATCCGTGAAATTCACATAGGAGACGGTGACATTGGTCTCAGACGGATACAGGTAATCGGCTGGATTGAATGCTGCGGAGAGCATGCCAATCAATAACAATAGGCCTACGACGGATTTTTGGGAGGTCATCGATGATACATTGCATCATCGGTTTAAATACTTTTCTCACTTCTCGCGGGCCACGGCATAGGCGGCTATGCGCTCCAGCGCGGTGCGGTCCTCCGATGAAGGCAGCCCCGAAAGGGATGATCTGGCATCTGCTATGAGCGATGATGCCCGCTCCCTCGCGAAATCTATGGAACCATGCTTCTCAAGTATGGAGATCGCCTTCTGTATCTTCCTTTTCTCCTGGGTGTGCGAAGAGAGTATGGATTTCAGCTCGTTCCTCTCGGCCTCGGGCGCATTCTCCAGGCAGTGCACGACCATCAGCGTCCGCTTCCCCTCAGAGATGTCCCCGCCGATCTCCTTCTGATATTTAGAGAAATCGCCGGTCAGGTTCAGCACGTCGTCATGTATCTGGAAGGCCGCTCCGAGCATCTCCCCGTAATCGCGGAGCGGTTTGCAGGTCCCGGGCTTGGCATCGCCGAGATATGCGCCGGCTTCGCAGGAGAGGCCCATGAGGGCGGATGTCTTCCCGTCTATCATCCCAAGATAGTCGCTTTCAGATACATCGAACCTGCCGTCCTGTATCCATGATATCTCGACGCCCTGCCCGTCCACGACCCGCTTGAACGCTTCGGCGCACATGCCTTGGAGCCTGAGCAGCCTCTTCGGCTCGAGGTCCATGGTCACCAGCCGCTTCCACAGGAGAGTATAGAGCGCGTCCCCGGAATTGAGCGCCACCGGCATTCCGCAGGAGACGTGGAGCGCCGGCTCGCCCCGCCTGAACTGCGCCCCGTCCTCGATATCATCATGAATGAGGGTGAAATTGTGGAACAGCTCGATGATGGCCGCGGTCTCCAGGGCGGACTGTGCCTTGCCGCCGACCGCCCCGCATGAGAGCAGGCACATGGCGGGCCGGATGCGCTTGCCGCCCCGCTTGATGAACGGGGGGAGCATGCCGTAGATGCGCGGATCTTCGCTCAAGAGGGCGGATTCCATCAGCCGCTCCACCTCGGAGAGCGAAGGCATTATGTGTGGGTATAGCTCCATGATATGACCTTGCCCGGTTTCATTAAAAAGGATAGCTAAAGGCGCTTTGTCGCTCCGCAGCGGCACCTGACCCGGAGACAGTCGTTCTTCTTGTCATAGTAGGCGGTCATTGTCTTGGCAGGTATCCAGATGAGATGGCATTTGCGGCAGAAGCTGTTGCGAAGCTCCTTGGGGAGCCGGACCTTGTTCTTCTTGAGCAGGTCGAAAGCCATGTCCACGTAGCGCTTGGACCTCGCCGGGCTCTTGGATGCGGCTTTCCGGGCCTGGTCCAGGAGCTTGCGTATCGAGGTGATTACGCTGGACTTTATAATGGTTTTCCGCTTACTATGCATGCAAGTTGGTTCGATGGAAAAATTTATATACGATTACTTTGTCCGCCCGATATGGGAGAGGAGCGGGTACAACATCGTGAACACGGCCGTCTATGCGTTGATCGCCATCGCTGCGGTCTATCTCATATACAGATACATGAAAGGCCGGATCATGATCGATGACCGGTTCATGGGGGGAGTGCTCTCATTCGTCTTATTCGGCTCCACGGTCAGGGTGGTGACAGATTCGATAGACGGCGGGGTCTTCCAGGCGGTCTCTCCCATCCATCAGTTCATGCTGGATAGCCACCTCTGGGATTACGGCTACCTCACTGTCTCCCCGGGGATATATATCCTCACAGCGGGCCTGTTCCTATCTTCGGTGCTCCTGCTCGAGCGGGCCAAGAGGATGGAGTTGCTCCCCTATGTGGGCCTGGCATTATGGCTGCCGCATTTCCTCCTGCTGCTGCCTTTCATGCAGTACGCGATATACGCTTTCCCGGTTCTCCTGCTCGGCGCCATCCCGGCTTATGTCGCCTGGATGCTCTATAAGGACTATATATCGATGGGGATAGTCGGCGGCCAGGCCCTGGACGGGGCGGCCACCTTCTTCGTCATTGACTACTTCTCCCAGATGACAGGCATCCATTACTTCGAGCAGCATGTCGTTGGCGGCTTCATCGGAGAGCTGTTCGGGACATTCTTTCTGTTCTACCTGGTCAAGGTCGGGATAGCCTTCCTGGCGGTCCATGTGCTCAGGTCGGAGAAGGAGCTGGATGCCGAGGATATGCGATTCATCGCGCTGGCCCTGATGATAATGGGGTTCGCCCCGGGGATACGGGATGTCCTTCGGATGGTGCTGGGGACCTGATTAAGGCCGTGGATCAGCCGCGGATGGAAACGCTATCAGATGCGGGTCGCCAATGCTATGAGCAGAAGGACCCCGCCCAGGAGGATAAGCGGGAAGGTTATCTTCGCGACAGCCACTATGGAATTGACGGTCGATATTACCTCTATGGACTGCTTGGCGCCCAGGACCTTGATGTCGAACCACCTGGTGTTTTGGAAGAATTCCGCTTCCTTCATGCATGAGGCCGCTTCCTCGCATGCTTCGGATATCAGTCTGAGGGTATCCCCTTCTTCCTTGAGAGGATTGAGCACTCCCCGGACCATGTTGGTCTGGTGGGTGTCGGTGGTGAACACCCCGGCAACGAAATCACGGCCGAGCTTCTTGCCGACCGCGGAGACCTCGGCATCTATCCGCTCCTTGAATCCGGGTGTGACTCCATTGGAATCTATCAGCACCACCACATATTCCGGTTCGGTGCCGAATACAGCTACCTTGATGCCGGCTTTCCCTATGACGGGTGATTTGGAATCGCTGGAGGAAACCCCCAGCTTCAATGGTTTCATGGCGGGCTTCTTGGAGAGCGCATCCTGTATCGCCCTCATGTACCGATAGCCGATCTGGCTTCCCGGCTCGAAACTGGTGATGTCGCCGGTCTCGGCGTTGTGCTGGTCTATGACCATGGCCGAATCCAGTCTCTTCTCGGCCTCGGCTAGGAGGGAGAGTCCAAGCCCCAGGTTGATGTCTTCGGTGACTTCAGGGGCCCGGCTCAGTGAGATTATCCCGGACCGATCCAGCAGAAGGGCCTGTGCTTTGCACTCCATCTCGGCGCCCAGCGACAATCCCGCCTTGGCCTTCCTGAATCTGGCTTCTTCTAGAGACGAATCGAACCCGGCAAGGATCTTGGATATCTGCTCGCTAGAGACCGGATTCAGGTCATGGGTGGCGGTCCCATGGAAGACGAAGGTCTTGGAGCCGTATTTTGCGTCTATCCGCTCCGCGATGAGGTGCGAGAACTCGCTGCCCCCTAGGTTGCCGAAGGGGCCGAAATGCACGTTAGGGGTCACGAAGAATACGGTGCCATTCTCCATCCTGAAGCCGGCCACGCAAAGAGTGGTCTTGGCGTCTTCGCCCACTTGCTCGAACACCTTCTCCAGGTCTTTGTTGTGGTAGAGCCACTGGTTGAACACATGCGAGAGCGCATCCGTGCTGCTCAGACCAAGATTCTTCTTCATCGGCGCGTTTATTATGAAGAAGAAAAGCACCAGGGCCACGAGCAGGACGAATGAAGAGAGATAGAACTTGAGGGCCACATCCAGTATCGGTTCATCCGAGACGTATAGCGCCTGGTTGCTCAGCAGGAATATCAGATAGAACAGCAGCTGGAGCATGGCGAACAGCACCGAACGGTATTTCAGTATGAACACGAAGCGGGCTATGACATACCATAGCACGAATACGATGGCTGAGCCCACGAGCAGGACCATCTGGCCCCAGATCTCGTTGACTCCTGTGAGCAGCATGCTCAGGAGGTAGGCGACGGAATAGACCGCTTCTCCTGCCAGCGCGGTAGCCGCTATCCTCCGGAAGGGCATTCTCCGCACCAGCAGCTTGATTACCGTGGCAGACAGCAGCGCAGGCAAGGTGAGGAGCATCAGCCCGTCGGCTATAGCCGTCTCCCCGGGTTTGAGCGAGCCTAGATTCACGAGAAGGCCGAAAACGGCTCCTAGGACCACGATAGCCAGCAGGATGTACGAGGCAGGGGGGAGCGTGATGAAATAGGATGTGAGATTCACTGCCCGGTTGATGTTCTTGGTCATCGATTTTTAATATCATTCTCAATGGTTTTAAACGATATGTCATCCCTCATCTGCCCCAAATGCGGGCGAAGCAGCGACAACGTCAGGTTCATCGAGGCCTTCTGCATAGACTGCTATCCGGTCAAGCTGGAGTGCCCCAGGAAGATGGAGTTCGAAGAGTGCGTCCGCTGCGGGAAGATGCGCATCAGGGGAGAGTGGATCGAAGGCGGCAAGAAGGCGATATCCGATTTCATAATAAGCAAATGCAAAGGGGCCTTCGAGAGCGGCGCTTACGACCCTGACACTCAGAGCGC
This sequence comes from Microcaldota archaeon, assembly GCA_040758595.1. Lineage (GTDB taxonomy): Archaea > Micrarchaeota > Micrarchaeia > Anstonellales > Bilamarchaeaceae > Bilamarchaeum. The sequence continues at coordinate 23,973 of JBFLVJ010000003.1, read as the reverse complement.
CGCATTCATCATGAAGGAGAGCGGGCTGGAGGTAGAGCGGACCATATCGCTGGAGATGAAGAGGACCATCTGCCAGCAGTGCTCGAGGATGAGCGGCGGCTATTTCGAGGGCATCGTCCAGCTGAGGGGGGATCCCTTGAAGGTCCGGGGCCATGCCGTGATGTTCGTGAAGAGGCTGTCCAGGAAGACGTTCATCGCCAAAGAGGAAGAGAAGGAGGGCGGCCTCGACATATTCGTCGGCAGCTCGAAGGCGGTAGTGGCGCTTCTTAGCGATTTGGGTATCAAAGCGCTGATAACCAAGAAGCTGGTTGGGACCAGCGAGGGCAAGCGCCTCTATCGCACGACATTCCTGCTAAGGTTTTAGTCTCTGGACAGCTGGTCCAGATCCAACACGCTCATCTTGCCTTCCCTGAATTCAGCTTATAGTATCGCCCGCTGTATCTCTGCGCTGAAGTGCTCAATCCCATAAAGGGACGATATCAGGCCGGGCACTATAGCGAACCAGAGCTCCCACGTGAGCATCAGGTTGATAACTGAACCGGGTTTTATAAAACAGACGCGCCGCTCCTAAATGGGCTGGATATGGCATCCATGGGGCATCATGGTTATCTTTTATCGGGGAAAATGGGGGGCATATATAAGCTTTGCCGCACAATAGATATCCAGGTGAACTTCTTGAAATTCGGGAAAAACGTCAAATTCACGATAAACAACGAATTATTGACCGAGTACCAGATAGCCTCGGACGTCCAGGAGCTGAGCGACCTTTTCGACAGGATACAGGGCAAGTCCAACCGCACTTGCGTCATGGACATACTTGATGAGATAAAGCAATCCCTCGATCCCAAGGGAGTCTAGCGCAGGACCGCATCCGAATGGTCAAGATGGTCTCCAAAGGCCGGGCGGTCGCCAACACCATCGCCTTGACGCTCCCGCTCGCATCGGCTCTCCTTTATTGCGCATTGGCCGGAGCACCCATCCCGCAGAGCATAATGATACCTTTGGCAGGCGGCGGGCTGATGAACCTAGGGTTCTGGCTCTTCTATCACCAAAGCATCGGCCCGATACCTGAGCTCAGCGGAAGCATGTTCGGAAGGAAGGGCAACTTCCTGCTAGTGGGCCTGCTCCATTTCGCCGTGCTGCCCCTTGCGCTCGTCATAGATTTGAGCTGGCTGCAAGGGATTATCTGAAAAACCGTGGAAAAACAAAAATGATGGGAATGGGTTCATTCCTCCCCTTCCATCTCCCGCTCTTCTGGTCCGGCAGGCGTCTTCGCGCCCCTCTTCATCACGCGCTTCTCGACTTCCTGCTCCACCTCTTCCTTATGCCGTTTCTCACGCTGCATCTGGTCCTGGAGGGCGCCTTTGCCGTAGAAGTACCCTCCCGTGAACATCACCAGGGATATCACAATCACCGCGAGCGGGATTCCGAGATAGACCCCAGGCAGGATCGTGGTCGCGACCTGGTCCTTGAGCTGGACTAGCTCCTCCGGGACGGTCACTCCGCAGTTCGCCATGGCGCTGCCGTTTGTCGCCACGAAGCCGATCATCACGTTGACTATCGCTCCCATGTAAGACATCGCAAGATAGATGCCGCCGACCATCAGAGCGACTCCGATGACACCGAGCACGATGCCCATGAGCTTTGTTGCATTCATGAGATCACCTGATTGCGACTCCGATTTTTTGGTTTATAATACCAGATGATGGGTCAGCTGTCATGGGAACAGGTACGCTCCGGCTTCGAGATCGCTCTTCTTTATCACGATGGCATCGCCCTCGAGCTGGTGCGGCAGGTATGCGGGCCAGCAGCCGCTCCCGCGGTTCTTCGTGCCCAGTTCGTCTATCTTGAACCTCAACCCGCAGTTGTTGCAGACCACATCGCTTCCGGATTGGGAATAACCCTTCCCGGCGCGATAGCAGACCTCGCAGGCGTCGAACGCCGTGCGCACCCCCCCATCCGAGCCCATGACAGCGAAGAACCTCACGGTAGCCCCATCCGCCTCGAATGTGTAGAACCGGACCGTGCTGTCGATCTCAGAGAGCGGGATGGTTATCGAATCCGCAGCGGCCAAGCCGCCCTGCGCCTCCTCGGCCGGGATTGGCGCTGCGCCCGCTTGCGGGGCCTCTCCGGACTGCCCAGTGGCCACGCAGCCGAGAGCCAGCAATAACACTAAGGATATCAATTGCAATCTCATCATTTCACCTCAATTTCGATCTTCCTAACAGTATGGAGTTCGTGACCACCGAGACCGAACTGAGCGCCATCGCCCCTCCGGCAATCATCGGAGATAGCAGTATCCCGAAGGGGATATAGAGCACGCCGGCAGCGACCGGTATCCCGACGATATTGTATATCAGCGCCCAGAACAGGTTCTGCTTTATCTTGGCCATCGTGGCTTTCGACAGCTCTATCGCCCTTGGCACGTCCGTGAGCGTGCTCCGCATCAGGATGATGTCGCCGGTCTCTATGGCGATGTCGGTGCCTGAGCCCATCGCTATCCCCAGGTCTGATACCGCGAGCGCCGGGGCGTCGTTTATGCCGTCGCCCACCATGGCCACCGTGCCTTGCTTCTTCAGTTTCTCCACCAGGTGCGCCTTCTCTTCCGGGAGCACATCCGCGAAGTATCGGTCGATCCCGGCCTCCTTGGCCACCGCTGCCGCCACCCGCTCGTTGTCCCCGGTTATCATGTAGGTCTTCAAGCCCATGCGCTTGAGCCGGGCTATCGCCTCTTTGGAATCAGCGCGTATCCTGTCCGAGACCGCGAATCCCGCGATGGCCTTGCCGGCGACCGAAAGCAGCATCACGGTGCTGCCTTTCTCTTCCATGGACCTCTTCCATGCGAGGAGCTGGGCCGGTGCCGAAGATTCCTTCACCAGCTTCGTGTTCCCGAGCGCGCATTCTTTCCCGTTTATCTTTCCGGTGATGCCCTTGCCAGGTACCGCTGAGAACCCAGTGACCTTCTGCGCTTTCTTCACCCCCTTTCTTTCAGCGTATCTCACGAACGCTTCTGCTAGAGGATGCTCGCTGCCTTTCTCCAGGCTGTAAGCCATCTCGAGCGCGTCCTTGGCCGACGCGTTGACTGCGACCACCTCCGGCTTGCCTATTGTTATCGTGCCGGTCTTGTCGAACGCGATGGCGCCTATGCTCTCCACCTTCTCGAGCACCGCGCCGTTCCGAATCAGTATGCCGTTGCCGGCGCCCTTGCCCGTCCCGACCATGATCGCGGTCGGAGTGGCGAGGCCTAAAGCGCATGGGCATGCGATGACGAGCACCGATACCGCGAGTATGAGCGCGAAGGAGAGGCTCTGCCCCAGAACCAGGTACCACACCGCGAAGGTGGCGAGCGAGATCACTATCACCACCGGCACGAACACCGAAGATATCTTGTCGGCGTACCTCTGGATGGGCGCCTTCTTCGACTGTGCGTCCTCCACGAACTTGATTATCTGCGAGAGCGCGGTCTCGGCACCGACCTTCGTCGCCTTGAACGTGAGCACGCCGTTCCTGTTCATCGTCCCGCCGACCACGCTCGACCCTTCGGTCTTCTCGACAGGTATCGGCTCGCCGGTCAGCATGGATTCATCCACGCTCGAATGGCCCTCCAGCACGATGCCGTCGACCGGTATGCGCTCGCCGGGCTTGACGAGTATGATGTTGCCCTTCTTCAGAGCATCCGCTTCCACCATGACCTCCTTGCCATCCTCCAGCAGCCTCGCCTGTTTCGGGGAGAGCTCGAGGAGCTTCCTGATGGCCTGGCTCGCCCTGCCTTTGGCGACCGCTTCCAGATATTTGCCCAGCATCACAAGCGTTATCAGCACGGCCGATGTCTCGAAATATGTCTCCATGCCGCCCGTCAGCACCACATAGACCGAGTAGAAGTAAGCCGCGCTCGTGCCTATGGCTATCAGGCTGTCCATGTCGGCGTTCCTGTTCTTGAGCGCGTTCCAGGCGCCCCGATAGAAGTGGAGGCCCACGTAGAACTGCACGGGCGTGCTCAGCGCCCATAGCACGTAAGGAGCGTAAGGGACTGGGAGCATGAACATCGCTATCGCTAACACCGGGAGAGAGAATATGGCGCTAATAAGCGTCATCTTCCCGAAGTAATCGAGCTCCTTCTTCCTCGCCAGCTGCTCGCTGTCAGGTTTGTCGCCCATGACGGACGCTTCGTAGCCCGCATCCTTTATGGCCTTGACGAGCTTGCCCTCATCAAGTTTCTTCTCATCGTAATCAACGCTCGCCCTGGAGATGCTGAAATTGACGTTCGCCTCCTTCACGCCATCCATCTTCTTGAGCGCGTTCTCTATGTTCAGCGCGCAGCTGGCGCAGTGCATCCCGCCGACCGATATCTTCGTCTTCTTCATCCATTCACCCCGCTATCTCTTAGCGCTTCCTCTATCGCGAACTCGAATGTCTCGTAAGACACCGCGCCCACCAGTTTCTTCCCGTTTATGAAGAATGTCGGCGTCCCTGAGACCCCTGCGGCATCGCCTGCCCTCTTGTCCGCCTGCACTTCCTGCGAGTATTTGCCTGAATCCAGGCACTGGTCGAACATCGAGGTGTCCAAGCCCAGCTCGGCAGAATACCTCCTCAGGTCAGAGACCGAAAGCGCATCCTGATTCTCGAAGAGCTTGTCGTGCATCTCCCAGTACCTGCCCTGGTCCCCTGCGCACTGGGCCGCTTCGGCCGCGTTCTGCGCATAGGGGTGGAATCCGAGCGGATAGTCCCTGAACGCATAGCGGACCTTTCCGGTCGCGATGTACTCCTCGTTTATCCGTTTGTAGGTGTCCTCATAGTATCTCCCGCAGAACGGGCATTCGAAATCGCTGAACTCCACCATCGTCACAGGGGCGTTCATATCCCCCTTCACATGATCGTCGTCCATTAGAGCTGCGAACGGATCGGTTCCGGAAAAGGCGCGGGCATCGCCATCCGGCCCCCCAGGGGAGGCTGGATCCGTGGGACTTTGTTCCCCTGAAGAGACGCATCCGTTCAAGGCCATCGCGAACACCGCGATAGATAGCACTCCGAACAACACACCCATCTTCGCTCTTGTCAATCTATCCATATCATCGACCTCCGCATCCGCAGCCCCCGCCGCAAGTGGAGCCGGCCGGGAGCTCAGGCACATACACTTCCTCCTGGGCCGAACCGTCTCCGGCATCATCCACGACGACGAACTGGCCTGGTATCATGCCCATCCAGCAGCTCCAGCGCACGACGCCTTCCTTGTCAGGAGTGAACTCCACCACCTGGAGGCCCTTCTTGAGCTTTATGTCGAGCCCGTAATCGCGCACGATAATCTCATTGTTGCATCCATTAAGTTCCTTTGCATCTATCTCCCAGCGCACCGGGACGCCCTTTTTGAGCACGAAGCTGTTTGGCTGCCAGCCGTATGCGGTCACCTCCATTTTGATGATCTGGACGTCGTCCACGATGGTGATGTTCGAGGATGTAGCGTCGATATCTCCAGCCACGTCAAGCGGCAGCGCGAATCCGACACCGAGCAGGTTGAGGCCGTTGGTGGCCATCGCCAGCCCGAGGATCACCACCAGTATGCCTGAGAACTTCACCACATTGTGCGAGAACGCGGCGCTCAGGAAGTTCGATGCTATGCCGAAGGTTATCATCGGGGCGAGCGTCCCCAGCCCGAAGAAGAACAGCGCCTGCGCCCCTGCGAGCGGACTGCCGGTCCCCGCAGCGAAGATGTACATCGCCTGGAGGGGACCGCAGGCTATCATGAATCCGTTGAGCAGGCCCGTCACGAAGGGACCCCGACCCCCGACAGAAGGCATGAACGATGGCAGGCGAAGCTGCAGGTTCCTCAGCGCCGGGAAGATGTTGAGCATGTTCAATCCATATAGCACCAGGAATATGCCCGCAAGTATTGCTATGCCTCCCCTCAGCTCTGTCGTGAATGCTATGAACGAGCCCAGGAGGCCGAAGAGAGCGCCGATTGCGGCATATGAGAGGGTCTTGCCCGAGCCGTAGAGCAGGTGCGGGAACAGCTCGCCGGGTTTCTTGAGGTTCTTGGAATACGAGAGCACGAACCCGCCGCACATGCCGATGCAGTGGAAACCTGTGAGGAAGCCTATCGCGAAGAGCGCCGCGAACCCGGCCTCCATGCTTATATTAGTGAAATCCAGGTCTATGCTGTCCCTGAACAGGAGATAGAATCCGCCGAGTATCGTGAAGAACCCTAAGGCCAGGGCGAAGGTGCCGAATCGCGAGGAGAGCGGCTCTCCGCCACCTATGCTGTAACCCAACTCGGTTATCTTCGCCCTGATGGCCTCCTCATCGACCTTGTCCTCGTCATATTGTATTTCCGTGGTCTCGGATGCATAGTCCGACTTCACGCTCCACACGCCATCGGCGCCTTTGAGAGCTGCTTCGATGGCCTGCTCGCATGAGCGGCATTCCATGCCCTTTGTTTTCAACGTGATTTTCTTTATCAGGCGCATCACCCTGCGATTCCCAGAGCTGAAACCATACTAATTGATTGGCGAAACCATGGTTTCATTTCGCGAAACCAAGCGCTCGATTTTTAAAATCCGGCAGACATATCTCCCCATGGCAGGAAAGAATCTCAAGGCCCTCACGGGGCTGGTGGCGATCGCATTATTCGTGCTGCTGGTATTCTATGTGCCCAGGTTCTTCGAAAGCGAGGTTCCCATCGCGTGCTTTGAGGGCGGCGACTGCCTCCACGAGGCATACCTCGACCAGCTGATAGCGTATCTGCCTGCCATGATAGTTCTGGGTTTCCTGTTCGGAGTCGGGGCGTCCTATTTCTATTTCGAGCGGAAACTGGAGCTGCCCGTCCCTTCGGCAGACCGGAAAGAAGCCCTGCTGTCCCTGTTGCAGCCGACCGAGAAGAAGATACTGGCCAAGATAGTGGAGAGGGGCGGAGATGCGCTCCAGTCGGAGATATCCCGCGTCGAAGGCGTAGGGAAAGTCAAGGCCCACCGCGTGATAGAGAAACTGGTGCGCAGAGGCGTCCTCCAGAAAGAGGGGATGGGCAAGACCAACGTGCTTAGGCTCAGGAAAGACATCCTGGAGGCCATGCTCAACTGAGTCGCTCTTCCTGCCCGCCGTCCCTTACCATTATCGCCAATCCGACCAGCATGACCGCAGCGGCCGCGAGCGCCATGCTCCCTGGGAAGAGATAGGTTATCAGCAGGCCTCCGATGAGCGGCCCGAGTATCTGCGCGAAACTCCCCATGGAATCCGAGACGCCCAGGATGGCGCCCTGCTCGTTCTCGGGGACCTGGCGCGATATCTCTCCTAGGATGAGAGGCCTCGCCGTTCCGGCACCGAAGGAGAAGAACGTTATCGTGACGAAGAGCATCCAGAACTCTGTGATGACCGCCATCCCGATAAGGCCGAGTATCATGGAAGACATGGATATCAGCTGGAGCTTCCGCTCCCCGATGGCATCTATGAGCTTCGAGAGCAGTCCGCCCCGCACCACGATACCCATCATGCCAACATAAGTGAGAAGGAATCCGATGCTGCCCGCATCCAGCCCGAGCTGGCGCTCAGCATACAGGGCGAGCATGCTCACGAATATCACATGGCTCAGGATGAAGGTGAAGAAAGGGAACAGCTTTGAGGATGTCTTGCGCTCCGAGAGGTACCTCCTGAAGTGGGAGAAGTCGATGATCTTGAATGCCAGCCTGCCCGTATCCTTTTTCCTGACGGTCTCTGGCAGGAAGAACAATGTGAGCGCGATCGTCACGAGGGAGACGCCCGCGGCGGCGAAGCCCGGAAGGGAGTAGCTGAACTGGGCGAGATACCCTCCGAACGCAGGGCCGATGAGGAATCCCACCCCGAACGCCGCGCCGGCGAGCCCGAAGACCCTGCTCCGGTCCTTCTTCGTGGAGATGTCGCTGAGGTACGCCTGGGCGATGGTGAAGTTGCTCCCGAAAAGGCCGTCTATCATCCTTGAGAGGAAGATGAGTGCCAGGGTGTCGGCGAACCCGAGGACGAGGAAGCCCACGAACGTGGAGAACTGCGAGATGACCAGCATCGGCCTGCGGCCGTATCTGTCGCTGAGCCTGCCCATGATGGGGGCCGAAAATAACTGGAAGATGGAGAAGGAGGTGAATATGAGGCCGACCACGAGGGGGCTGGCGCCGAGATCCTGCGCGTAGAGAGGCAGGAACGGGAGGACCAGGGAGAACCCCAGCACCTCGGTTATCATTATCAGCATGATGACTACGTGCTCTTTCCTCAGCTCCATGGGTAACACTCATCGTATAGCGGTAGCTCATTCTGGTTGTGAAAGACAAATAAAGCTATTGCGGGAATGCCACGCATGGAGAAGAGAGAAGATGGCAAGAAGGACGTGGCCCTTCTGGGAGCGGCCAGCTTCCTCAACGATTTCAGCAGCGAGATGATAATGCCCATACTGCCGTTCTTCCTCTCATCGCTCGGAGCCCCTGCGATGCTGATAGGGCTCGTGGGCGGCCTGCGCGATTCGCTCTCGAGCGTGCTCAAATTCGTCTTCGGGTACCTCTCGGACAGGACCGGCAGGAGGAAGCCTTTCGTCTATGGGGGCTATCTCCTTTCCGCGGTCTTCAAGCTGCTTCTGGCGCTGTCCCCGGATGCATTGTTTGCGGTGTCGTCCGCTTCTCTGGAGCGGATAGGCAAGGGCATGCGCGATGCGCCCAGGGATGCCATGATAAGCCAGTTCATGCCGAAGAGATCAGGTGCCGGTTTCGGCCTGCACCAGATGCTCGACACCGCAGGGGCGGTGGGCGGCTCCCTGGCGGTATTGGCTATGGTCGCCTGGCTGGCCATGGAGTACGGCATGATAATAGGGATAGCTGCGTTCCTCGCGGTGCTGTCCGTCGGCCCGCTTTTCCTCGTCAGGGAACCGCCATTCAAGCCTTATGCGGAGCGGAAAGGGTTCATGTCCGCGCTATCCAGGCTCCCGGGGGAGATGCGGGCGTTCATACTGATAGCGTCCCTGTTCTCTTTCGCCAATTTCAGCTACATGTTCTTCGTGCTCAAGGCCGGGTCGGGCGGGGACATCGTAGCCGCCATCGGGCTATACATCCTCTTCAACCTGTCCTTCGCGCTTTTCGCATATCCGATAGGGAAGCGCGCCGACAGCGTAGGCAAACAAAAGGTGCTCGCGGCGGGCTACGGGCTCTTCGCCCTGGTCTCGCTTTCCTTCGCCTTCCATTCCGGCATGTATGCCATGATTCTCCTGTTCGTCCTGTACGGGATATCCTATGCCGCAGTGAAGGGCGTGGAGCGGGCGTATGTGTCGGACATGTCGCCTCCGGACCTTAAGGGGACATCCCAAGGGGCGTTCCAGCTGGCCACCGGCCTCGCCGCGCTCCCTTCGAGCGTAGCCGCAGGCTACCTGTGGGATGCGTTCTCCCCGGAAGCTACGTTCATGTTCGGCGCGATTGTGGCGGGAGCGGCCGCGGTCTTATTGATAATCATCCGACCGTTGAGAGCGAAATAAGAAATCGTATATCAGCTCGCTTTCTTTGTGTACCCCTTTTTACGCTTCTCTAACTCTAACATCAGTTTGGAGCCATTTTGGATAAGTTCATCTCTAATGGTTAATGAATCATCGAGAGAGTACCCCTTTTCTTTTGCCATCACAATCGCTAAGCATTCGGCAATAATTGTTATAATGTAAAACGGTTTATCTTTTGTTAGTAAATATGAGTATGAACCGGTATTGGTAGTAATCTCAATCTCACCGTTATTAGAAACATTATAGGAATAGCGCTTGTCAGACGGATCGAGATGTGCCAGAGTAGAACGGACCTTAAATAGACGAGTTCCTATTTGAAGCTCCCAAAAATCCAGAGTCTTATTTTCGGAAGGTATATCACCAGTTAACTGAATAGAAGGGTTTGTGAAATTTGCTGCAGAGAATATCAGTTGGGATGTGAACACATTTAGTTTAGCCAGCTTACTTTTTGACAAAACAGACGTGTTGGAGGAACGATTGGCGAGTTCTCTAGATTCACGAATGGCCCGTTGGAAGTTCCGGTCAGCCAGGACTGCCTTTTTCACTATCTCCCAGTGCTCGGATTCATAGACAAATTGACGTTTATTGAAGGTTACCGGAACAACGTCCATAGAGAGTTCGCCGATTATACGCGCTACTGTTGGATGCCCGATGGATTCGACAAATTCTTCCTTTTCGTTATCATAAGTAATTCGCAATAGCTCTTTGTTGTAGGTGTCAACCAAACGACCTTGTCTGAAGAGATGTATCCCGTATAGGCCGCGCTGAGAACTCTCACGCATAATTCCAACCCAACCTTTGATCTGAGAATCCATCAATGACGGAATTGTGATATCGATAGGAATTTTCTCAATCAATACTTCGTCATATTCTTCTGGCTTACAGACGACTTCCCGGGTATCATCCTGGATTTTGATGTTAACATTCTGTCTAAGGTAGGGAGCATAACGACGAGAAAAATCCTTTTGTAGTTGAGATATCCGATAGGGATAAATTTTTACTTTAAGATTTTCGATTCTTATTAGTGTGCCATGTTCGCCGTCAGTTATTTTTTCTAAAGTTCTGATTGGATATTCGGTCCATGTTAGATTCGAATTCTTTAACCACTCTTCTTCTACATACTCAAAGCAGTATCTGGGATTTGCACGAGCAGTAGTAATGAGCACAAAACGCCCGCCTAACGCGCTACAAGCCGATTTTAAACCAATCCCATATAGGCCCAGTCTTTTTTTCTTGGTTGACTCCTGAAATGCGATACGCATCCCATTTTCAAGTTGTTTAAGGTCCATGCCAGCGGCATCATCAATCACTTCAATGAAATTTCCCCGGTCGCTCAAGCGGATTGTGATGTTTAACTTATCGCCCATATAGGGAGCGAGATAAAATGAGTCAATTGCGTTATCCACTAATTCGCTTAACGCCTGCGGAAATGTATAACCCTCCTTTCCAAGAGTCGGTATAAGGCGCTTGTCGGGAGTTATGTCGATTACACTGATTCCATGAGTATCCATCTCTTCACCACAAGTTATTATAAAGTAGTAATTGATTATAAAGTTATCGGAAAAGTTGCGATGACATATTTTGCATTTGATGATACGAAAAAATATAAAATGGGCCGCGAAAATAGCTGCTGCGGTGAACATCCGAAAGGAATATATATGTTTACCTGCATCAACAAAAACGGCGCTATGCCGGAGAGATGAGAGAATGAAAAAGTTATTGGAATATGCCCTCGTGGGTCTTGTGGGTGGATATGTAATCTACATGGTAGCCGGTCAGTTGTGCACTACAACACCAGGCTTCTGTCAGTACGGCGGGCAAATCTTTACGGCTTTCATTGGTGCCGTGCTACTATTGCTAGGCTCGAGATCTCGTTCTTGAAGACGCATGATTCAGAGCTTCACGTTCTCGTGCATCCTGACCGCTTCAGGCACCGCGGGCAGGTGGACGAAGGTTGTCTTGAACCTCGCCAGCAACGCGAACAGGGCCGCCTTAGCAGGTGCGATGCCGAACAGCGAAAAGACCAGCGTGTTGCCGCCCTCGCTCAGGCCCAGGCCTGCGATTGTGGGAGATGGCACGAACTCCAGCATGGTGATGAGCGGCTGGAGGAAGAAGTAGAACAGGAACTCCGGGAAGGGCGTATCCACGGTGATGCCCACGCTCTTGGCGACGAAATACCAGGAGAACGCCTTGAAGGTCCAGCTCAGCATTATCAAGCCGATGATATGAGGGGTCTTTTTCACTATCACGTGCGAGCTCTCCTGCATCCGGACCACCACATCGTAGAAGCGCGGGAGCACCGGGAGCTTCCGGACGAATGAGAACAGTGCGAGGAACCTCTTGGAGAAGAGGGTGAGGAGCATGACCGCGATGATAGAGCCGATGACGAACGCGCCGGCTATCAGCACCCAGCCCTGCTCTGGGCCGATGAAGACCATCATTATGTAGAGTATCGCGAGGCTGCCGGTTATCACCTTGAAGGCGAAATCGAATATCTGCGGGCCGAAGATGGATAGCAATGCCTTGTCTCCAGGGACGCCCTGATTGTACCTCAATGCCGCTGCGGTCGCGAAATAGCCGGTGCGCGACGGGGTGAAATCCGCGAAGAGCATGCCCATGAAGTGGGAACGGAGTGTCCCCATGAACGGTGCCCTGGCCCCGGCTTCCTCCAGGACCATGCGTATCCGGTATACCATCACCATGTCCATGCCCAGGAGGAAGAGCATGCTGATGAGCAGCAATCCGATATCCACCCCTGCGAGCTCGCCCAAGACCTCTGAGAAGCCCACCAGGTGCAGCACGATGGCGACCAGGGCTATGGATACGATCGCGTTTATCGCAAGCAGTATCTTCCGGTCCATGATCAAACCTCTTTGAATCTGAGCCTGAACTCGAGCTCTTTCGTGTCCGGCGCCAGCGTGTGGGCGGGCGGGATGCTCTCGTTTATCCTGTTCACCAGTTCCAGGGCGGCGTCTATCCCATCCTGATCCATCAGGTTCCAGAAGCAGTTCAGGAAGCAGATGAGATTCTCCGAGCATAGGTATAAAAGAGCGGACATGTTGCCCTTTATTTCTCCCGGGGCCTTCTCCAGCGTGGTGCCCATCTCCATCGTGGGGGTGTTCAGGCTGGCTCCGAATATGCTGGTATGGGATTTCTGGCATAATGCCCAGTACTGGTTGAAGAAGGACCTCTCGTACGCTTCCTTGGAGTACATCTTCTTCATGGCTTTCTGGAAGCTGTGCTTGCGCCTGAGGTTCTGGAGGGAGCGCTCTTTGGTGTTGGACCAGCCCTTGGTCTTGACCAGGGCGAGTTTCTGCTCCTCCAGCGATTCGAGCGCCATCGAGTCCTTGAATGTCTGCTCGTCTGTGAGGTAAGCGTACTGCCATATTATGGTCTCGAAGACGGTGCGCATGTTGTTGCCCGCAGGATCGAGCATGCCCCTGCGGATGAGATTGTATGCCGCCGACAGATAGACCGTGTTGCGGTAGAACAATGCGAGGAGGTGCGAGAGGCGCTTGTCTTTGGCTGCCTCCGGGGCGAGGGCGGAGTAGGCTGAGAAAGAGGACGATATCGCTTCTTCCGCCAAGGAGCATTCTTTCTGGAAGAGATTTCCGCTTTCTGCGAAGACCTTCTCGTGGAGGCCTTTGAGGGAAGCGTAATCGCGCATCATGCCGAACCCCCCTGCATGGCGCCTTTGAGCCGGAACAACCTCGGCTTGAGCATGCCGTCTGCTTTTAGTTCCCTGGATTCGATGAGCCCTTTCTTCTCCAATAGCTCCAGATAGTTGCGTATCTGGCGCTTGGTTTTCGGGATGGTTTTCACGAAGCCGTCATAGAGTTTGGATGATTCCAGCTCGCCTGGTTTCAATAGCTCCATGATGAGGACCTCTTCGCTGGAGAGGCCGAGCTCAGGCAGTTTGAACGACGGCTCGGCAGAGATTATGTCCTCGAAATCCTGGAGCATCACCTTCTGGCGGCCTGATTTTTCAGCGTGTTTGGCGCTCTTCCATAATCTTTCTATGGCGACCCTCGCCGAGCCGTCATCTGCCGAGCGGGCGATTTTCGCGAGCAGTTTCTCGTCATAGCTTCCGGGGGATAATGCGCGCTCGGCGCGGACTCTCAGGATGGAGACCAGCTCCTCCTCGGAATAATGCTTGAACTCCATCTCCGAGAATCGCAAGGAGCTTCTTATGCGGGCGTCCAGCTTGGAGAGGAGCGCTTTGTTGTTGGAGAGGCCGATGAGCCCGAAACCCAGGCTCTTCTCGTTGGAACGGGAGACGACGTATAATAGCTTGTCATCGCGCAGGCCGTCCATCTCGTCAAGGACGAGGACTATCGGCTTCTTGTAGTTCTTGATGAATTGGAGTATCTTGTCGAATATCTCGTCCGCGGCGAGGCCGCGCCTGGGAAGAGGGAGGCGCATCTCGTCCACTATCCTGTTGTAGACCGCCATCTGGGTGGGATTCTCCCAGCAATTGACATATACCGGCAGGACTGCGGATGAGTGGTCTGTGAGCTGTTTCATGATGTGCTTGACGCAGCTGGTCTTGCCGGTCCCTGACGTCCCGTGGATGAACAGGTTGGTCGGGGTGTTCCGCTTGAGGATGGGTTTTATGGCGTCGGCTATCGCCTGGAGCTCGCGGTCGCGGTGGAGCAATTCGTCCGGCATGTGGTCGGGCAGGAGCACCTCCTCTGATAAGATGATGGATGGCTCCCGGTCCGCGCCGTCGAAATAATTGACCATGCCGGGATTACTCATGAAAGGTTTATATGATTGCGGAAACGGGGGATTTCCGCAGAGATAAAACATATAATCCTTGACCGGCCATCAGAAGACGATGGAAACCGTCTGGGTAACCAAGGAGAACGGCGAGCGCGAGCGGTTCAGCGGCAAGAAGGCAGCCGTCGCCCTCAAGCGCGTCGGCCTCAGCGGCAAGGAAGCCGACGAGATCCTCAGGAGATTGAAGCCCAAGCTCCGCGACGGAATCACCACCAAGGAGATATACAGGATGCTCTACGGGCTCGTGGACGACATGCGCCCCGAGGCCTCCCACAAGTACAACCTGAAGCGCGCGCTCTTCGACCTCGGCCCCACCGGATACGATTTCGAGGATTTCATCGCCAGATTGCTCTCCCTGGAAGGCTACCGCACAGAGGTCAGGCAGATATTGAGCGGCAAGTGCGTCACCCACGAGACCGACGTGGTGGCCGCAAAGGACGGCGAGGCCTACATGGTGGAATGCAAGTTCCACAACCAGATGGGCACCAGATGCAGGATACAGACCGCGCTCTATGTCTATGCGAGGTTTTTGGACCTGCAGGAAGGTGCGAAGACCGGATTTTGCCGGGATTTCACCAGGCCATGGCTTGTCACGAACACCAAATTCTCCGAGGACGTCATCAAGTACGCTGAATGCAAGGAAATCCCTCTCCTCGGCTGGAGGTATCCGTTCAAGGACAGCCTCGAGACGCTGATAGACAGGAGGAAATGCTATCCGGTCACCGTGCTGAAGATGAGCCGGGACGTCCTGGGGCGCCTGCTCGCCAAGAAGATAGTCACTGTCTATGACATCCCGGAGAGCGCCCAGAGGCTGGCTGACATCACAGGCATATCCATGAACAAGGCGAAGGATATCGTCGAGAAGGCCGGATACGCGAGATGACCGGGGCGGTGATTGAGTGAGGGTGGCATTGGTGGACGGGATGCGCGGGATGGCGATCCTGATGATGGTGGCGTACCACGTCGTCTTCGATATAGATTACCTCGGGCTGGCAGATATAGACCTGCAATGGCTTCCGATACTCCTTTTCCAGCGGGCGACAGGCTCGCTCTTCATTTTGGTCGCAGGCATCTCCATGACGCTTAGCGAAAGCCGGGACAACGGATATACGCACCACGCGAAGCGGGCCGGATTTTTGGGTCTGGTCGCGCTCGCGATAACGATCGCGACATGGGTATATCCCCATGAAGGATTCATCACGTTCGGGATAATGCATTTCCTGGCGGCGGCCACGATGATAGCGCCGTTCTTCTTCCGGTTCGGGAAGCTCAACGTGGCGCTAGCGCTCCTGGCGATACTCCTCGGGCTCGCGCTCAATAGCATGCGCACGGAATCGCATCTCCTTTTCCCGCTCGGCCTCCCTTATCCCGAGTACAGCGCGCTGGATTATTACCCCTTGCTGCCGTGGTTCGGCATAATCCTGCTGGGAATCTGCGCCGGCCAGGCGCTCTTCGTAGATAAGAAACTAGATGCCCGGATACCGAGATGGCTCTCTTTCCTTGGAAGGAACTCGCTCGTCGTCTACCTGATCCACCAGCCGGTGCTGATAGGCATCATGATCGCAGCCAAAATGGCCTTGGGCTAGAAAAAGAAGGCATGTAGGGACCTTGATATCAGACCTGCCAGCATGAGCGCGAACGCTATCTCGAAAAAGGATATTGCGAGTGCGGTCTTCCAGCCATGCTCCTTCTTTATCACGGCCACCGTCGCGACGCATGGGACGTAGAACATCGTCACGACCGCGAAAGTGATCATCTGGACGGGGCTGAGGACGGTATCGAAAGCCTCTGTGCCGAGCAATGCGGCCAGCATCACCAGCGCCAGTTCTTTGCGCAGGGCACCGAATATCAAGGTTATCCCGACCGCTGATGGCAGCCCGAGCCATCCGACCGTGACCGGGCTCAATAGCTCGGAGACCGCCCCCAGCAACCCGAGGACCTCCATGAGCTTTATCAGGAACGTGGTAGCGACGATTATCGGCACCGCGTTGATCATGAATCCCCTTATCTTCATCCAGGCCGCGAGCGCCACGCTTTTCATCGTAGGCATTTTGTACGACGGCATCTCCATGATCAGGCCGACCGGCTCCCCGGGCAGCGCCTTGAATGCCAGCCTGCCGAGGATGAATATCACGGCGAGGTTCAGGAGGTAGAGGCCGAGCGCCCATTCCAATCCGACGAAAGCCGCGACCAGACCCATCACGACCACCGTGACCGCGGCGCATGGGACGAGCGTCACCACGAAGGTCGAGAGAAGGCGGCTCCTTTGCGTCTCGAGTATCTTGCATGAGAGGCAGGCGGGGACGTTGCAGCCGTATGCCAGCAGGAGAGGTATGAACGCCTTGCCGTGCAGCCCCATCCTCTGCATGAACGCGTCCATGAGGAATGCCATCCTGGCCAGATAGCCGGAGTCCTCGAGCAGCGCCAGCATGATGTAGAACGGGACGAGATAAGGCAGCGCTATCGATATGCCTGCGATGAGCCCTTCAAGCACCCCATCTGCCAATACTGTCCTGAGCGCCCCCTCCCCGAAAGCGGGCATCAGCAGTACCTTGGCATCTGAAAGGAAGGCCAGGAGTATAGCCGACAGGAAGTCCCCCAAAGTGAAAAGGATATAGAAAAGCGATGCTGCCACGGTGATTAGAATGATATAACCCAGATAGCGGTGTAGGAGGATCTCATCGAGCTTTTGCGTCAGCGGAACGTCCGGCTTGCTGAACGCGGTGCACTCCAAGGCGGTGCGCTCGGCGGCCGAATATCTCTCGGCAGAGATGACCGTATGGCCGTCCTGGCCGTTGCGCTCGCGAATCTCTCTCAGATGCGACGAGACCGCCTTGATAGCGCCTGGAGCGGCGTCCTCAACCATCGCGGCCACCTGCCGATCCCCCTCCAAAAGCTTGATGGCGATCCATCGCGATGGATAGCCTGATCCGATAGGATCGACCATCGCGGCAAGCGCGGATATCCTCTCTTCAAGAGGTCTCCTGTATGCCACCGGACGGGGCGACTGGCGCTTCCTAGCCACACGGATCGCCTCTTCCATCAGAGTTGCGATCCCTATCCCCTTGTTCGCCACAATCGACACCACCGGGACGCCGAGCGCTCTCGATAGCTTCGCTTCATCGACGAGCACCCCGCGCCTCCTCGCGATGTCGACCATGTTCAACGCTATCACGATAGGCCGCCCGAGTTCGAGCAGCTGATAGGTGAAGAAGAGATTGCGCTCGAGCACAGATGCATCCAGGACGTTGATGACCACGTCCGGCTTCTCCATCGCGATGTGCTCCCTGGAGACCAGCTCCTCTATAGAGAATGTCGACAATGAATATATCCCCGGCAGATCTACGATTTCGATGCGCCTCCCGCGGAAATCCATCACGCCCTCGGCCTTTTCCACGGTCTTTCCCGGCCAGTTGCCGATATGCTGGTTCAGCCCGGTTAGGCGGTTGAACAGCACGGACTTCCCCACGTTGGCGTTCCCTGCCAGAGCCACCCGCAGCGGCTTCATGCCTTCACCCTGATGAATATCTTCTTGGCCAGCTCCCGCCCTATCGCAAGCGACGAAGAGCGCACAAGAACACCCACCGGACCTGCCCGGGTTGATGGCCTGCTCACGATTATGCGGACGCCCGGTGTGAGCCCCATGTCGGTCAGCCTCCTGCACGCCCGGATACCTCCTGCTACGAATACGACTTCGCCCTTATCCCCATCGGCCATGTCGCAGAGGGGCTTCACATCCGCTGGACCGATCTTCCCCCACCCCGACCGGGAGATCGCCCTCCCAAGGGCCGCCTCCACATCATCCGATATGGCATGCTCCAAAACGCAGGCCTCCTTGTGGAGCTTCCTGCTGTCCACCCCGATGAACGCGAGGAACCGCTCTATCAGCCGGTGCTTCCTGAGAACCGCCTTCCCGAGCTCTCTGCCCTTATGAGTGAGGGAGATCTCCCCATAACGCTCGCGCCTCACCAGCCCGTTCCCGGACAGCTTTTTGAGCATCCCGCTCACGCTGGCCGGGGATATCCCGAGATCCTTGGCAAGGTCTTTCACCTTCGGCTTCCGACCGCTCTCCTGATAGCGGGCGAGCGCCTCGAGATATTCCTCGATCTCGGGGCTTTTACTGCGGTCCACAGATTGTTAGGCACGCCTAAGATTTATAATAGTATGAGCCGCACCGCTGGAGACAGAATCCGAGACGGGAGACCAAAATAAGAAAATGGGCTGTTGTGAAGTTCGCTTCGCTCCTTCACTTCTTCCCAATTTTCCAGCCGGCAAGACCCAAGACTGGAAACTGAAGACAAAAGGAAAATTGGGCCCGCTGAGATTTGAACTCAGGACCTTTCGATGTCCGGAAAGTTTTTGATGAAACTTTTTCCCAAAAAGTTTCTATCAGTCGAACGCTCCACCAGGCTGAGCTACGGGCCCAAAAAGCAAACAGAGATATCAAACGTTCTTTTTATAAACGATTTCCAACGCTTTTAACCCATGAAGATAGCCGTATTCTCCGACCCTCATCTGGGCTATGCCAGGTTCGAGGAGGATTCCTACGTCCAGGCCGAGAGGGCCATAATGGACGCTTCGGAGAAGGCCGATCTCATCCTCTGCGCCGGCGACATCTTCGACGTCAAAATCCCGAAACTCGAGACGCTAAAACGTGCTATCGAGATATTCAACAAGGCCGAGGTGCCGGTCTATGCCATCCACGGGAACCATGAACGGAGGGCCAGGGACCAGGTGAACCCAGTCCAGTTGCTTTCCGCCGGGACCGGCATCAGGATACTGCACGCGAAAGCGGATATCTTCGAGAAGGATGGCGAGAGGGTGCAGATATTCGGCATGGGCAGCGTGCCGGAGGAGTATGCGCAGACCGCTCTGGAGAAGCTGATGGAAGGCTTCATGAAAGAGGAGGGCGCCCTCAGCATACTCATGATCCACCAGTCCGTCAGGGAGCTTGTTCCCGGCGGCAAGGACGAGCTGTCGCTGGATTATCTGGAGGGGCTGCCGTTCGACCTGATAATCAACGGCCATATCCACGAGACCATAAGGAAGCTGGACGACCGGGTCCTCATCCCCGGGAGCACGGTGATAACCCAGCTCAAGAAAGACGAGATGGAGCCCAAGGGGTATTTCTTATATGATACTAAAGCCAGGAAAGCCGAGTTCGTGCCGATAGAATCCAGGAAGTTCTTCTACGAAAGGATGGAGTTCAAGGGCGCTAATGAGAGCGAGTTGAGAGAAGCGGTGAGGCAGAAGGTGACCGATATCAAGAAGGAGCACCCGGACGCCATCATAGCGATAAAGATAGACGGCACCTTGAAGGAAGGACTCGCTACGGCGGACATCAAGCTGGACGGCTACGAGAACGTCTACATGGACAACCGGCTGAACATGGAGGGCCTCGGCAGCAGGCTGGAGAAGATAAAACTCAAGATGGAGGAGAGCCTGTCCATGAGAGAAGTGGCGCTGAAGGAACTCCGGGCGAAAACCGAGGGGAGAGTGACGCTTTTCGACAGCTCGGAGCTCTTCGACAAGCTGTTGCAGGGCCCGGACGAGGCGCTGGAGTACTTGGAGAAGGCTAATAAAAAGAATGAATAATAAGTTTTGGGGCGCCTTTTCCTAAAAGGCGCACGCAGGGGTGGCAGAGCGGTCAAATGCGATGGGCTTAGGACCCATTGGGTTAGTCCCTTCGAGAGTTCGAATCTCTTCCCCTGCAATTATACTCGTTCTGAGTTCACTAACCCGTCTTCCGAGAATTTCCTGGAAAATGGGCACTATAATGCCCAATTGGGCACTGAGGCTAAAATAGCCCCAACCGCCGAGGTTATAGTATGGCAAGGTTGGACCTGTACGACTATCCGAAAAGGCTGGATTCGGCATTGAAGAAGGTTGAGAACGATAAAGGGATTTCGGCAAAGAACAAGAAGGCGATTCTCTCATTTTGTCGCATAAGGCTCGCTAAAGGTTCTTCCAAGGCGAGGGTTGCGAAAGTTGGCTATTGCCTCCGCTATTGGGCCGTCTGGTTGGGCTCTGATTTCGACAAGGCCAAAAAGGAACGGGTGATAGACCTTATCGGCGAGCTGGAGAAGCGCGCCTATTCCGAATACACGAAATACGATTTCAAGATAGTCCTGAAGATGTTTTTCAAGTGGCTGAAAGGCGAGGATGAGGGTTTTCCGCCTGAGATTAGCTGGCTTAAGCCCAGGCTGAAGAACGAGAAGCACAAGCTCCCGGAAGACCTCCTAACCGATGACGATGTCCTTAAGATGGTGGAGGCTGCCCGGACTTTGCGCGATAAAGCGTTTGTGTTGGTTCTATACGAGTCCGGTTGCAGGATTGGAGAGTTGCTTACCCTCAAACTGAAAAACGTCATTTTCGACCAATATGGCGCTATTCTGAGGGTAACTGGAAAGACTGGCGATAGGCGGGTCCGGATTATCAGCTCGGCGGCCATCCTGGCTTCCTGGGTTAATACCCATCCTTACGCCAACCAGCCGGAGGCGATGCTATGGCCAGCCCTGGCCAGAAACAAGATGAACGAGCAGAGGGTTATGAGCCATGCTTCGATGTACAAGATGCTCAAGATTATGGCTGAAAAGGCCGGGATAAGGAAGCGGATTCACCCCCATCTTTTCCGGCACTCGCGAGCAACTGCGATGGCTTCCAAAATGACCGAGGCGCAAATGAAGGAGTACTTCGGTTGGGTTCAAGGCTCTGACATGGCGGCTACGTATGTTCATCTCTCAGGCCGGGACGTAGATAACACGCTCCTGAAAATGTACGGCCTTGTAAAAGACGAATCCCAGGCTGAAAGCAAGATGGCCCTTAAACCATGCTCCCGTTGCAAGGAAAACAACTCCCCAACCTCCAAGTTCTGCACGCGCTGCGGCTCTCCGGTTGATGGCTTGATGGCCCAGATTGACCATGACCGTAAAGCCAGCGACGAAGTAATGAACAAGCTTATGCAGGACGGAGAATTCAAAGAATTCATCCTAAAGAAAATCATGGAGAAGGGACTGGATAAGGTGCTGACTACGCAAGGTTAGGGAGAGGCTGTAACTGAGGTTGTAATTTTTTTCGTCCGATTACAGCGGGTCCGTCATAAATTCTGTTGAAACTCCAGTTTCTTAGCCCGTTCGCTCGCGTCCGCAAAACCAAAAACTGATCTCGCGTTCGCGTTTCGGGCGAAGAAACCTCGCACACAAAAAATAAAAGCGCTCGTTCGCGTCCCGCGTGCTCGCGGGACAGCGCATCCGCTAGCCAGCGGATGCTAGCCAGTTATCAGCTTTTACGCCGTATGCATGTGCACCTCCATCCGTTCTCCAAAGTGCAGGTTCAGCTGCTGGAGGATATACCCCCAGTCGCGGACAGGCATAGTCCATTTCCTGCATACGTCGTCAGCCACCAGGTACAGCAACTTGAAGAGAGACTCATCCGAGGGGAAGGAGCCCTTGGTCTTGGTTACCTTCCTCAGTCTGCGGTTCAGTCCCTCTATGGGGTTCGTCGTATAGATGAGCCGGCGTATCTCCTCAGGGTACTTGTAGAACGTCGCTATTGAGGCCCAGTTCGCCTTCCAGCTCTTGACGGCATAAGGGTACTTCCTGCCCCATTTCTGCTCAAATTCAGCCAATGCTGCCAGTCCTGCCTGCTCATTGGGGGCATGGTAGATCGGCTTCATGTCAGCGCAGAACTCCTTGAGGTCCTTATAGTTGACGAACTTGGTACAGGTCCGTATCTGGTGCACGATGCACTTTTGGATTTCTGTCTGGGGGAAAATGGAGCTGATGGCCTCAGAGAAGCCGTTGAGCCCATCCACGGCCGCGATGAAGATGTCCTTCGTCCCCCTGTTGCGGATGTCCATCAGCACCTTGGCCCAGAACTTGGAGGATTCGGCCTCCCCTATCCAGATGCCGAGGATTTCCTTCATGCCACTGACGCTGATGCCAAACACGACGTAGGCCGTTTTCCGGGCTATCCTGCCGTCCTGGTTGACGTGGAAAACAGCGCCGTCCAAGTACACGATGGGATAAACTGCTTCCAGAGGCCGGTTCTGCCAGGCATTGGCGGCAGGCAGCACCTTGTCGGTTATCCGGCTTATCGTTTCCGCTGACAGGCCTACCTTGTAGATTTTCTCCAGGTAGGAAACGATGTCCTGCATGGACATTCCCTTGGCGTATAAGGCAAGGATGGCGTTCTCCACTTCGTGTGATACCTCCCTCTCGTGTTTTTTGACGATGGTCGGCTCAAACTCTCCCTTCGTATCCCTGGGTATGCTGAGGACCAACTGCCCAAGCCTGGAACGGATCATCTTCTGGCTGTAGCCATTCCTTGAATTGTCCGTGTCCTTGTTCTTCACGTCGTGCTTGGCATAGCCCAGCTGCTGCTCCTGCTCTGCCTTGAGCAGCTCCTCAAGGAAGATTTTCCCTCCTGCCAGCATGGCTGCTTCCCAGCCAGCTGCGTCGCATATTCCATGTTCCTTTATGTACGCCTTTGCGCGTTCACGCGTTACCAATTCTTCTGCCATGGTTGAACCTCCTTTTTGCTCAGCCCAACTGTTTGGTCAGGCTGGCTTTATAGGAGTTTCAACAAAATTCGTTACGGTCTCCCACAGTCCTAGCACTCTTCATCTTTGCAGGAGCAGCCTATTTTTTACTTAACCTCAGTTTGGGGGACGCTTGCAGCGTCCGGTCTTGGTTTTCCTGGCCGATGATGATTTTTCCTTTGATCGGTTTAATCCCGGCATTGCTGGTTGTTATTCTAATGTGGAGACATTTGGACACATTATCTACAGCGAGTGAATTTGCCCCCTATTTTTGTCTATTCATAGTATTGCTGATTTTTTGTTTCTCATATATAAGAGAGTCATTTGAAGTTTATACCCTACTCATGGTATGGGTTATTCTTCTTCTAAGATTGTTAAACTTGCTAAAAACCCATAATCAGAGATTGAATCAACTGTTTATTGAGAGCTATACACTTCTATTCTCAGGAAATTCAACTTTACAATTAAATAGACTAGTAATTCTCGGTTTTGTTATTCTCTGTGTTCTGCTTAATCTATATAGTCTGCCGTGGTACGTCTTATTTGCCTTAGTGCTATTGCTGATCAATTCCCTCCAAAAAGCGACACCTTTAGAGATGCAGAATTTACTTTTATATGCTTCAATCATCGGAGTGTTTTTCACACTAATAAATGCAAATTTGTTTTTCCCTCAATTTTCAGTTATCGATTCATGGTATACGCAAAAGGATGGAATTCAGATTGAAGTGCAGAAATTGGAGTTCATACCACAACAATTACCAACCGTAATTCCAGTCCAAATAAGATTTGGTTCTTCGTATTTATTCTCAAACTCAGATTATTACAAATTCCTTTATGGCCCATATATTTCGAATCTTAGTGCATGTGAGGGACATTATTTGAAATTGTGGAGCCCGCAGACATCTTCAAACCCAGAAAAAACATTTGCTTTTATAGCTATCTCGAATGATTCGAAACTACTTAACATTAGCAAGGAAGAGCTGATGTATTGTGAAAAATGCCTAATTGAAACGGGTGTCGCATCAGAGTTCACCAAGGAAAATAACACCCTTCGGGTAAATCCGAATCCTGAGCGCTCGCTATCCGCGGGCTGAAGCCCGCGGTATTTGCCGCTCGCGCTCTTTATGAAAAGAAAGCAGGCAGTTGCATCTGTCCCGCTTCT
>JBFLVJ010000002.1:0-107884 GCA_040758595.1 Microcaldota archaeon | reverse complement strand
TCCGAAACCGCCAAGACAAAACCCGAGACCCCAAAACCGAGAACCCCCGAGCCGGAAACCGCCAGGCCGGCAGAGCCGGAAAAACCCAAGGAGCGCGTCAAGCTGGGCATCTTCGGAGCCGTCAAGAGCATCATAACAAGAGAGGTGCAGATAAGCGAGGGGGGTGTCAAGGAGATGCTCGACAATTTCGAGCTGGAGCTCCTTGAAGCGGATGTCGATCTGGGCGTGGCGGAGACCATAAAGGAGGACCTCTCCTCCAGGTTGATCGGCTCGAAGATCGCCAAAAGCAAGCTCCACTCGTTCGTCAGCGATTCCATAAAGGAGACCCTGCTCCAGGTGCTCACCAGCGACAAGATGTTCGATTTCGAAGGCAGGCTGGAGAGCGCGGAGAAGCCGCTCAAGATAATGTTCATAGGCATCAACGGGGCCGGCAAGACCACCACCATCGCCAAGGTGGCCAACCTGCTCCAGAAGAGAGGCAAGAAGGTCGTGTTCGCGGCCGCAGACACGTTCAGGGCGGCGGCCATCGAGCAGATGGAGATCCATGCCCAGAGGCTCGGAATCAAGATGATAAAGCGGGAGTATGGCAGCGACCCGACTTCGGTGGCATATGACGCGGTGAATTACGCCAAGGCGCACAGCATAGATGCGGTGCTCATCGACACCGCCGGAAGGCAGGACACCAACATCAGCCTGCTCAACGAGATGAAGAAGATGGGCCGGGTCATCCAGCCCGACCTCAAGATATACATAGGGGAGAGCATAGCCGGCAATGCCATCATCGAGCAGGTCTCGGCATTCGACAGAGAGGTCGGCATCGACGGCGTGATACTCACCAAGCTCGACTGCGACCCGAAAGGCGGGACGATGCTCTCCCTCAGCAAGGCCACAGGGGTGCCGATAATATATGTGGGCATGGGCCAGGGATACGACGACCTGGAGCGGTTCGACCCGGCCGGCATAGTGGCCCGCATCCTGGAATGAGCGCCGACAGCGCAGAGCAGGACGGCAGTCCACACGACTTTCCATCAATCAATACTTTTAAAAACACTATCTGGCACAATAAGCTACAACCAGATAGACGATAATAGGTGTGATTATGGCGGGACAGGATACGACAGGTATGGCTCAGGCTCAGAATAAGGATCCAGGTGCGGTGAAACAGGGGAGGATGAGGGCCGCTGTGGCTTTCGCCAAGGAGAGGATACCGGGGACAAAAGCGTACCAGGAAAGGCAATCCGCGGCCGCTCTCCAGAAGGCCAAGGAAGAAGCCAGCCTGAAAGGGCAGACCAACATCGATGAGAGCAAGATAGACGGTAACGCAGCGACAGCGTTCAACAAGCATCTAGTAGCGGCCATAAGGACCGGGCATGACGAGCTTTCCTCGGATGAAGAGCGCTCTCCGGCGAACCTCATACGGGAGGTCGTCACGCGGAGGGAGTTCATCTCTGTGATACAGAACTGCACCCTGCCATCCCCGCACGAAGAAGTCGATGAGGAGTACAAAGCATCGATGACCAAGAGGAGGCAGAACCTCGCCCGGGAACTGTACCTCGCAGCGAACAATCCCAAGTACATGATCAACGATTTGGAGACCGCGGACCTGGATATCATATATTCAGCTTTCCTCGGGACCGCGCCATACCAGAGCACGAACAGCGCTACCAGCATCTGGGAGAACAAGATGAATCCGGACGGCTCGATGAGATATCCGGGCTGGCCCGCGAACCTTCCGATGCCCCCGCGGGCTTTCTTCATATTCATGGAGAGCGTGGCGAGGCTGCAGGCCAAGGGCCAGGGGGAAGATGTGGAGAAACAGCAGGGGATGTTCATAGGGAACGTCTGCAAGTTCCTCGCCTGGAAGGGCATGAGGACATTCAGCAGCAAGCAGGGCGCGGTGCTCAGGCAGCTTGTCGACCAGGACGAGATCGAACGATATATAAACGGCCGCTCCACAGAGCCCATCGAAGCGGCGGTCAGCAGATACATCGCAGAGGCGCTGAGGCTCTTCCAGACCCCGACAGACCAGATGGATCCGCTCGGCTGTCCGGGTCTTGGATACACCACAAGGTACGAAGCCGAGATGGCGCAGCTCGGAAAGGATATCGAAGACGCGAAAGCGAGGCTCGCGATCGCCAATTTGGCCAGGGAGGATGCCATGGCGGCTGAGGCGCATGCCCTGGAAGAGATGGATGCCGCTCAAACCGCGAATGGCGTCATCCTCGAGGCGGTGCAGAAGGCCGGCAGGGAAGGCAAGGCGATGCTGGGCAACGAGGTCCGCACTTATGATGAACTCGTAGAGCTCCAGGATGATGCCAATGCCACCCTGAACAGGTTGGCCAAGGAGGTATCGGATGCGAGGGTCGCCCACCAGAACGCAGAGGCGTTGGCGGTCCGTGCCGAAAACGCCTACAACAACAAGCTCAAGGACGCCCAGGCCCATATGGAAAGCGCGAACCCGGAGGCGCTCGCGCAGATACTCGGTTCTGAATTCAGATCCTTCCTGGAGAACCGCGGGGGAGATATAGAGAGCGTCACCAAAGCCGCCGAAGCGGTCGACCGGATGCCGAACACCCTCGTCACGGGCATCGTCGAGAAGGGAGAAGAGCTCTTGAAGATGAAGGCAGTCCTGCCCACCCATTTCCAGAAAGAGCCTTTGGGCGATGGCGAGAGGGACTACCTCAACGACGTCATGCTCAAGCTCAGTGAGATACCCGGCTATTTCGATACCGGCAGCTTCGGGGACCGGGAGATAAACAGCCTGATGACCGCAGCCCGCATTGTCGGGATGCTGCCTGCCAGGTACGGCGCAGGCCAGCTCAGCGATGACGACAACCGCCAGCTTGCGGCTTTCGCGATAGCGCTGCAGAGGCTTCCTGCGAGATTCCAATTGCAGAGAGAGGTCCGGGCCGAGAGGATTGCGCTAGAGCAGAAGGCGCTCCAGCCTTCCGGAGGCGCCGCCATGGTGCCCGCCGAAGGGGTGCTGCCGATGGAGATGGCGGTCAAGAAGGTCGAGATGGTCAAGGCGGAAGAGAGCCAGATCGCAGTCGCGAACATGACTGATCTGGAGAGGGTGGTCGGGAGCACCACCGCAAGGCTGCAGAGGGTGCTGGAGCTGGATGCCCAGGTCCAGGAAGAGGACCGGACTTTCGGATATGTCAAGAAGCAGTACTTCAAAGAGCTCGCTGATTTCAAGAGGATGATAGATGATGCCGAACTCCCCGGAGAAGTCAAAGACAGGATGATGGGCGTCCATATGCTCCTCGATAAGAGGGAGCCTCTGAGCGACGTGGAGAAGACCCAGATACTCCCGAAGATGCTCAGCGACCTCAGACACGACTACGGCCATCCGCTAAGGAAAGCGGCCGAGCGCTCGGTCGAGAGGCTCAAGACCGTAGGCTACGGGCAGCACGCCGGGCTCGGCAACATCGCCTGGGTGAACGCGAGGATCGTCTTCCAGGAGCACGGAGGGGGGATATCAGAAACGCTAAGTCCCACGCCCGGCAGGTGGGACCGGTTCAAGGCGGCAGTGGCAAGGATGGCCCTCAACCTGGTCTCCGGGTCCTGGTATTCCGAGAAGCTCGGGAGCTTGTACGATCGCCTCATAGGGGACGATGTGGCGAAGATACTCCAGAGGAACCGCTGGCACCGCGAGATAGAGATAGTCAAGAACAGGAATGGCAGCGAGAGGGTGGCCAAGAAATGGCCCAATGCCGTCCGCGGGGTGGGCAACCTCACATTCAGGTTCTACCTCCTCACAGCCATAGCCGGCTATATGATGGCCAGGGACAAGCCCACGCAGGGACTCGATTACATAAACCCGGTCCACTGGGCGGGGAAACTGGCAGTCACCCCTCTTACCCAGTGGCTGAACAAGGGAGAGGTGCCCCGTGTCAAGAGGGACAGGCCCTTCCTGGTAAAGGCATTCACACCCTGGACCTGGAGCTGGGACTATGTGGACCAGAAGCCCCAGAGCTTCATCATAAACGACCACCCCTCGAACTTCAAAACGCTCACCGAACGCGGAGAGGCGTATTATAGGCAGTACTATGGCGTTGGCACCCAGGATGTCCAGGGTGGGACCAGCACCAAAGCCGAGAGGCTCGCCTGGGTCAAGAAACACCCGGACGTGCTGAAGTTCTTCCAGGAGAGGATCGACGGCTACCGTGTGCTGCGCGTGAAGCCGCTTAGGGAGGAGCCGAACACGTGCGTCGGCCTCCCAAAAAGAGGCAAGAAAGCGAAGGCGAAGGAAGCGCCCGAGCTGGAGGCCAAGCCGGACCAGAAGATACGGCTTCCCAGAAGCTGCACCGATAAACCGTTCAACCTGACGACCCGCGGACAGGTCCTCGAATGGAAATACGGCAAGAAGACCGAGAACTGGGAGCTCGGCCGTGATAAGCTCTGCTGTGTGCTGAAGCTGACGATCACCACCGATGGCATGAGCGACCGGAGCCTCAAGCTCAATCCGGTCAGGGCAGATGCTGTCGTGGACTGGCTCATGGCGACCGAAAAGGGCGGGCAGAGGATAGATTACAAGTTCCTCACGAAACCCGACAACATGAGGAGATGGAAGGGCATGTGGTTCCTGGTCTCCAGCAATGAGCAGGGGATAGTCAAGGACCACGGCCTCACGCAGCAGGATAGCGTGAGGTTCCTGATGTTCCAGGGAAGCGGGGCCACCAGCATGTTCTATCCGGTGTGCGCGAAGAACGCGCTCTCCCCGAAGCTCCTGCTCGCTAGCCGCAGGGACGATTTCGTCAAGGCCTGGATGGCTGAGCTGGTCAAGCTCAAGCCCGGACTGAAGCCTATGGACCAGGAAGCCTCGGCAGAAGACCTGAAGGCGGCCTTCAAGAAAACCGAGGAGGCCAACCCCTCATGGTTCAGCGACAGGACGCTCGAATACAAGCGCCACAAGGTGATGACCGCGCTCCCCTGGCTGAAGCTGACGACCGATGAGGCGAAGGATGTGCTTGCCGATAAGAGCAACAAGGACCTGCTCGAACTCGTCAAGAGATACGAGAAGGCGTCATACCTCATCAACACCGGCAGATCGGACGACTATGTGCTGCTGCTGGCCGCAGAGAAGCGCAGGCTGGGAGCGGCGGCAGTGCTGAGCACATACGACCCGTTCAAGCAGAGCCGCCAGCTCGCATACGCGCTCGACAAGGGCTTCCTCATAAAGGCCGTCAAGTCCTCAGGCACCAAGGCGGACACCGGCTCGACCCTCACCGAGGGCCCCTCGACGCTGCCCAAATCTGCGACCTACAGCGAGGACACCTCGACCTTCTATGAGAGCAACAAACCGTTCTCCAGGTTCGTGGACGAGATCATACAGTCGATGTTCAAGTCCCGCGTGCAGAACCGGCTGATGGAAGGCACTCTCAAGAAGGTCTTCGAGAACAACAGGGACAATATGAACAACGCCATAAAGGCCCATCTCCTGTATGTGATCGAGAACAAGCAGGCGAACATCCACATGCTGAGGGTGAATGAGGAGGAAGGCAAGAAAGTGGCCCTCTTCCCGCCGCAGGGACACCGCAGCAGGGACAGGACCGCCAAGGAGATAGCCGCCAAGATACAGCAGCTGCTGGCGCCTCTGTTCGCTCAGGAAAAGCGCTGATTTATATTTTTTTCATTTTTCTATAAAAACCTGGAGAAGAGGATGGATTTCAACAAAAAACAGCCCGATGGGCTGTGTTTTTAATAAGTTCCGTGGTAATAATATTGGGGTGGAGGATATGAAAAGGATGGATCACGTTCTAAGGGGGCCCGAGGGGCCTGACGAAAGAGGCACCTCGAGGAGGGGCTTCTTCAAAGTGGCTGGAGCCGCCTTGCTCGGCGGAGCTTTGGCTGTTTCTCCGATGTCGTTCTTTGGCAGGGAGGCCAAAGCGACCACGCCCGTGACGATAAACGGGCAGAAAGTCTACAAACTCACGCTCAGCGATACCATCAATAACCTAGATAAGAAGAGCAAGCCATACGCTAGCAACGGTGCTGTGGCTTCGGTGCTTAATGTGCCAAAAGAAGGTCTGCACGTATCCATAGGATTAGGTAGAAAGGACGATGGAAGCAGCACCATTAACTTTAGATATTCAAAAAGCGCTACAGATACAACCCAGGTGTATGCTGGCTTTGACCTTAGGTCATTTGTTGACCTCGTAAAACAGGTATCTGGTCAGGAACCAAAAAGTGCCAGATTGTTTTTCGAGTTTGACTCTGCTCAAAATGGTGAGCGAGTAATTAATGTTTATGCTATCCCGCTCGATGCCAATGGCAAGGTTATAGGCCAATACAAAGGAGGGCAACTAGCGTACGGTGCGTCGTACTATTCAAAGAAACGCCAGGTCTTTGGTGCAAAGGCAATTCTTTATGATCCTAAACCAAAGGTGGGCGCAGTCGCTTCTACGGAGTACTAAACAGAACAGTTTTATTCTCTCTTTTTCTAATCTTATTCTATGCCATTCGGACAAGAAGAATCGGACGCGAGAGCTGATGCCACAGTAATTCGGCAAAAGGATGCGCAAGATACTCACAATAAAGCAGTCGAAATAGCAAAACCCGCTATCCAAGCAGCGCTCCAAGGCTACGCTAAAACGTCATCCCCGCCTCCGGATTTGGGATTCAAGCTCCCGGAGCCTAAAGGAGACCTGAGCACGGTTAAAGCATTCAATAAGACCCCGCTGTCGCTGACCCGGGTCTTGGATGCCCTTGGCGGCTATGTCGGCCTCGACCAGAACGGCAAGCCTTTGATAAATGCCGACAGGCTGACCAAAGTAAAGGAACTGCTCAGGGACTTCACCAAGGAGCAGAAAGACCACGTCACAGACATAATCAGCAAGATCTACCTCCAGAAATATCTCGAGACCTCGGGACAGCAAGCGAACAGATATGCCAAAGAGGAGAAGACGGCAGAACGGAACGCTGCGCTGGGCCTCGGCCTCGCGGCTGCGAACGAGCTGGCAAGGCTCAAGACAGGCACTTCTTTGGAGAACCAGAAGAAGGTGCTCGAAATCGCTTCCAAGGGCCTCAACGAGACCCAGATGGGGGACATGCTCAGGGCGGCCCTCGAGATGGGCTACTCCATGAACGTCGTCTTCGGCGCGGCCAAGCCCAAAGACGCGGACTTGAGCCCAAGCGGCGCCATGTCCATCGAAAGGGACAGGACGATACAGCAGCTGACCCAGGCGTCCATCCTCATGGTCAACGAGCTCAACAAGAGGCTCAAGGACGCCAAGAAGAGCGGGGACCAGACGGAATACAAGGAAGCGTTCGCCCAGTTGGCCGCCTTCTACGGCAGCCAGAAGAAAGCTGAAGACTTCGTCGACATGGGCATCGAGGGCAACGAGAGCACAATCGTCGCCATCAGCGCGGCAGCCGAGATGTACGCCTACGGCAGGCTCAACAACGTCAGGCCGGTGAGGCTCAAGCAGGCCGTGGCCTGAACTCCTCTTTTTTTAAAAACCTCTCAGCAATCTTATTCTGATTCTTATGCTCCAGCAACGCTACGAGAGAGCCATAGAGCAGAAATGGCAGGAACAGTGGGGGGAGAGCGGCACCTACAGGTTCGACGAGAACGACACCATCAGGCCCATCTACTCCATAGACACTCCACCGCCTTTTACTAGCGGGGAGCTGCACATGGGCCATGTCCTCTCATACAGCTATTTCGACTTCGCCGCCAGGTACAAGCGCATGCGGGGCTACAACGTCTACTACCCCCAGGGCTGGGACACCCAGGGATTCCCCACCGAGGTGAAGGTGGAAAAGAAATACGGCAGGCTCCCCCCTCCGCAGTTCAGGCAGAAATGCGTGGAATGGACGAAAGAGTTCATCGCCAGGATGAAAAGCCAGATGGTGGAGATGGGCTTCAGCCCGGACTGGAGATACGAATACCGGACGATGGATCCGGAGTACCACAGGAAGGTCCAATTATCGCTCATAAAGATGTACGGGGACAAACTCATATACCGAGACAAATACCCAGTCTATTGGTGCCCCAGGTGCGTCTCCGCAGTAGCCAAGGCCGAATTAGACGACGAGGAAAAGGACGGGACATTGAACCACCTGAGGTTCTCCGGCCCGGACGGGGAAGATCTGATAATCGCGACGACAAGGCCCGAGATGCTTCATGCCTGCGAGGCGGTGCTATACAACCCTGAGGATGAGCGGTACAAGAGCCTCTCCGGCAAGAGCGTTCGCACCCCGCTCGGGAAAGAGGTCCCGGCTTTCGCCGACAAGGACGTGGACAAGGAGTTCGGCAGCGGGCTCGTGATGGTCTGCACCTTCGGCGACAAGATGGATGTCGTATGGAAGAATCGGCACAAGCTCCCGCTATATGAAGCCATAGACCAGCACGGCAAGATGATCAATTCCGGCTCTTTGGACGGCCTCAAAGTCGAGGACGCCAAGAAGAAGATACTCGAGGAGCTGGAGGACAACGTCATAAAGAAGACGCAGATAAGGCAGACGGTCAAGGTGCACGATCGGTGCAAGAGGCCGGTCGAGCTCATCCCATCCCTCCAATGGTTCGCAGACATCAAATCCACCGGCCAGACGATAAAATCCATGGCCCAGAAGATAAAGTGGATACCTGACTTCGGCATCACCTACCTGATAGACTGGGTGGAAGGGGCCGAATGGGACTGGGTCATCTCACGGCAGCGCGTCTTCGGGACGCCTTTGCCATTCTACTATTGCGAGTGCGGGGAGACCGCGCCAGCTGATGACGACGAGCTGCCGTTCTACCCCGAGAAGGCGAAAGGCAAGGCCTGCAAGTGCGGCAAGCAGATGATCGCCGAAAGCAGCACCTGCGACTGCTGGGTGGATTCGAGCATCACCCCGCTCATAATATCAGGATGGCCGGACATGGAGAGGATGAAGAGATTCTATCCTGTTTCGCTGAGGCCCCAGGGAGTGGAGATAGTGCGCACCTGGGCGTTCTACACGGTCTACCGGAGCGGGGCGCTCACCAAGATGCCGCCTTTCAAGGAGATACTGCTCAACGGCAACGTGCTCGCCCCTGACGGGAAGAAGATGAGCAAGAGCCTTGGGAACATCATCTCCCCGAGCGACCTGCTCAAGGACTATCCCACGGATGCCATCAGGCAGTGGGCGGCCCTGAGCGGGGCGATGGCCAAGGACAGGCCCTTCAGCTTCGAGGATATAAAATTCTCCAAGAGCTTCCTGACCAAGGTCTGGAACGCCGCCAGGTTCGTCGAGACCCTGGGCAAACCCAAAACCCAAAACACTGAACCCACGATGGTGGATAGGTGGATCCTGGGCAGGCTGAGCAGCACCATAAAGCTCTGCACAGAGAGCATGGATGCCTATGAGTATCACCAGGCCATGAAAGCGCTCCATGATTTCTTCTGGCACGACTTCTGCGACAACTACCTAGAATATGTAAAGTACAGGGCATACGAGGACCACCCGAAGAAGGATGCGGCTCTTGCCACGTTGAACAAGGTGCTCGAGGAATCCCTGAAGCTGCTGGCCCCGATAACCCCGCATATCAGCGAGGAGGTGTACCAAAACCTCTTCGATGGCAAGGAGAGCGTCCATTGCCAGCCCTGGCCCATGGCGGGCGAGGAGCACAAGGATGACGTGGAGAAGGTCTCGGTGCTCAACGAGATAATCAGCCAGCTGAGGCAGCATAAATCCAGGAACAAGCTGCCCCAGAACGCCGAGCTGGAGAGGGTGCGGCTCAGCCTCAAAGGCGGGCTGGATCCGGAACTCGTGGAGGAGCTGAAGAGCATCAGCCGCGTCAAGGAAGTGGAGATCGTTGAAGGCGAATTCTCTGTGAATGCATAGCTACTCGGCTATGACCCTCGCGCTGACCCTGCCGGAGAGGGTATGCCCCACAGTGCTGCAGGAAGGGCCCAGCTCAGGGGCGCAGGAGACATAGGTCAGATTGCCCGTGAACCTCTTGAGCGTCTCGACGGGCACCTGTGGGCCGACCACCTCGGCCTCGTAGGTATAGGACGCACCGCTCTCGAGCTCCACGTCATTGGCGAAGCCCGTGAGGGCCGTGCCGTCCGAGCCCTGGAGCTCCAGGTCCTTTATCATGACCTTGTAGGGGAAGCCGTTGAAGAAACGTATGTTCATGTGGGTCGCGCCGGCCTGGTTGAAGAAGGCCACGTCGCATTTGAGGTTGTTGCCGAAGCTGCACTCCTCTGAGACCAGATAGCTGGGGGAGAACACCCCGGTGGAGACCAGCAAGCCCAGCACTATCACAAGCGCCAGGATGGCCCACCCGTAGGTAGTCAGGTATTCGACCGCCGCCTGTCCTTTCAGGAAGCGGGCTGGAGGTGGGATTCTCCTCGCTGCGGCCTGCCCTTTCATGGGATAGCATTCCCGGAATACCTATTAAATAGCTTTCCCTATCTATACTGGATACGATTCTCAACGACTAAAATGAGTGATATTTATGGCTATAGAGACATGCGGAAGATGCGGCACCCAGACAGCGAAGCTCGTCAAATGCGACTACTGCGAGCGCAGGACCTGCAACAGCTGCGTCAAGAGCTCCAAAAGGAAGAAGGTGGACCACAGGTACATCTGCAAGAGCTGCTGGACCGATATAAACAAGAGGAGCATGTTCAAGAGCGCTAACTGAACTATCAGCCCTTCTTCAGCGCTATCCTGACGAGCCTTCCGTCTATCTTGTATTCATTCATCTCTTTCTCGGCGCCGTAGGACACCGATGAGGCGTTGACGGCTTCTGAGAGGGGTTTCTCCTGCTTCTTCAGTATGCCCTCGAGCTCTTTCTCGGTCTCTATCGTAATGGAGATCGGATCGGATTCCACGAGGCCGGCCTCTTTCCGCATCATCTGGATGCGGCGCTTGACCTCGTTGAGGACGCCTTCCTCATAGAGCGATTCGTCTATCTTCTTGTCGATGTATAGCTTGCCCTGGGTGAATGGCTGTTCGGCCAGTTCGCCGGCGGGATTCTCGGCCATCCTGATCTCTTTGGCGTTGACCAGGTCAAGGACTATATCGCCGAACGCCCTGACGGCATCCCCGACCTCGGTCGATTTGCTCTCCACGTATATGGTCCTTATCGGCCAGCGCACCTTTATGCCTGCGGTCTGCCTCGCGAGGAGGGCGACCGAGACCAGCTCCTCTATCCCCTCCATCTGCTTCTCATAGATGACGTTTATCCTGCCCTCGTCGGGCTGGGGGAGCCTCAGCAGGAAGATGGACTCCTCGTTCTCGAACCTCTTGAAGAACCTCTGGTAGAGGTGCTCGCTTATCATCGGCGAGAAGCATCCGAGCATCTTCAAAGACTCGAACATGACCGTGTAGATCGTCCAGAGAGCCGCCTCGGCGCTCTCATCGTTGGAGATGCGGTCCTTGGCTATCTTCATGTAGAAGCGGCTCACGTCCTCCACGATGAAGGAGCGGAGCGCCTTGACCGCCCGGTGTATCTCATATGAGTCGAAAGAGCCGCGGAACTCCTTTATCGTGGAATTGAGCCGGCTCACCATCCATTCATCCACCTTGGTCAATTGGGGCATCTCCAGCTTCTTCTCTGGATAGAAGCGCTCCAGGAACACTATCATGTTGAATACGATGTTCAGGTCGGACGTAGCCTTCTTCAATTCCTCCCAGCTGAATTTCAGCTCCTCCCAGACGGTGTTGTTAGCCCCCCAGAGGCGGAATGTGTCCGCACCGTATTTATCGAGTATCTCCTCGAGCGGGACGAAGTTGCCCAGCGACTTGCTCATCTTCTCCCCTTTCTCGTCCACGAAAAAGCCGTGCATGAGCAGTTTCTTGTATGGGCATGCCCCGTAGCGGACAACGCCGGACCCTAGCAGAGAATAGAACCATCCCCTTATCTGGTCCTGGCCTTCTATGATGAGGTCAGCCCTCTCGCCGAAGGTCTTGGATTCCTCAGGGCTCAGAGGGGCCCAGATGGCGTTGCCCGAGTCGAACCAGACGTCCATCACGTCCGGGACCCGCTCCATCGTCTTGCCGCACTCGCAGTCGAGCTCGATTTCGTCCATGTAGGGGCGGTGGAGCTCCTTGACCGGAGGCAGTTCATCCCTGGATCCTACGACCTTGACCTTGCCGCAGGAGCACTTCCATATTGGAAGGGGGATCCCCCAATAGCGCTGCCTGGAGATGCACCAGTCCGGGGCGTTCGAGACGAACTCCTTGAAGCGTACCTTGGCGAAATCAGGGTGCCACTCGGTCTTGTCTATCTCGCTGAGCATCTGGTCCTTGACCTTGGAGATGCTGATGAACCACTGGTTGGTTGTCAGGAATATGAGGGGCGTCTTGCAGCGCCAGCAGTGCGGATAGCGGTGGCGGATGCGCGCCTCGTAAATCAGCGAGCCGTTGTCCTCGAGTATCTCTATCACGTCCGGATTCGCCTCGCGCACGTTCTTGCCCTTGAGCTCTCCTGCATCCTCGGTGTAGCACCCCTTGCCATCGACCGGGCAGAACGCCTCGATGCCGAAGCGCTTCCCGATTATGAAGTCGGCAGGCCCGTGGCCCGGAGCGGTGTGCACCAGGCCGGTGCCCTCTTCGAGCGTCACGAACTCGTCGCTGAGGACCACCTTGCGGCCGTAGAACTTGTGTATCTTGTCCTGGAACGGATGGAGGTATTCTATGCCGTTGAGCTTCCTCCCTGGCAGCTCCTCGACGACAGTCGCGCTCTTGCCAAGGAGCCCCATCAGGTGCTCCAGGCGGTCCTTGGCGAGTATCCACACTTCGCCATCCACCTTGGCCTTCACGTAGGGGAACGTCGGGTGGGCCATCACGCCCATGTTCGAGACGAGTGTCCAGGGAGTGGTGGTCCAGACTATCAGGTATTCGTCCTTGTCCTTGACCTTGAACTTCACGTAGATGCTGGGGTCGTTCTCGTCGTCGTACTCAAGCTCGTAGTTGGCCATGGTGGTCTCGCAGCGGTAGCAGTAGGGGAGGACGTAGATGCCCTCGTGGAGCAGTTCCCTCTCGTGGGCCATCTTCAATGTCTTCCATGAGGAGTTGATGTAATCGTCATGGTATGTTATGTAGGGGCGGTCGAAATCCATCCAGACGCCCAGGGACTGGAACTGCTTGCCCATGACGCCCACGTACTTGGTGGCGAAGGACTTGCACTTGTCCACGAACTTGCCGATGCCGTATCTCTCGATGTCGTTCTTGTTGGTGAACTTCAATTCCTGCTCCACCTTGACCTCTATCGGCAGGCCGTGGGTGTCGTAGCCGGCCTGGACGCGCACGTCTTTCCCGCACATCCTCTGGTAGCGGCAGACGGCGTCCTTTATGGTCTTGTTCCAACCGGTGCCCGGGTGTATCTGGCCGGTGGCGTAGGGCGGGCCGTCGCAGAAATAGAACGTCTCGCTGCCCGAATTCTTCTTCTTGGCCTTGCCGTATATGCCGTGCTTCTCCCAGAAGGCCAAGACCTCCTGCTCCACTTTCCTGTGATCGTACATCTGATTACCTCTGAATTAGACGGAAAAATATTCTTAGGAATCATTTTTAACCGAGCGTATCAGTTCCCTGCCGCCTTCGATTTGCAAAGCTGGATGTTGCCCTGGAGGGCTTTCCGGTATGATGCCGGAATCGGGTGGCCGGAATCGAGCGCCATCTCGAAATGCCTTGCGCAGTCGGCGAACCTGCCTTCCCCATAGGCTTTCTGCCCCTCCTGGAGGCCTGAATTGAAGATGGCTCCTGGAAGATGCTTCTTGTAGGCCGGATCGAGCGCCGCCGCCCTCCGTATATGCTTCAATGCATTGGCATGGTCGTTGGCCTTCTGGTAGAGGATACCCAGGTTCTGGTGGACATGCGGGTCCTTGTCGTTGAGCTCCACCGAGCGCTTGTAGGCGCTGAATGCTACCTTGGAGTCGCCCTTCTGCTTGAAGAAGTCTCCCATCTCGCGGTGGTACATGCCGGCCCCTTCAGCATAGCTGAGGTCCATGAGCTTCTTGTAGGCCCCCTGAGCGGTCTTGCCGAGCGTGTTTGTCTGGAGGTCTACGATGATTTTTTTCCCTCCGAGGAGGGCATAGGGCACCACGTGGTCCAGGTAGGCAGGCGCGCTGTCGAAATGCACCAGCATCACCCCGCCCGGGATGTTGTGCTGCTTGAAGAGCGAGACGACTATATTGGTCAGGTCGGTGCAGTCGCCGCCTTTGGCGAGCGCCTCTGCGGCGGTCCTGGGGGGCTTTCCGGTCATGGAGTGGACCTTGACCCCGCCCGAAGCGTAGCGGTTGAGCCTGTTGAATATCCAGGAGACCTTGGCCTGCGCGGTGCCCGAAGGGACGGCAGAAGATATCGCTTTGAGCCTTCTGTCCATGGCGAACGGGTCGGTGGAGGTGGAGTAGCGGGCGCTGGCCGGGGCTGCAAGAAGCGGGGCGAAGGGCCTGAAGGGCCTGTCGATAGCCGAGACGGCCGCAACGGTGGCTCCGACGGCGCTGCCTTTGGCCAACGTCCTGAGGAACTCTCTGCGTGCGGGATTCATGCAAAAATGATGATAAAAAGTGTTTATAAATGAGGATGATGAGGGGAAAACAGGCTATGGGGAGGGTCAGAAGACCTTCTCTCCCACATATACCTTTATGCCGGACGGGGTCACCTTGAAGGGCACCAGGTCCCTCGAGTGGTCGGTCCCGCGCATCTTGAATACCTCCATGGCCCGCACGCGGCGATCCTCCCGATCCAGGTTGTAGAGGTTGATGATGCCGTCCATGACGAAGTGCTCGATGTCGAATTTCATCTCCTCGCGCCTGGCGCTCGCCGCCTCCACGGTGGTGATGGTGGTCACGTCCAGGTTCCTGAGCAGGGAAAGGAACTCGAAAAGGGTCTGCCTGTATTCGATGTCGTTCTTGAACGAGAGCCGTATCATGGTCGCAGAGTCGATGACCGCCCTCTTTATCCCGTTGGATGTTATGCGGTCCTCGAGCAGGTTGGCGACTTCTTCGAGCTCCAGCTTCTCGGGTTTGATTATCTCCAGCGCCTTGTCGTCTATCAGCTTCTTGGCGTCCTTGAGAAGAGGGAACGTGCTCTTCATGTTGTCGAGGATGTCCTCGGTGGTCTCTTCGAGCGATATGTAGAGGCCGGGCTCTCCCATCTTGGCCCCCTGGTAGAGGAACTCGAAGCAGAATGAGCTCTTCCCCGCACCGGGCCCTCCGTAGAGCGCCACGTGCCTTCCGGTCGGGATGCCCCCGTTGAGCATCTCATCGAGTCCTGCGATTCCTGTCTTCACGCGATCCATATAATCACTCGGGAAGGCTTCTCGGATAAAATTTATATAGATTGACACGAGAAGGGTAATGATGCAGACCGATATCCTTCCATGGACAGAGAAATACAGGCCGCGCAGGCTGGATGATGTCGCTGGCCAGAGCGAAGCGGTCCAGAGGCTCAAGGCTTTTGTCAAGAGCAGGAACATGCCGAACATGCTCTTCGCCGGGCCGCCCGGGGTGGGCAAGACGACCTGCTGCCTGGCGCTCGCCCATGAGCTCTACGGGCCTGAACTAGCCGGGAATTTCCTCGAGCTCAATGCCAGCGACGACCGGGGCATAGACATAGTGAGGGGCAGGATAAAGGATTTCGCAAGGTCGGTCTCGATCGGGAACGCGCCCTTCAAGCTCATCTTCCTGGATGAAGGGGATGCGCTCACCGCAGACGCCCAGCAGGCCCTGCGCAGGACCATGGAAGCCAACGCATCGGTCACCAGGTTCATCATCTCCGCGAACTATTCATCCAAGATAATCGAGCCTATCCAGAGCAGGTGCGCGGTGTTCCGCTTCATGCCGCTGACAAAAGAGGATGTCCGCAAGGCCCTCCACAAGGTCACCGAGGAGGAGAAGCTCAAGCTGGATGAGAAGGCGTATGACGCGCTCTTCTATGTCTCTGAAGGGGATATGCGGCGTGCGCTCAACACCGTCCAGGGCTGCGCCATGCATTCCAAGCACATCACCGAGGAGCTGATACACAAGACCAGCAGCAAAGCAAACCCGAAGGAAGTCCGGGAGATGGTGGTCCAGGCGCTCGCAGGCAAGTTCCTGGATGCTAGGGCTAACCTGGACAAGCTGCTGATAACATACGGCCTTAGCGGGGAGGACATACTCTACCAGGTCTACCGCGAGATACCGTCTCTGGAGGTCCCGGAGAAACAGAGGATAAGGCTCATCGACAAGGTGGGCGAGTGCAACTTCCGGCTGGTCCAGGGCGCAAACGAACGCATACAGATAGAGGCCCTGCTGGCCCAGATAGCCGCAGAGAAGTGACCCTATGATGCGTGGGCTGGCGTTCGCGCTGATCCTATTCTCCACATGCTTCGCAGCCACCGCGCCTCCCAGGATATACGAACAGGACGACTTGGGGGATCCGATGTTCAAGGAGTTCGTCTACGCCATCAGCGTGGACTGCACCGCATCGGCGATAAAGCTCTATGTGATGGACGAGGATTACGAGCCGGTGCAGGATGCGGGCAGCCTGCTCAAGTACGTGGATTTCTCCTCTCCCTTGCTATCCAGCGTGGAGACCGACAAGGACGGGTTCGCCCTCCACAAGCTGCCCGGGCAGACTACGCTCATGCGCGGCCTCTTCATACTTGTGATGGAGAAAGACGGGTTCCGGAGCAAGGAGGTCCATTTCGACATCTCGCCCTGCTACACCGATTACACGTTCCCGCAGCCCCCGCCCGCCCAGAAACCGCCGGTCCAGAACACCAGCGGCACTACGGTCGAGGTAATAGTCCCGGATCCGACCGAAACCGGGAACGGGAGCGTCCCGGAGACTCCGGCAACTGGTGAGGAGGACACCGGAGAAAAGCTCGCGGGAATCTGCGCAATCCCCGCCCTGCTCCTCATGTTTATAATAACGACCAGGCCATAATGATTCCATGAGAGTTCTTATCCTGATAGCTCTGATGGCGCTCCTGTATGGATGCGCAGGCCAGGCCGATGAGGGCTGCGTCTGCACCTTGGAGTACACTCCGGTATGCGGGGCGGATGGAATCACGTACACGAACGTATGCTCTGCGCAGTGCGCCGGGGCGCAGATCGTCCATGACGGCTCCTGCACGATAGAGGAGGAATGCACCGACAGCGATGGGGGCGAAGTCGCGGATGTCGCGGGCACTGCCGCCACGGCCGGGCTCGGCTATTCCGATTATTGCACCGGCTTCGATTCTGTCAAGGAATATTTCTGCGATGGGGATTCGGTGGGTGTCGAGACGCTTCCCTGCCAAGAGGGATATGAATGCCAAGACGGGGCATGCGTTGAATCCCAGCCGCAAACGGTCGGAGACTGCCAGGACAGCGACTTAAAGGACTACAAGAAGAAGGGCACCGCCACCGCTTCCGGGGAGAGCTACCAGGATAGCTGCATGGACAGCAAGAACGTGAAGGAGTACTACTGCCTCGAAGGCGAGGTGAGGAGCGAGACCGTCGCATGCGCATCCGGCTACAGCTGCCAGGAGGGCGCTTGCATGAAGAGCGGCCAGATCTGCATTGACACGGATGAAGGGTATACGATCGGGCAGGGGGGCAGGATAACGCTGACGATAAACCTGGTCAGCGGGGAATACCTCGACAAATGCCTCCCTGACGGAAGGCTCAGGGAATACTATTGCGAGGGCAACGAGATGTTCTATGATGAGTTGGACTGCCCGGCAGGCACCAGATGCGTAGAGGCCGCATGCAAGGAAGACGTCTGCAGCGACTCGGATAGCGGATACTTCATATCCAAGGCAGGCGCTGTCAATAAGGGCGATGTGATACGCAGGGATTTCTGCGTGGACGATTACGGGGGAGTGGAGTATTACTGCGAGGGAAATGAGATGATCAATGCCAGCTTCGCCTGTCCGATGAACAGGAGATGCGTGGATGGAGCGTGTGAACAATGAGGATGTTTTTGGTTTTGCTGATGATGGCCGCGATGGCATCCGCTTTCGGGGTGCAGGCAGATTATCTGGATGTCAAGGACACAGGCAACGAGAACCTTGAGCCTTTGAGCGTGGCGATATTCATAGACTGCGACATGAAGAACATCACGGCCGAGATAAAGGGGCAGGAGAGCGAGGAGCCGATAGCCGGAGCCAGCGCATATCTCTTCTACACAGATTACGAGTACCAGCTGATAGCGACAGGCAACAGCGATCCATATGGCATGGCAAGGATAGATGTCCTCGGCAACAGGGATTACCTCACAGCGCTGTTCATTTTGAGGATAGATAAGAGCGGCTACCGGAGCCGGGAGATAGAATTCTCATACCAGAACTGCTTCGAACCGCCCCCAGAGACCGAAGCTCCGCCTCCTGGCGAGGAAGAGCCTCCTGTAGCTGACCTGCCGGAGGAAGAAGCCCCGGTGGTGAAAGCGCCGGCGGAGGAGGTCGCGTTCCCTGAGGACGACGAAGGCGCCCCGGCAGATGAGAGCCCGCTCCAGGACGAAGAGGCTCCGGAGCCAGGCCCAGCGCCTTCGGCATGCCATCTCGGACTGGCGCTGATCCCCCTGCTTTTCCTGAAGGCGAAGAGATAGCGCAATCCTTCAAGCGTGAACAGCATGAGGAAAGAAGAGGATTTCATCGGGGAAGTCGAAGTGCCTGACGAGGCATAT
Organism: Microcaldota archaeon; assembly: GCA_040758595.1. GTDB lineage: Archaea > Micrarchaeota > Micrarchaeia > Anstonellales > Bilamarchaeaceae > Bilamarchaeum. Next base: position 89,317 of record JBFLVJ010000002.1, on the reverse strand, counting down.
TACGGCTCGTTCACGGTCCGTGCGAGCAGCCATTTCAAGCTTAGCGGGATGCTGGTGGACAGGGAGCTCACATATGCGGTGGCGCTCATCAAGAAGGCGGCCGCGCAGGCGAACGGCTCCCTCGGAGCGATCGAGCAGAGCAAGGCGGATGCGATAGAGCGGGCTGCCGATGAGGTGATCTCCGGCAAGCTCGACAAGGAGTTCATCCTTGACGCCTACCAGGCAGGAGCCGGCACCCCTCTCCACATGAACGTCAATGAAGTGATAGCCAACCTGGCCGAGGAGATGCTCGGCGGGAAGAAGGGGGAGTATGCCATCGTGCATCCGAACAACCATGTCAACATGTCGCAGAGCTCCAACGATGTCGTTCCGACCGCGGCCAGGCTGGCAGCCATCAAGATGGCCGCTCCGGTGCTCTCTGAAGGGGAGCTGTTCCATAATGCGCTCCTGGCAAAGGCCGAGGAATACAAATCCACCATGAAGATAGGCAGGACGCACCTGCAGGATGCTGTCCCGATGACCTACGGCCAGACGTTCGCAGCCTGGGCCAGAGCGATTGAGAAGGACCTCCAAAGGATAGAGGAGGCGCTCGAGTGCGTGGCCGAGCTGGGCATCGGCGGGACCGCAACCGGAAGCGGCATCAACACCCACCCTAGGTTCAGGGAAGAGGTGGTGGAGCGGCTCAACGAGACGGGACTGTTCATGGTGCGGCTCAAGTGCGCCGAGGACACTGTCGAGACCACCCAGAGCCATAACGATTTCACGACACTGTCGGCTGCGCTGCGCAGATATGCGGTCACGCTGGGGCGCATAGCGGATGACTTGAGGCTCCTGGTCTCGGGGCCCAGGGCCGGCATCGCAGAGCTCATCATACCGGAGGTGGAGCCGGGCTCCTCGATAATGCCCGGCAAGATAAACCCGTCCGTCCCGGAAGCGGTCAACATGGTCTGCTACCAGGTGGCTGCGAACGACATGGCGATCGTCCTGGGAGCGCAATCGAGCCAGCTGGAGCTGAATTTCTGCACGCCTCTGATCGCGCAGAACCTGCTCCAGGCAGAGCGGCTGCTGGCCAACTGCACAAGGATGTTCCGCGGGTGTGTCGAAGGCACTAGAGTGGATGCAGAGCGGGCCAAGATGAATCTCGAGAGCACCTTCGGATACGCCACAGCGCTCAATCCATACATCGGGTACAAGGAAGTGTCGAGGCTGGTGCGCGAGGCGCTATCGCAGAGGAAGACACTGCGCGAAGTGGTCGTGGGCAGGGGCATCATGAGCGAAGATGATTTCGACAAGGTCATGGAAAGCGCCATCGGACCTGCGAAGGTCGATGCCGGCATCAAAGAGAGGGTCAGACGACAGGGATGATATCGTTTTAAGGGCTACCTGCACAGAAGAGAACAGGATAAATGACCGATGTGAAAAAGTCTGAGGCATCTAAGGACCTCACGGACCTGCTTGGCAAATACCGGGAGTTCGCATACTCGTGGGTGAGAAAGGTCCCCTTCAGCGGAGTGCCTTACTGGATAGACTTCGCAGAAGCCGAAGTCGGGAAAACGCTCGGTAAGGACCAGACGCTGCCCGAACTGCTCAAGGAGTATTATGTGATATACATCCTCCAGTGGCTGGCATCCCTGCTCTCGCGCTGGTACGTTACCATCATATTCGCGCCCGTCATCGCCATCTGGATATCCATGATGGCGGTCTTTGTCGGTGTCCTGAACCCGCTGCTGGCTATAGGCGGCGTGCTGGCGTTCCTCGTCCTCATGGTCCTGGGACCTGCCATCGGGATGTTCCTTACCGGGGCGGTCTATTTCGTTGGCGCCAAGCTGCTCGGCGGCACCGGCAGCTTCGAGAAGACCCTGGCCATAGTCGTGAAGAGCGCCGGGGCCAACTTCACGCTCATGATACCGTTGTACTTCGCCTTCGCGACCATAATCGGCCTGGTGCTGGGTCCGCTCACCTACGTGGTGATGATTTACACCCTATACCTGACATACAAGGGCATCAGGCACGTGCACGGGCTCTCGCAGATGCGCGCCATCGCGGTGATACTGTTCCCCATCGTGGCCGCCATCGCGCTCGCAGTGATCCTGTATCTGGCTTTCATGGGAGGGATCCTGGGCCTCTCCATGCTCTCCAAGGGTGGATGAATGACAGATATCGACGATATCGCTGACCGATACCTGAAAATCGTGGATAAGATAATGGGTTTCATACCATATGACATGAAGCCCTGGAAGGAGTTCTTCTTCAACCCGGCATCTGTAGTCCGGAAAGACATGAAGGAATTCTGGCCCAGGATGGCCGACATGTACGTGTTTGAAGCCATCAGCGCCGTCATCGCGATAGCAATAATCATCCCCTCGGCGCTCATAAACATGCTCTTCCTGCCGGCCCCTGAGAACGAGAGACTGGCTGCGTTCATGCCGTTCTTCGCGGCATTCGGTGCCGCTGCCGGAATCGTGCTCGGCGTCGGCCTGACGATACTGTTCGCCATGCTAGGTCCCTTCATCACCGCGGCATATGCCGGGCTCGAGTATCTTGTGGCCAGACTGCTCAAGGGAGCCGGGAACTACAAGGAACACTTCAACGCCAGCGTCCTGCCGACGTTGGGCGTCTTCGTGATACTGCTCCCGATAACCCTGGCCATCGTCCCCGTCTCATGGTTCGAGTCGATCCCGGCGATATCCTGCTGCATGGCGCTCGTGCAGATTCCGCTCGGGATAATCAGCGCCCTGCTGGGCCTCTACGGCCTCTATCTGAAGTACAAGGCGTTCGTGGTGGTCCACAAGACCGGCCAGTGGAGCACGATAGCGATAATATTCGTCCCGATGCTCCTGCTGGTGGGCTTGTTCATCCTGGCTGCGGTGCTGCTCTATGCCAGCCTGTTCGCCCTGCTGTTCAACGCCGCGGCCCTTGGGGGCATCTAGAGCGCTTTCCCCACTTTCTCTTTTATCTTTTCCACTACCGATTTGTCGAAGGCGTCCGGGACTATCATCTCTTTCGAGGGTGATGGGACGCTCTCGGCTATCCCTTTGGCGGCGGCTATCTTCATGCCGTCCGTTATCTTCTTGACCCGCAGGTCCAGCAGCGCCCGCAGGAACCCGGGGAAGCACAAAGAGTTGTTTATCTGGTTGGGATAGTCGCTCCTGCCGGTCCCGAACACGTCTATCCCGAGCTCGCGGGCCTGCTCGAGCGAAATCTCAGGGGTGGGATTGGAGAGGGCGAAAACGATGCTGGGCTTTCTCATGGCTTTGATGGCCTCTATGGGGAGGGCGCCGGGTTTCGAGGCCGCTATGATGACGTCGGCCCCTGCGAACTCGTTTATCATGCCTGAGAAACCCGAGCGGTTCATGGCAGCGAGCTCCTGCTTGTAGCCCTTGAGCCCTTCCCTGGATGCGGAGAGGGCGCCCTGGCTGTCGAAAACCACGAGGTCGTCGAATCCCGCCGCCTTGAGGAGCTTGGCTATCGCATAACCTGCGCTGCCGGCTCCGACTATCCCTATCCGGGTCTCGTGTCCCGGGTCTTGTGTTCCGGGTTTTGGGTTTCGCGTCTCCTCTGTCCCGCCCGAAATCCCACCGGCCTTGCCAGTCACCTTAAGCGCGTTGTAGAGCCCGGCCAAAGCCACCATCGCCGTCCCGTGCTGGTCGTCGTGGAAGACCGGGATGTCGAGCTCCTCGGTCAGCCTTCTCTCGATGTGGAAGACCTTGGGGGTCGCTATGTCTTCCAGGTTGATGGCGCCGAATCCGGGTGATATAGCTTTCACGATCTCCACGATGCGGTCCGGATCCTTCTCTGCCAGGCAGATGGGGAATGCGTCTATCCCCGCGAACTGCTGCATTATGAGCGCCTTGCCTTCCATGACAGGAAGGGCGGCCTCCGGCCCGATGTCTCCTAGCCCGAGCACCCGCGTCCCGTCGGTCACGATAGCCACGGCGTTCGGCTTCATCGTGTATTGATATGCGAGGGAGCGATCGCGCGCTATCTGCCGGCTCGGCTCTGCCACCCCCGGGGTGTATAGGATGGACAAGTCAGCTGTGGTTTTGAGTTCTGCCTTGGCAGCTATGGATATCTTGCCTTTGAGCTTCCTGTGAACGTCTAGGGGATCCATGGATAGGATAGGCCGGAAATCCTTAAAACAGGCATCACTTGTCGAAGAACATGCTCCCCCCTATGAACTCGCGCAGGACCGAACCCGGAGGGATATCGTCCAGATGCGTCTCGGATGCAGGATGCAGCTGCGATAGCAGCCGGAGTATCCGCTTGGCCCTCTCCCTGCCGTCGAAGAGGTCCGGGTTGCGCTCGAATAGAGGCAGGAGCGCCTTGATCTCGGCCTCCACGAACCGTTTTAGCACCGGCGTCTCGTAAGGCAGGCCGCTGTCTATGAATATATCTGCGCTGTGCACATAAGGTAGTATGAACCTTTCGCCCTTGCGCACCAGGTGCCAATGCCAAAGGGTGGTGGCCATGGGATATCCGCGCATCCGCACATCCCGGATGAGCCTGCGCATCAGGCGGATATCGGTCAGGTAGACTGGCTGTCCGTTGGAGTCCGACAGGACCGATAGCGGCTCTATGAACACCTTGGTCTTCATCTCTGCGGGTATGGCTTCTGTGAGGGCCGGGAAGAGGGCGTGCATGCAGTCAATCAGCAGCACCTCGTTCTCGCCTAGGGAGAGCGGGTGGCTCTCGCCCTCCCTCCGCCCGCTGGAGAAGTTGTATCTTGGCACCATGATGGATTCCCCTCTTAGCAGGGCAGCCAGGTGCTCGTTGAAGAGAGGGATATCGTAGGTCTCTGGAAGCTCGAAGTTGACGTCCTTGACCCTCTTCCCATCCACATCGTAATAGAGCGTCTCGCTGTAGCGGTTGTCCCTGAAGTACATGTCGACTTCCATGGGGACGAACTTTATCCCGCGGTGCAGCTTCGATAGCAGATGGACCGCCCTTCTTGTGGTCACTGTCTTGCCCGATGATGATGGCCCGGTCATGAGAATCGCCTTGAGCCGACCCTCCTTGAGGGCGCTATCGAGCTTCTCAACGACCTGGATCAGCTCCTCGTCGCTACGTCTCTCGGCAGCAACGATCAACTCGCGCATATCGCGCCGGAGCGCCCAGTCATTGAGTCCCTTGACCGTATCGCATCCCATCTCGCGGTTCCAGCCGCGCAAGGCGTTTATCTTATCGATCGGCCTCGTGTCCGGATAGAAATTGTCGGGTTCCAGATCGCCGTTCCGCACCAGCCGGTGCCCTTCACGGTATAGCATGTATGCCATCCACAGGCTCTCCGGCCTGGAGGATATGGACCCTGTGCCGCGGGCGAGGTCGTGATGCAGCACATCGCCCACCACATCCTGTATCGTCTCCACGTGCGGGGCGTCCTGGGAAGAGAACCTATGCTTCAGCTTGCCGACGACCTCCATGGTGAAGAGGGTGGCGGTCGCGCTCGGGCGGTGCGAGCCCTTGACAGCCAAGACGGCTTTCCGTATCGCCCGCTTTATCTTCAGCGGGTCGAATGGCTCCTTGCTGCCATCCCTCTTGGTGACGTATCTGAGTGTTGTCATATGGGGGCACCTGCCGCGTCTCGAACGTGATAATATGGAGGAATGTTTAAATGTCCGCTTAACTGGCTCAAGGTGGGTTCAGCCGAGGAAGCGCCGCTTCCATGCCGCGGCCTTGACATCCTCGGTCAGGTTGGTGTGCCTGCCGGCCAGGAAATTCTCGTAAATCCTGGAGGTTATCTGGGCGTGGTCCTCATCCGGCTCGGGCTCTATCCAGGAGAGCACCTTCTTTATGCCCTCGCGGACCTTGGCCGGCATCCGTCCGAGGTTCGATTTATCCAGGTATCTGGTCGCTGCGAGGAGGTCCTCGTCCAGCTTCACATAGAGGGAATGCAACTCGTCGAACTCCTTCTCGCTGAGGGCCGAGAGGCCTAGGAGCTCCGGCGGGATGCCGATCGAGTAGAAAGCACCGCAGAACTTTATCGCCCTGGGCAGCTTCATCCCTTTCATGGGCTGGCGGGAATAGCCGAAGAGACCGACGTGCAATTTCCTCGCGCGCCTGCCAGGCACGAAGACGGAGACTCCGTTTATCACATCCGCCATCTCCTGCAGCTGGAGCTCGTACTCCTTCCGTATCTTCTTCACGAAAGAGAGGGCGCGCTCCTCATCTATCGCGATAGGCGGCTTCCGGTGCATGTGGTTGATGATATCTATGGCGTTGGCCGTGTCCCGGAACGTGTGGTCGTACTTGAACGAGGACTGGACGGTGTATGTCTGGACGCTCGGATATTCCTCGCCGCAATTGCTCACATTCAGCGGGGTGAAGTTGCCGCGGAAGGGGGCGCCGCCCACTCCGATTATCGGCAGGATGTCTATGGAGCTCTTCTCCTCGAGCTCGTGGAGCCTCTGGAGCGCTATCTTGGATATCAGCACCGCGCTCGCCGAGCCGTAGTTGAGGGCAGGGTCGCTCCTTGCCAGGAAGACGCGCTGGTGCTCCACATCCTTCATGCCTGAGAGATATTTCGAGACGATGGAATCGCAGCCGCACATCGATGGAAGGTCCTCGAAGAGCGGTATCACGTTGATGCGCTCAGGCTGGAAATCGCCCACCCACTCCTTGACGGATATCCTCTCCTTTCCCAGCTTCATGGTCTTCTGTCCTATCAAGACCTGCTCGTAGTAGTCGCGCACCCGCTGCAGCTCGAGGTGCGTCGTGGTCATCGGGATTATCACTTCGAATATCGGCGCCACATCCATGCCTGCAGCGCAGGCCACATCGTAGGCGCGCGGGATGGTGTGCAGCGTCTCCAGGAGTATCTTGCCCTGCGCCTTCTCGACAGAGGGGTTAGGAGCTCGGTAGGTGAGGAAAAGGTCCTTGCCCAGCCTGTTCTTGGAGAAGAAATCGTGGTAGCGCGAGAGCAGTTTCTCCACCACCTGGTTGTCGGCCTCCTTGCCTTCTGAATCCCACATCTGCTCTTTGCATCCGAGCTGGGAGAATACGAAGAACGCCTCCTTGACCTCTGCGGTCCCTGCGAGGATGTCCGAGTCGGAGAAGAATGGGGTGGCGACATTGTCCGGGTGCTGGGTGCTCATGCATCTGGGTACATTCATGATATCCCTGATTCTCAAACGGAAGCGTAGTTTAAATAATTTGCCTTGTTAGAGCTATCGAAAGGTGAGGCGTCTTGATAGAGAGCATAACGAAAGCGTTCAACAGCTATTCGAAGAAGCCGTTCCTGTTCGTGTGGAGTTCCCTGATGTACATTATCCTGCTGCTCGCGTTCTTCTTCGCGGCGGTCGGGGTGCTGCTAGCCTATTTCATGGTGCTCTCGATGTTCGATCGGGCGCTGGAACTGGACTCGCTCCCGACCATGGCCATATTCGGCGTCATAGGCCTGGTGTTCGTGTTCTTCACCAACGGCCTGAACGCGGCGCTTGCGAAGGCCTACCGCTCGGCGGTCTGGGATGAGAAGACCAGCCTCACCAAGTTCTACACGTATGTCTTGGAGAAGAGCGTGGAGATGTTCGGCATCATGCTGGTGCGCGACCTGTTCTGGCTGCTATTGGCCGGGCCGGCCATCGGCCTGTATCTCTACATGCTGGACGGAGTCCAGTACATGGATCTGCTCCTCTGGATGTACGTGCTCTCGGTGACCTTCGTGGTCCACATGCTCTTCACCCCTGCGTTCATCGCTGCGGGAGCCTTCAACATGGGCACCTATGCCGCCATGAAGCATGCATTCGAGTTCATGCGCAGGAAGCACATCTTCTTCATCGGCATGTATGTGATGTTCGCCATCGTCTGGGCCCTGAACTTCATACCGTTCGTCCAGTTCGTGACCATATTCTTCGCTTACCCGCTGCTCTATGCGGCCATGGCGGTCATGATGGAGGATTCGCTCAAGCTCAAGGAGGGAGAGGAAGAATGATACGGGTGTACGAATGCGAATCCGGAAAGAAGGCAGAGCTGACCAAGATACTGGAGGCCGACCCCTACGCTGACGACAGCTTCGCCCGGGTGGGCTACAAGGTGAAGGACGGGGGAGTCCTGGAAGAGGACAAGACCAAGACGTATATCTACATCAAGGCCGCGGACGACTTCATCAAGAAAGCGGATGAGAGGCTGAAGGACGTCGCCAAGCCCGCCCCTGCAGATGTCGAGAAGAGGATCGCGGAGAAGATACGGCAGGAAGAGGAGGCCGCCGAGGGCGGGCTCGGCTCTATCTTCGGCGAATAGCTCCACCGTGACGGTAAACCTTTTATTCATTCTTCGCTATTTCCCAGCATGAGCGAGCAGGACACAGAACCGGCGGCCGGGAACCGGGAACAGGAGACCGATGATACGGAACCCGAGAGACAAGACCCGAAACACGAGACCCAGAACCCGAAACTCATCTCCTCCCGGGGAGTGCCGTCCTCCGAATCGATCTATCTCCCCCGGCATGACAGCGACGAGCTGCGCTCATTCCAGGATCGGAACGAGAACCTCACCAGGAACCCCTGGAACGTCGAGGAATTGACCAATTTCATATTCTCCAAGAAGTACCAGCCGAGATACTATGAGATAGCGCTTGGCTTCCTGAACCTGCTTTCAGGAAAGACGCAGGTGTCAGGCGAGGAGATAGCGGCTTATGTGCGGGAGAACGAGGTCTCCAAGGCGACATTCTACAACCGCGTCCTGCCCAGGCTGAAGCGGGTCGGGATGGTCAAGGTCGAGCGGGACACCGTGGTGGCCGTGGAGAGCAAACGGAAATTCAGGCCCATGCGGATATCGCTCTCCAAGACTTTCGGCAACTATTTCATGAAGATAGGGGATTCCTGGCTGGCCATGGTGGATGATGCGCGTAGCAGGAGCGAAAAGAGAGAGCAGCTGAGGCTCTAGCATCTATTCGAGGACGGGATAGATGGTATCAAATGCCGCGCTGCCTGGCGTTCCCCCGTATCTGGGCGTTATAGTGACGGTCAGCAGGTTCTCGCCATAACTCCTTCTCTTGCCGAACTTTATCCAGGTGTGCTTCTCTTTCCCGTCCCATTCCAGCTCCACGCCCCATAGATTGGCGCGCACCAGCTTGAGCGAATTGCGGCTTCTCCTGCTGAAGAGGAGGCTGTCCTTGAAGAGATGCTCCCCGCTCTTGAGCGTCTTGGAGCCCTTCCTGAAACAGACATCTCGCTTGTCCTTGGGCAAATAGGTGAGGATGAGCTCTGCCGCTCCGGCCTGCTTGCCTTTGCGCACTTCCGTATCCGCCTCCAGCAGGAACGTCGCCGCTTCCTTCCGCTCGCCGTATTTCACGAACAGCACCCTATCCGGACGCTCGGCCGCGAAGTCTCCCCCGACCTTGAATTCCACTCCGGAATCGAGGACCCGGAAGACGTCGAGCTGTGAATCGGTCCCATCCCCGAGGACATTCCGGTAGAGCATGTAGTCTCCGGCTTTTATGATCCTGCTCTCGATCTTGGGCACGTCGCTCCTCTTGATTGCGGCTTCAGGACCTGCCACCATTGAATCCTTAGGCGCCTCGAACGCTCTCGGTTTTTTGGCAGGCGCCTCGCTTTTGCCGCAGGATATCGCCAAGCCTGCCGAAAGCGCTAAGGATGCTAGAGCGCCCGTTGGTGAAATGGAAGGATGCAAGGGACGCCGCCTCATGCGCTCATTTCCTCTTCTTCTTGGCGGCCGCGCTCTTCTTCCTGAGCGGCTTTCTCTGGGAGGGCCTGATCTTCGCGCTCTTGCTCGTATGGTCGGACTCCGTTGCCAGATTCCTGCGCTCGTTCTGCTTCTCCTCCACCAGGCGGCGGGTCATGGCCGTCTTAGCCTTGGCCTTGGCCACAAGGATGCCGAACTCCTTCTCGCCGGCATCGGGCGAATCCTCCCTCACCTTGCGGATCATCTCCTGGCTCTCCTTGACCAGCTCGGTTATACGGTCGCGGGATTCTGCTATCTTCTGTTCGATAGAAGCCTCTTGGGAGACCGCATCCTCGAGCTCGGCCTGGTAGGCCTCGGTCATGCTCTCCAATTCGCCCAGATATTTCTTGAGGTAGAGCGATTCGGCGGCCTCCTTCAGCTCGGCCATCTCGTCATCGCTTTTGGAGACATAGTTCTCCACCTCCCCTATCTTCTGCTCGTAATCGCGCACATACTCCTGCACCCAATGCTCCATGCGCTCGATGCCCTCGATTTCCTGCTGGAGGGATTCCAGCTCGGAGCCGCGCTCGGCCACGCTCGCACGCGCCGTCTCCACGGTCTGGGATATCTCGGCCTTCGCCTTCTCCATGGCCTCAAGCTCCGAAGTGAGCGCTGCTATCGCGCCGTTCAGCTCCTCGGCCTGGGACTTGGCTGAGTCCAGGGCGGATTTGAGCTTCACCGAGCGGCTATCAAGCGATGAATTGAGCCTCTCCAGCTCCTTCATCTTGCCCGAGTATGAATCCAGGTCAAGGCCCGCCTGGGATAGTTTCTCCTCCACCTCTGATTTGGAATCCTGCAGGCGGGAGAGGAAATCATCCGCGTTCTCGCGGGTCCTCTCGAGAGCGTCCCTGCCCTCGGCGCGCAGGGCTTCCATCTGCTTCTGGAGCCGGTCCAATTCATCCACCTTGTCCGGCAGCTCAAGGACGTGCTCCTTCAGGTCGGCCAGCCTGCTCTGGGCTTCTACGACCTTCTCGGTCAGCACCACCACGTCGGCCTGCATGCGGCCCTCCATGGCCGCGACACGGTCGCGGTAGAGCTCCTCTTTCTCCTTCTTGAGGCGCTCGATGGTGTTCTTCTCTTTGTTTATCTCGTCCAGATAGCCGGACATGAATTCGCGCACATCGATGCTCGGGGGCCTGGCCCTTGTCGGCCTTATGGTCGGCATCTCTTCATGCTTATCCTCAGGCTTTTCGGGCGGGAACGTCAGCTCTGCCTTGTCGTCTGAGGTCTCTTCGCCGGATACTTCTTCATCTCCGGAATCCCCTTCGTCCAGGATCTCCAGCGCCGGCCCTTCATCCTCGGGCTTCGCGTCCTCCTCGTCCGCATCCGGGACGATTTCGGCTTCAGCCTGCTTGGATGAATCATCCATGCTTGTCAATATGCTGGATTTCAATGAATCTATGTCTTCGGCCCCATCGCGCTTCTTGGCGAGGTACCTGCTCAAAAGCTCTTCGGGCTCCTCTGGAGCCGCGGTGATCTCTTCAAGAGGCTCGGCTGATGTGAATTCGGGGTTCTGGTGGGCGAGGCTTTTTTCCTCGGACCCGCTCTCCCGGTCAGCTGGCTCATCCGCATCCGAAACAGCCTCCTCGGCCGTCCCCTCTGGAACGCGCGCTTCCGGGACCATGCGCGTTGGCCTGAGAGAGGACATCGGGGCCCTCTCCGGGGCCTCTACAGAGGACTGGACGCCTCCAGAGACCGAGCGCCAGATGATGCTGGTGCCGCCGAGGCCGTACTTGACGTCTATGTATCCTTCGTCCTCCAGGACGGCGATCCACTTGTCCATGGTCTTCTTGTCTATCCTGCACTCGCGCCTCAGATCTTCGAGCTGGACCTTCTTCTTCTCTGCGATGGTCCTGATAAGGCTGTCCACATCAGTGCTGATCAGCGGTTCGTCGACTGTGATCCTATCCTCTACCAAAAACTCACCTCACCCGTAGTAATATAGCAAGGCAAAGTTTATAAAGATATGACCACAAGAAAACACAAAAAGCCAAAATTCAGGAAGCGCCTTCGGCGGCCAGAAGCGCCAGAAAGCGCAGCCATACCGAACAGACGCCAGTGGTTTCGGGTTTCCAGTTTCCGGTCTTGGGTTTTGGACAAAACACGAAACCCAGAACCCGGAACAAGCAACCCTCACGCGGCCGGCTGTTGGCCCTGCTCCACCACACGGAACTTGCCGGAGAGCTTGCGCACCGCCCGCTCGAATGCTTTCTTGAGGTGCGGAGCGTTGGCCTTGTAGGTGTAGACCGTGAAGAGCTTGCTGCCCTTCTTGAGCCTCGCGGCCTTTCCGGTCGGCCTTCCGAAAGCCCTGCGCATGCCCTTCTGGAGACGGTCCGCGCCGGCTCCTGCTATCATCTTGTTCTCCCTGATGACGTGGTGGGGATAGACCCTGACCACGAAGTAGTAGTTGCCCGGGGCAACGGACTCCAGATACTTGTTGGAGCTCTGCCTCGCGCTCTCGATGGCGTTGTCGCGGATTATGACCGGCTCGTCGCTGACCAGGCTCACTTCCAGGTCGAAGTCCGGCTTCATGGCGCCCATCCTGTACTGGTGGAGGTTGGCATGCGGCATGGCCTTTATGAAGGACTTGCGCGGTCTGCTCCTGGAGAACCGTGTCCAGGCCACTTTGTCAGCATCCCTGATGGCTTTTGCAGGTCTGATACCCATTAAAATCACCGATATCTAACTAGAAACCTAGTTAGTATGAGTCGTTAGGTTTTTAAGGGCGTAAGAAGCCCGGAAAGACTTATATGGGCTCGGCTCGAAGCCATTCCATGAAGATGCTGAGCAGGACGGTGGACGGGAAGCTGCAATGCACCGCCTGCAGCTGGTACTGCAAGATACCCGAAGGCCAGGCAGGGGTGTGCGGCGTCAGGGTGAACGAGAAGGGCAGGCTGAAGCTCACGGTCTATGGCAGGCCCTGCGCGGTCAATATCGACCCCATAGAAAAGAAGCCGCTTTTCCATTTCCTGCCGGGGAGCAAGAGCTTCTCCATCGGGACGTTCGGCTGTAATTATCAATGCGGTCATTGCCAGAACTGGGACATCAGCCAGGCCCCGCACGAGGCCAGGGAGAAGGACCCTGCCAGATGGAGGAAGTTCTTCGAGAGCATCATCAAGAACTGCGAGGAGTGGCCGCCCGAGCGGGTGGTGGACGAGGCCGCAAGAAGCGGGTGCGAGTCGATATCGTTCACGTATAATGAGCCGACCATATTCACCGAGTATGCGCTCGATGTCATGAAGCTCGCCAGGAAGAAAGGCCTGAAAGGCGTCTATGTCACCAACGGCTACGAATCCAAGGAATGCTGGGATGCGATAAAAGGCAGCATAGACGCGGTCAACATAGACCTGAAGGCGTTCACCGAGAGGTTCTATCGGGAGACATGCAGGGTGCCGTCCATCGGGCCAGTGAAGGAATCCATCAGGCGCGCGAAGGAGATGGGGTTCTGGGTGGAAGTGACCACGCTCTTCATACCGGGCCTGAACGACAGCGAGAAGGAGATGAAGGACATAGCTTCGTTCCTCGCAGGGATAGACAAGGAGATGCCCTGGCATGCTACCGCTTTCTATCCAGCGTACAAGCTCATGGACAAGGAGCCGACGCCGCCCGAGACGCTGGTCAGGGCTCGCGAGATAGGGTTGGCGGCAGGGCTGAAGCATGTCTATTGCGGAAACGTGTCCGCGAGCTATTCCGAGTATGAGACGACATATTGCCCGAACCCGGAATGCGGCAAGCCGCTCATCAAGCGGGTGTATTTCAGCGTGGAGAAGGACGATATCAAAGGCGGGAAGTGCAGGTTCTGCAAAACTCCTGTCAATGGGGTGTGGAGATGAAGGTGCGCAAGCCTGCGGCCGCGGGGACGTTCTATCCGGATGATGCGGACGAGCTGCGGGAGCTCCTTGAGAAGTGCCTGGATGACGCGAAAGAGGTAAGGCTGCCCGGGAAGCTCAGGGCGCTGGTGGTCCCGCATGCGGGATACATCTATTCAGGGCCGACCGCCGCCTATGGGTATAAAGCGCTCGCGAAGATCCCCTACAAGAAAGCGATAGTGGTCGGGCCCTCGCACTATGCGATGTTCCCGGGAGCGGCGGACTCGGGATATGATTTCTGGGAGACGCCTTTGGGGAAGGTGAAGACGAAAAGCAAGGGGGGCGGGCTGATAAGCGTGTTCCCAAAGGCCCATGAGCCTGAGCATTCGGTGGAGGTGCAGTTCCCGTTCCTGCAGATGATTTACGGGGATAAGATAACGGTCTGGCCTTTGCTCTCGGGAGAGGTGGACCCTGCCGAGCTCGCGGATGAGGTGATGAAGGAGCTGGACGACGACACCGTGCTGATAGCGAGCTCGGACCTCAGCCATTTCAAGAGCTATGAGCAGGCGAAGAGGATAGACAGGGCGGCCAACGAGACCGTGCCTGCTCTGGACATATCCGGTTTCTGGGAGAAGGGGGACGCCTGCGGGAAAACGCCGATACTCATGCTGATGCAAATCGCCAGGAAGAAGGGCTGGAAAGGGAGACTGCTGGATTACCGGAACTCCGGGGACACCGCAGGGCCGAAAGACAGCGTGGTGGGCTACGGCTGCTATGCTTTCTATGAGGCGGATTGAATGGCGGACCAGAGAGATGAGATAGAAGCTATAAAGGAGCGGAACCGGCGGGTGGAGGCCGATAAGGCCTGGGAGACCAGCAATGCGAGAAAGCTCGTGATAGCCGTGTTCACATATCTGCTGGCAGTCGCCATACTCATCAGCATAGGTGCACCCCAGCCTTTCCTGAACGCCCTTATCCCAACGGCAGGTTTCCTGCTTTCCACCATGACTTTCGGATTCCTCAAAAAATGGTGGGTGCACAATATCTATGGTAAACGAGGGGGATGATGCGGAACTGCCGGGGTTCCCGGTCCTGTGTTTCGGGTTCTGGACGGACAAGACCCGGAACGGGGGACGGGAAACCATCGTGGCGATGCTGCGGATCCCTTGTGAAACCATGTGGGGGTGGTAAGGATGCTGGATCGATCTGAGAGGGATTTCCTGCTTTCGCTTGCCAGGAAGTCCATAGAGCATTATCTCAAGAGCGGCAGGATGCTCGAGCTGGAGCCGGGGGATGTGCCGTCAAAGGATCTCGTCGAGGACGGCGCATGCTTCGTGACGCTGCATCGTGGCGATGATTTGCGCGGCTGCATCGGGACGCTTGAGGCGCACCGACCGCTCTTCAAGGACGTCATCGAGAATGCGGTATCTTCCGCGACCGAGGACCCGAGGTTCTACGCTCTCACGTTGGACGAACTCGGCGAGGTGAGGATAAGCATATCTGTCCTGAGCAAACCCAGACCGTTCAAGGTGAAGGGCGAGAAGGATCTCCTCAAAAGGCTCATCCCGGAGAAGCACGGCCTGATAATCCAGAAGGGGGTTGCGAGGGCCACGTTCCTGCCGGCGGTGTGGGAACAGCTGCCGCGGAAGGAGGAGTTCCTGGCCCACCTTTGCATGAAGGCAGGGCTCGGGCCTATCGAATGGAAGGACACCAAGAGCATGGAGTTCTTCGTGTACGAGTCCGAGGAATTCTCGGAATGAATAAAAACACTTGGCGGCATTCAGATAATCACCACGCCGATGTCGCATAACCTGGTAGTGCGTCAGTCTCGAATATGTCCTGCTTCAGCAGGGCGAGAGAACTGATCCCCCTGGGATTGCAGGTTCAAATCCTGCCGTCGGCGAAAACCTTTTCTGATTTTCGACGAGCAAGAACCGCGGTTCCTTGCCGTCGGCGTCTTTTTCCCTTTGTCAACCCTTGTCGCGACCGTCGCAACGGTCACGAGCATGCTATTGTTGCCGAGCAACAATGGCAGTCAGGAAAGTTCGGCTTTCCTGCCATGCTCAAGAACGATTCGTCGTTCTTGACATCGGGTTGACGTGTCCAAAACCAGCTGAATAGGAATAAAACGATTTCTCCTCCTATTAGACAATCATGATAGTCCTCAACCTGAAGACCTACCCGGAGAGCATAAAGAAAGCCCTGCTTTTCACAGACATCGCCAAGGAAGTGGTGGACGAGACCGGGCTGAGGATAGTGGTGTGCCCGCCCATGTTATCATTGCACGAGGCCGCAGAAAGATTCTCTGATGTGTTCTCCCAGCACGCGGACCCTGAGAAGGCAGGGGCGCACACCGGTTCGATAGGGGCGGAGATGCTAAAGGCGGCCAAGGTCAAAGGCTCGCTCATCAACCATTCCGAAAGGAGGGTTGGGGATAATGCGCGGCTCAAGGCGACGGTGGATTCATTGCATATGCACGGGCTGGAGAGCCTGGTGTGCGCTGCGAGTCCAGAAGAGGCCGCGGTGATAGCCGCGTATTCGCCCACGTATATAGCCGTGGAGCCGCCGGAACTGATCGGCAGCGGTGTGAGCGTATCCACCGCCAGGCCCGAAGTGGTGTCAGATTCAGTGAAGGCTGTCAAGGACGTGGACGGGAAGGTCTCGGTGCTCTGCGGAGCCGGAGTGAGCAACAGAGACGACGTGAAGAAGTCGCTGGAGCTCGGCGCTTCCGGGGTGCTGCTCGCGAGCGCTTTCGTCAAGTCCCACGACCCGAGGAAGTTCCTGACCGAGCTCGCTTCCGCATTCTGAGCCACGGGGAAAGATTTAAAAGAATCACGAGGGCGATAGCTTCGGTGATTCTATAGCCGAATTTGATGAGATGCTGACTGGAGCAATCGACCAGGTCATACAGTATGCCGTCACTGACGGGTATCTGATTTTGAAGGGGTTCATAGTAGCCATCCTCATCTTCCTATTAGGATGGGTAGTGGCGACCCTCATCAGCAGGTTCCTGGGGGGCATTTTCAAGAGGATCAAGCTGGAAGAGGCCCTTAAGCACCACAAGGTGGAGGATGCGCTGGGCACCGTGAAGATAAGCGACGTCCTCAGGAAGATCGTGAAGTATTATGTGCTGCTCATCTTCCTGCAGATAGCGGTATCGTACCTCGCTCTCGAGTCCACGGCTGTCTATCTCACTGGCGTGCTCGTTTACGCACCGGCGCTCATCGGAGGGTTCCTGATATTCCTCCTGGCCGTGATGCTGGGCGAGTACCTAAAGGAGATGATAATCGAACTTAGCAAGTCTCCATTCGTGAGGTTCCTCGGCAGGGCGGTCAAGCTCGTGCTGATATACATCGGTGCGACCATGGGTCTTGCCACCGCAGGCATCGACACCACGCTGATAACCGGCATATTCATGACGGTCCTCCAGGCGATGGTGTTCGGTATCGCGCTCGCAATCGGTATCGCCTTCGGCCTCGGAGGCCAGGAGGATGCCAAGGGCATGGTGAAGGCCGGCAGGAAGCACTTCAAGGTCTGATTTTTTTCTGCCCGCCTGAGCGCGGGCTATTAAACCTTTTTCTATATTAGTAGTCCTCTACTTGCGGTTGTAGTCTAGCCTGGTAGGACTTAGATTGCCTTATGGCAAGAGTACGCCTTCCAAGCCTATAACCCGGGTTCAAATCCCGGCGACCGCAATTTTCTTTTAAAACGTTTCTATCGTCTGGAGAACACAGAGAAGCCGCGGCGGATGTTCAAATATCCTGGATTCCAGCCAAACAAGGGTGGATAGACCAGTATAACTGAATCCAATGTGACATTTCACAAAAAGCGGCGCTGATAAAAATCGAAAGCAGATTTTTAAACAAAAAACAGCATAGTAGACTGGACGATTCACATGGCCTCCCAGCAAGGAACAAAAGGACCAGTCGGCACCAGAATAGCTGATCCGCCCAGAACCAAACCAACGGCCGCGCCCATGGAAGAAAGCCTGATACTGCTTCCAAGAGCCAGGAGATGCTCCACCGGAACTTTCCGTATACAGCAATACACCGCCAAGGACATAAAGACCGATTTCGCTGTGGCCGATGCGATGCAGAGGGTGGGCCGGAAGATAAGCGAGGATTATCCAGGGATAGGAGAGTACCTGGCAAGCCTGGCCGAAGAGTTCCAGAGGATGGAGCGGGCCCGTGTCTATATGGCGTTGAGGCAGAAGGCGAGGGATGCCGCTCCGGCCAGCCTCGAGAGGAGAGTGGAGCTATGGCGCGAGGGGAACGAGTGGTGCATAGACGATGCCCCGGGCCACCTGATACACCCCCCTGACGAGATATTCAGCATGTTCACCAGGCAGACGCCGAGCGTGATAGACGATAGCGGGCTGAAACTGGTATTCGGCAACATGAATATAGACGATGATAAATACGAGATAAGGGACTCCCACGGCCAAAGGGATGGCAGCTCGCTGGCTCTGATGCCGTTCTATTATCGGGACCGGAGACATGCCTCAGGGATAGTCCTGTTCGAAGGGGATCTGCGCTGCAAGGACTCTGAAGTTAGCGGCTTCAGCAAGATGTACTGGACCGCAAGATTGGCCATGGAGATGGCATCCCAGCTCTCCTACAAGCTCACGCACGAGTTCGATGCGATAACCTCCCTCAGGAGGGTGCAGGATTTCGAAGTGGATATCCGCCATGGGATCAAAGAGACCATGGCGAAGGGCAATGAGCTTTGCCTGATGCTCATCGACCTTGACAAGTTCAAGTCCATCAACGAGCAGGCCGGATACAAAGGGGGGAATGCGGTCCTGCGCGAAGTTGCCGAGGTCATCAAGGGCTCGGTCCGCTCGGATGACTGCGCCGCGAGGCTGGGCGGGGATGAGTTCAGCGTGGTCCTCAAAAGGGTATCCTGGCCCGAAGCTCTCGCCATCGCCGAGCGCATCATGGAGAACATACGCAGGCTCAAGGTGCCCTTCAAGGGATCTTCGATAAGCATAACCTGCAGCATGGGCGCCGTCAATGTCAAGAGGATAGCCGAGGAGATGGGCCTGCTCGGGCATGAACAGCCCACTGACGCAGAAGTGGAGAAGGTCTACAAGAAGGCGTTCTCACGCTCGAACGGGCTCCTGATAGATGCGAAGAACGGCGGCCGGGGCAAGGTGCTCTCCGCCTAAATTTTAAAACCCAATCACGCTAATCCTGTCTGAGGCCGCCTCCGTAGCTCAGTGGCAGAGCGCCTCTCTCGTACCAACTTTTAGGAAAAGTTGGATCAAAACCGGCTGTTGCAGAACCCATTCGGGTTTTGTATTTTCGCGAAAGCGAAAATTAGCAAGCGAGTTTTGGTCCCGCTTTTCCCAACGCGAGGGAACTGTGTTCCCTGCGCCCATGGAACTTCGTTCCATCGGGAAGCGGGAAAGGAGGAAGTCGGGGGTTCAAATCCCTCCGGGGGCTTTTCTATTTGTTTCCAGTTTTGGGTTTCGGGTTCCGGGAAATGGAACGAAAAAAGAGGATTGCGGGGAGTGAATCCCCGTTTTCAGCCCAGTATCCTGGTCAGCTCGGACTTGAACGTCTCGGGATGCGAGACCAGGGTGTGCGCCCTCTTCCGCGTGTCGCTGTATTTCGATAGCCTGGAGACGGATTTGAGCGCCTCGGTGTCGTCCTTGAGCTTGTCAAGCGCCTGCTCCCTCGCGTCCTTGTATTTGGACTTGGAAGCGACCGACTGGAGCGCGCTGCTCTGCCCGACCAGCCTCTCGACAGCCGATACGCGGCAGTCCGGATAGGGCGAGAGCATGGCGACGTCCGCGAGTATCTCCGGATCATCCAGCTCGGCCACCATGTCGGAAAGGAGCATGAGCGCGGTCGTCTTGGCGTCCTTGTGGCTCGCGTCTGTGACTATCGCACGGAGAGACCAGGGATCATTGGAGAGCCTGCCTACAGCGATGTAGCGGGCATCCTCGTTGGGAGACATCTTGGCTATCTCCATCAGAGCGTCGGGGTCGCTCAGCTCTTCCACGTGCGTGGAGAGCTTCGAGGCCGCGGCCTTCTTGACCTCGGTGTGCCTGGAGAAGACCAGGGAGCAGAGGGATTCCACATTGGATGCGAGGCGGTCTATGGCGCTCATCCTGACGCTGCGATAGGACGATTCCTCGGCCACCCTCTTCAGGGCCGCCGGGTTGTTGGCTATGCGCTCCATGGCGAGGGTGCGGGAGTCCTTGTGGGGTGAGCGGACCGCCACGTCGGTGAGCGCGCTCTTGTCCTTCATTATGGCGACCGCATCCTTCCTCGTGGACACGAACAGCGAGGAGCAGGCGACCTCCACCAGGCCGTTGCTGTTGGCGGAGAGCTCGTCGAGCGCGCATGCCCTCGTGTCGTCGTAGTGGCAGAATTTGGCTATGTCCACCAGCGCATCCCGGTCCTTGGCCAGGTGCTGGACGGCCGCGAGCCTGACGAACTGGAAATTCGAGAAGAGGGCGAGCTCCACCAGGACCCTGGCCCTTCCCTTGAGGCGGTCGACCGCGCTGAGCATGTCGAGCCGCTCGCCGCTGGTGAGCACTTTTGCGAGGTTGGAGAGGCTGAAACGGTCGGGAGTGCCGTGGAACGAGCGGAGGCTTTTCTTTTTCTTCTTGGGGGCGGGCCTCTCAATCCGCTCCTGGTCATCGGATATCTGTGCTAGTCTGGGAGTCTTGATTTTTCTCTTACTGGTTGCCATACAAGTTTTTTCCACGATAAGTATAAAAACCGTTCGACGATTTTCACACGAAAAACCGGATTTTACGCGATTCGCTAAAACTTATAAGCCCAAGGCACCAAGTAGATGATTCCCGTGCGGGGAGATGAGCCAACCTGGTAAGCTGCTAGCTTTGGGAGCTGGTTATCTGAGTTCAAATCTCAGTCTCCCCATCCGATTACTTTTGACTTCTGCCATCCTCATGGCAAAAGTAAACGGATCGACAATGCCGGCAAAAAAAGACCGACATCGTGCGCCAAGAGGCCACGCCTCTTGTGCGTGGTCAAAAGCCCTGGGGTCCGATTCTAGCCCTTATGCATTCGGCTTCTTGACGAGGACGTGGACATCGCCGAACCTCTTGAGCATGAATCCATATCTGGAGTAGAGCTCCACCGCCGGATTCATGGATTTCACCTTGAGGTATATCGGCATGTCGGTATCGCTCAGGCTCTCCAGGACATGCTCCAACAGGATGGTGCCGACGCCGTGGCCGCGCACGGAAGGGTCCACCCCTATCCCCTGGAGGACCATCTTATCGCCCATATCAATCAGGTGGGCGAACCCGACCACCTTGTCATTGTGCTCTGCGAGAAGGAGGGTGTCGTCTTCGGTTATCTGGACCATCGCGTCGGGGAAGATGCTGCGTATGAAGCTTTTTGCATCGTCCAGTTCGGACTCCTTCGCCATCCGCACGGTGACCGACATCATAGTGATATGAACTCCGTGGAAATACTTTTATCCTTGATGGAGAGCGAGCAGGCGCGCATCGAATTCGCGGGCGGGAGCTTGATGAGTTTCGTGTTTCCGAGTCTCGAGGTCCCGGCATGCTCGTGGACATGGCCGAAAAGCGCTGCTAAGGGCTGCTTCTCCTGGATGATCCTCAGCATCGAGCCGCTGCCGATATGCCTGACCATGTGGACCTTGTCGAAATGGCCCTTGGGAGGGCAATGCAGGAGGAGCAGGGTGTTCCTGTCTATGGGGAGCTTGGACATCTGCGCGTATATTTCCTCTTCGCTCAATTCCCCGTAGGTGAAGAACGGGGTCGGAGGGCTGTAGCCGAAACCGACGGCATTCAGGCCGCCTTCGAGCTCCACCCTCTTCCCGTGTAGCCACTGGGGCCTCTTGGAGGCGATATCATTGACCAGCTTGCTGTCCCAATTGCCCGGGATGATAAGGGAGTCGGGAAAGGCATCCAGGACATCCTCGGCGAAAGAATTGGTCTTGGCGAAATCGCCGCATATGAAGACGTGGTCGTAATCCGGGGCGATTGCCTTCAGGGATTCGAGGGCGGCCTCCTCTTCATGGAGGTCTGAAAAGGCGAGGATCCTCATTGGCCGGGTGCGGGTGCCTGTTTCTTCTTGGCCGCCTCCCATTCCGCCATTATCTGCTCGAAACGCTCCTCGAACTTCTTCTTCAGATCCGGCCCGATCCTTCTCTTGCCGAACGCATCGGCTCTTGCTGCCAGCGAGAGCTGGTTGGCCAATGCGCGGGCGATTTTGCCGCGGACGGATTTGGGCGAAGCTGATATCTTGGCATGCTGGAAGATTATGCCGTGCTTGGGCGGCGGGATGCGCTTGTTCTTGAGGTGCTTGAAGAGCGCTTTCTCGGCGCCGAGCACCTGGAGCGCGCTTGCCGGCATGAGCGATAGCCTTCTTAGCGAGCCCACGTGGGCCACGAGCTTGGCCGCGATATCAGGTCCGCCCACTTCGGTCAGGTTAGGGCATAGCTCCTCTGCCAGCTCTTTCTGATAAGCCTCGAAATCCTTCCTCTGCTTCTCGAGCGAGAGTATGGCTCTGGCCATGGACAGGCATTCAGAATGGTCTTTGGGCGAAAGCTTGACGCCCAGGCTGCTCTTCGCGGCGGCTGCCAGCTCGGACGCTTTCTTCTGACCCAGGATGGACGCGAGCTCCTTCTCGTCCAGGTTCTCCCTGTCGATTATCAGGGCGGCGCTGCAGTATTGGAGCTTGGTCTCGGCCTTGAGCTCAGGGAAATAGATGCCATACCAATCCTCGAAGCGCTCCCCGAGCAGGTTTATGGTCTTGTCCAGATCGTCTATGGATTTGGCGACGCTGGCAAGGAGCATGTCGCGGCTCTTGAGGGCCTCTGTGACGGTCTCCCTGGATTTCCTGATGAACCTCGCTCTCTTGTCTCCGCGGCCTTCACGGCCTCCTTCTCTAGGATTGCCTCTGAACGGTCTTTGTCCCTTCATAAAGTAGCACCTTCTTAGGAGTTGCTTCGAGGGTATTAAAAAGCATCACATACGATAGAAATCCTGAAGGGATCACTGATGGGAGACGTTGAGAAACTAACCAAGAAGACCGTAGATGACGGCGGCGTCCTAGCCATGCTTTACTTCGATGTGCATGCCAAGAGCGAAGATCTGGTCAAAGAGATAGCCACGGGATTCGTGAACACGCTCATACAGAAGCAGGGTGTTGTCTATGCCCTGGGGGAGATAGACGCTCCGGCAGGAGGAGGGGAAGGAAAGAACTGGTCCACTTCCATCTCGGTCAAGATACTCGCCAAGGATTTCGCGGTGCTCGCGGGGATCTGCATGGCCCACAGCCCCTACACCGTGGAGATACTGCGCCCGGATGAGGTGAGGCTCCCGCTCAGCGTCGCCCACGAGCTGCTCAGCGTCATGGCGGCGACCACCGCCGAATACAAACGCTATATACTGACCAAGGTCTCCACCCCAGAAGAGGTCCTGCAGCTCCAGGAGAACCTCAAGAAGAGGGCCGAGATGGGTAAGAAGCTCCTCAAGAAGGAGGGGTGACTTTCGCGAGTGCGAACTTTTAACAATGGTGCAGGAGAAGCACGTTCAGGTGACATGATGGAAAGACGCTTCGTCAAGAGCGGCATACCTGGATTGGATGATATCCTGGGAGGCGGATTGCTCGAGGGTTCTGTCATAACCTTGAGCGGGCCCACCGGATCCGGAAAGAGCACATTCGCAGCGCAATTCATATACAATGGCATAGTGGAGTCGGAAGAGCCAGGCCTGTACATATCCATAGAAGAGAGCAAGAAGGACTTCTTCTTCCACATGAGCGGGTACAATTGGGATTTCCCTGCCGTGGAGAGGGACCGCAAATTCATCCTGCTCGATTACCCCATCCATGAGGTGGACCAGATAGTGGAGCAGTCCAGCGCGATCCAGGAGATAATCAACAGCACCGGAGCCAGGCGGGTGGTGATAGACTCCATCATGCCGATAGCGCTATTCTTCAAGGGAGAGGACGAGAGGAAGACCGGGTTCCTGAAATTCATCGACAATTTGAGGAGGTGGGGCACGACCACCATGATAGTGTCTGAGGACACGAAGATGGGCCATGCCGGGATGAGCCCGAGCTCGCAATACGGCATCGAGAGCTTCAGCGACGGTTGGATAAACCTCTTCTTCAAGTACGACGAGGAGACGATGACACGCTGGAGATATGCCGAAGTCATCAAGATGAAGGGGGTGGAGCACTCATCGAAAGCTTACCGGGCCACTCTCGACAACGACGGTTTCAAGATACTGAGCGGCGATGGCAAACCCGCCAAGAGCGCTCTTGGCGCGCTGCCCCCTAGCAAGCCCGCCGCGAGAGCGCCGCCAAAAGCGGCCGCTCCGCAAAAGAAGACGCTTCAGAAGACGGCGCTCCCTCCGGCGAAGATGTCGCCCGCCCTGGCCGCCAAGCTGGAAGAGGCCAAGAAAAGGCTCAAGAAGAGATGATGCCCCAGACGAGTTTCCGGTTTTGGGTTTCGAGTTTTGCGTAATCGTCCTCGAAGGCCATCACCCTCTTCCCGAGTCCGGCGAACCGCTTCACGGCCTCATCGTCGGCCTTCTCCAGCAACACATCGTGGAACCCAGCCGCATCGCCACCATACCCATCAGGTATCTTCGCCACCAGCAGCTTCTTCTCCTTGAGCGAAGAGGTGTCGAAGCTTGGAGGGAGGACCACCCGGCATTTGAGCGAAAGGAGCTTCTTTACGATGGCTTCCTTCGGTGCGCACTCGACCTGGATGTTCATGACGAATGTCAGGTTGTCATATACGTCGAGGTTGGTGGGCATGCCATTGAGGGCGTCCGAATCCACTATGTGCATCAGTTTGGTGCCGCGGTCTTTGAGCTCCTTGGCGATGTCTATGGGTTTTCCGGCCAGACGGAGCGAGCCGGACTGACGGGTGAACGCCTGCTTGTCCTTGATTATGAATAGCGGTATCCTGAGCACGCCTAGCCCACCCTCTTGATGGCATCTGCCAGAGGCAGGGTCTCTTCCTTGCCTGATTCCATGTCTTTCAGGGTGATCGTCCCCGCCTCGGCCTCCCGCTCACCGATGACCGCCACGAACGGGATGGAGAGCGCGTTGGCGTAATCGAACTGCTTCCGCACGTTCCGCTCGTTGAGGTCGGTCTCGCACGCGATGCCGGCTTTCCGGAAGGCCGCGGCCGCTTTCATCGCCGCGCCATAGAACTCAGGCTTGACAGATGCGACGAGGACCTTGGAATCCGACCTCTTGGCGGATCTCTTCTTCTCCGCGATGAGTGTTACGAGCCTCTCTATGCCGACTGATATGCCGACCGCTGGCGATGCCTGGCCGTATATGCCAAGTAGGTCGTCGTAGCGCCCTCCTGCGAGGACGGTGCCGATGCCCTCGCTCAGCTTTATCTCGAATACCGGACCGGTGTAATAGCCGAGCCCCCTTGCCAGGAACAGGTCGAACTCGATGGGGAACTCGCACATGGACAGTATCCGCCTTATCTCTTCCGCGCCTTCCTTGCTGTATTGTTCGGCGAGCGCGAGCTTCTTCTCATTATCGCCTTTCGCCCTGATTATCTTGAGCACCTTCTCTGCCTTGGCCTTGCCGAACATCTCGGTGAGGAGCTTCTCCACTTCCTTCTCGCCTATCTTGTCCAATTTGTCCAGTATGCGGAAGAGCTCCTGCTTCAGGTCCTCCTTGATGTCGAGCTTCTCTGCGATGCCGTCGAGTATCTTGCGGTTGTTGATCATGATCTTCGGCTTGTCGAACCCGAAGGCGAGGCAGACGTCCCGGGCGAGCGTGAGCAGCTCGGCCTCGCAGCGCATGGACGGGCTTCCGATGATGTCAACGTCCGCTTGGTAGAACTCGCGGAACCGCCCCCTCTGGGGCTCCTCCCTCCGCCAGACCACGTCTATGGCGTAGCGCTTGAACGGCTTCGGGGAATCCGTCGATGATGCGTACCTGGCGAGCGGGACCGTGAGGTCGAATCTGAGACCGTACTCCCCGCCGTCGATGACGAAAATCTGCTTGTCCACTTCCTGGCCTGCCTTGGCCCTCAGGGTGTCGAGATATTCCATCGCAGGGGTCTCGAGGGGCCGGTATCCGTAGGAGCGGAAAATCCGCCTTATCTTCTCCATGGCCTCCTCGCGGATGAACATGTCCTCGGGCCCGATGTCCCGCATGCCTTTTGGTGTGAGCTTCATGGTATCACATAGCGTATAGCCTGATATATTAAAAAAGAAAAGAGGGGGCCGTCATATGAAGATATCCGTTATCAGATCATACATACGGCAGGCCACACATCCGGTCTTATCGGTCGATGTTGAACTCTTCTTACGGAGTTCTTCGGCTGCGAATTCGGATACTTCGAGGAAGATGGCCGCATTGACATCGGGGGCGGATGGATAACCGGGCATGTCCTCGACGGATCTGCCTGCGAGCGGGGGTGGGCTGGAACCAACATCCAAGACTTCCGCAAACCCTTGCTTGAGTGTTCTGCCAGTGACACACTCCCAGGGCTGATCTAGGGAGCGCCGCTCCCTGGATTCCAGCGAACGGATTGCCGTTCGCTAGAAAGCCCTGGGCTTCTGGCTGGAGCGCGGAAGGCGAGAAGCCGTGTGCCACCGGTTTGACTGAGGTTTCGGGTTCGCTTCCTCCAAGGTCTGAAGACCTGGGCTTCGTTTTGAACGGCGTGCCGTTCAAGACGCACCGGGAACGGATCGCCGTTCCCGATTGCCGCGAACCCTGGGAGTGTGAAGGAGACCCCTTACATTTTCACCAACAACCCCTCTCATTTCATCCATATTGTTCACCTCATATTCGTTTTTCTCCATTCTTGGAGCGTGAAACGAAGTAGCGATAGGCCGGGCAGTCTAGCTCATTCCCGCCGATCGCAAACTCCCTTTCTATCACAACCTCGCCATTTTCGTATCTCCCTATCGCGTTCTCATCCTGCGTAAGGTATATGCAGGGGTAAATCCTATTGTCAAGGCCGATTGTGAACTGCGTCCTGCCCGCAGAGCAGACGAATTCTTTTCCTCTGAACTGGCTGCCCAGCGAGCCGCCTGCGGAGATATAAACATCAGGGTTGGCTTCCCTCGCAAATGCCAGCAGCCTGAAAAACTCTTTCGCATCACCTTCGTCAAGTGTTGCAGGCCCGCTTTCGATAGGCATAAACCTGAGGAATTGGATGCACCTTATGCCAAATTGCTTGCAAGCGTCAACCATTTCCGCTATGCTTTGATAATTTCCCTTAGTCAATGTTATCCGGGCCATGACGCCAAGCCCTGCACCGATTGCCAGTCCTGCCGCTTCTACGAAAGTGTCCTGGTCCGGCAGGATAAGCCCGCTGTTCCCGAAATTCGCGGTAAGGACTACCTGCCTTATCCCGATGCTCTTCAGCTCTTCCAATGTGCCTGGCTTTGAAACAATCAGTCTGCCGTTGGTCAGTACATAGGTCGTTCCAACCGCGCCCAGCATTTCCAGATATCTCTCACCCAGGAGTATTTCTGTTGTGGACGGTATGACCGAATAGCCCGAAGCGATAAGGCCCTTAAGGTCGGCTATTATCCGCTCTTCACTACGCCTGATTCTTTTTGGGTATGACTCCGAAGCCAGCACGTAGCAGCCGGTGCAGCGGCGGTTGCATGGCGGCTCAACCTCTGGCAGAAACATGTAGACTATCGTCTTACCCTGCACGAATCTGTTTTTGTATTCCGGAGTCACGGCGCGCAGCAATCTCATCTCATACACCTTCCTTATACGCGCAGTTCCTTGAGCATTTCACGCCGGAGTCCTTGCCGCCAGCTTTCGCTACGACCATAGTAACCTTTCCGTCTCCGACAGCGCTGACGCTGAGCAGGATTTTTTCCCCGCTCTTGAGAGCGAGCGACTCACGGATTTCCAGCGGCAAGACTAGACGCGCCTTGCGATCAAGGCGTATCCAGAAATCTACCGATTTCTGTCTCTCCAAAAGGCCGCGCCTTTTGAAGATGAAGAAGATCCCTTCCTGTGAAGGACACCCTTTTCCTGGTTCACCATCATGTTCACCTTTTGTACATGACAATCTCGAATTTCCCACTATTTAAAGGTTTGTAACAGGAAGTGTCCGGGAGATTCCCCACTACTTAATGGTTGCTGTCATGGGATGATGAACTGTGGTTTCTCCACAAGGATGTCGGTCCCGCCGGCGGCTTTGATGCGGACGATGAGGCGCTCAAGCCCTTTCCTCGGGACCGCTGCGAGAAGCGAATACGCGCCAGGCTCTGCCAGAGGCGCCACATCAGGGCTCTTCATCGCGGGGATGAGTTTTAGCAGGGCATCCCGGACCCTCTCGCTGCCGGCATTCACCTTCAGGACGACCCTCTGCCGGGCCGCCATGAGTCCGCCTGCGGATAGCGCGATCTCGTCTATCTGCCCTTTTTTCTCCGCGAGCGAGATGCCGTTGGCGATTATCGTCATCCTCGATTCCATTATCACTTCCAGGACGCGGAGGCGGTTCTCCTTGAGGGTGGTGCCGGTCTCCATCTGGTCGACGATCGCCTCTGCGATGCCGAGCTTCGGGGCGGATTCGAGCGCTCCCTGGAGGGTTATTATGTCCGCTCTGAGCCCCTCGCGCCTGCAGAACGCCTTCGTGACGTTGGGGAGGGTCGTGGCGATGCTCTTCGGGACCGAAACCGGACGGGGTGCCGCGAGCACGACCTTGCATCTGCCGAAATCCAGCGGAAGGACGCATTCGACCCTGGAGCCGCGCTCGGCTACCGCATCCTCCCCGGTGAATCCGATGTCGGCAGCCCTTCTTTCCACCATCAGCGGGATGTCCATGGAGCGCGCGAGGAGGGCGCGGACGTTGCGTTTCGAGCTCGGGATGAGCAGGCCCCTGCCTCCGTTGACATCGACCTTGATGCCTATCTGCTCCAGCATCTGCAGCACGGGCTGCTGGACCCGGCCTTTGTTGGGGATGGCTATCGTGAGCATGGCTGCACCTGTCGATGAGGACTGATATGTGGATGAAACAGTATTAAAATGCTTGTAACCTCAGGTGTTCTCCTGCCAGACCGACCACGCCTTTTTCGGAGTGCCGTCGCTGTGCTTGATGCCCAACGAGCAGAGGAATTCCTTGAAGACCTCCATGAACGATTCGTCTTCCTTGACCTGGGGCAGGTCCTTCAGGAAGCTGTCGGCGGCATCCGAGCAGTCCACCCCGTCATGCAGGGCGAACCAGTTGACGAACTCCGCATCGGTGTCTTCCAGATAGGCGAAGAAGCCCTCTGCGTATTCCTCCTGGAGAGCTTCGCTGGACCCAAGAAGCGGAGATGAGCTCCAGCCGGCCTCCACGATGGCAAATGGTTTGCCCGGCACTACATCCGCGGGTCTCCCCAGATATTCAAGCCCTCTTGAGACATTGTCGAAGCGAAAGAGGCCGCGGTATCCGTAATCAGTATATCCGATGATATCGGCTTCTTCTGCGAGCGTCTTGGTGATGTCGGTGGCGTTGTGGGTGAGGGTATCGTGATAGGTGACTGTGAAGCCGACCTTGGTCCGCGGATTGGCCGCATGGACCTTGATCCGTGTCTGCTCCAACAGGTCCTTGAATTCCGGTATCAGCTCCCTGCGCTCCCAGAGATAATCGTCCACCTCGTTCCCCACGAAAAGGTAATCAGGGTCGTAGCGCTCAGCGAATTCTGCGGCCCTGGCGGAGAACTCTTCGCTGAAGCCCTCATCGGTGAATGACGAATATCGTTTGGGATATTCAGCGAGCACGTTGGTGTGGATGACCTCTATCACGACAGCGCTCTTGCCCTCATATGACATGGGCTCCATCACATAGTCTGGAAGCGTCCAGTTATCGGCGACATCACGGTAGGGGAGGTACCAATAGAGGACCTCGGCGCCATCCGCCCTGGCCTGGCGGAAGGTCTGCGCAAGCAGCGCAGGATCCTGGTTCGGGGGGATTGGGATAAGACCCAGCTTCTTCTTGAGATCGAGCTGTCTTGGTGCGCATCTGACCGACTCCAGAAGCCGCTCTTCCTGCAGCTCGCCGATGCAGGCGATGGTGAACGTATATGTCTTGTAGTCGCAGTAGACCATCCTCGTGCGGGCATCGAACTCCTGCCCTCCGGTGCTCATATCGAAATCCAGGTACTCCCCCTGGAAGGAGGAATGGAGCTCTGATTCGAGGACATCCTTGAGCATGGGGGATGCCGCCGGGTATTCCGCGGCCGCGAAGACGCAGGTGCCGTTGTTCCTCACGAGGAAATTCTGGTCCGCGTTGTCCGCCGCCGGCCAGTCAGGGTATTGGAAGGAGATCTGGCCGCGGTTGTGCTCCAGCGGAACGGCGGGGGTCTCGGGCGCTTTCTGTGCGCATCCTAGGAGCATGAGCAAGGCCAAGGCGAAAAACAGGGTTCTCATGGATTCCATTAGGGGCGGAAACAATTAATTTGGTTTTTATTCTTTTCCGAGCAAACTCACTCCACGACTTCTAGCCCCGTCGTCTAGCGGTCAAGGATAGGAGACTCTGGCGGCCTTTTGGCCTCAACCTTTCTTCGGGCAAACGCCCGGGGAAAACCATGAGGAAACCAAAGGGCCCGGGACATCTCTTGACAGCGGTTCGAATCCGCTCGGGGCTATATCCTGCTTTTCTTCAAAAATCACGGTTTCGCTTAGGTGGTTTCCGGTCTTGGGTTTCCAGTCCCGATTGTCAATGGACGGGAGGAATCAGAAACGTAGAGAAAACCGAAGGGGGAGACGCTCATCCCTGCGTTTCTTCTGTTCCGAAGGACTGGTTTTTGGGGCACGCCTGGCCTTTTTGGCCGGAGATAGGGTTCCGAACATAAAAAGGCCGGGCTTCGATCCGCTCGGGCTATTATCTATCTCTCTTCAAAAATAACTGTTTTGCTTATGGGTTTCCGGTTCAGGGTTCCCGGTCTCGTGCCACAACCCAAGACCGGAAACAGGAAACCACCGGCGGATACCGTTATGACCGGAGTATTGGAGTTAAAATGCTTACCACCATAAGTCCTAACCGAATGTCTAGCCCAATCAGCATAAGCGATAGCCTTGTCCAGGCGGATTGGCAGGAGCTGGCATATGCTTTGAAGACCATCGAAAGCGGCATCGAGGGGGATGATGCTGAATCGAAACGGCTACGCGCGCGGCTGGGCATCGCGAGGCTGCTCATATACGAGAAGATAAGGGGCTGGAACGGACAGAGCACCCTGGACCTCTCTTTCTTCATAGGTTCCTTCAAGACCATACAGGGCCTGCAGAAGGACTATGACAGGCAGGGCGTCAAGAACCGCGAGCTGCTCACTTTCCTGAAGCTGCTGTTTTATAAATTCGAGAAGCAAAAGCTCATCGTCAAGAAACCGCTCGCCACATTGGCTGAGTTCAACAAGATGAAAGGGGTGGTAGAAAATGGACGCGGTCCTTTATGAGAAGCCGCTCCGCATAGAGCTTGCGGGGACGGACCTGTTCGTCAACGAGGGGAAGCACCCGAAATCCATCAGGACCATGGGCCAGATGAGGAAGGTCCTGAGGCAGTACCATGACGAGGCGGCGGACGTGCCGCTCTATTACATGTTCAGGGACGTCTTCAAGCGCGAAGGCATCAGGTTCGACATCACCGTGATCCCGGCGAGGATAATAGGTGACGAATACGTAAAGACTTTCGGCCATTACCATCCCGGTAGCGAAGATGGTCCGGCATACCCCGAGGTCTACCAGGTGGTGAGGGGCAATGCCGAATTCATCATGCAGAAACGGAACCGGAACGGCAGCGTGGACACCATGATAGTCGCGGCCAAGGAAGGCGAGGTCATACTGATACCGCCCGAGTGGGGCCACGTCTCCATCAACAGGGGGGAGAACACCCTGGTGCTCGCCAACCTGGTCTATGAGGGATTCGAATCGCTCTACAAGGAGTATGAAGAGAACCAGGGCGCGGCATTCTATTACCTGAAGGAAGGGCAGATGACCCAGAACACCAACTACGTGGTGCACGAGAACAAGCAGCTCTCAGCGGCCAAGATAAACGAAAGCTACGGATTCTCCAGCAAGGACATCCTGGCCGAGTTCTATGCGGATCCGAGACGGTTCGAGTTCCTCAAGAAGCCGGGCTTGTTGAGCAAGGCTTAGATATCCACGACGCCCGGCTTCTCGGCCTTGCCCTGGGCGATGCGGTCGCTGCCGCCGCCCGTTCCGCCTAGTTTTGAGATGACCTTCTGCAGCATCTCTTTGGCGCTGGCGCCCGAGCTCTTGCCTGCACCGCAGACCAGGTTGCCCTGCTTGTTCACCAGGCAGACCGCTGCCTTGTCGCTCTCGGCGACAGCAAGGGCCAGCTTCCTCAATGCGCTGATGTCCAGGTCGAGCATCTTCATGATGGGCCTTCCTGCGCTCTCTTCTACTAGAGCCCGGGCTTCCTCGCGGACGAACGATTCCTCGAGCGCCTCGATGCGCTTGCGCTGGGCCTTCCATTCGCTGAAGAAGCGCTCTGAAGTGCGGAGCAGTTCCGGCTCCGAGACGCTGAAGACATTAGAGGCATCGCGGAGCATGCGCTCCTTCTCCTGGATGTAGGAGAGGGCCACATGCCCGCATTTGTAGGTTATGCGCTCGATGCCGTCCTGCACGCTCTCGCGCTTGACTATCTTGAAGAGGCCGAGCTCGCCCGTGCTCCTGTTCATGGCATGGGTGCCTCCGCAGGCCTCGTGGTCCACGTCGCCCATGCTCACGATGCGCAGTTCCTTGCCCGGCACCGCACCCCCCTGGTAGATCGTGAATCCGTACTTCTCCTCTGCCACGTTGCGCGGTAGCACATGGGTCTGTATCGGCATGTCTGCCATGATGTACTCGTTGACCTTGTGCTCTATCGCTGCCACTTCGTCGTTCGTTATTTTCCTGTAGTGCGTCACGTCCAGGTGGGCCTTCTCCTCGTCCTTGTGGGATCCGCCCTGCCAGATGTGCGGGCCGAGGACCGATTTGCATGCGGCATTCAGCAGATGCGCCGCGCTGTGGTGCCTCGCAATGGTCTTCCTGCGGACGATATCCACCACACCTTCGACCGTCTTGCCGGCCTTGAACGCCGAGGCATCCTCCACCTCGTGGAGCACGGTGCCTGCCTGCTTGAGCGTGTGCTTCACCCGCACGCCTGCGAGGAAGCCGATGTCCGCGGCCTGCCCTCCACCCTCAGGATAGAACGCGGTCTGGTCGAGCGCCACATACTTGCCATTCACGACCCCGGTCACCTTGGCCTTGAAGCTCTGCTCGGTGCCGTAATAGAGCGGCTTGGTGTTCGGGAGGGTGGCGGTCTCGGCGAACAGAAGCTTGACTGACGGCCCCTTGTCGGGCGACGATTCCTCGCCTTCGCCGGCACGGACGAGGGCATAGAAGTTGCCGGGCATCTCCACTTCCACTCCGTTCTCCTCGGCCACCTCTGCCACCGCCTCCGGGGGGATGCCATGGCTCTTGTATAGCGTGAACAGGTCCTCTTTGGATATGCGGCCGGCGCCTGCGCGTTCCTTGTTGCTGGCCTTGGGGTCGGTGTGCTTGGCCTTCTTCACGATGTTGACTACGATACTGCCCGCTTTCTCTCGGGTCGTCTTGTAGCGCTTCAGTTCCTCTTCCACGACGTCGATGGTGGTGCCCACGCCCGCATGGAGGTGGGGGAAGAGGTAGTCCAGGAAGTCGGCGTGGCCCTTGACGATCTCGCCATAATCGAGCGAGTAGCCGAACTTCTCCTCGAACCCGAAGACGCGGCGCAGGAGCATGCGGAGGTTGTAGCCGCCGCCCGCGTTGCTCGGTAGCATGCCGTCCGTGACCGTGAAGAGCACGGTGCATAGATGGTCCGCGGATGCGTAGAGCGCCTGCAAAGGCTCCAGGGTATCGAATAGCTCCTTCTTCGTGACCCCGAGCATGGATGCCACACGCTCCTTCTCCTTCTCCAGGTCAGGCACCTCGTCCTCATTGAGGCTGCCCGATATCTTCGCGTATTTCAGGAAAAGCTTCTTGTCGATGCTGATGCCGGTCTGCTTCTTCATCCTCTCTATGACCGGTCCGAAGACCACCTCGTAGCTGGTGGGCTCCCCGGAGGTTATCCATGCGAGGCGGCTGAGGCCGGCTCCCATGTCTATGACCTTGGTTTCCAGCTCCCTGTTTCCGGCAGGCGTAACTTCATACTGCATGAACACGCAGTTGCCCAGCTCCAGGCCGCGGCAGAAATACTCGATGCATGGACCGAAGTTGCCGCCTCCGGCCCACACATCCTCCTGGAAGACTATCTCCTCCTCCGGAATGCCGAGCGCCTTGAGGTAGTTCAGATCATGCGTCATCGCCTCCTCCTTCCAGTAGAAGTCGCCGGTCTTCTTGGTGTTGAAGGCGTGCTGGCCTATCATGACGAAATTGGTGTAGTGCCTGCCGCTGACCCCGACGTTGCTGATGTCGCTGAACCGTATGCATGGCTGGGGCACGATGAGCGGGTTGGATGGCGGCTCCAGCTCCCCGTTGACCACATAGGGCTGGAAGTCGTTGATGGAAGCGATGGTGAAATACAGATCGTCCCTCCACCTCGCGACTGTCGGATAGGGCTTCACATAGCCATGGCCGCTCTTGGTGAAGTACTTCTCGATGGCCTTCCAGGTGTCGATATAGCCGAGCTTCTTCTTGACAGGGGTGGAGCCGATGAACTGGTAGCCGATGCATGAGGGGTCCCCGCACATCTCGCGCTTGTCCTTGGCCCAGAAGGAGCGGGAGCACTTGGAGCAGGTCTGGCGCATGAAACCGCGCTCGATGAGCGCTTTCAGCTTGTAGTGCTTCTGCCATTCGGCGGCGAACTGTTTCCTAAGAGCGTTCTTGTCGACATCCATAATTGTTGCACCTGGAGATGCGTCTTAGCTTATTTCTTTTGCGAGGTTTATAACCCCTTTCCCGCTCTCTTTAAGGGTGGAGCGGGAACGGCGCCCTATTCTTACCGGGCATGCGGATTTTTAACCTTAATATGGATTACCGGCCATGGAGGACGTCAGGCTGCCTGGACTGCTGGTCTCTGCGCTGATAGCAGTGGCCCTGCTGGCTCTTCCTATCGGGCTCGATTGGAAGGCGCACGCGGTGCTCTCGATCGCGGCCTTCATGGGCGCCTGCTGGTTCACCGAGGCTCTGCCTCTGCATGTGACAGCCCTTTTCGGGACGTTCCTTCTCATAGTTTCCGGCGCGCTGAGCGCCGAAGAAGCGTTCTCCGGGTATTTCAACCCGACGATAGCCTTGTTCTTCGGAGGGCTCGTGCTCGCGCTCGCGATGCAGGATCATGGGGTGGACATGAAAATAGCCTCATTATTCATGGGTCTGTTCGGCGGTGCCCCGGACAGGTTCATACTCGGCATGATGGTCGCGACCGCTTTCCTCTCGCTCTGGATCAGCAACACCGCCACTGCGGCCATAATGATCCCCGTCGCCCTCTTCACCGTGCCCGCCTCGGAAAAAGCCGGCCCGGCATACAGGAAAGCCGCAGTGATTGCGGTCGCATTCTCAGCAACGATCGGGGGAATGGGAACTCTGGTGGGCACTCCGCCAAACGCCATCGCGGCAGCCGAGCTGGCCGCGGAGGGGCTCGAGGTCACCTTCGTGGACTGGGCGCTCCACGGGATGCCGATAGTGGCCCTTCTGATACCATGCTCCTGGCTCGTGATAATGCACCTCCACAGGCCGGATATAAAGAAGGTCGTCTTCAAGAGCGCGAAGGGGGGGTGGACGGGGAAGCAGGCCGCCACCCTGGCGATAGGCGCATTCACGGTGCTGCTGTGGATGACATCTTCCATCCATAGGATCCCTGATGGTGCCTCATCGATATTGGCTGTCGTCCTGCTCTATGCCTCCAATCTCGTGAAAAAAGATGGCATCTCCAGGATAGACTGGGGTGTCCTGATGCTCTTGGGAGGCAGCATCGCTCTCGGGAGCGCAATCGGCTCATCCGGCCTCTCGGACATCGTAGGGGGGATGCTGTCGGATGCGATAACCGGGCAGTCCGGATCCATGGTCTATCTGGCCGTCCTGGCTTTCGGCAGCGCGATAACAGCCGGGATGAGCAACACATCGACCGCCGCGCTCATAGTGCCGATAGTGGCCTCCCTGCAGGACCTGAGCGTGGGGATGGAGGAGCTGGTAATCCTGGCAGGCCTCGCATCTTCGCTCAATTTCATCTCGCCCGCCGGCACCCCTCCGACCGCGATGGCATTCTACCAGGGAAGGCTGAGCGTGTGGGACCTGGTCAAAGTCGGCATCCCGATTACGCTGATCGGACTCGCTATCTCGGCGCTCGTCGCGACCTTCCTGTGGTGATGTTTCATTCGAGCCTGAAGCTGAGCAGGAACCCCGCCCTTATCGACTCTGCCTGCTCCGAATCGAGCGCGATGATGCGCACCTTGGCCTGGAGCGAGCGCTCCGGGATGTACATGTCCATCGCATAACCAGAATAGCTCTTGTTGGAGTCGCCGAACCTCACCTTGAACGGCACGTCCGCCACCACCCCGTCCCGCGCGATGGCGTATGTGGAGACCTCGCCGACATCGTATGCGCTGCTGAGCAGCCCGGCCACGGGATCCTGCTCCATGTCGGCCACCAGGAAACCTGATGCGGCCGTCGTCGGGTCGTCCTTGTATATCTTGTCCTGGTTGGAGCCGTAGACGGCTGATACGTTCAGATAGGTCACGACGAGCAGTTCGCCGGTCTGGCCGCTCGATATCATGTTGGTGCCGCTGAAGATGCCGCTGCCCGGCCCTCTCGAATCCTCGGTTTCCATCTCATCCGGATGGACGAAGCTGAAGCCCCCGGCCTGGTAGCGGCTCTCCTGGTGGATAGCCGGGACTTCGATGGCCGGCGCAGGCTCAGAGACGCTCTCTTCGGACGGGGAGGCTGGCTCGCTGGCATTCTCATAGATAGTCCTCTCGCCCTGGCTGATGCAACCGAAGGAGAGCAATAGGATCGCCAATAGCGCTAGATATCTCATAACACCAACTCATTGCGTGCGGAATCCACGAACATCGTGGCTGCTCTGAGGGCTTCATTGGCTTCGGTCTCACCTGCGGTCCTGGCCTTGCCGAGAATGCGCGAGATGGCGGCCATCGGGCCGCTCCCATAATCATCCTGGAACATCTCGATTCTCCTCCACGCCTCCAGAGGGAACATGCCGGGATATCGCTCCAGCAAATATGCCTGGGACGAACCGAACGTGCCGCAGATGCAGCCATCCCTGAACATGAGCGCGGACGATACGAGGCGTATCGCATCGCGCGATGATTCGAACGCCTCTTGGAAGCGCCGCTCCCCATATAGCCCCTTGGCCGTGGCTAGCGCATCCGATGCCGCACTGAGCGCAACCATCGCGCTCGAGTGGTCGGGATTCCTTCTTGCCACGCCTGATTGGGAAGCCTGCACTGGCATACCGATATACTATCGTAAAAAGCGATTTAAAACCCAGCATACAGAATAGCCTCCATGCAGCTCCACGACAAAATCTATGAGTTAGCCCTCAAAAGGTCATTCTTCTTCCCAAGCAACGAGTGCTACGGCGGCACCGGAGGATTCTACGAATACGGCCCGGTCGGCGTCCTGATAAAGCGCAAGATAGAGAACCTCTGGCGCGAGATGTTCATCAAGAGCGAGGGTTACCACGAGGTGGAGACGAGCATAACCACTCCGGAGCCTGTGCTGGTGGCATCCGGCCACGTATCGAGCTTCGCTGACCCGGTGGTGGAGTGCGCCCAGTGCCACACGCGCGTGCGGGCGGATACCATGGTCGAGGAGAAGCATTACCACCTGCACGGAGAGAAGTGGGACGGGAGACTCGAGACGCTGGACCACGTCATCGAAACCAAAGGGATCAAGTGCCCCAAGTGCAAGGGCGATTTCGGCAAAGCGCACATGTTCAACCTGATGTTCGCCACCGGAATCGGCGGGGAGCGGACCCCGGCATATGCCCGTCCCGAGACCGCGCAGGGCATATTCACATCATTCATGAGGATATTCAAGAACCACGGGACGAAACTCCCTCTGGCGGTCGGCCAGGTGGGCCGTAGCTTCAGGAACGAGATATCCCCACGGAAGGGATTGGTGAGGATGAGGGAGTTCACCCAGATGGAGCTGGAATATTTCTTCAACCCCTCCGAGCCCGGATTCGAAGGGTTCGGCAAGGTCGCATCCGGCAGGATGACCATGAAGATAAAGGATGAGCTCCGGGAGATGAACGGGAAGGAGACCGCGGACGAGAAGGTCGCTTCCAACGAGATAATGGCCTATTTCCTCCTCAAGGAATGGGAGTTCTACAGGATGGTCGGGATAGACCCGAAGAGGATGTGGTTCAGGGTTCTGGATGCCAACGAGATACCGCACTATTCCAAGGGCAACATAGACATGGAGGTGGAGACCTCCTTCGGGACCATAGAGACCATCGGCAACGCATACCGCACCGACTTCGACCTTTCCCAGCACGCGAAGCACAGCGGCACCGACATGAGCGTGTTCATCGAGAGCGAGAAGAAGAAGGTCGTCCCGCACGTGTTCGAGGTCTCGATGGGGGTCGACAGGTTGTTCTACTGCCTCCTGGAGCACTGCTTCAGGGAGAAGGACGAGAAAGACGAAACAGGAAACTGGAAACAGGGAACCCAAAAGGAATGGGAATGGTTCGATTTCCCGCCCGTGATAGCGCCATACCACGTGGCGGTCTATCCGCTCATGACCAAGGACGGCATGGAAGAGAAGGCCCGGGAAGTGACATCCATGCTGAGGGGCAGGGGGCTCGATGTGATGTACAGGGGGAGCGGAAGCATAGGCAGGAGATACGCCAGGGCCGATGAGATAGGCATCCCCTACGCGCTCACCATAGATTACGATACGCTGAAGGACAACACCGTCACCTTGAGATACAGGAACGACGGCAAGCAGGAGAGGATAAAGATAGAGGATATCGAAGCGAGGTTGAAGGAATGCATCAAGGAGCAGAAGGTCACGTTGTGAAGGTCATCGCGCTGCTGCTTTGCGCGGCGCTCGTTTTCGGCTGCATAGGAGGGGAGAGCCCCCAGCCCGAGCAGAACCAGATCGATGGCATCGGGGTGGTGAAACCGCCGCCCGTGGGCATAGTGGTCACCCCCCAGAAGAACCAGACCGTGGGGAAGAACGAGAGCACCGTGACGCCCCCCCCGCCCCCCGCGCAGGAGAACGACAGCACGCTCGGATATGTGGAGGATCCGGATGCGCTCCTAGGCGTGTTCTTCATAGATGTCGGAGAATCTGGTCCGCAGAGCGATGCGATACT
The DNA here is from genome assembly GCA_040758595.1 of Microcaldota archaeon. Lineage (GTDB taxonomy): Archaea > Micrarchaeota > Micrarchaeia > Anstonellales > Bilamarchaeaceae > Bilamarchaeum. The sequence goes on along the minus strand of JBFLVJ010000002.1, from coordinate 50,570 downwards.
GATAAAGAAAGGGGATCTCGATATACTGGTGGATAGCGGCTCGGTGGAGAAAGGCGGCAAGGTAGTGGATTTCCTCCGCTCCCACGAGGTTGATGACATAGAGGTCCTGGTTTCGACAGGGGCAGACCCCCGCCGCTACGGAGGCATGGGAGCGGTGGCTGACAGCTTCCCAATCGAGGAGCTGTGGTGGAGCGGAGAGGGTTCTGACGACCTGGACTACATGTTCTACATAGACAAGGCCTCTGCAAAGGCAGCTGAAGTGAGGTTTGTCAGCGACGGATTCACCGCTGTCCTGAACGGCATATCGTTCAGGGCCCTCAACCCGCCGGCATCCGATGCGGACAGGTTCGACGATCCTAACAACAACGGCATCGTGCTGAGGCTCGACGACAAGGAGTTCTCCATGCTGCTCACCTCCGGCATACAGAGCGGCGGGCAGGGAAGGCTCATCAACACCAGGGAAGGATACCTGGGCGTGGATGTGATGCAGGCGCCCTATTACGGAGTGGGCGTGGGGACCAGCACCATAGGATTGCTCCTGCTGGCTGTCGAGCCCGAGGATGTCATCATAACAGGCAGCAGCGACGAGTCGGCGGCCAATGGAGGCTCCAGGGACCCGTTCAAGAGGCTCATGGACCAGTACGGCATAGCCTGGTATGAGAGCTACAGGGACAGCGGGCTGAAGGTCACCAGCGACGGTACGGACTACGTGATACAGCCGATAGGCGCAGGCAACTGATTTCCGCGGAATCGAGGAACCGTGATTAAGAATTTAAAAGGGATTGCTACAGAGAAAGAGTACATGGGCCCATAGCTCAGCTTGGTAGAGAGGCCTGCCTTCTTATAAGGGAGGTTTCGCAAAAAGCGACGGACTCTTAATTTAGGAAAACGGATAGCAAGCCAGTTTTGGCTCCACCTTTTCCTAAAAGGTGGAGAGATCCGTGTGTCGAGGGTTCGAATCCCTCTGGGCCCGTGAATTTTCTTGGTTTCCTGTTTCGGGTCTTGTGTCTCGGCTCAGGGATTAGGGGGCGAAGTGGCCACAGGCCACAACGGGCCCGTTTTTGTTCCGATTGCCTGTCATGTATCCCGGGTTTCGGACATATTTCTATCTATGGGCGGTGAACCTGACGCGCCTGCCTTCGACTTCATACCTGCCTTTCGAGAAGGAGTCCACCACTTTGGCATATGCCTTGTGCTCGCGCTTGATTATCTTATCCGCGACTTCTTCCGCGCTCTCGCAGCCGCTGATATCCACGGCCTCCTGGTAGATGATGGGGCCGGCATCCAGCGACTCGTCCACGAAATGGATGGTGAGCCCGGATATCTTCACCCCGTAATCGAATGCATCCTTCTGCGCCTGGTCGCCCGGGAACGCGGGAAGAAGAGCGGGGTGGATGTTGATGATGCGGTTCCTGTATGCGCTGAGGAGCTTCTTGCTCTTGATGAGGAGCATGTAGCCGGCGAGGACGACGAGCTCTACTCCGTGCTTCTTCAGGAGCTCGAGGATGCGCTCGTCCAGGGCTTCGCGTGTCTTGAAGTCTTTCTTCTGGACCAGCTCGATTGGGATGGTGTTCTCCTTGGCGATTTGTATCGCTGGCGCATCGGGCTTGTTGGTGATGAGCAGTCTCACCTCGGCATCGCAGCGGCCGGCCTTGATCTCATCCATGATGGCCTTGAAGTTGCTCCCCCGGCCGGATGCGAGGATGGCGACCTTTACCTTCGTCATATCATCATCCTTGCAGAAAACGTTTTAATTATCATGCGGGATATTGCACCATGGCAACCGAAGAAGCAGGTCGGTTCGAGATACCGGAAGTGCGCGGCGCGGTATCCATAGAAGGGACCGTGGCGAGGCTGCGGGGCTACATAGGCTCTGAATGCTCCTCGCTGCTCAGACGGACCAGCGGCGTCGCTGCCGGCAGGGTCAGCGCAGAGCGCACCACCCTCTGGAAAAGCAAGATAAACCGCATACTGGAAGTGAAGGATTCCACCTTCGGGATAGACGAGCTGGAGGGCCTGCTCCGGAAATGCAGGGACATATCGGACGAGCTGGAGAGGAGCGGCCATTGAGCGAGCTTTTTTAAAGTGGTTTATAGTTACATATAATGTATTGGTGAGGATAGAATGCTGAGCATCGTGATTCCGACTTACAACGAGGAGAAGCATATAGAGAGGCTGCTCCTGAACCTCAAGCCCCAGCTTCGCGGGGAGGACGAGATAGTCATCGTAGACAGCCACAGCAAGGACCGCACGGTGGAGATAGCCAAGAAGCACGGCGCCAGGGTGGTGCTGAGGCCCAAGCAGGGCAACGGCATCGCCAGGACCGAAGGGGCCAAGGCAGCGAAGAATGACATCGTGGTGTTCGTGGACGCGGATTGCATCACCGCGGATGATTTCGCGCATAGGATAAGGAAGCACTTCAGCGAGCCGCATATAATCGCCGCCGGAGGGCTCGATCTCTACGACGCCGACAGTTCATTGGGCAAGTTCACCTATGACACCTATTCACGCATCGTGTTCTATTTCGCGAGGCTGATGCACTTCGCCACCGGCAAGTACTGGTTCGCATCCAACAACTCGGCATACCGTAAGAAGATATTCCTCGATGCCGGCGGGTACGACTCGGTCATCTGCGAGGATACCGACCTGACCAGGAGGCTGCCTCCTTCCAGGCACGTCGTATACGACAGCATGATGTGGGTGGAGCTCTCCGACAGGAGGTTCAAGAGCGACGGCTTCCTGAGGACTCTCGGTCTCTGGACGAAAAGCAACATAGCTGCATGGACAGGTAATGGACAGGACAGCTCCAAGTACAAGATGGACCAGTATTAGCTGCCCTACAAAGACACCACCGGCAGTTCTGGCGGGTTTGGGTTTCCGGTTCCGGATTTCGGGTTTGGACACGAAGCCCGAGACGCTGGACTCGAAACCGCGTGGATTTTCCATCAGTCCTGAGTTCTGCTGCCTAGGCCAGTTTCCAGCGCACGCCCGAGCCGCTCTTGTCTTCCAGGATTATGCCGATACCCTTGAGCCTTTCCCGGATCAAATCAGACTTCTTGTAGTCTTTCTTGGCCCTCGCATCATCGCGCATGGCGACCAGCTTCTCGAGGGCTTCCTCGGGGCTGGCTGCTCCCCCGCCAAGCTTCCTGACAAGCGAGAGGAGGGCATCGGTCTTGCCATCGAGGTCGGACCTCCTCTCCACCAAGCCGAGCACCCAGATCATGGATTCTATGGATTTGGCCACTTTTGTGAGTTGCTCTTTGTCGGGCTTTCCAGAGAGATGGCTATTGGAGAGGCGGAGCAGGTTGAAGAGCGATGCTATCGCCTCGGGGGTGTTGAAATCGTTTTCCATGTCCTTGCGGAACTTCTCTATCAGCTCGTCGCTTTTCGCCCTGAACTCCGCGTCAGGGCCGCCATCCTCTGTAGAAGCGATCGTCTCTCTTATGAGGCCGAGGGAGTTGAATATGCGCTCCACGCTCTCTCCGGCCGCCCGTATGCTGTCCTCGTTGTAGTCCAGCGGGCTGCGGTAGTGCATCTGCAGGAAGAAGAGCCGGAGCGCGTTCGGTTCGAACTGCGAGAGGGCCTGCTTGAGGGTGATGAAGTTGCCCAAGGACTTGCTCATCTTCTCGCCGTCCACGGTCAGGAAGCCGGTGTGGAGCCAGTTGTTGCAGAACTTCCGGCCCGTGGCGGCTTCGCTCTGGGCCACCTCGTTCTCGTGATGGGGGAATATGAGATCCCTGCCGCCGCCGTGGATGTCGAGGGTGTTCTTGGAATATTCGTTGGCCATGACAGAGCACTCGATGTGCCAGCCGGGCCTGCCCCTGCCCCAGGGGCTCTCGAACTCGATTATCTCGCCGCCTGTCTTCTTCCAGAGGGCGAAATCCGCCGGATCCTTCTTGTTCTCATCCACCTCTATCCTCGCGCCTGCCCTGATGCGCTCCAAATCCTGCCCGGAGAGCTTGCCGTAACCGGGGAACGATTTTACGCTGAAATAGACCCCGTCCGGGGTCTCATAGGCCGCCCCTTTCCCCATCAGGGCCTGGATGAACCTGATTATCTGGGGGATATGCTCCGTCACCGCCGGATATACATCGGCGGGGAGGATGCCGAGTCTCCCGAACAGCTCGAGCGCCTCTTCGTGCAAGCGCCTTGGCAGGACCCTGGGGTCGGCACCAGTCTCCTTGCAGCGCTTGATTATCTTGTCATCCACGTCGGTGATGTTCTGGATGTGATAGACCGAGTAGCCGTCATTTATCAGGAAGCGCTTTATCATATCGAAGGCGACATAGCTCCTCGCGTGGCCGATGTGGGTGTCATCGTAGGGCGTGATGCCGCAGACGTACATCCTGACCAGCTTGTCCTCCACGGGCTTGAACGCCTCAGTCTGCCTGGAGAGGGAATCGTATAGCATCATGTTTTTCTCTTGGCGGTCCGGGATTAAAAACCGACACCCCTCGTTTGTAAAATGTTTATAAACATACCATTCGAGTATAAGGCAATCCGCTCCTCTCTATATGGAGCAATAAAGGAGGTATATTGATGGCAGGAGAAAAAATGGAAATAAAGTCCTCGACACCGTCCGGTGTTTCCAGCGAGGCTAAGCTCTGGAGCGCTCTGAACTACGTGTTCCCGATACTTATGCTCATCGTGGTCTACCTGATGGAGGACAAGAAGAAGGATAAGTTCATCATGTTCCACGCATGGCAGAGCACCATTCTGGCTATCGTGGCATGGGTCGTATCGATGATCGTCGCGGTGGTGACGTTCGGCATCGGTAGCCTGTGCATGCCGCTGATCATATTGGTGTTCCTGTACTTCGCGTACAAGGCGTACCAGGGGGAGAAATTCCTGCTCCCGGTCGTCGGCGAGTTCGCTGAGAAGCAGGTGAAGTGAAGCTTCGCCCATTTTCCTTTTTTTCTTTTATCTTCGTCTTATCGCGCTTGTTCTGTCCGGCTTGATGCCGCCCCATAGCGGGTTATAAATCTTATTCTGCGAGTGTATGCCAGGTGATATTTTGGCATTTGATATCGGAAAAGCGTTCAAGGTCGGGACCATACCCATCGTGGTATTGATCCTGCTGGGCATATTCTCGACAGTGGTCGGAGCGATCCCCGTCCTGAGCATGCTCCTTTGTGTGATAGGTCTCCCGCTGGCCATCATCGGCTGGGTGGTCAACGCCTGGGCCGGCTACAAGGCTGTCAAGGAAGCAGGCATGGACCTTGTCGGCGGCGCGCTGACCGGAGGCCTGGTGGCCTTCGTGGCTGGTGTCGTCAGCGGCGTGGTCGGTTTCGTCGTCCAGTTGCTCGGCATCGGTGTCGGAGTGGCCGGCGGGAATGACATCGGCGGAGCCGCCATCGGAGCGGGCTTCGGCGTGATCGGCATCGTGTTCGGCGTCATCACCGGGACCGTCATCGGCCTCGTGCTCGGCGCGATCGGCGCCTTCGTCGCCGGCATGAAGAAGTAGACCTTCTTCATTTTTCCTTTATTTTTCCTTTTCTCATTTCACAAAAAGTCGCTCAGCCCCATCTGCTTGACCTTGTCGTCCTCGAATATGCTCTTTATCTCCTTCCCGACCAGCTCCAGCCTCTGTTTCAGGTAGAACGGCAGGTCATAGCGGTCCACGATGTCCCTGGATATCTGGAGATATTTCTCTATCCCGCCCTTGTTTATCGTCAGGAGCAGGTTGCCGCCGCAGCGGTTGCACTTGCCTGCCAGCGGGACTCGCCTGAAAATGGTGTTGCAGGAGACGCACCTGAAGGTCTGGCGGGAGAACGAGCGGAGGTTCCCGTAGAGGTCCGGGATGAAGTGGCTGAGGATGAGACGCTCAGCCGCGTCCCGTTTGTCCACCGGCCGGAGCCGCCCCTGGAGCGAGAACTGGATGTCTATCTTCTCGGGAATGGACTGCAGCTCCACATAAGCGGTCCTTATATTGCCCTGGTCAAGGCTGCCGCCAGGATGCGTTATCGGAAGCTCGTACTGCTCCGGAGTTCCGAGCACGTCTTTCACCCTCTTCAGCTTGATGTCGCCGGGAGGGGTCAGGCGCTCGGCGGCCTCGTAGAAATCCAGCGGGTACCTGGAGACTATCTCTATGGAGTGCGCCTCGTCATCGACCTCTTTGGGGTTTATCTCGACCGAGAGGACCAGCGGGGCGTCCATGGTCCCTCCGCGCTTCTCGTTCAGGAAGCGTCTGGAGAAGTTGATGAGCGCATCCATCAAAAGCATCACCGAATCCTCGTCGCCGTCGCAACGGATTGTTATCATCTGGTTGTTCAACAGCACGTTTTTCTCTTCTATCCGCTGGCCTTCGACATCCAGACAGTATGCACGCGTATTTTCCGGGAAGCTCTCGATGGATTTCACTTTGTCAAATAGATAATCGCTCTTGGGATGGACTGGAAACCGCTGATTTTCGTATTTGATGAAACGGACATCCGTTTCTTTGTGCCCCCTCAGTTTTGCCATCCTTGCGGCCTTTTTTGCGATTCTGGGGCTGCATATATCTGCAAATCTGAGCAAATCCGTGCCATATAGTGAGAGAGATCCGAGTGAAAACAGTTTTGGAGGTTTGCCGAGCTCTTCATATCTTTCGAGCAGCCTCCGGCCGGGCAATCTGGGTTTCGTCCAGCCGTATCTGGTGAAAATGCCAAAACGCAATAGAAGCGTCCCGAAATCCTCAAGAAGCCCCAGAGAAACCGAATACAGATACATCCGCGGCGGGTCTGCGACCACACTACCGTCCCCGTCGAAATATGCTGATATGAATGCTTTGACCAGTGAATCCTCCGAAGAGAAAACAATCGATGGGATGCGCTTGGTGTGCGCATTGATTCCGGTTTCGAAGATTTTAGTGAACAGAAGATAGATTATCTTGCCGCACAGCATGAATTGGGTGCGGTTTTCTCCAGTATAGGGTCTTTTGCCGAATACGTTTTTTATCGCCCGGGCAAGGATACCGCCCATCCTCCTGTTGCATATCCTGAAATTTATCTGATTGCATGATTTGCCTTGTCTTGCATACCCTTCGGCGATATAATAACCCAGTATTATCATGAGGTTTTCGTCTATGGGGATGCGGAGCGGAAGGGACATGTCGTCTCTTTTCATTGCTATTTTGGCATTTTTTGGCAAATCATCGAAACGACAGATGCCATGCTTGACAAGGAGTTCTAGGTGGGATAATGAGACGCTGCTATACCAGGAGATCGGAGTTCTTCTCTGATAGTCACGGATATCGAGGATTTCAAGCACGGATTTGCGGTTTTCATAGAATAGTTTCTTGAAGAACGGCTTGCAACGGATCATGATCGAGTCTTTTGTTTCGGCATCCAGAACACATAATTCCTCTGCAAGGTTAATTCCGGATGCCCTGGTTTTCATTGTCGGAATGTCAAGTTTCAGGCAAACTGGCAAATCAGCACCGGGTTTCAAATCCTTCGCTTCGAGCGCCTTAAGGCCGGTGCCATCTGAACACAGCACATTATGGTCCGGAGTCACGATCATTTTTCTGTTTGTGGTCGTCACGATCTTCAGCCACTTCTCAGGCGCTTTTGCCCTTATCAGGCACTTTATTTTCTTCCGGACGACTTTGTTTGACTTGAGGTCTATACCGAATGTGAACATGCCGTCGGGTACGTCTACACGTTCGGTATATTCATCAAGCCGTCTGACTTTGTCCGGATGTTCTTCAAATGCCCGCTCTACCAAGGCCCCTAAACGGTGTGAGACGCGCTTCTTTTTCACATCATCCCATATCACGATCTCTGTCTCTGGATGGAAGCAATTCCTCCTTTTTGCGGTGTGGAAGTAAGGGTGGCCGTAGCCCACCGTTGCCTTTGTGAACCCGATTACCCTGCAGAGGGCCCCTGCGCTGGTGTGCGGGGAGAGGCCGACCGCGAAGTGGCCTATCAGATCGCTCTTGCTCTTGAGACTGTAGAACGGCTTCATGCCGTAGAGGTTCATGAGCATGTCGTCTATGAACGCGGCCACCTTCAGGAAGTAATCCGCCCCGTCCTCGGCCAGGATGATGTCCTGGTGGTACATCATCACGGTCTGGTTCTCGTCCTCGAGCGGCCGGCCCAGGTAATCGACAGAATAGCCGAGCTCCTTGGCCTTCTGCACGCTCAGGCCGAGCTCCTTCGGGACGAAATGGGTGACCGGTATGTCGGTGGCGTCGAACCTTGAGGTCCCGTCGCGGAATACATAGACATCGTGCTTTGATCGCAGGAAACCTTTCTCCAGGCGCTCGGGGATACGGGTGGCGTTGGAGAGGCCCTTGACACCCTTCACTTCGTCCGGGAGCATGCCGACCTTGTCCTTGGCCTGGTCGAATAGCTCGATGACATCCACGGGCCTTCTGTCGTAGGAGACTGTCTTCATGTCGCAGTGCATCTCCATGTTGACAGGCCGGCCGCATTTCTGGCAGATGCGCTCTTCCGCCGCTCTCTCCCCGCAGAGCGGGCAACGCCTGTAGAATCCGAGCTTGCCGCATTTTCCGCAGCGGAACCTGGATATCTCGATGTTGACAGTCTTCTCGCCCTCTCTTGCCCTCAGGGTGCGGTTTATCTTTGTCAGGCTGCGGTTCTTGAAAGAGCCGCTTGGGAAAAGCACATGCGGAGAGCCGTCCATCTTGCGCTCCTTGGCCTTCTCTGGCCTGCCCATCCTCGCCCCGATATAGGTGGGCGCCTTGGGCTTTATCTTGAGGCCTGAGGCCTCGTTGATCATGTCCAGCGTCTTCTTGGACGGATCATAGATGCGCTCGAAATCCGAGAGATCCACCTTCCAGTCCTTGAGGGCTCCGAGCGACGAGAGGAGCGCGAACGCGTGCTCGCCGTCCAGGACCACTTTCCCGTCCTTGACATCGTGCTCGAGTATGAGCTCCTCCAGCACCCGCTTGGCATCGGATTTGGGGAGCGAGAGGTTCCGTATGCGGCTATCCGGGCCCATCTGAAGCTCGCCGCCTTTGAGCCATTCCGAGAGGGCTTTGAGCTGCTCCGGAGATATGTCATGCCAGTGATATGTGAAATCAGGATGTAGCGGGACGCCGTGCATCCTCGAGAAGGAGAAGAGCGCATCCGCATCCAGATCCTCTGGCGGCTGGATGCCTTTGGCCTCCAGCTCCCTCTCCCACCATTCCTGGCAGTAGCCCGAAGGCATCAGCGGATGGTTGGACTTGTGGAAGTCGCCGAACGCGCAGAGCAGGTCGCCCAGGAACAGTATCTCCTCGACCTCGTCCTTGATGCCGTGCGCCTCTTCCAGCGTGCGCACCTTCATCACCCTGCCGCTCTTGAGCCTGACCGCCGGCGGCTCCAGGCCGTCATGGCCCGCCACCACGCAGCCTTTGCCGGGGCGCTCTATCTTCATGTGGGTACCGTATGCGAGGAAACGGTCGAGCATGATCATGGTGGCCGGATGGATGTTCTTGCCCATGAGGCAGGTGGTCCGGCTCCGACCATAGCGGAGCCTGAACCCGCCTTTTGCAGACGCGTGGCTGAACACCGGCCTTCCGGCGACCAGCCCTTCTAGGTATGTCGGGTCGGGCTTTATCTCTATCTTGTCGGCCTTCTTCTTTATCTTGATTATCTTCTCGAGCCAGTTCCATCCGAGGTTGAGCCTGTTGGTGTATTTGAGCAGTTTCGCCGCCTTCGCTGCAACGCCCTCGCACATTACGAGCGGCACGCCGCCCCGGACGCGGTCGGTCTCCACCCCCGGAACCCCCCGGTGGGTCGAGACCTCTATCTCCTCTGTCGGGTCCCCGTCTATGCAGATCGGGCAGTTGGCTGCGATGACACGGGCATCCTCTTCAGGAGGCATGTACTGGAGGTGCGTGACGCGCGTCTCGTAGGTCGTAATCTCCTCGTAGTATCGAGCTATCTGGGATTCGGTGGCGCGGTAATCGCCGACTCCGCATACCCGGCGCGCGAGGTCAGCCAGCACGAGGCTGAGGGCAGCCGCGGTGCCCCCTGCGCTCCTGATAGGGCCAGCATAATAGACCGCCACATAGTCGCTGCCGTCAGGATTGTTCTTTATCTTCACTTTCGCTATGCCCTCGGTTGGTGCGACCAGCACGCCCTCGGTGAGTATGCCCAGGCCGGTCCTGACCGCCTGCTCTATGAGGAGCTCCTTGTTGGCCTTCATCAGCTCCCCGCCGGCGATTTTCTGGGCCACCTCGAACGCTATGTTCTCCCTGGCCATCCCTCCTTTCTCCATGGCGCGGATGGTCTCTGCGACCCCGGGCGGGCCGACGATACCTTCTACGCGGGCGGCCACGTCCTTCGCTATCTTGACCTCGACATCCTCGGTCGGGTCGAAGCCCTTGCTCCGTGCCTCTGAAGCGATGGCATAGGCATGATCAAGGCCTTTCTTCAGCAGCTCGCTGTATTCCATGGACGCCCCCTCTAAGAAGCAGTGGATTGATTGGGGCTAAAGGGAATTTAATCCCCCCTGTTCTTTAACCACATTTTTGCACCTATGCTACCATTTTAAATGTTTTTATCCATAGTAAGTTAATCCCGATGCAGTGTGATGTTGATGAGTAGAAAGAGGTTCAGCGACAGATCGAGACTGGAGCGGTCTGCGGGCATATCCAGCAACAGGCCCAGCCACCTGCGCCTAGGCGATCCCATGACAGATGGCCCGAGAGCGCTGCGACTGGATAGCTGGAAGAACGGAGCGGTCAGCGTCATCCTGTTCGGATGCGATATCGATCTCTATCGGGCGGCAAGGAGGCATTTCCCGGAGCGGTTCGAATGCAGCAATGAGAACAGCTTCTCGAAGCTGTTCGAGAGGCTTGAGAGAGAAGGGCCAAGGCGGGTGATAATCCTCGGCCCCCAGGAGAGCTCCGAGGGCATCCAGCAGCTCAATGCCCTCAAACTGCTCAAGGAGTTCGACAGGAATCTCAGGATCATTTACATCACTGATAGCGAATTCACCAACTCTGCCCGGATAATCGCCGCGGGAGCGGATGACATAGTGAGCCAGGACCATGCGAAACCCAGAGCGCTGACCGACCGTATCGGAGCCGTCCTGCATCTTTACGAAGAGGAGACCTCCCAGGCGCGCCAGCCGGTATTCTGCGAGATGAAAAAGGGCGAGCTGACCATGGTGGAGAAGCGCTCGGCTTCCCGAAGGATAAATAGCACCATGGATGAGTTCGCGGTGAATTTCGATCTGCACCAGAAGTACAACAGGCATTACGCCGTCATGAACGCGATATTGACATCTTACCCGCACCATTTCGGGGAGCGGATAATAGACATCGGCTGCGGAACCGCGCACCCCATGCGCCAGTATATCCGCAATATCATGATACCTGAATTCGCGGCTATTCCGCCTAAGCGGGGACCGACCCGCATCCTCGCTCTCGACAACACGCGCAGGATGCTCGAAAAAGCCGAGGAGGGATACGAGAACCTCTACTCGCAGCACCCCGAACTGCTGGAGCAACAGCTGGAGGTTTCATATCTCCTGGCCGATCTCATGGAAGTAACATCCAAAGGGCTCGAACGCATCGGATTCGACAACGCCGACACCCTCCTAGCTTCGTATGTGGCGCACTGGGTGGTGGACAAAGAAGCGACTGTGAAGAAGATGAGCGAACTGCTCTCCATGGGTGGGAAGCTGGTAAGCGTGGAGGAATGGCCGCCCGTCGTGACTCCCGGACCCCATATGAGCCTTGAGCAGGCGGAGCGCATAAGAGCGAGCATCCTGCCCATCGAGAGGCAGGATTATTATGCCATGCTCAGGGACCACGGGTTCAAGGATGTGAAGGACGGTGTGGTGGTGCTGAGGATAGACAAGCACCACGAGATGTATGGCAACGTATTCCAGAAAGTCAGAGAGGGTTGAACTCGTAAGGGCTCTTGTAGGGGAAGACCACTATCTGCGTTATGGTCTTGGTCACTATCTTGTTGTTGCCGATTTTCTGTATCACTTCGAGCAGGTTCATCCTGTTCTTGACCCTCACTATCGCGACAAGATCCCACATCCCGGTCGTCGCATAAAGAGCCTCGATCTCCTTGATTTTTAGAAGGTCGTTGAGCTGTTCGGCGTCTCCGGCATGGCCGCGCCTCACTTCCATGAGCACGATGACGTGCAGGTCATAACCGAGCTGGGCGAAATCGACGTATGCGGCGTATTTCTTTATCACGCCCTGGCCCTCGAGCCTCTTGAGCCTCTGGAGCAGGGTGTTCGGATGGACTCCGATCTGCTCAGCGAGCTTCCTGGCAGGGAGCCTGCCGTTCTCGAGAAGGGCAGAGATTATCTTTATGTCGATTTCATCCACTTTGAAGACCATTTCCATATCCCCCGGTTATCGTTTCACATCCACAATGCGCTTTTAATGTTTAAAATAACAGAGCATGACCGTTATTTGTTTTAATTAATTGTAATTTGAGGGAAAGAGTTTAAAAGATGTGTGCTCGGCGGGGCAGGCAGGTATGGAAAGCCGGACAGCCAGCCATTTTAAAAGTTGGTCGATAAAACAAATCTTACGCCTCATTTCATGCCGAGGTAGCTCAGTTGGTTTAGAGTGCTCGACTCATAGGTTGAAATCCGATGAGTTATGAGGAGAGATCCGATGACTTAATCGCTCTGAGACATCGAGAGGTCGGGGATTCGAATTCCCCCCTCGGCAAATTTTCCTGGGTTTCCAGTTCCCAGTTTCCAGTCGCGCCTCAGGGAAAATTTGACGGCCTTTGAAGCGCACGCTTCAAACGGACGGCACTTTCCATTGGTTTCCAGTTTCCGGTCCCGAGTCTTCCCTCAGGAGAAAGTGACGGTTCCGGTGCGAAGCAACGGAACGACGGCAAATCTTCACGGGTTTTGTGTTTTGTGTCCTGGGTTTTGCGTTCCGGAACCGCCCTACCAAAACATATAAACGGCTTTTCTGCGATTGGTGCGCAAGGTGATCTTATGGACGTCAAGAAATGCGAGAGCTGCGGGATGCCGCTCCTCAAGACATCGGATTTCGGCGGCATGGACCAGAAGAACAGGTACTGCAAGCATTGCACCTACGAAGACGGCATGCTCAAGCCCAGGCACGAAGTGCGCGAGGGGATGGTCCTGTTCTACATGAAGATGAAGAGGCGGGAGCGGAAGGAAGCCGAAGAGTATGTGGACGAGGTCATGGCAGGCCAACCTGCATGGCAGTAGTGTCCGGGCCGAAAGTTTTGTGGTGCTGGCGCATCGGGGAGAAAAGAACCTTTTATAATGCGATGATGCGTAGGGAGTTGGGATTTGCATGACAGAAAAGATAGTTTTCCCGGCTCCTGAAAAAATCCACAAGATAGAGGCGCCGGAAGAGATGTCAGAGGCCCAGAAGATAAAGAAGGGCATCTGCCCCTCATGCGATGGAGGCCTTGTGTTCCAAGAAGGTTGCAAGGTATGCTATTCATGCGGCTGGGGCGGCTGTGAATAGGCGCCAATTTCCTTTTGTTTTAAGCGAACACGCAGCCTAATAAAGTCTTTTCCTCAACAATCTTCAAGCTTAACTAGAGTTTGATCAAAATTTACCCTTTGGAAGACAGTTGAAAGTTTGGGCTCGTAGCTCAGTAGACGCGCCACGGCGGCGATATATGGCGCCGGGGTGCGGCAGAACAGAGCACTCGCCTTGCAAATCGCGTCCCTATTGGAACGATGCCTCGTTTCGATGGGGCACATGGAACTCTTGTTCCCTGTTGTTGGGGTCCTGGGTTTTGCGACAAAACCCGAAACGGATAACTCAAAACCGATCCAAGAGCGCGAGGGGCCGGGGGTGCGAGTCCCCCCGAGTCCAATTTCCATTTGTTTTGAGTATCGTGTCTTGGGTCTTGCCTCGGGGAAATGGGCGAAAAGTGAAATCCGCGGATTTCACGCCGGGTCCATTTAGCGAAGCGAATGGACAGCCGTGACCGATGATGCCGGGGAAAACCGTATCGATCCTGATCCTGCGCACCGAAGCGGACATAGAAACACTTAAAAACTCTAACAAACACAATAGTTGCAGGTGTAGATGCTCATGAGACAGATAAAACCAGCAGATGGGAGCAAGGAGAAGGGCGCAGAAAAGAGCGCGATATCCTCTAAAGAACCGCTAGCAGAAGGCAACGTGACCAGGAGGAAGATGCTTTTCGCCACCCTGGCAGGCGGCCTGTCCACGCTTAGCGCAGTGGTCCTTGGCAGCGCCAAATGCGAAGGGCCCTACAGGCTCCAGGGCGTCCCGAAGAAAGACGCCGGGGTGGAGGACGCCGGCCCTGATTCAGGCGACGCCAGCCAGCTCGATGCGGAGATAAAGGATGTCGATGTCCCCCCGGATGTCCGCCAGCCGGATGCCAAGGTTGATGCTTCGACACATGATTCAGGCATCGACTCTTCTGTGCACGATGCCGGGCCGGACACCTCAGTGCCGGATTCGGCGGTCGATAGCGGCGTCGATTCCGCTGTTGATGCAGGAAACACCTGCCCCCTCGGGACAAACGAGCAGAAGCCCGCCTGGGTCCTCAGCCTGGGGAATCCGGGGATCATAGGGATCGAGTATTCCCTCGAATATGCCGCATATGTCGATCCCGCCCATGTGGAGATTGACGTGGGCTGCGTCAGCAGCGGCAGTCCCATAGTGAGCGCACATCAATTGACGCTGAACCAGCAGGAAGTGATTCCGCTGGACGGTAAGAACCTCAGGATAACGCTTACCCTGTTCAATTCGAGCAATGCCAGGTTCGATGCCGCCATAGAAGACCCCTGATTTAATCCTTTTCCTTTACATCCTATCACGCGGTCATGATGAGAAGAGGTATTCTTGATCGATGATGGAAACGTCATTACTGAACCGCGCAGATATTTATGGATAAGAGAACCGAGGGTGTCCTGCAGATAGTCTTTGCGGTCGCGATAGCCGCGGCGGTCATCTATCTCTCCGACCATATCGCCGCTCTGGGCACATACGGCTACCTGGGCGCCTTCCTGATATCCCTATTGAGTTCGGCCACCATCATATTCCCTGCCCCTGGATGGGCGGCAGTCGTAGCTCTCAGCAGGACCCTCGATCCAGTGGCCCTGGGGGTCGTGGCCGGCGTGGGCTCGGCGATAGGAGAGCTGACCGGATATCTTGCCGGAGATGGCGTGCGGGACCTGCTCAACAGCAGGGTGAAGGAGACCAAAAACATCGAGCAGTTCGTAAGGAAGTACGGGATGGCGGCCATATTCGTGTTCGCATTCCTGCCGAACCCGCTATTCGATGTGGCCGGGCTCGTTGCCGGCGGGCTGAAGATGAGATGGTGGAGATACCTGCTCGCATGCGCCGCTGGGCGCGTGATAAGATACGTCCTGCTGGCGATGCTGGGTGCGTTCAGTCTGAGTTTCCTGTGAGAAGAAGATAGCGGGGAGTGGATTTGAACCACCGGTCTCTGGGTTATGAGCTTCGCCCGGAAGGAATGTCAGTGACACGCAATCCGTCCAGCGGGAACTCCAAGCTTCCCTACCCCGCTACAAAACCTGACTCATTGTAAGTCGGTTAAACCCGACTAATAAATGGAACGAGCCTTTTATAATGATGCCTTATTCGTCGTACCGATTAGAAACGATTTTGCCATCGAGAGATTCCTCTCGTTTGAAAAACCGACCCCCCTGCTCCACAAGGCAAGATTCTTTAGGCCTGCTAGTACGACCCGTATTTTACCCCTTTCCAGACTGTTGATTTGAGGTCGGAACCCATTGCGGAGCATTGCACGTATCAACTGGCCTTGCATGGGAGAGGGACATATCTTCATCTCGATACGAGGATAGCGGATTCCATTATTATTGACGGCGCAAACGCATCCATCCGTATCCATATAACCGCGCAGCACATACCGGTCCAATGGCACCTCAAGGAATCTCTCTGGGATTCTCGCCCGGCCCCATTTTGGTGCGAGGACCATGCCGAGTTCGGTAAGGAATGATAACGAAGATTTGCCAAGGAGATATAGATCAAGCGTCTTCTCACCAGGGCGTTTCCATGTTTTCGGTTTACGGCCGAATACTTTCACGAAGAGATTGCAGACATATATCGAATATCTGGCATCCTTCTCAGAGTTGAGAGTCACTTTTATGCGATACTGTGTCCTTATCTTCCCGCAGTAGTTAGACGTGTAAATGCCTAACGAACCATCACCCAAAAGGATACCTATGAGTTCTGCCAGTTCTTTATCCATAGGGATTTAATGCGGTCCATAGAGGGGCATTTTTGCCGGCTCATTTCCGCGGAAAATAAGGGAAAAGGAGGCGGAAGCCTCACTTCTTTTTCTTGCCGAACAGCTTGAATCTGGATGGCTTCTCTTCCGGCCCTTCATCTGCAGGCTCCTGCGCCGGCCCCTCTTCTGGCGCCTCTTCCTCTTCTCGCGGTGCTTCTTCAGGCTCGTCCTCAGGCCCCTGGAGGACGCGCCTGGCTGCCGGGCGCTTCTCGCGTTCCATCTTCTGCACGACCTTGTGGACCATCTCGCGCTCGAGCTGCTCCGCCTTCATACTGTCATCCTGGAGCTTGCCTTTGTGATAATAGAATCCCGCAAGGAACATCAGGGCCGATATGACCAGCAGCAAGACCGGGATCCCGAGATAAAGGGCCGGCAGGATGAGCGTCGCGAATTCGCTCTTGAGCTTGTTGAACTCCCCGGGCGGGTTCACGCCGCACTGTTGGAGCTTGGTGAAGTCGTTGGTCGTGACGAAATCGACGATCGCGCCTATCACGCCTTGGGCGTAGCTTATGACCACATAGGCCGCACCGAACATGACCAGCGCGCCGAGCATGATGAACAAGAAACTCGTCAGCTTGAATCTATTCATTTGAACACCCCTCATATCGCTATCTGTATAAGGTAAAATAAATCCTTCTGTTGTCCCTGCCCTTGTTCTCCAGCTTGAGCACCTCGATGCGCCCGATCTCGGAGAGCGAACGGACATGGGTGCCGCCGTCGGCCTGGATGTCTATGCCGGGTATCTCTACGATGCGCAGCTCGGTTATCGAAGGCGGGAGGGCAGCGGCCAGTTTCACCACCCCGGGGATCCTCATCGCCTCATCGCGCGGGAGCGAATACACCTTGATGGCAGTGTCTGATGAGAGCGCCTCGTTCGCCTTGACGACTATCTCATCGAATCTGGCCCTGTCGAATCCAGGCATGGAGAAATCGAAGCGGGTCTTGTCCTCTTCTATTTGGTTGCCGGTTATCAACGCCCCGAGCTCCATGTGCATGGTGGCGGCTAGCACATGGGCGGCGGTATGCATCCGCATGAGCTTGTATCTCCGCTCCCAGTCAAGTCGGCAATGGACCTTGTCGCCGGGCTTAAGGCCGGATTCGCGGTCCAGCTCGTGGACTATGCGTCCGTCCTTCTTGAGCACGTTCAAGACCCGGAACTGCGAACCCGAGATTGTGCTTATGCTGCCGCTGTCGCTTGGCTGGCCGCCTCCCTTCGGGTAGAACAGGTTGCGCTCTAGCACCAGCTCTTTGCCAGCGGCAGACACGACTGCCGCATCGCACTCCTTCAGATAGCTGTCTTCGAGATAGAGCAAGGCTCCCATAGGGTTAAAAATGCAGGAAAATATTATTATTTGTATCAAGGTGGCGATGCTATGGTTGAAGAGGACAGAAGGCCGCAGATGATAAAGCCCCGGGAAGAGATGCCCGAGGCGAAGCACGTGCAGCAGAAGACTGGCATCGACCTATCTAGGCTCGTGGCAGCCAAGCGCGAGATGAAAAGCACTGTCACTGAACAGCCCCAGAACGCGAGCCGGGTCTTCAGCAGCGCGATGGATATCCTGCTCGGCACCCCGGGCCTCAAGTCCAGGATGAAGGACTCCCAGCTATTGATGCTCCACCAGGTCAACAGCACCCTCAAGGAAGACATATTCAAGGACTGCCAGGTCCAATACGGGTACAACCAGCGCCAGAAGATATACAGCATCCAGGCCACCCTATACGGCAGGCCCAGGATAATCACTGTCAGGGTGGGTGAGAGTTTCACGGAAGTGTCCCTGGCGGACAGGAAGGACAGCAAGGTGCTCGAGGTCCTGAGGCAGGAAGACGGAAAAGGAGTCGCTTTCAGCAGGATGGATTAGATGGACGCCAAGAAGAACGCCGCGAAAGCGGCATTGGAGCATGTCAGGGACGGGATGTGCATAGGCCTGGGGAGCGGCAGCACTGCCAGGGAATTCATCAAGCTCCTGGGTGAGGAGGTCCGCAAAGGGCTCAAGGTCACCTGCGTGACGACATCTTTCGATTCGAGGATGCTCGCCATAGAGAACGGCATATTCGTGACCGAGACCGACGCCATCGATGAGATAGATTTGGCGGTGGACGGGGCGGACACTGTCACCAAGACCGCCCTGCTAAAAGGCGGGGGCGGTGCGCTCACCCGCGAGAAGATAATCGGGTATAATGCCAAGAAGTTCATCATAATCGCCGACGAGAGCAAGGTGCAGGAAGGTGTGCTCGAAGGAGAGGTGAACCTGGAGGTGCTGCCTTTCGCCGCGCCGCTGGTCATGAGGCAGCTGAAGAAGCACAAGCCCAGGATACGGATCGCGAAAGGCAAACTGGGCCCGGTCATAAGCGACAACGGGAGTTTCATCATCGACTGCGAGATGAGGCTCGAGGACCCAGAGGAGACCGAGCGGTGGCTCAAGAGCATCCCGGGTATAATCGAGAACGGCATCTTCACCAAGTTCGACATGATAATAATCGGCAACGGGAAGGGCCACCGGATATTGTAGGACGCCTGCTGGACCTGAAACGTCTAGGCGGTCTCGGGTTTCGAGTTCTCGGTTCTGGTTTCTGGTTCCCGAGCGGCCCGCACAAAACACGAGACCCCGGACAGGGAACCGCAGCGGTTTTCCTCGTTTCCCGGAGTCATACTTATAAATGACCGCAATGATAGCTCCCCATGCGCATACCTGAGCAGGTAAGAGAGGAGCTGAAGGCGCCCCTTGGACGCCTGCAGAGCGATTTCACGGGGCTTAAGGAGCTGGGCCAGAGCCGCAGGCTGGTATCTGTCGGGGATGTCTGCACCCTCGGACTCCTGGCCATGGGGATCAGGCCCCACCTTGCGGTGTTCGATCATCTCTTCATGAGAAGGAGGCTCGAGCCCGGCATGATAAGGATACTTGAGCTCCACTTCAAGGAGCCCAAGAAGTACAAGAACACCCCCGGCACGCTCTCGGAGCGGTTACTGGCTGACGCGCCGAGGCTCCTTGATGAGGGAGGCGCCGTACTGATAGAGGGTGAAGAGGACCTGACCGCGCTGGCCTTCATCATGGCTGCCAAGGAAGGCGACATAATCATCTACGGCCAGCCGGAGGAAGGCATGGTCATCGTGGAGCCTGACGAGGAGCTGAAGAAGAAGGTGGCCGGCTGGATAAAGATGGCGAGGGAACCCTGATCTCCAAGCAGTCAGGGCGGGATGCGCAGAAAACGCCGGCAGGATGGGTCCTCAGGACCTCAAACCATTGGCTAAAACAAAGATAGAAAGAAAAGAGAATCGATGCCTAACCGCTGCCTTTGGTCATGTAGTAGAAGGCGATGTATGTGAATATCGTCAGGACGACCGCGATGAGGATCTGCATCATCTGGTCGATCTTGAGGAGCGGCCCGGCCAGCGAAGTCCCGAAGAACGTCACCCCGATCCCTATCACCAGGGAAAGGATGAGTATCAGGATCTTCTTCCCGGTTCCTGCCATGAGGGCACCTTATTCACTTGGCATTCATGGCCACAGGGCCCTTGCTGACCACTATTACATCCTCGACCGATTTGACGTTCTTGTAGAGGATGCTCTTCTCCCGCAGCGCCCTCTTGGCATCGTCCTTGCCCATAGGAAGGGCCTCTATGAGGATCCTGGAGACTTCTCCGCTCTCCAAGTCGACTATGAAGTCCTGTGCGTTCCCTATGAACTTACCGGCATCCGTGAAGATGTCCATCCCGTAGAGTCTCGAAAGCTTAGTGCTCATGCGATCACCTTGTGTCAATAATCAGGAAATTAATTAAAAAACCTTTCTTCCTAAGGATACGCCGATGGAAAGGACCCATTTAGCTTACGGCATATACGTTCTCATCCTATCAGCCCTCATGGGAAGCATAGTCGCCATCCCGCTTCTTTCCTTCAGCCAGGACATGCGTTGGGCCTATGATGCCTTCGGACCGACCTGCCACCAGAAGCTATCCCGCTCCCTCTGCGTCTTCAGCGAGGGGCATTGGTATTGGATAGCCGATTGCACCCCCCAGGAAGGGGAGTATGTCAGCCAGATTGCGGACCGCGAGTCGGTAGCGGTGGAAGAGGGATCGGTCGTCGGGCACAAGATGCCTGTGTGCGCACGCGACTTCGGCCTCTACGGGGCGATGCTGCTCGGCGCCCTGGCATACCCCTTGATCAGGAGGCTGGACGAACCGACCCTATATCCTGCCATCTACCTGCTGCTGGCCATGGTGCCGATCGGCCTTGACGGGGGGGTGCAGCTCGTCTCCGAGCTAGGGCTCCTGCCGTTCGTCTATGAGAGCAGCAACCTGATGAGGATACTCACTGGAGGGATAGCCGGTTTCGCAGCCAGCTTCTATGCGATTCCGCTCATCGTCGGGTTCGCGATGGCTAGAAATCAGAGAGGCTCTTCTGGCCTCGGTCCACGGCGCTCTTGAGCGTCTTCGAGTCGTCCAGGACGAGCCTTCCGAACTCCCCGTCGTGGCCCGGGATCCATCGGACCTTGCCCGAGTTGACCTTCCCGAGCGCGTCCGCTATCTCAGCTGAGGTCGCCAGCCGCAGCTGGTCCTCAGGCGCTTCGTAGACGGCGAATTCATTGCCGAAATAACGTATGAGTTTCGAGTACTCCTCGCCGACCGCGGCCGCCGTCTCGGCCTTCTTGAGCGCCTTGGATATTACCGTAGGGAGAGGCACGATATGCTGGTACGGGATAGCCCCTTCGGGCTTGAAGCCCATCTTACGGTCGGCCAGATCGATGACGCGGTGGAGCACACCCACCGTCAGCTTCCTCTTGCATACCGGGCAGATGTCATCCCGGGCCTTGGATTCATGAGGAGAGAGCACAACGCCGCATTTGCGGTGGCCGTCATAGTGGTATTTGCCTTCTTCTGGATAGAATTCGTAGGTCTTGATGAACCCCTCCCTTGTCTTTATCGCGTCCGTGATGGAGCGGTATGTGATGGTCTCCAGTTCGAACACATTCGCTTCCCGCCCCAGCTTCTGCAGGCTGTGGGCGTCGCTGTTCGAGACCAGCGTATAGCGGTCGAGAGCGCTGACCAGCCAGTTCATCCCAGGATCGCTCGAGAGGCCCGTCTCCACCGCATGGATGTTCTTCGCCTGGTCCTCGAATGCCTCCTCTACCGAATCCACCCCACCCTTGGAGCCGAAAAGCGAGAACCAGGGCGTCCATATATGGGCCGGGATTATCATGATGTCTTTGGATATCGCGAACATCTCCTCTGCGAGCGCGGCGCTCGATATCTTCAGCGTCGGCCTGCCATCCTCGGCCAGGTCTCCGTACCTGGCGAGCCGGTCGTTCACCTGCGCGGCCACATCTAGCGAAGGGGCCAGGAGGATATGGTGCATCCTGCGGTTCTTTCCCCCCAGTTCGAAGCTCACATTGATCTCGGTCGAGAGGATGAAACGGATTCCTGCATAAGGGTAGAGCCCGCCCTCGTCCTCCTTGAGATCCCGCTTGAGTTCCTGGAAGTAGGCCGGATGGGTGAAGTCGCCGCTCGCCATGACATCGATGCCTTTGGTCTTCGCGCCCTCGGATAGGCCCGGGATGTCGCAGCGCGGGCTGGTGGCCCTCGCGTACTTGCTGTGCACGTGGAGATCGGCGATGACCTTCATCGGGGAGAGTTCGCCAACAAACTATTTAAAGCCGGGCTGAGATAGGTTTCCATGGCGGGAAAGGATAGTAAGAGAGGCAGTCCCAGCCCTGCCCATGCAGGCTACTTCCCTCCGAGGCTCTTTGGCGCCAGCACCGCGGGGATGAAGGCAGGATGGAAGGCGGCCAAGGGCCTTTTCGACCCGCGCGGGGCCGATGAGGCGCTCAAGAGCGTGCTGCCTTTCTCTGACCTCAGGCTGGCGATGGTCCTATTCGGCGCCGCCGGCCTGCTCGCTTTCGTGTTCTCGCTTCTGACGAACATAGAGATGCTCTACGTCCTCCAGATGGAGGCGACGATATATTCGGAGATATCCTCCGAGCCTCTTGCTGTCCCTGACTTCTTAGCTATTGTCCCGATGGCTGGGATCAATTTCATCACCTACGCGCTTCTTTTGACGATGTTGAACCTCCTGTCCGAGCGGATCGCTTTCGCGATCATAAGGGCCACCGGGGGGAAGGGCAGGCTGGAAGAGCAGATGCTGCTCGCTTCTGTGATCTGGCTCGCCATATCCATGACCACCGCTGCGAATCTGCTGGCTCCGGTGGGATTCTGGATCCTGTCCCTTGCGATCCTCGGCATAGTGGGGCTCCTGTACCTGATGGCATATACCGTGGGAAGGGCTTACAGCATCGTGCATGGCATCGGTTTCGGCCATGCTATGGCGATAAATATCGTGCTTATGATCATCAGATTGACTATATGGTTCTATGGCTCCCAGCTGGTAATCTCCATGCTGGGGGCGTCTTTGGAAGGTGTGTGAATGGCGTTCGATCCCAAACGATTCATCGAGCAGTCGGAGAAGGACATCAAGAGGCTGATGGGCAGCGGACATGCGATAACCGCCGTATCAGGCGGGGTCGATTCATTCGTGGCAGCTACGCTTGCGGCACGTGCGGTCCCTGGCCAGATACATGTGGTCTATGTGGACAACGGGCTCATGCGTAAAAACGAGACCGAGAAGGTCCGTGCCACAGCCAAGGCGGTCGGAGTCGACCTTAAGGTGGTCGATGCCAGGAAGAGATTCCTGGATGCCCTGCGGGGGATTAGCGAGCCGGAGAGGAAGAGGAAGATGATCGGCGAGGTGTTCGTGAGGATTTTCGAGGAGGAAGCCAGGAAAAGCGATGTGGCCTTCCTTATCCAGGGGACTATAGCCCCTGACTGGATAGAGAGCGGCGGCATGGGGAGGGATACCATCAAAAGCCATCATAACGTCGGCGGACTCCCTGAGAACATGCACCTCAAGCTCTGCGAGCCCCTGCGCGACCTTTACAAGCATGAGGTGAGGATGGTCGGGAAAGAGCTCGGGCTTCCGGAAAGCATATACCAGAGACAGCCGTTCCCTGGACCGGGCCTCGGGGTCCGCGTGGTCGGGGAAGTGACAGAGCAGAAAGTAAGGATCGTGCAGGAAGCCTGCGACATAGTCGAGAGCGAACTGGATGCCGCATCTGCCGCGGGCAAGATGGAGAAGCCCTGGCAGTATTTCGCGGCCCTGCTCCCATCCAAGACGGTCGGGGTGCGGGGCGATGAGCGGGCCTACCAGTATACGGTCGTCGTCCGCGCGGTGAGGAGCCTGGATGGCATGACCGCCAACTTCTCGCATGTCCCGCCTGATGTCCTGGAGAGGATATCCACGAGGATGACCAATGAGATCCGCGAGGTCGGGCGCGTGATGTATGACATCACCAACAAGCCGCCGGCCACGATAGAGATGGAATAGCTGCTCGCGGGTTTCCGGCACCCAGTCTCCGGTTTCCTGTTGCGGGTTTTGGGTTCAGAGTTGTGGGTTTTGGATGCAGAACACTGGACCCGAAACACGAAACTCACAACCGGACCGGCACGATGCTCCTGCGGAAGGTGGCTGAGTAGTGCGACCCGCCTTCATCCTCAGCGGCCATCTTCAGGCCATGCCCTTCCATTACTGGCCTTACGGTCTTCACGAAAGTTTTGAGGGCCTCCTTGTCCTTGAAGAGCTCCACGGTCTTTACCTCTCCTTCGGATGTGAGCGCGATGCTGCCTCCTTTTGTCTTCATATAGGAGAGCCCTTCCCAAAGCTCGAGCGATGTCAGATCCTGCCATCTGACGAGTTTGGGCCTGATATGGGCCGTCGATTGGATGAGGATGCCCCCATCATATATGCGCAGTGGGACCTTAAATATTAGGCCGCGGGTCTTGAGAAAGAGGCAAAGAAGCAGCAGCACGAAGAAAGACCCTATCACGAACGCCAGCGCGGCAGGCTTGGCATCGGCGAACAGCTCCGGGGGTGATATCAGCAGATAAAACGAGATTATGAAAAGCGGCGTCGACAGGAGCGAGAGCAGCATGAATCCGTTGAACCTGTTGTCCGAAGAGAAACTGGCGGCATCCGCTATGAGCTCCATCCGACCTACCCGGTGCCGGCCCTCTCGAGCATCTGGAGGAATCTCTTGGATATGTCCGCGGAATCGGTCCTGAGCCTGGAGAGGTTGTTTGCTATGCGCATGTCGATATCTGCTGCGGAGACGGCCTTGGAGCCCATCCTCGTCTGCTCTGTCTGGATGCGCATGTGCCTGGATGCGAGTGCCATCGAAGAGAGAGGCGTGTGATCCGCCTGCACCCTGGATATACTTGGGAGCATGCCTGGCGCTTTCTTCCCTCTCGCTTCCTTCTCCGCGAATGTCTCTGTCATGTCCCCACTTTTTTACTTTTTCTGCGATAAAAGATTGCATAAAACACTTTAAAAAGTTGCTTCCAGAGGTCTAGCCATGGAGGGCATCGACCAGGCTCGTTCGCTTCTTATCGCGCGCAAGTACGCTGAAGCTGCAGCCCTGCTCGACAGGCTGCTCCAGTCTGAGAGGGACGACGACCAGCTCTGGTATCTCCGTGGCGTGGCTTCGCTGAAGCTGCGGAACTATGACGGGGCGATGGAATGCTTCGAGAGGGCCCTGCTGATAGACGGGAAATCCGGATACCACCAGATAAAGGGCATGGCGCACTTCGAGCTCTTCGAGGTGGACGAGGCTCTGGCGGCCTTCAAGGAGGCGCTCGCCCTTGATGAGAAGAACCCGACCACCCATTTCTTCATCGCGCTCTGTTATCTGTTCCTGGATGATCCGCGCTGCGATGAGCATCTGCAGAGAGCGCTGGCGATCGATGCAAAGAGGACCAAGCAATTGCTGCTGAATTTCTACACTCTCTTCATAAAGGACGAGCCTAGGGTCAGCCTCGCGATGAAGAAGAGCATTATGGAGCGCATCGGCAAGCTATAGCTCCGGCGAGCCGCGAGCCGCCTATTCCTTGCCTTCCAGCTTCTTGCGCATAGCATCGAGCCAGACGCGCTCCTTTATCGTATGGGGGGTTACTTCCTTGGCTAACCTGTCGAGATTGCCCTGCTTCTCCCTTGACAGCCAGCTCTTTTTCCTCTTGAGGTAGCGGAGGTACTCCGGATTGGAGAGGAGAATCTGTTTGACCATGCGCTCGTAGTGCTTCCTCCTTGCCGAGAGCTTCTGGAACTTGCGGAGGGCTGATGTCTCGGCTACCGTACCTCGGCCGCGTGATTTGAACAGCTCGGATTCGGCCTGGAGCTCCTGGATACGGTATATGTTCACCTGGGTCATGAATTTCGCGATCGGGATCTCGATGAGCGAATCGCTCAGCAGCACGAGCCATCCTTCCTTGAGGAGGGCTTTATCTAGCTCCTCTATCACGTCCATGGCATCATGCTTGTCCATCTCGCCCTTCACATAGCCCCGCAGGACGGGATATGTGGCGGATAGGGCGCGGCCGTCTATGGTGCCTACCATCCTCTTTATGAAAAGCTTGGCGTCCCTCAATTGGGCCCTCCATGCCTTCAGCTCCTGCAGGCGCACGGCGGCTTCCTGGGAAGGCAACGGATGGAAATCCAGCAGCCATGCCTTCTTGGCGATTATCTTGCCGATGTATTCGTCCTCAAGGAAAGCCTGTAGCAGCTCAGGGTAGTATTTCCGTACGGCCTTGAACTCGTCCAGGTTGAGCAGCAGTTCGTCATGTATCTCGGTGGTCTTCTTTGCTATCTCGCGGCGTATCTCTTCCATCTCCCGCTTGATGTCCCGGTCGTAGAGCTTGCGGTGGAGCTTGTGCAGCTTCTCCAGCCTATCGCGCTTTGCCTTCAGATAGTGGGCCGCGCCCTCCAGATATTCTATGAGAAGCATCATGACCGCCTCATGGATTCATAGGTCCTCATCATCTTGATGGCATCGATATCGAGCTGCGGCGTCTCGCAGATGACGGTGCCCGAGTACCCGTTCTCCGCCAGCAATTTCATCAATGGCCGGAATGGCGGCTCGTTGTTGGTTTCCAGCGGGAAGTGGTTGCGCTCCCCTTTGTCGGTATAGTTTATCTCGGAGAAATGGCAGTGGAAGCGCTTGACGTAGTCGCCGAGCCCCTTCTCCAGCTTCGAGAATATCTTCGCGTAGTCTTCCTCTCCCGTGATTCGCTGGTCGCCCCGGGCATGGATATGGGCGAAATCCAGCACCGGCACAACCATCTCGAGCTCCTGGGAGAGGCGGATGCACTCCTCCAAGCCACCGAACGCGCTCCTCTTGCCCACGGTCTCTGCGCCAAGGCGTATCTTGATGCTCTCGGACTTAAGCCCCTCTTCGATCTCTTTGAGGACCGATTTTGCGGCTCCGAAAGCATCGGCCGGGCTGAGCTTCTGGTAGAAGCCAGGATGGAAGACCGTGATGTTGCCTCCGGCTAGCGCGGTGATGCGGGCTGAATCGACGACATGGCGCTTGGAGTTGGCTGTCTTCGGCTTCTCCTTCGAGCAGAGGTTGATGTAGTATGGAGCGTGGGATGAGAGCGAGATATCGAGCTTTTCTGCGGCCCGTGATACTTCCTTGGCCGAGTCTTCCTTCATCCGCACCCCGTGGACGAACTCCATCTCCATGGCCGTGAGGCCTAGCCTGGCGCAGCACTCAACCCCTTCCAGGGTGCTCTTGCCCTCGCACTGTATAGGTATGCCTGCCGGGCCGAAACGTATCATGGAATGGGTGGGAAGAGAAAGGATAAAATCATTGCCTGAGGGCGGCTCACCTGCGATACTCCATATTGAGCATCAGGTAAGGCACCCCTTCCAGGTTCGCCATGCCTGATAGACGCATCGAGATGCCCTTGTGATCCACGTAGAGGGCGCCGCCGAATAGGCCAGAGCCGTGCGCCTCGCCGTGCGAAGAGAATAGAACCTCTCCGCCTGCGATTGCCGAGAGCGTGAACATCTTGAGCCTGAAGAGCGGGATATCGGCCACGGCGATGATCTCGAACTCGTCATGCCCCAGCTCCATCCCTCCGAGCATGCCGGGCTCGTTGTCCGGCACTGCCGCGCGCAGCCAGTTGAGCAAGACCTCTGCAGAGGGCTTGCGGCCCTTCACCCAGCCCCAGGGAAGGCTGCCGCGCAGCTTCACCACGAGCGGGTTGAACTGGTTGCTGGTCCCTAAGACCATGGCGCTGAAGTAGGGGTCGTACGCGTACTTGGCCATCCCTCCATACTCTCCCCGGCTCACCGGACTCGATAGGGAGCGGCCGTCGGTGGTGGAGAGTTTTGCCCACAGGTGGCGGTAGCCGCCAATGCCGGCAAGCTCCAGGCTGTTCTTGCCCTTGTGGTAGCCGATGCCGGCCATCAGGTCGGTCGAAAGGCTCCTGAACGATGATTCTGCGCCCGGGCTCTTGAGCACGATTCCATACGTCGTCACGTAAGCGCCCACGAGCAGGGAGATCGAATGGCGGAGCGGGATGTGTCCGAGGACCTCCGTAATGTTGGCATCGCCTTCGTTCTTTCCAGGGCCGAACTCCTTGAGGTGGAACCTCTCGGCTCCTAATGAGAACACCGGGAGCGGGCTGTGATGGGCGGCCTTCGGTTCGGGTTTGGGTTTAGGGGCATCCGCCTTCGGACCCTCGCTGTCTATCATGATGCGCCGGGGTTTGGGCCTTGGGACGGGCTTTGGCAGCTCCAGCGGCATCACGCTGACTATCTGCAGGAAACCGTGTGGTGAGATCAGCCTGAACTGCTGGGCACCCTTGCCGGTGACATCCGCGGTGAATCTTATCGGGGTCCCTATCACGAACTTGGTGGAATCGACATCGGCGTGCTTTATCGACGACATGCCGGTGCCCCCGAAGTAGTGGCTGGTGGTCTGAGCGCCTCCTGCAGGGCCGGATGAGCAGACGATGCCCCTTTGGAGGGATTTCACACCGTTGTCGAAGCGCTCCTTGTTGAGCACCGGGAATACCTCCAGGGTGAGCCTGGCGGGGCCTTCGACCTCGATGAGCGGTTTGAGATTCTTCGCTAGGATGTAGACATCATGGCTTTTGGCGCCATCGGATATGGTGGTGGAGATCCCCTTGACGGTATAGAGCTTCTTGGCGGTCGCCGGCCTGGCTGCGGGCGGATCGGCTCTCGCCGTCCTCTCCGCAAGGGGCATCCCGAATGCCATGCTCGCGGCGAGGGCGCACGTGAGGATGCCCTGCTTGAGAGAAGGGAAGCTGTTCCTTGGGGTTTCAGGCCGGGCAGGCTCTGACCTGGATGGTTCTGCCTTCCTGTGTAAAGATTTCATGTAACGACATTAATTAAAACACTTTAAAAAGGTGTCGGGGGTTGTGGGAATCGGTAGGTAGCCCGAAGAGAATGGAAATGGTGGAAGAAAACGGTTTAAAATGCTTTCTAACCTTAAATAGGACATGGCGAAACAGCGACCTCCAGGCCAAATGCTCCCTGAAGGCAAAGAGCGGAGACCGGGCCGGGACACCGATCAGGATGCGGTGGTTCCTTCGATCAGGAAGACCCCGAACGGGACCAGCATAGGCCATGGCGCCACCATGCCAGCGCCTCCCCAGCTTCAGGCCAGGAAGACGATGATAATGGGGATGTCCATCATGGCAGAGGGCCCGGTCGGGGATGCAGATGCCGAAGGATCTCCCCGACAGCCCTCTTCGGTGGTGGTGGATGCGAGCATCGACAAGCTCGGCGCTTCCGAGACCGGATACTACAAGAGGATATGCAAGCTTGGTGAAGGCGGCATGGGGACCGTCTACAAAGCCCTGATGGTCAGGACCGCCAGGGATGGAACCATAGTGATGCAGAGACCTATCGCCATAAAGGCCATCAAGTTCGATGAGGCCCTCTGCGGCCTGAGCGGAGATGAACGGGAGAGGACGAAGAAGACGATGTATGACCGGTTCCTGAACGAGGTCAAGGTCATCGCAAAGCTCAAGCATCCGAACATCATAGATATAGTCGATTTCGGAGAGGATGATTTCGGGGAGGGGGTCACGCCATTCTACGTGATGGAGCTCCTCTCCGGCAAGGACCTCAATGACATAATCAACGACAGCGGGCCCATCCCATGGGAGCAGGCAATGGCCATAATGGCCCAGGTATGCAAGGCACTCGACGCGGCCCACAACCACAAGGAGAAGGTCGTAGACCCCGAGAGCGGGGAGGAGAAGACTGTCCCGCACCCCATCGTGCACAGGGACATCAAGTCCGAGAACATATTCATAGTGACGGATGATTACGGAGACCGGACAGCGAAGGTGCTGGATTTCGGGATAGCCAAGATGATGGCGCCCACCGTCAAAGACCCCACCCACGGCGGTGAGATGGTGATGGGGACGCCCCATTACATGGCGCCCGAGCAGGCCTGCGGGTTAAGTATCGACAACAGGACCGATATCTACAGCACCGGGGCCCTTATGTACCATACGCTCACAGGATGCACAGTATTCCACGGGGAGAGCGTCACCGAACTGCTTGTCAAGCTCATGAACGAGAATCCGGTCCCGCCCAGGGAGAGGAGGCCTGATTTAGACATCCCGGAAGAGGCCGAGCGCATAGTGATGAAGTGCCTGGAGAAGGACCCGGCAAAGAGGTACCAGTCCATGGCAGAGCTGCGCGAGGACATCATGCGGAGCGCCGGGATGAACACCATCGACATCGCGAGGCTCCAGTCAGGAGACGTCTGGGATGCGGCTTCCGGGCGGTTCGTGCGGATGGACACGCCCAATGGCACCGCGCAGACCCGCACCCCGAACGAGGGGGAGATGGCCACCAGCCTTCTGCAGAAGCAGAAGCGCCGGAAGCTGTTCTGGGGGATTGGCGCTGGGGCGCTGACGCTTGCCGCAGCTGTCACGATCACCGCGCTTGTCGCAGGCAGGGGCGTGGACGGCGATGGCGGCGCGAAGAAGCCGCAAGCCGCCTCAAGGGAGATGCAGAAGACGAAACCCGCTCCTGAACCGATGCGGAAGGACCCTATGGCCCCCCAGGTCACGACGCTCCCGATGGCGCAGACGGAGAGGGATATCACCCTCAGGACAGAACTGGAGGGCGTCAACGTGTTAGATGGAGAGCGGCTGCTCTGCGTCACCAAGGAGGATGGCAGTTGCGGCATAAAGCTGCGGACAGGCAAGGCTCTCACGCTCAGGCTCGAGAAAGAGGGCTACAGCGACAAGAAAGTCGAGATATACAAGGACACCAGCGGCAGCGTCGCTGTCTCTATGGAGAAGAAAGCGAAGAGGTGGACCCCCAGAAGGAGGGTCCGCAAACCCCCGATGCGCGTCAAGCCGGTCTGGGAGTAGAAAGAGAGATGAGGAAAAAGGGGGGTGTTTTTCACTGGCAGAGGTGGTTCTGCTGGTTGCACACTTCGCCCTGCACGCAGTCCGCGCTGGTATCGCAGTACCCTATCTTCGCATTGCAGTAGTGCGCGCTGTCGCAGACCTGCCATGAGCCGCAGTCCTCATTGGAGCCGCAGCGATCTGTCGCCGGCTCGCACCGGTGCGATTTAGAGCTGCACAGCTCCCATTCGTTGCACTCGTTGTCCGCCAGGCAGTAGCCCTGCCTCGCTATGCACCTCTTGGAGGTCAGATCGCACTTTGCCCAGGTGCTGCAGTCCTGGTCATTGGCGCAGAAGCCTTCCTCGGCCTCGCATACATGGGTTTCGATGTCGCAGACCTGCCAGTTCTCGCAGTCGCCGTCAAGGTCGCATCTGCCCTCGAGCACGTAGCACTTCTTGCTTACTATGTCGCACCTCTTCCATGAATCGCAGTCGGTGTCTGAAAGGCAGTATCCGGGAGCCGGACCGCACTGGTGGCTCGAGGGATTGCAGTATTCGAAGCTCGGATCGCACTGGGAATCGGAATCGCAGTATCCTGGGGCTGGCCTGCAGTGGTTGGTGGAATCGCAGACCTGCCAGTTCTCGCAGTTGGCATTCGAGCGGCAGAAGCCCTCCTTGAAGACACATGTGTGCGTCCCTCCGACGTCGCACATGGTCATGTTGTCGCGTGCCTCGCACTGCCCGTCGCTGTCGCAGTAGCCGGGAAGGGTGGCGCATGAGCCGCCGGTGGTGTTGCAGAACTGCCATGACTTGCAGTCTGTGTTGTCCTCGCATGCCGCAGCGCCCCTGGTCCCGCCGCAGCCGGCCATGATGAGCGCTAATGCCATCAATCCGAATATGAGAAGCCTCATGGGCAACTATTGGATTGAATGTTTTATAAGCGTTGCAGGGCTGGGAGGAGCTCGCTGATGTCGCTGATGGACATATCTGCCTTGGTTGGTACCGAGGCATGCTTTCCTGAGAATATGCGCGCGGTCCTCATGCCCACCGCCTTGGCGGGCGTTATGTCGCGCTCCTCATTGTCGCCGACCATCAGGCAGCCCTCCGGAGCTGCGCCCAGTTTCCCCGCTATCTTCCTGTAGAATTCCTCGGATTTATCCTCTCCGAGCGCTTCCGAGACGAATACATCGTCGAAGAATAGCGCTATCTTGAGGCGGATCAGTTTGTCCCACTGCTTTATGGTGCTCCCCCGGGTGGCGACATAAAGGGAATGGCCGCGCTCCTTCAGCGTCAGGAGTGTGAGCGGGACCCTCGGGAACGGGGCGATGGAGGTCTTCGTGTCGTGGTAGGCGCCCACCGCAGCCGCCACGAACCGTCCTGGGTCTTTGATGCCAAGGTCCCTGCATAGATCGTCGAAATGGTTCGGGTAGTTGGAGCCTTTCTGCATTATTATAGCGTTCAGGCGGGCGCTCAATGTCTCGAAATCCTGCTCGAGGCCCATGCCCATCATGGCGTTTATGGCGTTCTTCCTGGCCAACGTGGAGAACTCTGTTGATGGGAAGAGCGTGTCATCCATGTCGAATAGGATGTGTTTTGCCATAATCATCAGTAGAAAAGGGGAAAAGGGAATAAAAAGAGTTATTTGCTGGCAGTACGAACCACTCGGATGTAGCAGTGGACCTTCGGAGCCGTGACCGACCTGCCAGTTATGCCAAGGTTGCCGAGGAGCCTCCTCGTATCCACGTTGGCAACGTCGCAGGTGCCTGCGCATTTGGAGTATGCGCCATATCCGGTCAATTTGCCCATAGGGTCCACGTACATCTTCACGGTAACAAGGACTTTAGCGGCCGGATCTGCCTGATGGGCGTTCCTGACTTTTGTGGATGCCGCATCGATGGCGTCACCGACATCGTTCTTGAGGCCTTTGACCGTGGAATCGTTTGGGCACGGACCCATATTCGTTGGAGGCGGCGCCGGTTTCTCGCACTTGCACGAGCTGGTGCAGCTGCGGCCTTTGCAGGCGCTCTTGTCGGTGCCGTCGCACTCCTCGCTCGCCTGGTTGACCTTGTCGTCCCCGCATTTTGGTTTGGGGTCAGGCTTCATCACGGGCGGGGCCATCTCCATCGGGGGGGGAGGCGGCGTCTTCTTGACCCACTTGCAGGTGTAGCTGCAGACATACCCGCTCTTCACGCGGTATGTCTTGAGCGCGTGTTTGGGATCGCAGTCCTCACCCTTGTCGAGCTGGCCGTTGCCGCAGGTAGCCGGTACGCAGGACTTGTGGTTCTTGCAGAAGCATTCTATGGGGATATTGGGATCGCAGACCGGAAGGCCCACGCCGCAGCTCTCCTTGTAGAGGTTCGGCATCACCACGAAGTAGTTGTTGCCCGGCTTCACCAAGGATTTGTTCTTGAACATCATCTCGATGAACTCCTGGGGCCTCTGGACTATCGGGGTGGTCGGATCAGGCTTGTCCAGAAGCGGGCGGCCGTCTATGAGCTGGGCATCCTCAGCTCCGGAACATGGGTTCGCGCGGACCTTCGCCATCTGGCAGTCATAGGAATCCTCGGCCTCGAGCGGCAGCGTGAGGGGGCGGCCGTCCTTGAACTTTATCATGTTGGTGCCCTGGACCAAAAGCTTCTTGACATCCACTGGATTGCCCGCCGGGTCCTTGAGCTCCCCGACATTCGTCACATTGTCGCAGACGTTGTCTCCGCGGAAGCAGTCCGCCTTGGAATAGTAGGGATTCTGGACCGGCTTGCCTTTCTTGTCCTTCATGACGGTGCCGTCCTGGTTCCTCATATAAGGATATGCTTCTCTCTGATCGCAGATGCCGTCGTTCCTTATCGGCTCTGACATCGGCGTCCTGCTGCAGGTGGCGCCCTTCCCACAATTCTTCGCGAGCACGACCGCTGTCGCGCTGAGCGCTGTCACCACACAGACCGATATCGCCGCTGCGTTGTTCCTCAGTTTCTGCCTGAATGTTCCCCTCATCATAAACACCTCATGAATGTCATCTCATGCCCTGACCCATGTCGGTCGGGCCTTCGTTCTCCCTGCGCATCTCCTGCGCCTCTTTGCGTTCCGCGCTCCTGTTCCTCAGCATGTTGACCAGCGAGGTCACTGCCAGGGTAGCCACGACCACTGCCCCATAAACGATAGAGGTCATCTTCTCTGAAGGCGGTTCGCTCTTGAACAGCCGGCCGGCCATCTGGGCGATATCCTTGAATGCGTGCTGCTGGACGAGAACTGCTGTGAACGCCGAAACCATGGAGATCGCCCATGTCATCGGGCTGGCGATAGCTCTTTTGATCGCCCCGGGCGCAGCCTCCTGTTGCTCTTGGGGCGCGCTCTGCACCGGCAACGAAGGCTGGAGAGCCCTGACTGATACCTCCGCTGGTAAGGGATTCTGCTGGCTGGATGGCACCTGAGGCGGCAGGTCTATCTGGATCGGTGGCGGTGGCGGCTCAAGCTCTGCCTGGGCGCGCAGAGACTGCACCCTCATCATCTCCATGAGCTGCATCATCTTCTGGTGCACCTTCCCGATGAAGTCGTTGACCTGCTCCAGCTCTTCCCTGCTCGCCTTGTCGGTGTTTTCCCTGCGCAGTTTCTGCAGGTCCTGCAGAAGGGCCCCGACCTGTTGCATGAGCTCGGGCCCGTTGGATGACTGCAGCCTCTGGAAACGGGTTCGGTAATCCACCAGTGCGCTCAAGATGGCGCTCGGCTGCTCCACTTTGGTCTGGACGGTGGGCGGCTGCTCCTGGACTGCCGGAGCCTGGATCGGCCTGGCCACAGTCGGCACTTCGCTTTTGAACAACTGCCCTGACCTCGCCTCCACCTCTCCTGAAGGGACAGCGAGGGTCGGCTGATGGGCATCGACGGCCGGATCCCCGAAAACCGCTGAGGGCCTGCGCTCCTCCAACGGTGGAAGAAGCATCGGTGCCTCAGCCGGACGGGCGGTAGCTGGCCTTCTAGCGGATCCTTTCTGGCCGAATCTTTTGTCGTTCCTGTTCTTGAATGTCATCTTCCCACCCGTTGCAGAGAACGAACCGGACTGACCGTCCGGACTCAGATCTTGCAAATCACTTATAGACCCTCCGGTATATGATGGTGCAGTTCGCTCCCGGGTTGCCTCCGATCGAAGAAGGCACACCACCAAGACTGACATAACTTGCGGCATTCAGGCTGGGAGTGGCGCATGTCCCCACGCACCTGGAAGATACGCTTTTCCCGGTTATCTGGCCGCTCGGAGACACATATAGCGTCAACGTGGCCAGTATGCGGGCGCCTTCGGGTTTGTGCGCATCCTTCAGGCTGGAGCTGGCTGAATCCAAAGCGCTGTAGGCAGCGTTCGTTATCGCACGCAGGGTGGATGGATCGCCCCCCTGGCAAGGACCGCCCGGCTTCACCACGACGGGCTCCGGCTTCATCCCGGTATCCGCGAGCGGTTTCATCCCGGTCCTCATGCCGTGCCTCGTGACAGGCTTGTCGTCTTTATTGCACTTCTTGGTGACCGAGACGGTCGTGAGCTCGAGCTTGCCGCCCTCCATGGGCTTGAATGCCGCGAATGTCTTCCTCCAGTACCTTTCGGTGCCTTTCTCGCAGAGGAAATCGACAGGGCAGTTGTCCTTGTTTTCCCATTCCTGCTGCTTGCCGTCTCCGCAGTAGCCGCAGGAAGCATCGTACTTCTCTGAATAGGGGTTGT
Source organism: Microcaldota archaeon (assembly GCA_040758595.1). Lineage (GTDB taxonomy): Archaea > Micrarchaeota > Micrarchaeia > Anstonellales > Bilamarchaeaceae > Bilamarchaeum. Next base: position 15,446 of record JBFLVJ010000002.1, on the reverse strand, counting down.
TCTCGCCCTTCTCGGCCTCGCACTTGCCATCGCCCTTCTTCGGAGGGGATTCGACGGGCGCGCAGACCTCGCACTTGTCCTTCACCTTGATTATCTTCTCCGGACCCGGCTTGCAGCTCCTGGCAAGGCCTGCGAACACCAGAGCGCCGGCGACCAGAGTCACCGCGGCGGCATTCGTGAGCCCGAACCTGAGCTTCTTCTCATCCCTCTGGGGGCCCGGTGCGTTGGGCCTCTGAACCTGCTGTGTATTCGAAGTCATCTATATCCCTCCAGTTCTGGATTTCGCATTATAGTCTATCCTTGCCGTTATCGAAGCGAGACCGACAACCGCGGCGACCAGGCCTATGGCTGCGATGCCGTACTGCTGCCATGCGGCGAGCGAGGTCAGGCTTTTCATCGTGAAGCTGGCGATCATCGCCGCCACGCCTGAAGCCATGGCTATGATGCTCGGCGCGAAGGCAAGCTTCGAAGGAGCGCTCTCCTTGGTGCTCTTCAGAGCCGCAGCCAACACATCCGAGATATTGGCTGCTTTGAGACCCTTGACGGTGGCATCCACTTGCCATGCGGTCCCGGCCATGTTCAAGCCGGTGTATGTCATGGCCACGCTCACGCGGGTGCCGTCCTTGAGGGAATACATGACCGTGCTCTCCTGGCCCTTGCGCAGGGTATCCAGGGACTCCGACTGCCCTCCTGAGATGATCACGTTTATCATCTCTCCGCTTAGGATCTCTTTGAGCTGGAACTTCAGTTCGCCGATGGACTCGGTGTCGCCGACACCGCTGAACCTGAGTGTCTTAGGCCTCGTGGCCAAGATCGGTGCGGGGCTCGCTGCGACAGTAGCCGGTTCGCTGGCCTGCGGAGCCTCGATCGCAGCGCTGGTCTTCTGGACCGGAGCTTCGATCGCACTGGAGACCAGCTCCATCTCAGAGACACTGAGCGCCTGGGTCCCCTCCTCGCGGACGGGCTCTGCAAGAGCATGGCGGACCTGGACGGTCGTCTCGCTCTTGGCATGTGCGGTCCTCTGGACCGTGACCTCTCCGCTATCGGATGCCGCAGGCTCTTCCACAACCACCTTAGGCGCAGCTTCAGGCTTGTGCCTTGGCGGCGGGCTCACCTTCGCTGCAGGAGCGTGCTCTGCTTTTGGCGCGGGCGCCTTCTCGGCTTTCCGGGCCGGCGCTTCCAGCAGCGGGGCCGCTGCCTTTACAGAAGGCGTGGCCGCCGCGGGCTTAGGCACCGCACCGGCGGGCTTTCCTCTCAACCTGTTCCGATCTCCAAGAGCCATTATGCATCTCCTCCGTCATCCATCTGTGATTGTCTGTTCTGCCCAATCCTTTGCGAGCTGATCCCAGGGGATCTGGTCGATGAGGCCCTCGCAGTTGCCCCTTATAGGAGGGGCTCTTGCCTTGACCTGCTCCAGGTGGGTGGCATACTGGGGCTTCTGCAGATCCTCCATGGACGTCCCTTCGACCCTGGCGATGACCTCTTCCACGAGCTTGACATCAGATGCCAGAGACCTCAGGACGATCCTTGCGGTCTCGGGCTCTTTTGCAGCCTCGCGCACCACTTCCATCAGATCATTCTGAGTCAGAGGATCCCTGAGCAGAAGCTTGACGAACTCGTTCGCCATCACTTCGTGGGTTATCCTGACCATTTTCTGTGCGAGCTCTCCGTTCGGGCCCAGTTCGCCCCGCTGGACGAACTGATCTAGATCATCAACGGTCGCGACGTGCTCGAGGATCTCCCCGAATGCGGACGAGATGACTTTCGGCTTGCCGTCATCGCCCATCACAAGGTTGCCTTCCCCATCCCTCTCGAATACTCCGAGCTCGATGAGGGTGCTGCCGTCGGCGATTATCAGGTACATGTCGTTCTCGAGCTTTGCCACGCGTGGTCCGAGCTTCTCGATCTCTGATACGCGGGCCGTCACTTCACCTAGCGAAGACTCGATTCCGCTGAGGTCGACATTCGCCGGGGCAGGGACCGCTGCGGCATGGGACGCATTTATCAGGTTGAGCAGTCCGCTCTGGACCGGATTGCCTTCTTCATCGACAAGAGCGACCATATTGCCCTCTTCATCGAAACCGACCCCGAGGTCTTCGAAAGTCACCCTATCCGCCAAAGCGCTGTCGAATGCATCGAGCAGGGGCCGGCCTTCGATGACTTTGTCCACTTCTTTCCATCCCCTATTGCCGAACACGCCAGTCCTGACGACATCCAGGGTCTCGGTCAATTCGGCGAGCTTCTCAGCGACCATCTCTTCGAGCATGGAGCGGACTGCTTCCATGTCGAGCGCGGCGGGCGTGTCTGAAACGACCACATCCCCTTCCCCGCCCACTACTGAAGCGCCTGCCTCGTCGGCTTCCAGCGCTTCCGTATCAGGTGCGGATGATTCCGCCTCCGCGGCAGCTTCCGGCTTAGCCGGTGCCTCGGTTTTAGGATCAACGACCGTTTTGAGCGGTCCTGCTGGCGCAGGTGCGCGCAGCTGCTTGGTCTTGGCTTCCTCATCCACATCGGACGCGGATTTCGCATCCTTGTCGGCCAATCCAGAGAGCAGCGGGGCTGCAGTCACCTTAGGCTTCTTTTCCTCGGCCCTCTTGCCGGCAGCCTGGCCTGCGGCCTGCATAGCTGCCATGAGTCCTTTGATATCGATCTCCATTTCAGCATCCCTCCTTGATCATCACTCGGTATCTTCCGCCGGAGCGGCATCGGCTTCTTGCGCCTTTGCGTTGAAGAGCGCCTTGAGGCTCTCCACCACGAACGCGACGGTCTCGCTCAGGCTGGCAAGCGTAGCGCCCATCTGGGCGACCTTCCCTGAAAGCGATTCGAGGGTCTCTCTGCCCTCTTCGGATTCCTCTGCCTTCGAGCCGTTCTGCTTCTCGGCAAGGAGCGAGGTTCCCAGCGCTAGCTTGGTGCTCTCGACATCGGCTTCCATCGCGGCGACCTTCTCGGTGAGCTGGCTGAGAACTGCGGTGTTCTGCGTGACGGTGGCGGCGCTTGCGGCTGCGGATATGGCACTGGCTTCTGCGGAAGCCGCCTTGGTTTCCGCCTCAGCCACCCTGGCCCCGAGAGCGGCTACGCTCTCGCCGAGCTCCTTGTTTCTCTTGAGCGCTGCGGCGGTATCGGTCGTGACAAGAGCAAGCGCCTTCTCCAATGGAGCGACTGAAGCTTCCACATGGTCTATCATCGGCTCTGCTGACTTGCCCAGCTGCGTGCGCAGCATAGTGGCAGTCACTACCGGATTCTTGTAAATCCCACCCTTATTTCCATCCTTCATCGAATTTCCCGCCATACATATCACCTCGATAGTTGTGAACATAATGTGTTATTGCGTATACATTAGTGTGGTTATGTATTTAAATGTTTGCAATTCTTCACTAAAGTGGTTATTCATGAGATTCCACCTCGTGAAGAGCCCTTCTTGCGCCCCTTCTTCCCATCATCTTCCCGCTCCCCGGGGCCCTGGAGGCCGAATGCCTCCATCTCCAGCCGGGCGGTGTGCTCTGCGCCATTCTGCATGGCCTTGATATGACCCAGGAGCTCCTGGAACATGCTTTCGCGGTCCTTCCGGTCCCATCTATGCTCCTTCATCATATATATCAGATATGAGGCGCGCAGGATGCGCTCGGCGTCCACGGTCATCAGGTGCATAGGTATCATGCCGATGAGCTCCCACCCCACCGGGCTGTGGCGCGGATCCTTGGCTATCTCCATATCGCCGCAATAGGCATAGAAGACCATGATCTCCAGGTCGCGGGGAAGCAGGCCAAGCGCCCTGGCGACATCCTGGACTATCTCAGAGCCGTTCATCTCCCTGACGGTCTTGTCGAACCATCTCGTGGCATCATCTGAAAGCGGGGAGCCGTCAGGCGTAACCTGCGAGTGGAAAATGGATGTGGGCTTGAATCTGTCGGCGGCAGAATCATTCTTGGTCTTGCGGAGCGGACCTTTGCGCTTGGGGCCTCTCTTGAAGAGCCTGAGGAGACCCGAACCTTCCCGCCTTGGCGAAGGCTCTCCCGGAATGGACACGCTTGCGCTCTCTCCATCCGGAGCGGGGGTGTCTTTCCCAGGGAACTCGATCGCAACCTCGTCATAAGAAGGCGGCTCATCGCTCGGAGCCTCTTGTGGGAGCGACGGGACCGCCTTCCCTGCCTCCGGATGGAACTGCTCTTCTGACTGTTTTTTCTGCATAGGCATGGTCGCCCCGGTCGCATAGCGCATCATCAGCGTCGCGTCATCGGATGCCGGTTTCCCTTTGCGCACCGTGCACTCGCAGAGGGTGGTGTGCCCGAGGATCATTCCTTCATGCACTCCGACGCGGGCGGCCGCTTCCTGGACGATATCATCGCGGGCCGCTGCCAGGTCGCCGCCGGCCTTTTTTGCGAATATGCCGAATTCATGGTTGCATATCGGGACGCCCACCCCGTCCGAACAGAGGACGATGATGTCGTCTGCCTGGACCTTGAGCGGCCGGTATCCCAAGACCGCGTTGTTGATATGGATGTGCTCGGCCGCATGGCCAAGTGCGGAGGATGTCCCGCCCCGCCGTATCGTCCGCTGCTCCATCCGCTTCATGAACAGATCATGCGTCCATTCATCCACTCTCGAGTTGAATGCGCTCTTGAGATCATCGTCCAGCGCATATGGATCGAATCCCTGTTTTATCAGGTCGGCCCGGACGAGCTGCTCGACCTCCTTGCGCACATCCTGGAGCGCACCCCATTCTCCGGTGTGGCCGATACTCAGTAAAACCGGCTCCCCGTTCCGGAACACTTTCCAGTCGCTGTCTCCTGCGTGCACGCCCCAGAGGGAATCGTTGCGCTGGAGGATTATCGACATCGTGCAGCCCATGTCGTTCTCCACGCTAGGATCGTCCAGCGTCTTCCGCCCGATCTGCTCTTTCACTATCGCCAAGTCAGCCATCATGACAATGAGGCGGGCATCCTCCGGTGTCATTATCCAGCCTGCAAGAGCGCATATCTCGAACACCTCTTTCGCTATCCTGCTTGCGGCCTGGCCGTTGGTCTCGTGGGATGACTCGTCGCCTCTCTTGTGGCCGCCCATCCCGTCCGCGACCATATCTAGCCGTATCACGTCGCCCTCTTCCATGACCACTTCGACCGATGAGCATGAATCCTCGTTGACAGGCCGGCTGCCGTCGCGCTTGTCTTTGGCCCGGCTGCCCCACATGCCTTTGACAATCTGCGTCTGCGGCATCGTGTCCGGAGCGCCCAGGAACCGAGAGAGCGTCTTGAATTCCGCCTCTCGATATGCGGCCCTGCGCAGAGAAGAGACGTCCATGCCTGGCAGCCTCGCCAGCTCGTATATGATCTGGTGGTATCTCCTGGGCATTTCTCTGCCGGTATGGTATCTCCTGAAGATATCAGCCGCCACTTCCTTGGCCGAGCGGTCGAGGGATGCCATACCGGTGAGGCCCGGGAAGATGAATGATGCGATGCGATCCTCGTCTTTGGTGAACTTGGGATAGCGGCCGCCGTATCTTAGCTTGTGTGAAATCGATGCGGTCGCGAAAAGGTCCGATGAGCCGTATCTCCAGACATCCATGCGCTCCTCCTTGCTAGGGGAGAACCACATCTCCCGGGCCGCTCTCAGGGGCGCTATCTTGGCTTCGAGCAGATCGGGGCTGCTTATATCGTATAGGCCCAGTTCGAACGGCTGCTTCTCCAGCAGCCTTGAGAGCAGATGGAGCCGGTCTGTCGTGAATCCTTTCTTCTTTATCTCGTTTGCCAGCGCCTCCACTTCGGTCCAGCTCGGATACATCTGATCCCAGATGCGCTCGAGCTCCTCCCTATCGGCCCTCAGCCAGATGTCCAATGCGATTATGTGCGCCGGAGTTATCTTCTCATCCGGCCCGATGGGGAATATGAAGGATACGCAGAGACGCTGCTCTTCGGAGAGGTTCGATGGATCCAGAGCCGCTTCCCGCCTCTCTTCAGACGTGGGCTTGGCGATGCCGCATTTCGCATAGATGGAGCGGTAGATGTCCTGGTAGAGTCCGAGCCCTTCTCTCCACCCGTTCGAAAGCCATTGGCGGTTGATCCCGCGCTGGAGCAAAAGATCGCGCTTGCCTGGGTGCATGGAAAGGAATGTGCGCAGGCTCTTGGTGTCCAGCTCCTTCGCGCCCGTTATCTTCTCTATGAGCGCCTTTTCAGGAGCGATCAGCGTCTCGAGCAGGTCTCCGAGCATCTTGGTCTCTTCCATCACTTCCTCTCTGACGTCGGTCGTCCCGGAGATGTCGACTTCCATGTCCGGGTCGGCGAGCTGGCGGCCCTCCCTTTTTGCATCTAACGCCTTCGTGGCCAGCTCATAGAAAGATGATTCGGGAAATTCCTTCTCGAGGCCGGACATCCTTTTGATGCTCGGGAGCGAATCCTCGCCGCCCGCCTTGAAATAGATGTATTCTTCCGTGAACATGAGCGCCTCTTCCACATCGTCCCTTGCCTGGGATCTTGACGCGTGCGCCCCGTTTCCGGTGTTTAGCGCGGCCGCACGGGCGCTCACCAGCGCTTCCTTGAGCGCGCAGGCCATCATGGCTTCCGCATCGCAGGACTTTGCCGCCGACCAGAAACGCGCATCCTGCACGAGGGCCTTGGTATCAGGCATGCCCAAACGGCCATCAGGCGCGGAGAAGGAGAGCACGAGATATTTCTGGGCCGAGAGGGCGATGGCCGCGGCATCGGCGCATTCCTCCGAGGTGAACTCGACCCCTGGGAGCTTCGGGTGCGTATGGAACGCACGGTTGCCCGGCCTGAGGATTATCTCTTCGGAAAGGCTCCCCATCAGCTTCTCGTTTGTGCTGAGCAGCGGCTTGTCGATGAGAATGGGGCGGGGACGCATGAACGGGGAGATGCTGGCCACGGACAGGCTGAATCCGACCTTCGGGACCGGCCTCAAGTTCCTTGTGCGCCTGAAGGACGGTCTTAGCGATGGGTCTTTCTCTGCCAAATGAACACCTGTTTCTTTCCATAGCATTTTGTGTAAGGACATTTTATAAAGTTGTTGTTTGCGGAGGAATGGCTCATAGGCTGGATGTGCCGGCAGGTATCTGATATTTTAAGGCTTTGCAGACAACAACGATAACGCATCGGGCTCGTAGCTCAGTAGCAGAGCGCTCCGTTCGCACAAACTTTTTTAGGAAAAAAGTTTGACAAAAAACTTGCCGTAAAAAAGTTTCTGAAATCGGAGAGGCCGGGGGTGCGAGATTGCGTTCCCAGTTCCGTTCTTGTGGTTTCCCGTTCCGAACGGGGAACCGGAAACTGGAAACCGGAAACGCAACGCATTTCCCCCCGAGTCCATGTATCATTCTTTTCTTCGATATGCCTTAGCTGAGCTTAAGGAGAGGGGTATGGGGAAAAACGAGGTTGGGGCCGTCAGCCCGAGGGTTGCTCGCCCTTCCGCTCTGCCGCGAGCACCTTCTCGACTATCGCCGCGTAAGCCGGCCTCGTGAGCATGTAGCCGAGCAAAGCGCCGAGCATTGTAGAGATTGCGAATCCGATTATCTCAACCAGCCCGGAGAAGAGCAATGGCACCATGGAGAATATGGCCACTATGGCGTTGGTCCTGATGATGCCGAAGGCCAGCTCCACCTTCTCATGGGTGGTGTGCTCGTCCTTCTTGAGGAGTTCATCGGTGATGACTATCTGTGCGTCCACACCCACACCGATGGCGGCAAGGATGCCTGCCATGGCTGCCAGGTCTATTGTGAACGAGCCGAGTATGGAAAGCAGTATGAGCAGCTCGGCCATGCTTATGATCACTATCGGGGCTGTCGCCCTGAGGTTGCGGTATCTGACCCCTATGAGCAGTGATATCACCACCAGCGCGGTGGCGATGCCCATCAGGCTCAGCTTCAGGAACTCGCTTCCCAATGATGCCGGAAGCGTCGTCCTGGAGCCGAGCGATATGCCGACCGGTAAGGCTCCGCCCTTGAGGATGGATTCGATGCTTTTCACCCTGGCGAAGGCTTCCTGGTTCCTATCCAGTTGTGTCTCTGCCTGGACATTTCCCGTTATTATATAATTGTAATTCAAGGTGCCTGTGGTTATCGCCCCTCCAAGGAGCGGCGCGGTGAGAAGGCCCACGGATTCGAGCTTGGAGACTATGAGCACTCCGCTGCGGGTCCTAGTGAACTCCGGGGCCATCTTGCTCTCATTGACCTCCACTACGATGAAACCGCGGGATTCGAGATCGTCCTTGACGCTCTTTGCCACAGTCTCGCTCACGAGCGCTTTCGTCTGGTTGGTGGGAGCGGTGAGATTGCCATCAAGGTCGTCTATGATATACACTGGGATGTCCCGTCCGCCTTCCAGCTTGAGCAGGTCCTCCATCGCCCGCAGGGATTCCTTCTCTCCGGAATCTGGGGAGAGGTAGCCCCTGAAACTGTCGCGGGTATAGAAAAGCGCCGCATCGTCCGGCCTGTCGAGGAACATGTAGATAGGATAATCGCTCTTGTCGAGAGCCGCTTTGGCGAACTGCTCCGCCCCTTCCCGGTCCACCGAGAACTGGACGCCCCAGTCCGCCCTCTGCTGTGCGAGCTCGCTCGGTCCCATGGCCCTGATCGTGGTGCGGTAGATGTGGTCTCCGCTCACAGCGACCTTCCCGTCGACCACGCCCAGGTAGACGCCCTGCTGGGAGAGCGTCCTCTCTATGAACGATATCGTCTCCTCGTCGGAACTGGCGATCTCCACGTTGATTATGCTGTTGCCCATGGCGCGGGCCTTGACCTCCTTGAGGCCGAGGGTGCTGGCCCTGCTCTTGATGGTCTGCACCATCTCGTCCATCGTGGATTCGTCCACGGGATGCTCCAGAAGGACCGGGATGCGGGTGCCTCCCACGAAATCTATGCCGAAGTTCATGCCATGGACGCCGATATTGATCGCCGCCAATAGCACGAGCACCCCCATGCTGGCGAGCTTGATGTGCGGCTCCTTCCACATGAGCGATACGAATCCGAAGAAAAGCAATGCCACAAGGAGTATCCAGCCTGCGAAGGCGACGATGGCTGCGGCGAACACCAGGAAGGCTAGCGCCAGCAGCTGAAGATGAGTGTCTCTGTAGAAGTCCATCAGGCTCCACCTCCGAACCCAGTTCCCTGTTTCCGGTTTCCGGTTTCGGATGCCGGGTGCCGTGTGCCGGGGGCTGTGTGCCGTGTGCCGGTCGCCCCGCGCTTGCCCTCCACATGGTGGAGTATCATCACCGCGTTTATGCCCCAGGTGGCGAACATGTCTCCGACAAGGCCGGCCAGGGCGACGGCGGATATCTCGTAATATGTCGGGATGCGGGTGATTATCGCGAGCACGAACAGCGCGCTGAATGCTATCACCGCCGTGAGGCTCATGGTCAGGCCGGTCTTCATCGCGTCATGGGCGTTCTCCCTCGGATCGCCCTTGCGCTTTAGCATCCTTGTCGTGAGCAGGATGTCTGTGTCGAGGGAGAAACCGAGCAGCATGAGGATGGCGGCGAAAGACGCGAGCGTCAGGGGGATGCCGAAGAGACCCATCGCCCCGAGAGCTATTATGATGTCGCAGAACGCTCCTGTTAGCACCGCGAGGCTCGGGACCAGAGAGCGGAAGAACGCGAAAACGAGTATGAGGCTGAGCACCGCGGCGAATAGCACGACGTTCATAGCCACATCTATGAAATGGGTGGAGAGCCCTGGACTGACAGTCTGCACCGATATCGAGGAATATGAGATGTGCTTATCCAGCGGCCCGGATATCGAATGCTGGTAGTTGGAATAGACTTTGGAATATGCCGCGGAGAATTCCCTCTGGAGGTCGTTGGTGCTGGTCAGGTTGAGGGTAGCCCTGGAGATGCCTGCAAGCGAGAACATCTCGTCGGCCATCCCATCGAGTCGCTCTTTCTGCTCCAGATACTCTGCGCTTTTAGTCTCGTTCTGGAGCGATGCGACCTCCAGGTATGACACCGCTGGCAGGAGTCCGTTGAATTCTGCCTTCAGCTCATCGGCCCGCGTCAGGCTATCGCTCTGGGGGACCTCTACCTCCGCGCGGTAGCCGACCGCCGACTCGAACACGCGGACCGTGGCATCGAGCCCTTCATCGCGCAGATCGGCCTGGAGCTGCTCCGCGTCCGCCGGTCCATTGAGCGAGAGGGTGACCACTGTGCCGCCCTGGAAGTCCACGCCCATCTTGATCGATGGGATGAAATAGAGCGAGATCAGCAGCAGCGCGATTGGCACTAACGCCAGCTTGCGGTAGTCTCCCTGATAGATATTAGGCAACATCAGAATCCTGAAGTTGTTTGCAGGAGAACGCATAAATATCTAGCGGACCGTCCAGCCATCGCGCCCCACATCCATTTATAATCTTTTTGAAACATAAAATGTAACATGCATAGACCACCGGGCAACCGAAACGCTGGCGGAAGGAACGGCAATGGCGACGAGAGGAGCCGCCCCCCTCCGCTTCCGGATCTGATGCCTTCCGAGAGGATGCGGAATCCCTCTCTCTCCGGATACGTGGACCTGGTGCCCGGCACCCTCCTGCGCACCCTCACCAGGGTGTATGAGCTCGGGGAGAAGATAGGCGAAGGAGGGATGGGCGCGGTCTTCAAAGCGAAGGATATGGAAGACGGGAAAGTGGTCGTGATTAAGCTCGTCATCAAGAGCAACCTGCGCGGCATGTCCCAGACAGATGTGGACACCGCCCTCGCGAGGTTCAAGAGGGAAGCCGCGGTGGCGGCGGGATTGAACCACCCCAACGTAGTCAAGACGCTGGATCTTGGATTCCTTCCGGAAGGGGACCCCTTCATAGTGATGGAGCACTTCCCGGGCGATGACATATACAAGATATTCAAGAGATGCGTCGAGACCGATGAGCGCGGAAAGCCCAGGCAGGAGAACGGGAATTTCTCCCTCCTGCTCGATGCGAACGGCAGGCCGCTGATGAGCTGGGAATGGCTCGGCACCGCGATGATGGAGGTCTGCGAAGGCCTCAATGCGGCACATGTGAGGAAGATAATGCACCGGGACATCAAGCCGGGCAACATCATGGTCGAGATGATAATGGGGGATGCCCCCCTGAGGCCGGTCAAAGATGTCAAGATACTGGATTTCGGCCTTGCGAAATTCGTTTACGACCAGAACACCGATGAGGAGCTGACCAGGGCCGGGATAATCGCCGGCACGCTGGAGTTCATGGCTCCCGAGCAGGTCAGCAGGGCCCAGAGCATGCTCGATGTGATGGACCACAGGGTGGACATCTATGCCCTTGGGGCGGTGATGTACAGGCTGCTCACCGGCAGATCAGCTTTCTCGCCAGAGATAGATGGCCTCATGGAGAGGATGAACGAGATGCCGCAGCCTCCTTCGATATTCAGGCCGGATTTGGCGGCCGATGTGGACCGGATAATATTGACAGCTATGGCGACCAAGAAGGAAGATAGGTATCCGAGCGCGGTGGAATTCAAGAGAGCGATAGCCGCTTCGCTCGGGTATGGGACTCCGCAGCCGGCACGGACCAGTCTGACGCTGGCCGAGGTCGCTCCAGAGATCCACAGGAGCAAGAGAGGCGGCGTTGGCAAGACCATCGCCGCTCTGGCGGCCGTGGCGGCGCTGGGCGCGGGAGGCTATTTCGCATACCAGCACCAAGGAGTCATCAAGGAGAAGCTCGGACTGGACTCGAAAAAGGCAGATGGCGAGGGCAGGAAGCTGGATGAGCAGAAGGGATATGTCGTCACTGTCGATAGCACCCCATCAGGCATCCCGATTTTCCGGGTGGTCAAGAGCATCAAGGTCGTCAAGGGAAAGAAGAGGGAGGTCGAGGACGAGATATTCCTCGGGAACACCCCGCTCTCGACAGTGCTTCCTCCGGGCGAGCACACGCTGAGGGCGAGGAAGAAATGGCGCCGCCCCAAGGACATGGTGGTCAGCCCGGCCAAGAACTCCTGGAAGTTCAGGTTCTACTGAATAGAGCGTACCCGGGCGTTCCAGCCCGCCTCAACGATTTTAAAATCATAATCCGATACTAGCCCATGTGCAATCTATACCTCGAAGGCACCAGAGCGATAGTCGATCTCGCGAAATGCCCTTATGAATTCGCTTCTCCTGAATTCCTGAACCTCCATCTGAAGGACCTCTCGACGACCGAATCGCCGATAAAGACGATCAGGTACGAGGAAGAGATAGTCGTGGAGCTCGATGAGAGGAAGACCGCCGTCCTGACCCAGTACGCCTCCTTCATCCGCCAGCTGGAGACAATCCTCCTGAGGGGGGACATCTACGGCATGAAGCAGGATCCGGGCTATGATAACAGGAGGACCGTCCTCAAGAGATTCTACGAGTACGTGTTCCTCAACCCGCTCCTGGCCGCCCAGCAGCTCTCTGATTATGATGAGGGCGAACCGGAGAAGAGCATATACATGCAAGGCTACCGGACATTCCGCTCTTGGGTGGCCGGCATCCTCAAGAAATACACCGCGACAAGGCTCTATGAGCTTGTCAAGGGAAGCGGAGACCTCCGTGCGGCTTTCCTGGACCTCGTTGGCCTCAAGACGCTCTATTTCGTCCCTTCTCTCGTGCTTGGGATACCGGAGAACGCGATCCCTCTCAAGGATGACGATGCGCATTACGAGCTGCCCTACGGGGTGGACGTGCAGATATATGAGATCCCGGGCGCTGAAGCGTACCTGTATGTGCAGAAGAACACTGCCATAGACGATCTCAGCCCGGAACTCAACCGTCTCCTCAAGAGCACCATAAACGAGCAGTTCAAGGAGCAGTTCATAAACGTGGACTGGGACATACTCATGCAGCTCAAGACCAGGGAGTACCGCCAGTACTTCATAGACCGGGCGATGCTCGACGGGATACCCATCACGCCCCAGCAGGCCATGGCCATGGGCCGCGAGTGCGCCGCTTGGGTCGTCGGCATGGGAGCGCATATCGAGAACCTGGCGCTGGACAAGGAGAATGTGACCGACGTCTATATAGACAGCGAGAACTCGCCAATATACATCGAGCACAGGAAATACGGGCTCTGCCACACGCTCTTCAGATACAACCGCGACCTGCTGGATAGATCCTTCAAGAATATCGTATATACTCTCAAGGGCGTCAGGAAATTCGATGAGAGCAGCCCAATCGTGGACGTGGTCCTCAAGAGGCACTCGATGAGGTGCCACCTCCAGAGGCCGCCTGCCACGTTCGGCGAATTGCAGGGCGCGCTGAGGATAATGAAGGAGGAGCCGTTCACCTATGCGCAATATCTGGACTACAGCTCGTTCACACCGTTCTTCGCCGGATACGACGATACGATGGTGACCCTTGGATGCTCGGAGGCCGTGCTGGGCCTCAAGGGAGTCGGAAAGACATCGTTCACCGCTGCCAAGATTACATCCATCGGAACGCGACGGAGGATAATCCCCATCCAGGATATAGAGGAGATCCCGGTCCGCGCTTTCAGGAAGAGAGGGTTCCACATAGGCGCGGCGAGGGTGCAGAGCTCCGAGATGGAGGAGAGCCGGACGAAAGAGCTCGACCTGGTGACGATGGCCAACTCCCTCCTGCGCATGGGTGATGCCGCGCTCATCATCAACGAAGTAAGATCGCGTGTGGCCGTCCAGGGCATAATCAACCTGCTCAACACCCAGCCAGGCGTGTTCCTGCTCTACAACCTCCACGCGGAATCGCTCCGGGATATCCAGGACAGGCTGGAGCTGGTGTTCGGCCTGCCTGCTGCCAGCATGTACGCCACCGACAGGTACAGCTTCCTCAAGAAGGTGAGGTTCGGCAGGAAGGGCCGCATCTACCGTGTCCTCGGTTTCGAGTACGAGAGCGACATAGACGAGAAGAAGTTCGTCGAGATATTCCGCTTCAGGAGGGGGGATAGCATCGAGAACTGCACCTGGGAGGCCAAATTCCTGAGGAACCCGGAGGCTTCCATGAGGGACTTCTCCAAGGTAGACATAAAGAAGCTCCAGAAAGAGCTGGACATATCGTTCGTGCCCCCGGCCCTCGGAAGGAGGAGCGAAGAGACCGGCATCTCGCCCGAGCAGTACATACTCCAGGCGTTCTGGAAAGGCAAGATGTTCTATGAGGTGCAGAAGCTCAGCCAGCAGATGAAGGATAAATTGATGCTGGAGCTGGATTTCGTTCTCAAGGTCAATACCGCCGCCGGCAGGCTGCTCACCTCCATGGAGCAGGAGCACGGTGAGATAGATTTCGCGGATGCCTGGAGGCAGTGGGACCCCATCTTCAAGAACGTGGTGGCCACAGAGCTCTCCAAAAGGCGCGGCGGGGTGATGGCCAAGGTGGAAGATGTGCCGGCAGCGCCTCCGCCGCCCGAAGAGCCGGCTACCGGAGAAGAGACGCCCGGGGTGCTCGAGGACATCGAAGAGGAAGAGAGAGATGAGGAGCCTCCGAGGCCGACGGCGAAGGAATCCCTCCGCGACAAGCTGAGAGCGAAGAAAGCAGGGCTGAAAAAGAAGAAGTAGAAGGGGTGACACACTCCCAGGGCTGATCTAGGGAGCGCCGCTCCCTGGATTCCAGCGAACGGATTGCCGTTCGCTAGAAAGCCCTGGGCTTCTGGCTGGAGCGCGGAAGGCGAGAAGCCGTGTGCCACCGGTTTGACTGAGGTTTCGGGTTCGCTTCCTCCAAGGTCTGAAGACCTGGGCTTCGTTTTGAACGGCGTGCCGTTCAAGACGCACCGGGAACGGATCGCCGTTCCCGATTGCCGCGAACCCTGGGAGTGTGATGGGGCGGATCATCCCTTCACGCTTTTCATGCAAGCCTCGATGCGGTCGAAAGCCTGCTCCAGCTGCTCGGGTTTCGGAAGGAACACCAGCCTGAACGCCTTGCCTTTCATCCTGGGTGCGAAACCTGAACCAGGAACGACGACGACGCCATGCTTAAGGAGCTCCCGCACGAACGTGACATCGTTCTTCCATGGGCCTTCGACATTGACGAACGCATAGAACGCCCCTTTTGGTTTGGGCATGCTTAGCCCGTCTATGGAATCGACCCTTTTCGCCACCACGTCGCGGCGGACCTTGAGCGCTGCGTTGAAGTCCTTTATATGATCATGCGGGCCCTTGAGAGCGGCGATGTATGCGCGCTGCATCTCCCAGTTGACCGAGAGCCTCTGGTTGCAGAGCCTCTGCACCGCGTCCTTTATCTTGTCCCAGCCAGGGCCGTGGAACGCCAGGTAGCCGACGCGGGCTCCAGGATAGATGTAGTTCTTGGAGAGGCTGTTGCCGGAGACGACAGGCACATCCTTGGCCATGTCCTTGATATGGTGCATCTCGCCGTCGAAGACCAGCTGGTCGTACACGTCATCGCTGATGATTGGGAGCTTGTGCTCGCCTGCGATATCGATTATCCCCTGGAGCGATTTCCTGGAATAGACCGCGCCGGTGGGGTTGTTGGGGTTTATGACCAGGATCGCCCTCGTGAAGCCGTTGATGCTCTTCCG
>JBFLVJ010000001.1:0-109028 GCA_040758595.1 Microcaldota archaeon | reverse complement strand
GCATCCCTGAGGTTCTTCTTGCTCTCCTGGTCCGGTATGAAAATCCTGTAGAAGACAGATCCCCTCGTGATTTTTTTCTTGATCGAAGAGACCACGCCAAGGTTGGAAAGCAGATAGGATATCTGGCTGGCGAGCTTCGGCGATTTGGTGGTCAGCTCAGGGCAGTTCGAGATGAATCCGTCCCCATCCACATACCCGCTCAAGAACGCTTTCTGTATCTCGGCATCGCCGTTCAATACATCCTCCGGGACGAATTTCGTAGCTGAATCCGTACCGCAAAGCGAACCCAGGATGCCTTCAATGCCTTTGAATAGCAATGTCCTTCCCTTTTCCAGGCGAAATGTAGCCTCCCGCCCGAACCTGGTTTTTATGTACGAATGCATCTTCTCGTTGATTTTGGCATCGAAATTGGTGATGCTCAGCGGATTAGAGGTCCCTTCGGCTACGAACAGGCCCAGGAAGTACGCATCATCCACCGAGATGCCGGATTCCCCAGCATACCTGATGTTCAGCGATGCGACATAATCCCCCTCGGATATCAGGCCCGCTGATTTCCACACCAACCCATCCGATCCGAATGTGAGGAGCGGATGCTGTTCAGTGAGCCTAAGGTCGAGCCCACGGTCTGTTTCTATCCTGAGCACTTTTTCGACCTTCTGTTTGTACAGGCCCATAATCCTCTTTTTCGCGAGGTTTCCATTCTCGTCTATGCTCAGCACAAAGACATCGCGCGACGGGGCAGATACGATTCCCTCGCCATTCTCGGCCTCCTGGGTTTTATATCGCTCATATACGTATCCGATATCTTCGACATGCGCTTTTTCAGAATTGAAATATATCAACGGGGTGTCTTTCGAGACGCATTTCCCGGAGCTGAACTTGCCGTACATCTCGGTTATCGCCATCGTCTCCACCCCGCCTCCGAGAAGCTCATCCAGCGCCTCGGAACCGGTCTTTATCTTGGCGATGCTCTTCCGCCTCTCGTAGACGGTATCAGCAGTCTCGAAGCCTATCTCCACCATGCTCTTGGCGGCCTCTATGGCCTTCTTGGCCGATTCAACGCCAAGCCCGCCAGCTTCAGCAAGCGTATGCGGCGAAGAGGCCGCTATGGCCGAGAATTCCCCGAACCCGGCCGCCCTGAGCTTCTCAGCAGTGACTTCACCTATGCCCGGAAGGTCTTCCAGGTCCTTGTAATATTTTTTCTTCTTATCTTTTTCTTCAGACATTCCTATCCCTCTCCATTATCTTGATATCTCATTCCACGCCGATGCGGACCCGCACCACCACGTCCGTGCCGGTTTATCTCTTGTCGTTCGGGAAGACCAGCAGCTTCAGCGCCCCTATCCTGAGCGTGTAGAACTCGTTCCCGTTCTTGGAGACGTTCTTCCACATGCCTCCGACATTCAGGTAGACGACGTTCCCGTCCTTGTCCCGATCCGGCTGCACCACCCTCAGGTCCGGCCTGTTCTTGCCACCCTGCGCTCCTTCCGAGGAGCTCTTCTGGTCCGCGGTCACTTCCTCGAACCCTTCTTCATCCAAGTTCACTTCTGTTTTTTCCATCCTATCACCTGGACTTTCCCTCCGGCACCCCACGGTTAAAAGTCCACAAAACTTCCTGAGTATATACTTATACTATCATAGGTATATACTAATGAGATTAAGGCGGGCCTTATATTTAAACAAAACTAGACCTCATTTCCGCGGCTGGCTGGACAAAATAACGAGATTACTCTTCCCGCTCGAAATAGCCCGTCTCGAGGTTCTTCTTCACGTTGTCCCAGGAAAAGACCCTGCCGTTCATGATGACATAAACCCCGGCAGGCAGCAGCTGGACGGCCATCAAAGCCGCCCCGAGGTTGAACAAGGCATCAGAGCCCTCTTTGTTTGCAGGGACAGCAGAACCGAACAGCACAATCGTCTTACCGATATCCTGCTTGCCCAGGTACTTGGCCGTATCAGGCATGGTGAATGTGCCGTGCGTGATGATTATCCTGCCCTCTTCACATTCTTTGCATCTTTCCAGGATAATCTTTCGGTCGTCATCGGTCACGAACCTGCTGTCTTTCGACATCAAAATTTCGACGGAATAGTCGGTACTCACCCTGGCCTCTCTCAACAAACCCGGAATCAGGCTCTCGTGCGATTTCGGAGCATCCTCTATGGATTCGTATTCGATGCCGTCGATGGTCCCCCCTGTGACCAACACCTTGATTGCCATTCTGATCCCTGACTAAATAGGCGTTCAGACCGGTTTGAGCAGGTTTCCGAATTCCTGTACCAGATAGTCCGCAGCGAAGGTTATCGCGGCCACGATCATGCCGCCCACCACCATGCTGATGGCGACCGTCTGCCATTTGCCCCTGCTCTCGCCGGGCTGCATCTGGGCAAGACCGTATGTTATGCCGCCCAGAGTCACCAGGATTATGGCGATGCCCGGGGCTATAGAAGAGAGAACTCCTGAGATGTTCGATACCGCGACTTCAAGTCCTACTGCCATCGAATCACGCTACTCACTCAGTCTTTATAAACATTCACAGCTTCGAGAGCTGCTTAACGAAGTCCACGAGCCTGCTCGAATAGCCGAACTCATTGTCATACCAGGCCGAGACCTTCACCAGCCTGCCCTTGGCCTTTGTGAGTTTCGAGTCCACGGTGGAGGACAGCGTGGTTCCCAATATGTCCGTGGAGACTATCTCCTCATCGGTGTATCCGAGGATGCCCTTCAGCTTCCCCTCGGAAGCCTTCTTAAGCTCGGCGTTTATCTCTTCGGCCGTGGCCTCCTTCTTCAGCAGGAGCGTCATGTCGTTCATGGAGCCGCAGGGCACCGGAACACGGAATGCGATGCCATCCATCTTGCCTGAAAGGCCCGGGAGCACCTCCCCTATCGCTTTCGCCGCTCCGGTGCTCGTCGGTATGATGTTCACCGCGCCAGCGCGAGCCCTTCTCAGGTCCTTGTGGCTGCCGTCCAGTATGTTCTGGTCATTGGTGTAAGCATGCACGGTGCTCAGGAATCCGCTCTCTATGCCGAACTTCTCATCCAGCACCTTCAGGACCGGCGCAAGACAATTTGTGGTGCATGAAGCGAGCGAGAACACCGTCATGCCTTTCTTCACGGCATCTAGGTTCACTCCTGGGACCACAGTCGCATCCACCTCCTTCCCGGGAGCTGAGATAAGCACCATCTTGGCGCCAGCTTCCAGGTGCTTCTCGGCATCCGCCCTGGATTTGAAGACCCCTGTGCTATCCAGCACCAGGTCCACGCCCAGCTCCTTCCATGGAAGCTTTGCCGGGTCGGTCTCGGTTATCCATTTTATCTTGTGGCCGTTGACTATCAGTTGGCCTCCCCTGCCTTCGACCGTGCCGTCGAACCTGCCATAGACCGAATCGTACTTGAAGAGGTGCGCATGGCCTTCCACCGGGCTGCGCGTATTGATGGCGACCACTTCGAAATCCCTGCCGAGCGCCCCGAGCTTTATAGCCGCCTTGAGGAACGCCTTCCCGATCCTCCCGAATCCGCTGATCGCAACCTTCATGGTCTCACCTATAACTAGATGACACTATATCGGAAACAATCCTATTAATCCTTTCGAGTCAGCGCTTGCTCTCGACGAATCTGGAGAGGGCGACCTGCGCCAGATACGGGTCGGTCATGAGAGAGACCGCACGCATGTATTCCTGTCCTTGGCCTCGGAGGCCTTCTGCCAGGAAGCTGTCCGCGGGCGTCGTCAGCAGGACCGGCAGATCGCTATCCATAAGGAACCCGGCCAGTTCCGCAGACTGCGATACGCCTGCCCTGGGCCTGATGCGTTCATCGAGACCGAACAGGATATATGGCGAGTGCACCCTCCCGGGATCGACGACGCCGTCCTCCTTGTAGTATCGCGGGAACGTTATGCCATCGAGGCCGGAGAGGAGGCCGAGAAGGCCTCTGGTCCGGCTTATCACAGCGTTCCTCCGCTCTGAGGCGAAGTTGTCGAACCTGTCCCTGGTACTATCCCCGAAGCTCCGATAGAGCCGCATGAGCGCTATCTGGAACGCATTGGGCGTCAGGCCGAGCGCCGGCTGGAACACCGTCGTGAGCGCCTCGACCATACGCTCGCACTCGCTCTTGAACTCCCCGCCGTCATGGTGGAACCTCATCCACCCGAGTCTCGCTCCAGGAGCCCCTATGAGCTTGGAAATGGAATAGAACTCTATCGTCGGCCCTGCCCGGCCGGCCTCCACCGACATCTTGATTGGGTCTATCGGCTCGGAGCCGGTCCTGAATCCCTCGTATATCGTGTCCGCCACCAGGCATACCGGCCTTCCGAACTCCATCTCCTTCCTGTTCACGATGTCGATGATCTGCCTGAAAGTCTCCTCGCTTGTCGCGATGCCCAGCGGGTTGCCGACCGTGGTGATGAAGACCGCTCTCGTGCGTGGAGTGATAGAGTCGGAGAGCGCCATCGTGTCGACTTCCCCGCTCTGCGCCAGAGGGACGTTCCTGACATTCGCGCGGCTGAGGGCGGCTTCTGCGAAATAGATGATGTAGCTCCACTTCGGGATCGCCACCTCGTCATGGGCGGAAGGGTCTATGATGGCCTGGAAGAATGCCCTGGCGACCCCGCTCACCCCTGCGCCGACGAACACCCGTTCCGGGGGCACGACATAGCCGTTGGTCCCGCGTTCAGGGTTTCCGGTTCCGAGAACCGCACGGAGCTCCTCCAATCCTCGGGAGTCCGCATAGCCCCAGCACCTGCCGTCCTCGAGAGCTTCCTCGACCAGGCCGGTATATCCTCTGAACGGCTTGAGACGGAACGCGGTTGGGTCCCCCAGCCTGGCGTCTATCACTCTTTTGCCCATGGCCTTCGCCCTCTCGGCGATAGGGCTCACGTCGGTCTTCCTGAGCGTGTATCCTGACATACCGGATATGGCAGGGTTGGTGGGGGTTGACATACTTGGCTGTTGCGGCGCATGGTTTTTATTCCTGTACCTGCGACCCACCGGCTACTGTCGAAATCTCGCGGAGAAGCTCATTGAGGACCTCTTTTGCGAAGCCCTCCCGGGCCCGTATCGCCCCTGCCCGCACATGCCCCCCTCCGCCTTCCACGAAATCAGCCATGCTCAGTTTCAGCTTCTCTGCGAGCGCATTGGCGCTAATGCCCCTCTCCGCGGCCTTATCGTCCAGCCTGATGATTATCGACCTCTCGGTCTGGCCGACACACACAAGCGCCTTCTCTCCTTTGAGTTTGTCGAATATCCTGGTCGTTATCTTGCTGGATGGCGGCCACTCCCCGCTCTTGGCGATGCCCTCCAAAGAGAACGACGCCACCGTCAAGCCGTTCTCCTCGCTCTTCTTCATCCCCCTCATCGCTTTTCCTGCAGCCTCTTCAATCGTCTCGTTAGCCTGCTGGGCTATGGATGAGAAGAGCTCCTTCTTCTCCATCACTTTCCGGTAGAAATCGAGGTTGTTGCCGTATGATATGTGCGATGCGAGGAAGTCGAGGACGAGCGCCTTCTTCGCTTCATCCTCGCCGTTAGGTACGACCTGGCTCTTGTCCCCGCTGCATGCGATGGCAGCCAGCTCCCGCGCCTTATCCTTGTCCATCCCGCAGAGCACTGCAACCTCTGCGCAGAGGTATCCCGCGCTGAACCGTGAAGCCTCAGGATCTATCGCCGGATTCACGATTCCGGCCTCTTCTTTCTCGTAAGGATGATGGTCTATGACGAGCACATCAAGCCCGCCTGCCTTGAGAAGCTCCCGCCCTTCGCGGGAAGCCTCGTTGGAGCCGAAATCGAGCAATATCGCGATAGCTTTCCCCTCCTGCCCTATGAACGCCATGTCCCGCAGCGCTTCCTTGACGGAATATATCGCGGAGTTCTGCTGGAACACCTTGCAGGATATGAGCGAGCTTATCGCGAACGCCCCGCAGATGCCGTCCGCATCCCCATGGAACCTGAGCAGCACCGGCCTGCCCATCTTCTTCGCGATGGTTATCTCCAGCGCGGCCTCTTTCATCCTGGGCCAGAGCCTCTCCATAGCCGGCTCTTCGCTGAACGCCGCTTTGTCAGGGAACGATGCGGATGCCGCCGCCCTCTCCCTCACCTTCTGGAGCGCTTTGGTTTCCTTATCCATTTCAAGCACCGTCACTTTCGTGGCGGCTATCTTGCCGACGCCCATCTCGCCTTCCAGAACAACCGCCATCCCCTGGGAGAGCAACTCGTCGGTGTAGAACTCGTAGTCGGAAGCCCCGTCGGTGAGCGAGTACTCCCGCCTCCCCCGCCGCCAGGCGAAACCTTTCACGATGCCTTCGAGCGTTATCAGACTATCACCTTCACACGATCCCCCTCGCCCTTGCCCAGCCTCTTCTTCACGTTGAACGGGCAGATGAGCTCCAGGGTGTCCGCTCCATGGTGAGTCCTCAGCGGGATTATGATGGCGCAGGGCTCCCCGTCCATGGCGCACTTGTATGCGAACAGGTCGCCATAGCTCCGTTCCTTGCCCTTGAATCCGGTTATCACGATGGGCTCTCCCTGGAGGAGGTGCTGGCGCTTCCATCTTTGCGCCTCCCCTATGTTTATGTTGAGCGTGCCTGGATATGGCCTGAAGCCGAGCTTCTCCTTCATCTGGCTCTGGTAGCCCTCGAGCGATACGTAGTACCCGCCTTCCCCCAACCCCTTGGATATCACGCCTTCTATCTCGAGCCTCCGGTCTCCGAACGCCTTCTTCAGCGAGGAGTAGAGCTCCCCAAGCTCGTCGCACGCCTTGCTGGTGAGCATGATGCCCTCCTTGCTGCGCTGGATGTGCCCTGCTTCTTCCAGGGCCGCAAGCTTCCGCGATGCGTTCTGCTGGGACATGCCGGTGAGCTTGCCCACCTCCGTGGTGGTCAGCATGGCAGGTCTTATGTGCGCCTCCTTGCGCAGCAGCAGAATGAGTACCTCGTCCATCTGTTTTTATATCTCAGGCAACATATAAATAACAGACCTCGGAGCCCTGCCCGGGCTCCTGCGGTTTCCGGTCTTGTCTGTGCATCAGAACACAAAACACAAGACCCAAAACCGCCGATGTTTGACCGGTATGGGGAGTATCTATGGAGTTGAGCCACGGCAAATTCAGGTTTCAGGTCCCGGACAGCGTCTATCCTCCGGCGGAGGATTCCTTCATGCTGGCGGATAGCGCAGCCTCGCTCAGGGGGAAGATTCTGGAGGTCGGCTGCGGCTCGGGGATCGCATCCATCGCATGCGCTGCTGCAGACAAGGGCAATGAAGTCGTCGGGGTGGACATCAATCCTGATGCCGTCGAGTGCGCGGCCCAAAACGCCGAACTCAACAAGATCCCGAACGCTCGCTTTTTGGTCGGTGATTTGTTCGGGCCGATAGAGGATGAGCGCTTCGACGCCATCATCTTCAATCCGCCCTATCTTCCGACAGCGGATTATGAGAGGTTCGAGGGCGACATCAACCGCGCATATGACGGCGGGAAAGACGGCCGGGAGACCATCGACCGTTTCCTCTCGGAGTTCGACAGCCGCCTCATTCCCGGCGGAACGCTCCTCCTCATCCAGAGCTCTCTCAACGACCTGGAAAAGACCAAGCGCGCCCTCGCCTCCATAGGCTACCGAATATCCATAGAAAAGGAGCAATCCTTCTTCTTCGAGAAGCTTTTCCTCATCAAAGCGGCAAAACCGCAGGTTTAAATTCCGCTCCAGCGCAATCTACTATGAAATGATGACATGAACAACCTCTGAGCCTCCTACAGGCAATGAAGATGTCAACAGCGTCTGATCACCCTTAACGGGCCCAACCGCCCGTCTTCAGGCAATGCCTGCTCAATCGGGAATTTAAACCTTCTTTAGCAATATCTAACCCATGGCTGACCGGTCTTCTGACATCATCGATGAGCTGATGCGCCTGGGCATAACCCAGCATGACGCCCTAGTCATCGCAGACTGCATCATAACCCGCAAGTCATGCTCCTGGATGAACACGGATCCGGTCGATGATAAGATGCTCTCCGAGCTCAAAGACCTTATCCACAAGAATGACTACAAGATAGCGGTCAGCGTCGACATAATCGCCACCCGGAACAAGTACATCTGGGACGTCAAGGTCCTCTGAGCGCTCCGAAGACGGCTGATTTTAATCTTTCCCGCCCAATCCGCACCATGAGACCTTTCGCATGCGACATGGTGCTTATAGAAGACGGCAAGATACTGCTCATAAGACGCGCCGCCGAGCCCTACAAGGGCATGTGGGCGGTCCCGGGAGGGCGCATCGAAGATGACGAGAGCGCAGAGCAGTGCCTCAAGCGGGAGATGGAGGAGGAGACCGGGCTAGAAGTGGAGCCCATCCGCCTCACCGGCCTCTATTCGGACCCCCGGCGCGACCCGAGGGGCGTCATAGCCGCCGCTTATCTGGTTAGACGGACCGGCGGAGAGCTTAAAGCGGGCGATGATGCGGCGGAAGCCAATTGGTTCCCGCTGTATGGCCTGCCCGAGCTTGCAGCTGACCATAAGAAAATAATAGAAGACGCGCTCAGGGGACCCTGAGCCTATTCCTTCTCGATGAATGCAAGGTCTCCGAGTGCCACCAGGTCCTCTTCGGCCTTGGCTTCTGCCGCCGCCTGCTTCCTGGCGCTTATGCGGTATCCTTTCATGTCATCGTAGAGCCTGCGGAGCTCGCCCCTTATGGTGGTGAGCTCCTCCTCTATCTTCGTTATCTCGGTCTTGCCTTCGGTTATGTCCTGCTCGACATACCTTATCTTGCGCCTGGCCCTCTCGACTTCCTTGTGCTTCTCCAGCTCTTCGTCGATCTTCTTCAGCTTCTTGATGAGCTCCCTCTCCATCTTGGGGGTATAGGCGGCTGTCGCTATCTTGAATTCGAGCGCTCTCCTCTGTCTCCTGAACGGCGCTATCTGGACATCCTTGGTCTGCTCCAGGAACGGCTTCAAGGCCTTCTCTTCGTACTCCTTGTACCTTATCCTTCGGTTGAGCTGCTTGATGCGGTCTATGAGCTCTCCCTTCCTCTTTTCGAGCTCGTCAATCCTTGTCTTCAGCGTCTCTTCATCCGTCATGAGAATCACAGGGGATAAAATAAGCCGTAAGTTGTTTCCTTTTATTCCATAGGAATGAATTTAAACATATCTCAGGCGGCTGCCTCTTCCGGCGTGGCCATATCCGCCCGCTTCCACGTCGGCGCACCGCCCACAATTAAATATTCCTATGGCCGAATGATGGTTCATGAGACCCGTATTCCTTTTGCTGGCCGCGCTCATCGCGGGCTCGCTGGCCGGCTATGGACTGTACCTGGCTTTCTTCCAGGCAGCGCCCCTGGCGGCGCCCCCGGCAAACACCACCGGCCTCCCCCCACCGACCATGAACCAGAGCGGGGAAGGCATCCGCGTTACGTTCATAGAGGCCTCGGATTGCGGCCTGTGCAACACGGATGGATATGTCATGCAGCAGGCCAAGACAATCCTTATCCAGCGAGCCGAGGTCCAGGTGGAGAGCGAGCGCACACTGCCCTCTTCGGATCCCGAAGCGGCCGCCCTCATGTCGCAGTACGGAATCCCGGTGGCGCCTGCGGTCATCGTGGAGGGCCCCGTCGGCGATTACCCCGACCTGGTCTCCCATTGGACGCAGACGCTTGGCATCCAGTCCGGGGACGCTTTGATATCGGTTCCATTCCCGCCCTATCAGGTCTTCGCCACCGGCCAGGTGGTCGGCCTGCTGGAGGGGGTGGCCATAAATCCGAGCGACTGCAGGTACTGCGCTGACGGGGGCAGCTTCATAGCATCGCTCCAGGGAATCCCCGCCAGCATGGTGTTCTCGGAGACCAAGACCTACTTCCAGGACGACCCCGAGGCGATAGAGCTCATCGAGCGCCTCAACATAACCGAGATACCGACCATCCTGCTGAGCGATGATGTGCAATCGTATCCAATCTACAACGAGCTCGGCAACCTGGGTGATGTGAACGACGGCTGGTTCGTGCTCAGGGACGTCCCTGCCCCGTACGTAGACCTCCCGGCCAATGAGACGCGAGGACTGGTAAAGACTATCTACCTATTCGACCAGTCATGCGCGGACTGCTTCGACATCCGCGGTTTCGCATCCTATCTGTCGGACGCCACAGGCATCGCCATCGAGCAGGAGACCTATTTCGACGTCCGCTCTGATGACGGCGCAGCCATAGCGAGGAATTACAACGTGAGCCGCATACCCACTCTCCTGCTCTCTCCTGATGCCGATTATTACACCGGCTTCAGGGAGGCCTGGCTCGCCCAGGGCAACAGCGTGGAGGAGGACGGCTGGTACGTCTTCCGTACCCAGGACCTGCTGGAAGGAATCGTCTACCAGAACTTCACCGGATGAGGTCCCACTGCAGCAGCAGGTCCCCTCCGATTCTTTTCATTTTCATTTTTCCCAGTCTCATGGCGCCTCTCACTTCTGCGATGCCTTTTCCGCCGAACACTCCCTTCCCCTCCTTGCCGCCGATCAGCTTGGGGGCCACGAAAAGATAGAGCCGGTCGATGATGCCGGCATCCAATGCCTCGGCATTGAGCTCGCTGCCCCCTTCTATGAGCATCCTCTTGATGCCCATGGCGCCGAGCGACTGGGCGAGCAGCTTCAAATCGACCTTTCCTCTCCCGCATCTGAGCACAAGCGCTTTTTTCGAGAGCCTCGCTAGCTTCGCCTTCGGGGCAGATTCGCTGGTCGCGACTATCGTCTTCCCATCCTTGTTCTTCAGCACTCCTGACCTCTCGGGGATGCTCAGCCTGCCGTCTATTATTATCCTATAGGGGTCCCTCCCCTTCCCGTGCGATGTTAACGCAGGGTCATCGCATCTCACGGTGTTCGCACCGACCATCACCGCATCATACTCGGTCCTCATCCTGTGGACGAACTCCCTTGATTTCTCATCGCTTATCCACTTGGAGTCGCCGGTCCTCGTGGCTGTCTTTCCATCAGCGCTCATGGCCGCCTTGATGGCCACGAACGGTTTTTTCGAGATGTTCGCGATGTATGTCTTGTTTAGCGTCCTGCCTTTCCGCTCCGCCACCGGCCCCACGACCTCCACTCCCGCCCGTTTCAGCATCCGCGCACCGGAGACCAGCGGGTTCGGATCAGCCATCCCATAGACCACCTTGGATATCCCTTCCGAGATTATCGCTTCGGTGCATGGCGGGGTCCGCTTCGTCTTGTGGGAGCATGGCTCCAGAGAGACATACAATGTGGCTCCCCGGGCGACATGCGGGTTTCGGGTTTTGCGTTCCGCGTTCCGGATCGCTTCGATTTCGGCATGCGGTTTCCCAGGGGCCTTGTGATATCCTTCACCTATGATTTTCCCATCCTTCACGAGCACCGCTCCCACCTTAGGATTCGGGAAAGGCTCTGCCTTCTTCGCGAGCCTGATTGCGAGAGCCATGAAGCGGTCCATGCGTTTTTCTGGGCATCGAGGATTATAAAACGCACCTGCCCATTAGCCCCATGCGCGGAAGCGGCTCGGGCCTATCAGACGCCATCAGGGTGTTGCTTTTCATACCCATAATCATGCTGGCCATCATAGGCATAATCGCATTCCCTTACCTCCTCGACTACGTCAACAGGTATGTGGGCGAGCATGGTTTTGCGATACCAGAACTGCCGGGAGAGAAGCCGTTCCCGCCGGCGGACACCCGGCCTGCGGACGTGCAGAAATATTACCAGCTGAAGAACCTCTCCTGCGGCATACTCGCCAAGGACTTCCTTCTCCAGACCCAAGACACCTCACGGTCCCGGGTCTCCGGCCTCCTGTCCTCGGTCTCGGGCGAGGAGGTGTTGGCGGATTCCATCGCATCGCAGTATGATTCAGAGCAGACCACCGGCACCTATGTCAAGGGCACCTGGATGAAGAAGGTCATCAGCACGCCCTCGGCCAACTCGACCACCATATGGAAAGAGGGCCGCATCTACCAGTGCGCGCCCACCTGCACCATGAACCTCCTCGGAGACGATGGATGGCAGGCGCATCTCGACGTATTGGAGAGGATGCGCACCGGCTGCGCCTATTTCGGCAGGACCGCCATGCCGGAAGATGTCGACATGCTCAATCTCATCTCAATCGTCCGGGTCGGCCGTGAAGACCACGACGGCTTCCGCTGCGAGCGTTTCATGATAACCGGCAACAAGACATACGCGAAATCCCTTCTCGCCTCCAACCTCACGTTAGATGAGGACCAGCGCGCATTGCTCTGGGGCATAGCGCACCTGGAAGGCCCGATGGAGGAATGTCTGGACGACGGCGTGGGCATCGTGGTCTGGCGCAACCTCACGATAGATTTGACGGAGTCCTACCGCTTCGACTACACAGAAAACGGCGGGATGTTCGTGGACCAATACACAGAACTGCTCTACTATACCGATAGCGTGCCGGATTCGTTCTTCGCTTTGCCTAGCTGAGCAATGCTAGAGCATGTGTGCCATCTTCTCCCGTTTGGTGTCCAGGTACTTCTTGTTGTGCTTGTTCGGCTTCACTGAAATCGGAATCCTCTTCACGACTGTTATCCCGTGCCTCTCCAGATCAGCTATCTTCTTGGGGTTGTTGGTGAGCAGCGCTATGTTATCGATGCCAAGCGCCTTCAGCATCTCCGCCGCCACCCCATAGTCCCTCTGGTCCTCCCCGAAACCCAGGTGCACGTTCGCCTCCACGGTGTCCATCCCGCCATCCTGAAGGGAATAAGCCTTTATCTTGTTGGCAAGCCCTATCCCCCGGCCTTCCTGGTCCAGATATATCAGCACGCCGCATCCTTTTTTGTCGAGGTATTCCATGGATGCTTCCAGCTGGTCCCTGCAGTCGCACCTGAGCGACGTCAGCGTATCCCCTGTCAGGCACCTGGAGTGCACCCTCACCGGCACCTCATCGTGCTTCTCATGTCCGCACCTGGTCAATGCCAGATGCTCTCTGCCCGATGAATCCACGAACGCATGCACCGTGAAATCCCCGTGCCTTGTCGGGAAAAAAGCGTCAGCCACCTTCTTCACGTTCATCAAATCACTCCCGGAGAGTCTTCAGCAAATCGAGCGCGGCTTCGGTCGCCCGCACCGCATATTCATCCGCCCGCTCTTCCGCTTTCTTCCTCTCTGCATTGTGCCCTATTATGCCAAGAGCCACCGGCTTGTTGAATTGCAAGGACAGCTCCCCCAGCCTCTTCGCCACGTCCTTGGTTATCACTTCATCGTGAGCGGTCTCGCCCTTCACCACAGCTCCGAGAGCCACCACCGCATCGATGCTTTTGTCCATGAGCATCTTCTTCACCACAAGAGGCATGTCATAGACGCCGGGAACGTCCAGCATCCGGCAGCCGGCACCCAGCCTCGACGCGGTCTCCACGGCCTTCGCTTTCATCCTGGCTGTCAGATCATTGTTGAAACGCGCAGCCACCACCGCGAGCGTGATGCGCTCCTCAGCGCCTATCGCTCCCTCATCGTCCTTGCCCTGCCGAATGCCTTTGCCGGCGTTTTCGGTCATGAGTTCTGGGTTCTGGACGAGCGCCACCGTGTTATGGACATGCTTCCTTATGCGGTTCTCGAATATGCCCACAAGCTCTTTCCCGCTCCATCCCTCGTTCTCGTGCACGAACACCTCGATGATGTGCTTACCAGTCAGCAGTTTCGCCTCCTGTATTCCCAAGGAAGCCTCATGCCCGCACTGCGTGTCTATAGGCGCCCCTCCGACCATGCCCAAAGCCATGCAGATATCGCACCCGGCATCCAGCAGCCTCTTGCATTCCACCGGGAGATCCTTTATCCCCGGCACCGTCCTCCTCATAATCGCAACATCAGGATAACTCCTCTTCAGCTCATCGAGTGCTATCGCGCCCATGTCCACTCTTGCAAACGTGGTGTCGACAATGCCCAGTTTCATATTATTCACAAATCCGTTACTTCGTGGAATTTTTCCGTGCTCAGCGTCTTTTTTTGTTGCTCGAGAAACCGATTCTCTCTCGTCATGTCTAATATCTCTTTCCCTTCAAGGAAAGCGAACCCGTTCCGTTCAGCGTACTCCCGCGCCTTATCTTTGGACAGCGCCTTCCCGTCCCCGAGCATCTCGCATAGGACCATCACCCCTGGCAATCCGGCCCTTCTCGCCAATTCCAGCGAAAGCTCGGTATGCCCCTTCCTGTTCTCTATCCCCCGCCCGATGAGCAGGAACACGTGGCCCGGGGAGTAGAAATCCCTCACCAACGCCTCATAGACGCTTCCTTCCATAAGCGCCAGCTCGGCCAGCTTGGTTATCGTGAGCGATCTGTCATCGTCGGTGATTCCGGTATATACTCCCTTGTGGTTGACCGGTATGGCGAATGCTGGTTTGTCATTATATGCCGTCTTCTTGCATTCCATCCCGCCTATCCTGTGGCCGGACTGTCTCAGCAGGTCGGTGTAGAACGGCAGCTCCATCCGTTTGGCGAGCGCACTATCCAGAGCGACGCAGATGAGCCCTCCGGCATCCTGGCGCAGCCTCTTGATGGTCTCGGGTTTCGCGTATCGTGCGTGGACCATGAGGTCGGCCTCGCCCTCCCGTTCATCGCCATCGTACACGACCGCCATCGAGCCTCTCTTTATGGCCGCTGCGGCATCATCTATAGAAGACATGGAACCGATAGGAGATTGGCCGTTTTACCTATTTAATGGTAGCTACTCGCTTCATAGTAAGCATCTTCTTTTAAACTTCAACACACAATATCCCTATCTAATCGTCAGGTGCTGGATATGGCTACCCGCTACAAGAAAGAACGCCCGCTGGTTTTAGGACAGCACACCGCTGTATCGATCGCAAAGGAATCCGGGAAATGGAAAGACATCCCGTTCCTGAAGGAAAACGAAGGCATGCTTCCTCCGAGCATGATGGTGGTGGGGGACCGCAGGCGCGTGCTCTACGCATCCAAGCTCCTGAGTGAAATGCTGCTCCTCCACGAGGAGATGGAACGGCTGGTCGGTCCGAGCGGCCAAGGCCGCGTCAATGTCGCGATAGGCGTATACGAACATGCCGGAAGGGCGCTGCCGCTCACAATCCTCGAGACGCAGATGGGCTGCTCGGCCCAGGACATCAACGCATGGGAAGCCCTCGTCAACTCGCGCGAGGATGGCTACCGCCTAGAAGGGATGGATATCCCAGCCAAGGGCATCTCGGTGATACGATCAGGCACCTGCGGCGGAATAATCGATATCGATTCTGGCGGGAATCAGAGGCTTCCGGTCCTGGAGATCGGAGACGTGGTCATCGCCAAAGGGAGTTTCGGCGATGCGACTGTGCCGAGGCAGAGGATGGGATGCCCCAACTCGCTGGACCCGGAGGATATGGAGTTTTTCACAGGTCTCTGGTCCACCCGGGGGCTTGGTTTCACCGATGACGGGAGATGGCCCCTGCTCTATTCATCTCCCAGGGTGGTCGCAGCGCTGGCCGAATCATGCTCCGAACTGGATCTGAATGCGCACACCGGGATGAATTTCACCAAGGAATCGCTCTATCTGGAGAGCGACGAGAAATGGATGCGTTCATTACGCACGGTTTATGGCGCGCTCTCGACCGAGATGGAGCACTTCGGTCTCGCATTCCTCGGCAGCGAGATGATCCTCGATGGCATCAACACGATGAACGGCCTCATCTCGACCGTTGTCGGCACGGTCCCAGGCGGCTCCTTCGCAGCACCTGGCAGCAGGGAAGCGGCCAAAGCGCACGAGAGCGAGAACAAGATGCTCGAAGCGACCATGAGGGCGCTCTGGAAGATGGCCTACCTATAGCGGCCTATCCAGGGCGGCCAGGCTCTCTTTCGTCTCTTTATCCATCCTTTCGATTACTGCCAGTGCCTTATCATCCATCTCTTTCGTTTTTATCTCTTCCACGAACTCCAAAAACTCGTGATAATGCTTGATGGGATTCTTGCACCGTGTCCCCCAGTCGAACACCGCGCACTTCATCTCCTTTCCAAGATGCTCCCCGTACTCGGAGAGCACGCGCTCCCTGGTCTCATCTGGCATCACCGCCTCGTCATAGAGAAATCGCAGATCCGTGCCGTCCGGCATGAGATGGAAAAGTTCTTCAGCCACCAGCAGATACACACTGGCATCCGGGAAGCTCCGCTTCACCCTCTTCTCTATCTCCTTCATCAGCTGGGCCCCTTTCACAGAGCACGCAAGAGAACAGACCACGAGGTTGTCGAGCGTCTTCCCTTTGGTCTCCATGGCATCGAGCAGGTAGTAGACGCCTTTCTGCAGCGTCGCACCGGTGGCGATGGTATCCCCTATCACGACCGTGGCATTGTCCGGCAATGATTCGAAGTTCTCATATGTCGCCACAGCGGTGAACTGCCCCTCGCTCCCCTCCACCCTCTGCCTCTTGATGCCCAGAAAGCACTGCGGTATGGCCTCGTCGAACTTTTTCTTGAAGCCGTGGTTCAGCTGATAGTAGAGTCCGCCGGCGAGGAATACCAGTTCGGTGATCTCGCTCGTCTTCTTGCCCTTCAAGACCAGCTCGTGCGCCGCATCCATGAATATCTCGGCGACCTTCTCCATCCGGTCCTGCAATGCCTTCCCGGCTATGTGCGGCCTGAACAGTATTCCGCTGCTGGCATCAGAGCATATGATGTAGGTATGCTCGGGGAAGTCCTCCCGTCCTGCCTTGTACATCCTGTAATGCTTGCTTTGTACGAGTTCCATTGAATCACTCATGGATTTTCCCTGTCGCATCCCGGTGCTTTTTGCCGAACTCAGAAAAAGAAAGAGCCTCCTCAGCGCTGAAAACCGGCCCGTCGACGCAGCACAGTTTGCCATCGACCGCGCAGGAGCCGCACACGCCCACGCCGCACTTCATGTATCTCTCAAGGCTCACCTGGCAGGGGGTTTTGTGTTTCGCGCACAGCTCGGCCACCGCCTTCATCATCCCTTCGGGCCCGCAAGCATAGACGCATGAGACCTGCCCCTTCTCTATAAGAGGAGCAGCTTCCACCAACACGTTGCCCTTCTTCCCGAGCGAGCCGTCATCGGTGGTCACCAGCACCTTCTTGCAGACCTTGGACAATTGCTTCTGCCAGATGATGTCCTTCCCGCTCCGTCCACCTATCACCGCGATGGAGTCCACCCTCCTCTCCTTCGCCCGCTTGGCCAGGAGATGCATGGGCACGACCCCGTATCCTCCACCTACACAAAGAATCGGTTTCCCGTTTCCGGTTTCCGGTCTCGAGTTCCCGGCCCCGGGTTTCGGGCCAGCTATCAAAAACGGCTTTCCGAGAGGCCCTCTGAAAGATATCAGGTCCCCCTCCTTGAGCTTGCATATCTCCGAAGTGACCGTGCCCACATTCGCCACGGATATTGTGAGCGGTATCGAATCCCCGATGCTCATGGGTCTCTCGCCAACTCCAGGCACCCACACCATGAGGAACTGCCCGGGCAAAGCATTCATCTCGTGATCTATCTCAAGCGTCCTGACCCGGTAGTTCTCCTGGATGCTCTTCTTCACCTTCGCGCTGATGACAGGGTTTTTTATCTCATTCATGCGCAGCACCTGTGATGCCTTCGAGCGTCAGGCCCTTTTCGCCGAGCCATTCTTCCATCTCCTTTGCGATGAGCCCGAATGCTTTCTGGCCCCTATAATATACGGCGCTTCCGATCCCCACCCAGCTGGCCCCGGCCATCATCATCTCTATGGCATCCGCGCCGGTGCTGATTCCGCCGGTCCCGATTATCGGGATGTCGACGCTCTCGTAGATGTCATATACTGCGCGGACCATCACCGGCTTGATCGCAGGGCCGGTCAAACCACCCACCCCGAATCCGATGACGGGCTTTCGCCGCGTGATATCGATTTTCATCCCGGGACCCAAGGAATTACCCATGTTTATCGCATCCGCGCCCGCCTTTTCGGCAGCCTCGGCCGCTTTCCCCTCTCCGGGGACAGATGGCGAGAGCTTGATGATGAGCGGGAGTTCGGTCTTCTCTTTTATCGCCTTGGTTATCTCCGTGATAGATTCCGGGGTCCCCTGTCCTGCCATGGTCCCGTATCCGGGGGTGTGCGGGCAGGAGATGACGGCCTCGATCGCACTGGCATCCAGCCCCCCGTCCTGGGCGGCCTGCACCCTCTCCGCAAGCATCCCGAACTCCTTGGCATCCTTCCCCACTATGCTGATTATCATCGCTTCCTTGCGCTTCCAGTTGAACTCACAAAGCCCTGCACCGATCCCGGGGTTCGGGTATCCCATGGCGTTGAGCAACCCGCATTCGGTCTCGACGATATTCGGTCCCTCATGGCCCTTGCGGGGTTCGAGCGTCAATGATTTCGTGGTCACAGCGCCGCATCCATTCTCGCACGCGGCCTCCAAACTCGCCCTGGTCATCCCGACGACGCCTGAAGCGAGGATGATCGGGTTCTTGAGCTTCTTCCCGAACAATGAGCAGTTCAGTTTCATCAGAGAGGGTTTGCCATGCAGGGAATAAAAACAATCCGTTGCCAGGAAGGCACGAAAACCGCCCGGGTCAGGGTGAATCTTTAAAAACCTTAATCATGATTCCAACGCATGGGAGGCATACGATACGTTCCGATACTCATCTTGACCGCTTTGCTCTTATTCGGCTGTCTGGGCGCGCCGCAAGCACCTCCTGCTGGTACCACACCGTCCAGCGGGGGCGCCACGCCATCAGGCGGGGAGACGACCCCTCCGGGCGGACAAACCGCCCCGGAGACACCGACCCAGCCTGAGGCGCCAAGCCAACCGACAGACGATCTGGCTGGCCTGGGCTACGAGGCATTGCTGGCCCTCGGCCAGTCGCTCGAGTGCGACATCACCACCACTGATTACCAGGGCAACGTGATGCGCATGAAGGTTTACATGGAGGGCGAGGACCGCGTCCGCAGCGAATTCACCGCTGTGACCCAGACGACCTGCCCGCTTTACATCTCCATATTCAAGGACGACATCACCTACATGGGCTGCGAAGGCGGAGAGTTCTTCACCGGAAGCACCTGCGACTGGCTGAAGATAATGCCTGAGGATTCCGAGCCCGGTTCGGCGTCTTCGGCAGGCTTCGAGCAGCCGGTGCTGGACGATGTGCCGCCCTCGAACATCAATTGCAAGCTTTGGGCATACAACCCGGCGAAGTTCGACACCCCTGGCAAGGCATGCACCATGGAGGAGCTGTTCCAGGGCTATTATCCGGAGACTTACGGATACAACTGACGCTAGTGGCGGGGACCACCATTCCACCCACCCATCCCTCCTTCTGGTTGGTGGCCCCCCATCCTTTTTTTATCTGTCCCATGTTCCGGGTTTAGAGTCTTGGTTCCTGGACCTTCTGCCCGGTGCTCTATCGCCGATATTTAAGATTTCCCCTCGGGGACGGCTCTTTTATATTCCTTTCCGCAGAATCTAGTCTGCTGTTTTATCTTATTGGAAAACGACGGGGGGTCACCCATGTTCGATGATATCATCAAAGCCGCCAAGGAAGGGACGGACGTCCACCCGAGCGCGGCAGAGAGCGCTACGGACAACTCAAGCATAAGGATCTCAGTGGTTGGAGTGGGCGGCGCAGGCTGCAACTGCGTGAACCGTCTCTATCAGAATGGCCTCAAGAGCGCCAGGACGATAGCAGTCAACACGGACGGCAAGCACCTCAATTTCGTCGGTGCTGACAAGAAGTTCCTGCTAGGGAAGACCGTCACCCGGGGCCTTGGCGCCGGGGGAGACACCAACGTCGCGAAGAAATGCGCCGACGTAGACCGCGCTCTTTTGAGAGAGGAGATTGGCGAAAATGAGCTGGTCTTCGTGTGCGCAGGCATGGGTGGAGGGACCGGCGGAGGAGCCGCCCCGGCGATTGCCCAGATAGCCCGCGACCAGGGCGCCATCGTCGTGGCCATGGTCACATACCCCTTCGCTCTCGAGAGGGTGAGGCTCAAGAAGGCCCAGGCATCCCTCCAGGAACTGGTGCAGGTGTGCGACACCGTGGTTGTGATAGACAACAACCGCCTGGCATCCTATGTGCCGAACCTGCCGGTCAACAAGGCCTTCGAGCTGGCCGATTCCATAACCACGCGGGCGGTGAGCGGCATATCGGATACCATAATGTTCCCGAGCCTCATCAACGTGGACTACGCCGACGTGAAGACCGTCATGGAAGGCGGAGGCCTGTCCATGATATCACTCGGCTCCGCAGGAGGGCACAACAAGGTCGAGGACGTGGTGAAGGACACCCTCGAGCATCCTCTCCTGGATGTCAACTACGAGGGTGCCAAAGGCTGCCTCATCCACCTGGAAGGCGGGCCGGACCTGAGCCTCGGCGACGCTATCAACGCAGGCGAGCTATTGACACAGAGCTTCGATGAGGGCGCCAACATAAAGATGGGCGCAAGGATAAGCCCAGACCTCAAGGACAAAATAAGGATAACCGCGATAATCACCGGGGTGAAATCCCCGTACATACTCGGCAAGAGCGGGGATGAGCCCGTATCCCAGGGAGATAGCGGTCTCGATTTCCTCTGAAGCGGTGGTCCTGTGTTCGTCTCTTTCGATCTCCTAACGTTTTTGGCATGGGTATCCTTATCGACATTCATCCCCGGCGTGCTCCTCTCCCTCTCATTCTTCAAGAAGAACGATGATTTGACCCTGCTGGAGAAGGCCATAACCGGATTCGCGTTCGGTTTCTTCCTCCTGCCCATGATACCCTTCCTGCTCTATTTCTTAGCAGGGGTGGAATTCAGTCCGACCATAGCTTATCTTTCGGTCGCAGCCCTTTACGCGGTCTCGATAGCGGCCTTCATGCTCACGAAAGCATATGAGGGCATCAGCCTCCCGAAAGGATTCCAGCAGACCAAGGAGAACCTCATACCGATTCTGCTCCTGGCGCTCCTCATCGCCTCTTACATGGTCAGGGTAGGAAGCTACAGCCCCATATTCCAGGAACTGGACCCGTACTTCTACACCACGCCAGCAGACCAGCTGCTCACGATAGGGCACAACCCCTTCGATGACCAGACCGCCTGGTATCCCGAGGTGAGCGTCTCGCACCGCATAACCCCGGCACTCGCATATCTGGAAGCCACATGGTATGTGCTATACAGCGGCGGAGGGGAATTCAGCAACATGCTGCTCTCGCTGATAGCCGGCATGTATCCGCCGATAGCGGCCATGCTCGCGGTGTTCTTCATATATCTTCTCATATCGCTCGTGACGAGGCGGCGGGAATGGGGCCTTCTGGCAGCAGGCATCTTCGCCTTCGCCCCGCTCTCCATATTCAAGCTGGCAGCAGGCGAGCAGGAGGTCCAGCCCTACGCATTCTTCTCCATATTCTTCTTCTATGCCATGTACGTCCTGATGTCCAGGAAAAAGGATATCGTCCGCTTCGATAGCGGAAAGATTTCCCCGGGCAAGGACATCATCTATCCAGTCCTGACGGCCATCGCATTCGCATCCGTCGCCATGGGAAGCGCCAGCCAGGTGCTGGTGGTGATGTCCCTCGTCATATTCCTGGGGCTCCAGTCCGCGCTCTATTTCCTCAGAGACGAAGAAACAAGCGGACTGCTCCACCTGTTGGTCTCCAATTCCATCATCTTCATGATCGGTCCGCTGATGGCAAGCTCCATCATACTCGGCCTCTTCACCAGCAACCAGCTCTACCTGCCGAACACCATCATCTATGCGTCCGGCATCGCTGTGGCCGCCGTCCTCTATCTGATAAAGACGAGGGTGCCGGAGCGGTCGGCCTCGCTGAGCATCATGGCTGGCCTGGTAATCATCGGCCTCGCGGCGGTCTTCCTCACCCCGTTCGGGGGCTACGTTCTAGGGCCTGCCAAGAGCAGCTTCAGCATAGCGGAGTTCAACGCCCCGCTCGACCGGACGATCGCCGAGCAGGCAGTCGCGGGCTCGAGCTTCGGAGGCCAGATGGGCTTCGCTGCGCAGAGCTTCAACTCCCCGCCTGCCCTCAGCGGCATGGGCGATCTGGTCAGCCTGATAATGTATCTTCTGCTCCTGCCTTTCTCTGTGCTGGGAAACCTCCTGCTAGCGCTCATCGTGGGCGGCATCAACTTCGTCCTTGGCACGCAGGTGCAATTCACGGCCAAGGACACAAGCCTCATGCTCATGTGGCTCGTGCTGCTCTTCGCTTCGTTCATCTACGCCATCTTCAAGTTCTTCAAGAAGGAGGACGACGGCTTGGTGGTGCTGATCATCGCGGTGACCATGCCGCCAATGCTGGTCGGCGTGATAAAGGCCAAGTTCACTCTTTACGCCACCGCCATGCTGGCCGTGGTGATAGGATACACGTTCAGCCAGTTGGAGGGGTGGACCAGGTTCTTCAATGACGAGAACGAGCGGAGGATGGCGTGCAACGCGCTGCTCGGCCTCGCGGCCATCATCGTGGCGATGCAGTTCCTCAGCCAGGGATTCGCCACCTCCCTTCTATGGGCATCTCCACAGCCGCTATACCAGAACAGCCCCGAAGCGCTCGCGCCAAAATTCCAGCAGATGTGCACCGCGACCAATGATGCCGAAGTATGTGCGGCCGCTGCCGATCCTATGGGTTACGCTTCTCATGGCACAAACTACCAATACAGCAGCAAGCTCTGCATGCTCTCGCTTTTCTCCAAGTACGAGTACCTCACGGGTGCGGCCCACCCTCCGGAATGGGAATCGATCGCGGTCTCTTTCCGCTGCCAGAGGATAGCGTACTACTGGATCGAATCCATGGAATGGATCCGGGACAGCACCGAAAGCGATTCCAGGACCACCTCCTGGTGGGACTACGGCCATTGGATAAACTATTTCGGGCAGAGGAACAGCGTCCTCAGGAACGAGCATGCATCGCATGAGATGATAGGCGCTGTGGCGCATGGCTACCTTGACGCATCCCCGGAAGAGCTCAAGTCATGGATGCAGGCCCATGACAGCGATTATGCCTTATTCGATGTCGAGCTGGTGGCCGGAGGCGGCTCCCTGGGCGGCAAATACGGCGCGCTCAACTACCTCTCCTGCGCATGGGACAACAAGACCACCGTGGCGCAATCGCCCGGGGAATCCCAGTGCGAAGCGGACCACCTCTGGGAGAACATATTCGTCACCGGCAACCCATGCACCATCTCTTCGCTAACCGGCAAGACAGGGGTCACAGCATACAAGATATCCATCGGGGACACATATGTGCCGGACTATCCGTACTTCTGCGTGGAGCCGACAGACCCCAATGTCATCGCTTATTGCAGCCAGGCGGTTCGCCCTGAGCCGGCCTACTGCGTCGGAGAGGTGACTCTGGCCACCGGTGAAAAGATATACGGCACGTATCACCTGAACGAGACCTATCCGAACGGGGACCTGAAGCTCAACAAGGCGCTCCTCCAGTTCCCGGCGAATTACGCCTCCACCTACCACTTCGGGCAGGCCACCCGCGTCACCCTCCTCTACACCGAGGACCCTATGTGGCTCGAGAACGGGGAGATAAAAAGCGGTTTCGAGGATCGCAAAGGGAAGTTCTACGACTCCAACCTCTACCGGGCGATATTCCTCAACAGCATCCCAGGTTTCGATCTGGCGTATTCCACGCCGGGAGGGGAAGTGAAGATATTCAAGATAAAATAGGCGGGCGTATGGCTGACATAATCAAGGAGCTTGAGAAGAAAGGCATATCCATAGGCGACCGGATAAAGGTCTCCTCGCAGGCGGGCGATTTCGAGGGCCTCCTGATGCCGCGTCCGGTCTCAACCGATCCAGCTGTGCTGGTGCTGAAGCTGGACAGCGGATACAACACCGGCCTGAAGCCCGTATCCGTCGCTCTGGTGAAGAAGTCCGCTCCGCGCAAGTCCGAACCCCCGGAGAAGGAGAAGCCGGTAAAAGGAGCGATATCCATCCTGGGCTGCGGAGGCACCATCGCGTCGAAGATAGAGTACAAGACCGGTGCGGTCTACCCGTCAATCACCCCGAAGGAGCTGAGGACGGCTTTCCCGGCTCTCGAGCGCTGGAAGATACGCTCCAGGCAGCTATTCTCGCTCTTCTCAGAGGATATGAACGCTGCCCACTGGCGCCTCCTGGCAGACGCCATCGAGGATGAACTCAAGGATGGCAGCAAGGGCGTTGTGATCATGCACGGCACCGACACCATGACCTACACATCGGCGGCGATAAGCTACATGCTCCAGGATCTTCCTGCCCCGGTGGTCTTCGTGGGCTCCCAAAGAAGCTCGGACCGGCCTTCCAGCGAGAACGAGATGAATCTGCTCAACGCGGTGTTCGCAGCCGGCCAGGACCTGGGCGAGGTGGCGGTCTGCATGCATGCCTCATCCGACGACGATATCTGCCATCTGCATCGGGGCACCCGCGTGCGGAAGATGCACACCTCAAGGCGCGACGCGTTCCGATCCATCAATTCGCCCCCCATAGCCGCCCTCGACTACCGTGCAGACAGGTTCGAGCCGCTCATGGCGCACAAGCCGAGGGGCAAGGGCATGCCCACCGCCAAGAAGGATCTCAACGACAACGTCGGGCTCATCTACGTCCATCCTAACATCAAGCCTGACCTCATGTCCAAGCTCGATTCCTACGACGGAGTGGTGCTTGTCGGCACCGGCCTCGGCCACGTCCCGACCGAAGCCCTGGGCGACTCATCCGTCAAGAGCATATACAGACCGATATCCGAGCTCGTCTCATCAGGGATTCCGGTGGTCATGAGCAGCCAGTGCATATCAGGCAGGCTATGCATGCGCGTCTACCGCACCGGAAGGATGCTCATGGAGGCGGGCGTCATCGGTGACGGAGCCGACTGGACGCCAGAGGCCGCTTACGCTAAGCTCTGCTGGGTCCTGGGACAGACCAAGGAAATGAAAGAGGTCTCCAGGATGATGCTGGAAGATGTGGCCGGAGAGATAAGCGAGCGCTCGCTCCTGGAGGGGTCCGCATGAAAATCGGCATAGAGATACACCAGCGGCTCGCGACAAAGAAGCTTTTCTGCGACTGTCCGTCCACCCTTGCCGGGGACGATGAGAAACCCATACTCACGCTCAAGCGGAGGCTCCATCCGGTCATGAGCGAATTGGGCGAAGTGGATGCAGCCTCCCAGGCCGAGTTCGCGAAGGACCGCTCGTTCGAATACCAGGCTTTCTCAAACAACTGCCTGGTGGAGCTGGACGAGGAGCCACCTAAACTTGTGAACCACGAGGCGCTTCAGATAGCCCTCCAAGTGGCCCTGCAGTTGAATGCCAAGCCGGTGGATGAGGTCCATGTCATGAGAAAGATGGTGATAGACGGCAGCAATACCTCAGGTTTCCAGCGCACCATGATCGTGGCCCTCAACGGCCACATGGACACCTCTCAAGGCACCGTGGGCATACCTGCAATCGCCGTGGAGGAAGAGAGCGCCGGCATAGTCTCGCAGTCCGAAGGCAAGGCCGTCTATAGGCTCGACCGTCTCG
The DNA here is from genome assembly GCA_040758595.1 of Microcaldota archaeon. GTDB lineage: Archaea > Micrarchaeota > Micrarchaeia > Anstonellales > Bilamarchaeaceae > Bilamarchaeum. The sequence goes on along the minus strand of JBFLVJ010000001.1, from coordinate 83,627 downwards.
GCATCCCGCTGATAGAGATCGCGACCAGCCCGGACATAAAGGACGGCGCCCACCTGAGGGAGACCGCCGAGAAGCTGGGCATGATACTGCGCGCCACAGGCAAGGTGGCCAGGGGCCTTGGCACCATCCGCCAGGACGTCAACATATCAACAGACGGCGGAGCCCGCGTGGAGATAAAGGGGGCGCAGGACCTGAAGATGCTCCCCCTGCTCGTGGAGAACGAGGTTCACCGCCAGACCGAGCTGGTCAAGCTGTTATACGAGCTGCGCAAGCACGATGCCTTTCCGGTGAAGAGCCATCCAGTGGACGTGACCGGGATGTTCAAGCTCACCAAGGCCGCACTCATATCCGCAGGCCTGAAGAAAGGCGACTCTGTCTTCGCTCAGAAGCTTTCGGGTCACAATGGCATGCTCGGAAGAGAGATCCAGCCCGGGAAGAGGTATGGCACCGAACTGAGCGACTATGCCAAGAAGGCCGGTGTCAAAGGCATCATCCACAGCGACGAGAAGCTGTCCAAATACGGCATCACCCCGCAGGAGGAGGAGCAGGTGCGCAAAGCTGTCGAGGCTGGGCTCAACGATGCTTTCATCATGGTCGTCGCTCCCAAGGAGCAGGCGAAGAAGGCCATCGTATTCGCGCTGGAGCGGGCGGATATGGACTATGTACCCGAAGAGACCCGGAGGGCGAACCCGGACGGCACATCATCGTACATGCGTCCGCTTCCAGGGCGGGCCAGGCTCTATCCCGAGACCGATGTCCCGCCATCGCCGGTCACAAAAGAGATGCTCGCCAAGGTCGCCAAATCAGAATCATTGGAAGACAAGACCGCGAAGCTTGAGAAGTTCCTAAACAAGGAGATGTCCAAGCGGATGCTGCGCTCCAGGAACCTCCACCTTTTCGAGAGGCTTGTGGAGCAGGGTGCGGACCCGATGCTCGCCGCCATCACCCTGGAGGAGACCGTGGTCTCCCTGAGGAGGGAAGGGGTGGAGTTCGCTGATTTGGAGAAGACGCTCGCCGAGCTTTTCGTCGAGTACGGCAAGGGATCATTCGTGAAGGCTGCCATACCGGATATGCTCAAAGGGATGGCCAAAGGGGCTCGGGTGGAAGCGGTCCTCAAGGTCTTCCGCCTCCAGCGGATAACCGGCCCACAGCTGGAGAAGATAGCCGAGGAGAGCGGCCATGACATGGTGAAGATAATGCAGAAATTCCGCCTCCAGGTGGATCCTGCCGAGGTGGCATTGCTCATCGGGAAAAAGAAGAAGGCTGACCTATGAGAGGCCCATGCTCTTTCTGCAAATCCGAGTGCTGCAAGACATACACCATAAGCGTGACAATATTCGACATCATAAGAATCATGGAAGCCACCGGAAAGCCGTGGCAGGACTTCGCCGTCCTCCACCAGGCCCGCCTGCTCTCGTTCGACCCGGACACCACCATTGACATGGAGGACGACGGCTGGACCTATCTCCTCGGCATCAAGTCCCATCCCTGCGTCTTCCTGGAAAAAAATCTCTGCTCCATCCACAATGCCGCTCCGCTCTCCTGCAAACGCTACCCCTTCCGCCTGGATGGCAGCCTCAACGCCAGGTTCTGCCCGCTTCTATCTAATCTCCTCTTCAGGTTCAAGAAGCCGGACATCCCGGCAAGACAGATGGAGGGGGAGATATCACTCCATAAGGATGTCGTCAAGGAATGGAACAAAAAGCCCGGCAAGAAGGCGGACTGCATCCAATTCTTGTTGGAGAAATCGAAGGGACTCAACGGCACCTCTTCAATATAGCGATCGCCTCCTCGTCCTCGATTTGGGTGAAGTCCTGGTAGAACTGCCCTATGGCGAAGAACTCTGACGGCGTATCCAGGCACACGAATTCATCGGCCTCTTTCTCCAGCGCTTTAATCGTATCGGCCGGCCCCACAGGCACCGCCACAACTATCCTGGCCGGCTTCTGTTTCCGCACCACGTGTATCGCCGCCAGCATGGTGCTCCCGGTCGCTATCCCGTCATCTATGATTATAACGACCTTTCCGGCCAGTTCCGGCTTCGCCCTCTTTCCGCGATAGCGGACATACTTCTCCTCGACAACTCCCGCCAATCGTTTGCGCTCCCGCTCTATGTGCGCGGTTTCGATGCCTTCAGCCGCTTCGGTCAGGAAACACTCCCCGCCAGGCCCCACGGCCCCGATGGCATACTCCTCGCTGATGGGGTGGGGTATCTTCTTGGTCACTATGATATCAAGCGGCAACCCGAGCTCCTTATGCAATACCTCGCCTATCTGCAGAGCCCCGCGGGGGATCGCCAGCACGATGGCGTCCTTCCTGCCCTTATAATGAGAAAGTGCTTCCGAAAGCCGCATCCCGGCATCATACCGGTCCCTGAACATAGGGTGCCTTCCCAGCCTTGCTATTTATTGTTTTTGAATACTCCGCCACTTGGGGCGGGGATATCTATCGCTTTCGTATATGTATATTTTTAATAACAATCAATCATTGCTGCTACGATGTTCCTCAGAAAAACTTCCCATACGGACGGACAGCTTTCTCCAGCCCGCATAACAGGGCTGATCAAGCGGTACGATGAACTGGGCGAGATGGCGCGGAAGAAGCCCGAGGGGACCGGAGCCATCCCGGCCCTTCTCCCCAGGCTCGAGATGGCGGCATATCTGATAAGGCGCGCCGAAGCCCATGCAGACACCTGCATGATGATACCTGCTGCGAGTTCCAATGCCCATCTGGATGACACCGCGCCCATAATGGAGGCCATGGAGGCGCTGTGGACCAGGAGGCTTATCCAGAGCGACGGACACGAGGCAAATTACCGCAACATGGAGATCATCAAAGCGAGGATAGGGCATCTGCAATCCCTCTCTGATCAAGCATTCCCTGATGATGCTCTTCTTCAAAGGATAGGAAAAGCCAGGGGATTACTGGATTCCATTGAAGACACGGCGGATGGGAGCATATCCACATACAGGAGAGCCATCAGGCCGGCCTTAATGGCCGCTTCCATAGCTTTTGTGTCGGGCACTGCTATATCGGTGCCTGCTGCATATCTGACCGGAATGCCGATACTCGCAGGGGCGTCTCCTCTGTTCGCGATAGGGGCGGGTTCTGCCATGTTCATAGTGAAAAGGAAGGGGCTTTCCAGGATGCTTGATCTGCTCTCCAAGCACGACTTCGAGGCCGAGGCGGATGCTATCACGTCCTCGCTGGAGAGGCTCAGCAAACGCATGAGCGCAGAGGCCATCCGAGCCCTTGAGGTCTGCGATGGCGGCCTGGATGACCTGATCTCCAGGATGCTGGCCGCGGTGGACGCCGATACCCGTGCGAGGGCCTCATATGCTCTTAGCATCGGAGCCGGTCCCTTCTGGGATACGGGGAAGGCAAATCAGGCCCGATGACTCTTCCGCAATGTCAGGCCGAGCACCAGCAGATTGAACGACAGCATATAGATGGGATAGAAGGCTATCTCCACCGTCCACCTGTCGATGGCCAAGAAGTTCAACACCCCTGCCAGGGCGAAGAGCGCCCAGCCTCCCTGGCTTTCCGATGACGGGTCCGCATAGGTCTTCTTTATGGTCGGCAGGTATGCGAAGAAATCGGTCACGATAAGGGTGACCAGTGCCACGAACGGGCTTCTGGAAAGAAACCACAGCACCAGGGCGATGAACGCCCCCATCAGGCAGAGGCTGTCGAATCTGCTCCAGCCACCCTGCCCGTATCTTATGGACAGCAGGGCGGTTATCACGGTCCCGCCAGGAATCGCGTACCAGAGCGTGCTCCAGGCCCCGAGTGAATAGTAGCTGGCGAACACCACTATGCCGACCACGGCCCAGATGAACCAGGTGGCCCGGTTCGGCCTGGTCTTCCCTTTGACGGTGGAATAGATGTAAGGGAAATAGGCAGCGGTGACGACCACTGCCGCAAGGATGCCCAAAACATCATGGATTTCCATGGTCACTCTTCCTTCGGGGTCTCTTCCGGTTCCTTCGCACCGGCAGCTTCTTCTGGTGCCTTATCGGCTCCGGCAATACCTCCGCCTTCGGGGGCCAGCCTCCCTTCCCCCGACTTCTCGGCGACCTCCTCTCCGGCCCGGACCACAGCGAAGCTTGCGACCTTTTCCCCTTCACCGAGCCTGATTATCCTCACGCCCTGGGTGTTCCTGCCTATTGTGGAGATGTCCTTGATGTAGGTCCTGATGGCCTGGCCCTTGGAGCTCATTACGATGACCTCGTCGTTGTCGTCCACTGCCCGGACGCCGACCACGTCCCCGTTCCTGCCTTCGGTCTTGATGTTGATGATGCCTGAACCGCCGCGGCCCTGGACGCGGTATTCATCGATATGTGTCCTCTTCCCATAGCCGTTCTCGGTGATGGTCAGTATCGCTGGCTTCTTGCAGGCCGCTATTCCCACCACTTCGTCCTCACCCTCCTTGAACCTGATGCCGATGACTCCCTGGCCGGTCCTGCCTATCTCCCTGGCCTGCTCCTCCTTGAAGCGGATGGACTGGCCCTTCCTGGTGGCTATCATCAGGTCCTGCTTGCCGTCGGTCTTGATGACCTCGACAAGCCTGTCTCCTTCCTTGAGGGTGATGGCTATGATACCGGTCCTCCTCACGTTGCTGAAGTTCTCCAAGGCGGTCCTCTTGATGATGCCGTTCTTGGTGACCATGGAGAGATACTCCTCTGTATCGAACCTATCGACGCTTATCCAGCTGGTGACCTTCTCGTCCTTGAGATCCAGGAGGCTCACCAGCGTCTTGCCGGTCGCGTACCTGCTTCCTTCAGGGACCCTCCACACCTTGAGCCAGAACACCCTTCCCTTGTCGGTGAAGAGAAGAAGGTAGTTATGGTTCCTGGTGACTATCACGTCCTGGACGTGGTCCTCCTCCTTGGTCTCGGTTCCGATGACGCCTTTGCCTCCCCTGTGCTGGGAGCGGTACTCGTCCAGCTTGACCCTCTTGACATATCCGCGGTTGCTGACTACTACGACCACGTCTTCGTTGGGGATGAGCGATTCCATATCGAGGCTCTCGTCCTCCCCGTCGATTATCTCGGTCCTCCGTGCATCCCCGTATTTCTCCTTTATCTCCTTCAGCTCGTTCCTGATGATGTCCAGTATCTTGCTGATGTCGGCTAGCACTTCCTTGAGCCAGTTAATCTGCTTGAGGAGCTCCTGGTACTCGGTCTCTATCTTCTCCCGCTCGAGCGAGATCAGCCTGGAGAGCTTCATCTCCAGGATGGCGTTCGCCTGCACTTCGCTCAGCGAGTACCTCTTCATCAGGCCAGCCCTCGCCTCTCCGATGTCTTTGGACTTCCGCAGGAAATCGACTATGGGGTCGATGTTGTTGAGCGCTATCCGAAGGCCCTCCAATATGTGGGCCCTCTCCTCTGCCTGCTTGAGTTCGAACTCGCTGCGCTTCCTGACTATCTCCTTGCGGAACTCCACGAACTCCTGGAGCATGTTCCGCAGGCTCATGAGCTTGGGCTGCTTTCCGACTATGGCCAGATTGTTGATTCCGAAGGTGGTCTGCATCTGGGTGTGGGCGTGCAATTGGTTGAGCACGATGTCCGCATCAGCGTTCTTCTTGAGTTCTATGATGACTTCCATGCCATCCTTGTCAGAGCGGTCATGGACGCCGCTTATACCCTCTATCTTCTTGTTCTTGACCGCGTTGACTATGGATTCGATGACAGATGTCTTGGTGACCTGATAGGGTATCTCCCTGATGATTATCGAATGCTTCTTGTCGTCCTTCTCTGTCCTCGCTCGCACCCTGATGGACCCCTTGCCCTTGGTGTAGGCGTCTATTATCCCCTGCCTGCCGACTATCATCCCTCCGGTCGGGAAGTCAGGGCCGCTCACATGCCCAAGGAGCACGTCGTCCGGGGCGCCGTCTATGAATGCAATGGCCGCATCCACAACCTCTGTGAGGTTATGGGGCGGGATATTGGTGGCCATGCCCACAGCGATGCCGGACGAGCCGTTTATGAGCAGGGACGGGACCCTTGCCGGAAGCACAACGGGCTCCTTGAGCGTCGCATCGAAGTTGTCCGTGAAACCCACGGTCTGTTTGTCGATGTCCGCGAGCATCTCCGCGCTCATCTTTGACATCCTGACCTCGGTATACCTCATGGCGGCCGGGTTGTCCCCGTCTATCGACCCGAGGTTGCCCTGCCCGTCCACGAGCGTATAACGCAAGGAAAACGGCTGCGCCATCCTCACCAGCGCGTCATAGACCGCCAGGTCGCCGTGCGGGTGGAACTTGCCCAGGACCTCACCGACCACACGGGCGCTCTTCTTATGCGGCTTGCTGAATACGTTGCCAAGCTCGTGCATACCGAATAGGATCCTCCTGTGGACAGGCTTGAGCCCGTCCCGGGCGTCCGGTATGGCGCGCCCGATGATGACAGACATCGCGTAGTCCAGATAGCTCTCCTTCATGTCGGCTTCGATAGCCTTGTTCTCTATCTTTTCAGCCATGTGATCGCCTCAGATATCCAGGTTCTTGACCTGCACCGCGTGCTGCTCGATGAACGCCCTCCTGGGCTCCACCTGGTCCCCCATCAGGATGCTGAAGAGCTCATCGGCCTGCATCGCGTCCTCTATGGCGACCTTCTTCAACGTCCTGGTCTCTGGGTCCATGGTCGTCTCCCAGAGCTGGCCGGGGTTCATCTCTCCAAGACCCTTGTAGCGCTGGAGCTTGACGTCCTCTCCGAGCTCCTTCATCAGCCTCTCCAGCTCCGCATCGGTATAGACGTACTGGACGGTCTTGCCCTTCTGCACCCGATAGAGGGGCGGCATGGCGATGTACAGGTAGCCATGCTCGATTATGGGCTTGAAGTAGCGGTAGAAGAGCGTCAGGATGAGTGTCCTGATGTGCGCGCCGTCCACATCAGCATCGGTCATGATGATTATCTTGTGGTATCTCACTTTCTTGACATCGAAGTCGTCCTTGAAGCCAGCACCGATGGAGACCACGATGTTCTTTATCTCCTCGCTGGTCAATACCTTGTGCACGGGCGCCTTCTCCACGTTCAGTATCTTGCCACGGAGCGGCAGGATAGCCTGGTTGCGCCTGTCCCTGGCCTGTTTCGAGCTTCCTCCTGCACTATCTCCTTCCACAAAATACAACTCCGCCTTGGCCGGATCCTCCTCGCTGCAGTCGGCAAGCTTGCCCGGCAAGATGCTGCTCTCGAATACGTTCTTCCTCCTGATGAGCTCCTTGGCCTTCTGGGCGGCCTCCCTCGCCTCCATGGCGTTTACAATTTTACCCATGATGTTCTTGGCGTCGGGGGGATGCTCCTCGAAATATGTCTTTATGGCTTCGTAGGCGATGCTGTCCACCTGGCCGCGGACCTCGCTGTTGCCCAGTTTCGTCTTGGTCTGCCCTTCGAACTGTGGCTCTGCGATCTTCAGGCTGATGATGGCGGTCAGGCCTTCCACCGCATCGTTGCCTGTTATCTTGCGCTCCTCCTTGACCAGCTTGCTGGACCTGGCATAATCGTTCACCGCGCGGGTCAGAGCTGTCTTGAAGCCCACCATGTGGGTGCCGCCCTCTATCGTCTTGATGTCATTGACGAACGAATAGACCATCTCGTTGTAGCTGTCGGTGTACTGGAGCGCGACCTCTATCTCGACATGCTCGTTCTGCTTGGAGAAGAAAATCGGATCGTGCAGTTTGGTCCTGGCCTGGTTGAGGTACTGGACGAACTGGATAATGCCGCCCTCGTAGAAGAACGTCTCGCTCCTCCCTTCTCCCCTCTTATCATCCAGGGTTATCGTGAGCCCTTTGTTCAGGAAGGCCAGCTCCATTATCCTCTCCCGCAGGTAATCATAATCGAACCCGGTCTCCTTGAATATCTGCCCGTCCGGCTTGAATGAGACATAGGTTCCGTGCTCCTTCGAATCGCCCGCGACCTTGACCGGCTCGGTCAGCTTCCCACGCTGATATCCTATCGTGAATATCTTCCCTTCCCGGTGGACCTCTATCTTCATCCACTCGGAGAGCGCGTTGACGACGCTCATGCCGACTCCGTGCAGGCCGCCCGAGACCTTGTAGGCCTTCTTCTCGAACTTGCCTCCTGCATGGAGCGAGCTGGAGACCACTTCCAGGGCCGATTTGCCTGATACATGCTTGCCTGTCGGGATCCCTCTTCCATCATCGGTTATGGTAGCAGAGCCGTCAGCGCTCAGGGTGATGCCGATGTTCTTGCAGTGCCCGGCCAGCGCCTCATCGATGCTGTTGTCCACGATTTCGTAGATGAGGTGGTGGAGGCCCCGCTTGTAGGTGTCTCCTATGTACATGCCGGGCCTGCGCCTAACTCCCTCTAGGCCTTCCAGGACCTGTATCTCTTTTGCCGTATAACCAGTCTCAGCGTCCATACCCTTACCACTGTCCCGTATCCCAAAACACGTCGTAGGAATTCGTCGTTTTTATACCGGAAAACATATGCCTGGGAGGCTTTAAATTGGTACTCCTAAAAAGGCCCGGAAAGGCCCTTTTTTAGTGGTTATAAAAGGTAAAAAAAGAAGCAGAAAAGCCCTAGGCGTCAAGTGCCTTGGATTTAGATTTCCAGAGCTCTATCGCTTCCTTGAACTTGGGCTTGTTGACGAACAGGACGGACTGCAGATTGCGGTTCCTCATCATCACTATGACCGTCTTGTTGCCGACCGAAACGAAGCTCTGCGGCTCGTGCTGGCCGAGGTTCCTGGCCATGGCCCTCAGGTAGTTGGCCAGTTTCAGCGATAGCGCGGTCTGGACGGTCCCGCTGCCGTCATGGAACTCTGACATGGCTATCTTGTTCTGTTTCATGACCACGATGCCTCTCATCAGCCCGCCGCCGACAAACTCCTCCAGGAGCCTGTCCGCAGAGACCTTCTTCTTCTTGAGCACATCGCGATCCAGGGAAAGAGTCCCTGCGCCTTCCTCTTCCATGTACTTCTCGAGCGCCCAGGCCCGCAACGAAGCAGGTATCGTGACCAGCGTGGAAACGTAGACCTCTCCCTGCTCATTCAGGGTCTTGGTGATGTTCTCCTTCCACTTGGGCCAGTTTTCGTCCGCCAGTTTCTTCCTCTGTCTGAGGCCGGCTAGCGCGGTCTCGACGCGTGCCAGGTACTCCTCTATCCTGACCTTGCTCCGGGCGTTCATCTCCTTGGCGAGCAGGTCTATCTTGTCGGCCTTCACGACCGCCAGCACATCGTATTCCTTGCTGACATCGAAGTTCTCCTTGGAGTAGTCCTCGACCAGCTTCTCGAGCTCGGTCAGCATCTCCTTGAGCGAAGCGGCACGGGCCAGGAAGAGATCCCTCTCCTGCTTTATCACCATGCCGTAGGCTCTCTCCAGTATCGTTATCTTCGTGATGTTCTCGGCCGCGAAGTATATCAGGAGCACGCCCAGCAGCATCAAGCATGAGCCCACCACCCCCCACCCGCTTTTGGCGAGGAATTCAAAGATCTGCAGGATGCTAGGCGCGGATGCAGGCGCGCTCACCATGGCCGTGGATACATAGTATCCGAGCGCCAGGAACACCACAGCAACCACGATGTCCGTCTTCCACCGCACATCGGTCCTGCCGAAGGCCTTGCGGAACCCTTTTGTTATAGGCGCTCCTCCGGCCCGCTCGCTTATGACCGTGAAAACGAGCATGACCAGCGTATAGAACAGGAACAGGAACGCGAGCGCCACCCCTGCCGCAACCCCGAGAGATATGTAGTAATTGCCGGTGATGCCCATCATGATGCCCAGGATGAATTCGAACGGAGCCAGGATGGCCAGATTGACTTTGCTCAGTTTCACGCTCGGAGACCGGAGAGACTGGGCCACCGTCTCGGGGGAGTCAGCGGACGAGAACCTGTAATGGAGGAGGTAGCCTTCCTCGCTGGTTCCGGTGGAGGACCACCCTATCGCCACGTCGCTTCCTTCCTGGCTGACCGCCAGCTCCTGTACGGACCTTATCTGGTCGCTGTCCCCGACAGCGCTGCCTGCCAGCTTGTCAGTGAGCGTTATCTTGGAGAGGCCCTCCCCTGCGCCGACCGGTTTTGCGGAGACCATCATGTTGTATTCATAGGAGACCGTCTGGGTCTCGTAGCTGCCGATGGCATCAGCGGCATCGAGCAGGTACCCCACCCCGTAATCAGAGGGACTGCAGAGTCCGAAATCAGGATATGCGTAGAGCGGGTTGGCGTTTATACGTGCGACGCTTGCTATGATGTCCTTGACGTTCTGGAGGAACAGGTCCTTCTCAGCTCCGTCCGCTTCTCTTAGCGTGAGCACCCTCCGCCTCGCGTCTATGAGCGTTGTGCGGATGTCGTTGTTGGACTTCACGTACTCTATCATCGAGTCTGCAAGCACGTCTTCATAGGATGCCGCCAGCCTCTTGCACTTGAGGGATGCGCTAGAGCAGAGCTTGCTGCAGGTCGCTATGTCGGAGCAGACCACGTTGCTGATGCCGACCGCCTGGCTGCAGGCGCTGTCGGCCTGGAGCCTTGAATCAGAGAAGTCTGCCAGGCTCTCGTCCGCGAGCAGGAGGTCCACATCCGTGATGTTCTCGTCCAGCAGCCAGTAGTTGCCTATGCTCTTGGCAGAAGCCGTCATGGTCCTTTGGATGCGCATGCTGCCGTCCGAGAGCGTGACCGGGGCGAAATCATACACCCAGTAGTCGCTGATGCCGTCGCCGTCAAGGTCCATCTGCCGGACATCGACGACCTGCTCTGCCTTCGCTGAGGGGAAATCGCTTTCCTGAAGGCAGCCGAGACTGAACAAGGATAAAACTAGCAAAACCGCGATGACGTACCTCATGACTGTCATACCCCGCTTTTGTTTTAAAATCTTAGCCGAGACGCTTTATCCATGGCAGGCATATGGGGTTACCGGAAAGATGCTGTGGTTCCCGGTTCCCAGTCTTCGGTTTCGATGGCGGGGGACAAAGCACCCAAGGCGCAAAACCCGCGACACGAGACAATCTCCCCATGCCCTGCGTTCCCGGAGGTCTTCGGATGAAGAGCCTCCTGGAACATGCGCTCACGGTCATACGGCCGAGTCCAGAGGAGCTATCAAGGGAGCTGCGCTCAGCAAAAATGCTCCTCGCCCACATCCAGAAGAACCTGCCCAAAGGATGCAGGGCGGTCCTCACAGGCTCGGTCGCCAAGCGGACTTTCCTCAGGGACAAGCGGGATATGGACATATTCATGCTGTTCGATAGGAGCGTGCCCCGCGATTCCCTGGAGGGCAAGATAAAGAAGGTGATGGTCCGCGCATTCCCGGATATCGGCTACCAGCTCAGCTACGCCGAGCATCCATATGCGAGGTTCCACTTCCAGGGCAGGCGCATAGATCTGGTGCCTGCCTATAAGATATCCAAGGCATCAGAGCGGGTGAGCGCGGTGGACCGCTCGGTTTTGCACACGAAGTTCGTCCTGAGCCGTCTTCGGAAAGAGGCCCGCGGCGAGGTGCTCCTGATCAAACAGTTCCTCAACGCAAACGGCATATATGGGGCCGAGATAAAGATAGGGGGCTTCTCTGGCTATCTCTGCGAATTGCTGATAATAAGGTACGGCTCGTTTGCCAAGCTAATCAAGGCCGCCTCGAAATGGAAAACGCCGCTCTTCATCGACCTTGCAGGGTACCACACTAGCAAGACGCAGGTCGAGGATGCGCTCGAGCGCTTTTCCAGCGGGTTCGTGGTTGTGGATCCAACCGACAAGGACAGGAATGTCGCGGCAGCGGTGACCGATGAGAGCTTCAAGAAGCTCATCTCGCTCTCCAAGTCGTTCCTCAGGAGGCCGTCCGAGGACTTCTTCTTCCGCAAGCCCGAGAGCTTCGAAGAGAGCATCGCAAAGGCGTCCAGAGGCGCAAACGCCTATCTTGTCACCATGCCCCGCCCGAGCGTGGTTGACGACGTCCTGTGGGGCCAATTGCACAAGCTCATGAGGCAGCTAAAGCTGTCGCTCAAGGACTATGAGCCGAAAAAGATGCTGGCCGATGACAGCAGGCATCTGGTCCGGATTGCAATCGTCCTCGGTAAAGACAATCTCCCTGGAAAGATGCTCAAGGCAGGCCCGCCACTGGAGATGAAAGAGCATGTCAAGAGGTTCATGGCAGGGCACAAGAGGGCCAGGTTCGTGAAGAAGAAAGGGCAGATATTCGCAGAAGTGAAGCGGCCTTTCACCAAAGCGGATGAAGCCATCCGCCTGTTCTTCCACTCTTTTTCGAAAGGCAGCTCCCATCTCTCCTATCCTGAGGAGATGGTGATAGTAGAGAAGCTCAAAGCATGACCCGCTCGCCGGGCAATGGCGCTATCGCGTCATAGCCGTGCTCCTCTCCCAATTCGATGGCGAACTCCTCGGGCAAATCCCCATGGACCAGCACTATCTTCTCAGGATTCGCCCTCTTTATGAACTCCAGGATGTCGCTCCGGCCGGCGTGGGCAGAGAGGTCGAAATAGCCGACCGGCAGCTCCACATCCACTTCCTCATCGTCAACCATGACCGTGTTCCTGTTCTGGAGCAGCCAGCCATTGGTGCCTTCCACGCAGAACCCTGTGAACATAAGCCTGGACTCGCTGTTCGCATGGAACATGTAGTTGAGCATGGGCCCGCCATTCATCATGCCCGCGCTCGATATCACTACGGACGGCTCACGCAGCACCTGCTTCCGGTCCTGCGGGCTCTCAATCATATTGACGTTGCGGACCGCTTTCTTGAACTGCTCCGGATTGCGTATATACTTGGGATACTGCATGTATATCTTGGTTATCGCCCGGCCCATGCCATCCACGAACACCGGCACCTCCTGGTCATAGCTCCTCACGAGCGAGATGAGTTCCTGCGTCCTTCCCAGGGCGAACGATGGCAGCAGGGCGTTCCCGCCGCTCTCGATCGTGTCGCGTATCTCTTCCATCAGCCGCTCTTCGGTCTCCTTCCTCGGAGGATGCTCCTTCTTGGCATAGGTGGTCTCCATTATGAGGACATCCACCCCTTCTAGGAACCTGGCCCCTTTGTGCATGAAGGTGTCCTCGCACTTGAAGTCTCCGGTATAGACGAGGTTCTTTCCCTTGTAATTGATCTCGACCATCGCCGCGCCGGCGATGTGGCCGGCATCATGCATGGTTATCCGGCTATCCCCGCTCTGGATGGAATGGCCGTAGAGCAGCGGGTCCCAGTGGCGCAGCGCCCGTTTCATGTCATGGGGCTGATAAGGCGCGCTCTCGCCCATTATCTTCAGCGAGTCCTGCCACAGCACCTCGCAGATGTCTTTGGTCGGCGGGGTCGAGTACCATCTCATCCCGCCTTTGTTATAGAGCATCGGCAGGCATCCCGAGTGGTCGAGGTGCGCGTGAGAGAGGACGACCAGGTCCGGCTTCGCGGGGCCCGGGATCGGATATTTGACATCGCCGCTTTCGTCGAATAGCTTGATGCCGTAGTCTATCATGATGTTGCGGTCGGTGTGTAGCAGGAAGGCGCTGCGCCCGACCTCGCGCGAGGCTCCGAGGCAGTCGACGTGGAAATCCATGGCAGGGAATCCCATGGAACGTTTTAATACTGTGCGGGGGTATCAATTAGCATGCCTTCATCAGCCTTTGCGCCGACACCTCCGAAAAAATCACTTCTCATCCCCCTAGTGTTGCTGGCGGCCATCTACGTGCTCTCCATAGTCTTCTTCCATGTGTCCGAAGGCTGGACCTACCTGGATGCGGCCTATTTCACCACGGTCACCATCACCACGGTCGGCTACGGCGACATCACCCCGGTCACCGAGATAGGGAAGATAGGCGCCATCATGCTCATCTTCAGCGGAGTCTCCATAGGCCTCTACGTCATAAGCCACCTTGGTTCCCTCAGGGAAAGGACGATAGATCCGCACGTCCAGCGCAGGCTTGATGTCCTGCGCAACCTCACCGCACTCCAGACGGGCAGCGTGAAGAAGGAGGACCTGAAGGTCATCAAGGAGAAGCTCACATCCAAGAGCGATAAGCGCTAGGTGCAAGTCCTATGGACGATTATGGGGAGAAGTTCCTGAGGAACCGCCTTTCCAAAGCCGACCAGGGGAAGATACGGAAATCGGCCTTCGCCATAGTGGGGCTCGGAGGGACGGGCGGCTTCGTGCTCGAGAACCTGCTCCGCATGGGGGCAGAGCGGCTCATCCTTTTCGACAACGACAGATTCGAGCTGACCAACTTCAACCGCCAGAGCCTGGCGACAGAGGAATTCCTGGACATGCCCAAGACGCACGCAGCGCTCTCCCGCGCGAAAGCCATAAACAAAGGCACGAATGTGGAGCGCAGGGGGGAGTTCGGCGAATCATCGAGCCTGGCAGGCGCCGCTATCGTGATAGACGGCACGGATAGCCTCAAATCAAAGCTCATGGTTGCCCGTGCCGCCAGGAAGGTGAAGATCCCCTACGTGTTCTGCTCAGCCCAATCAACCCGCGGCATCGTCACGGTGTTCACCGCATACCGGTTCGAGAAAGCGTTCCAGCTCCCAGAGCACGATTCGGTGCTGGAGCGCAAGGCATGCGCGGACATCCTCTGCCCGGCCGCATCGCTTGCCGGAACGATAGCAGCATCGCAGGCCATCAGCGCCCTCCTCAAGAAGCCGTTCGTGAAGGCCCCGGATGCGCTCATGTTCGACATCTTCAGGAAGGACATGTTCTGGAGGTCGAGGCTCGGATGAGCGAGTATTTCATAGTGGAGCCTTGCACCACCGCCTCGGGGATAGAGATAAAGCTCAAGGACCATAGGATAGATCTTAAGAAAGCTGAGAGAGCGCTTTCCAAGGCGGGCGAGATTGCCGGCACCAGCGCGGTGGTGCTTCTCGTATCCTTCAAAGGGTATTCCATAAGCGTGTACGGGAGCGGAAGGATGATGGTCAAGGGAAAGGATGCGGACAAGAAGGTCGGAGAGGCCCTGGCCAAGGAGCTGATATCCCTTCTCACAGAAGGAGGCGCTATCGTATGAAACTCGATTTCCACGTGCACACCAACCATTCCATCGACACCCTCATCAGGCCCAGGGACCTGGTCGCGAAATCCAAGCGGCTCGGGATAATCCCGGCGATAGCCGACCATGACACCACCAGCGGCCATGCAGAGATGCGCTCTCTTGGGGCTCCGTTCATCCCAGGCCAGGAAGTCACGACAGACAAAGGGCATCTCATAGGCCTCTACCTTTCCGAAGAGGTGCCAAAGGGCGCTGCGTTCCTGGAGGCCATAGACAAGATAAAGGAGCAGGGCGCGCTCGCATATCTCCCCCACATGTACGACCGCGGAAGGGCGAAGGCCCGTCCGAGCGATGACGAGGCATCCAAGGCTGACATCATCGAGATATTCAACGCACGCTGCATGAAGGAGGAATACAACGAGAAGGCGATGGCGTTCGCCAAGGAGCACAACAAGCCCATGGGCACCGGAACGGATTCCCATTTCCTCTTCGAGTTCGGGACGACCTACACCGAGCTTCCCGATTTCGACATAGAGAACCCCAAAGCCCTCTTGAAAGCGCTGAAAGCCGCCAAGTTCATCACCAAGAGAGCGCCGATATACGTCCGCGGGACCACCATCACCGTCAAGCACTGCAAGAGGGTATTGCGCAGGTTCGGCATCAGACCGTGAGAGCACCGGCAATCCATGCTTGCCCGAGCGGTTTCCGGTTTCCAGTCTCCGGCATCCGGTTCCCGGTCTCGGGTTTCGTGTTCCGGGTTCAAAACACAAGACCCAAAACCACAAGAACAAAACCGCGGAAATGCCCTCCGCCCTGTTTTTTATATTATATACGAGAAAGGCCGGTCATGGGAATGGGGAAGGGAGCCTATCTCAAGAAGATGACTTCCGGGATTCAGAAATGGCGCACGGTCGAGGTGGGCGAGAAGCTCGATGGCAGCAGCCCTCCGAGTGTCTTTATCGGTGCATGGAACTATCCTCGCGTCTATGTGGGCCCCATGATAGCCCCATACGAAGGCGACACCGCGATACTCGACACTCCCGAGAGCTGGATCCCCGGCAAGAAATCCCAGGACGACATCATCAAGTTCAGGCTGGACCTTGTGCGCGGCAAGCACCTGGTCAATGTCAAGGATGTGGAGAACCGGATGGTGGGCAAGCTCCAGGAGATATCGCTCGCGGAATCGAGCGTGGAGAGCGAGGCGCTCTTCAAGCACAAGCCCAAGGGCCTCAGCTTCGATGAGGAGCACCAGCCCTACGGCCCCAGCGCGAGCCTCAGACAGTTCGACATCGGGAACGTGAAATGGGAACGTCATCTTGAGAAATCATATTATGATACCGATTTGAAGGCAGCGGACGCAGCCGTCTCCGCATACGAGAGCGGCGTCCTCTTCTCCCAGATACAGAAGGCCTTCTCCACCGGTACGATGGGCATGAAGAGGAACAGGAAGCTCGTGCCCACCAGATGGTCCATCACCGCCGTGGACAGCGCGCTGGCAGACCACCTCTATGATGAAGTGCGGTGGATGGATGTCATGGAAACATATCAGGTCTACGAGTTCTCCAGCCTCAACAACTATTATGCGGTCATCCTCCTCCCGACCCCCTGGCAGTACGAGTGGATAGAGGCGTTTATCCACATCCTGGGGAAGGAGGAGATGGTGTTCGCAGACCATGAGGAGCTGAAGCCGAAAAAAGAATACTCATCGGTCGGTGGCTGCTATTACAGCTGCAAGTTCGCGGTGCTGGAGGCATTGAAGAAGATGGACAAGCAGGCCGGGGCCATCGTCCTTAGAGAAGCCTACGAAGGATACGTGCCCCTGGGAGTCTTCAACGTCCGCGAGAACGTTCGCAGCGCCCTCAAGCAGCCCCACCGCGAGTTCTGCTCTTTCCGCGACTCCCTCAACTACGTCTCGACGAGACTCCGCCTCCCGCTCTCACGGTTCCTCGACCAGGGGCCTCTGATGAGACAGATGCTCCAGTCCAGGCAGACCACGCTCTAGGGTCCGGGCGTCAGGCATGATTTTAAACACTCGGAACGAAAATCATCTGTATGGCGGGAGCCAGGTCTTTGACAGCCAGCCGAATCGCTGGAAATGCCGAACCTAGGGACTCCCATAGACCTCGGATGAACTACAAGCCTGCTTTCGAAAATATCATCCGCTCCGGTGACATGTCCACCGCGCCAGAGAAGCTTGTCAATGCGATGAAGAGCCTCATGGCATCGGCTGCCAAAAACGGGGTGGAGCGCGAGATCAAATCCATCCTCAAATCATACGCCTCCGAGATTGGCAATGACATAGTCCTCCTCACGCTAAGACGCCTCGAGCGGCTCATGGATGGCACACCGAAGGGGCAGCTCAAGGAGCGCCTGGAGATGTGCTCAACGCTTATGCGGGAATTCCAGGATGCGGCAGATGCCATCCCAGCGCTCCTCACCGGCAGCGACCGCATCACCAGCAGCGGAAGGCTCGGCATGGATTCTATGAGGAAGGTTTTGCGGCGCGGCATCAGCAAGAGCGGAAGCCTATGCCCCAAGGAGATATCGAACACCATCAAGACCGAGTTCGATAACGGAAGGATGGACGACATCAAGGGCGTGGCGGAGATGAGGCGGGATCAGCCCATGCAGGAGCGTTCCTGCCCTCCAGCGCATCAGCAAACCCCCTCCGCACCAGCGTTCGCCCACCCAGCGCCTTCCCAACCGACCATCCAAAAGGCCCAAACGCAGTCTGCAGATGCCGGCCCGGGACCGGCGATCCATGCAACAGGCAATCCCCATGCGAATCCGCTCTTCATCTGGGATGAGGTCCGGAAGCTGCGGGAAGGGAAGAAAAGGAGCAGACAGGGCCAGCCCGCAACAGAACAGCCTCGGGAGGATCCATCCGACAGGCGCGGCAAACCCTCCGCTCCGAATACGGAAAGGAGGGCCCCTTCAGGAAGCGTCCCTCGGAAACAAGCCCGGATCTCCTCGCTTAAGGAGATAGCAGCAGCATCAGCGGTCCTTACAAAAACCCAAAAACCTATCGGCAGCTTCTCCGGCGATGAGCGTCCCCTGGTTTTCAAGGTTCAGCAGCCATCAGGAGCGGTTTCCCCAATAGAGCGGGCCGAGGTCCCTCGACAGCCATCGCTTTCCGTTCCGAAAGAGCAGCAGAAAGGTCCGGCCGAAGATGAGGCCGCTCCATCAGGCTGCTTTGGCAGGAGCGGTGCGAATAGAAAGCCAAAGAAGGATGCGAAACCGTCCAGGCCCAGCGCCCTGGAAAAAACCCGGCCGAAGGCTGAAAACTCCAAGAAGCCGAAGGCGAAGAAATCCATGGAAAGACCCAAGCCGAAGAAAAAGAAGCCGCGCAGGGAGCCTGTGAAAAACAAGTCGTCGAAGAAAAAGCCCCTTCCCAAGGCAGAGCCCAAATCCAAGAGAAAACCGGAGGCCCAGTCCGCCCGCAAGAAAAAAGGCTCCAAGAAGATAAACATCAAGAAACCGATGGCAAAAACGCCTGATGCAGAATCCCGCAGGAAAAAGGCCGCCAGCGACAGGAACATCCCGCCACGCAAGAGGAGGGCGGCAAGGCCTGCGAAGGATGCGGGGAAGAACCGGGCCAAGGGATCCGGGGCTAAGAGAGCCAAGCCTAAGAAGAAAGCCACGTCCCAGCAAGAAGCGTTCCGGGCCGATAAGAAGCCAAGAAAACGCCGCAGGCAAAATACTTTTTAACCTTGCCGTCATATCTCCAACGCATGAAATTCTACCACATCTTCATCTCCATACTATTATTATCGGCCACCGCTATCTTCGCCGACTGCGTGGGCTACACAGATTCCTTCGATGTCCGGGTCCTCGACGGCAACCTGAAACCTGTCGAAGGGGCGGCGGTCCAGGTGACCTATGACCGGGGAGCGAGCTTCGGAGAGCAGTATTTCACCACTCCGGTAAGGTACACCGACGCCTCGGGCAAGGTCCACTACGACATATACAATCAGGGCACCCTGAGCCGGGATATAGACTGCGCCATAAAGATCAACGCGACAATCGGCGGTTCATCGAAGAAAGCCACCGTCGAGGCGAATGCCCACGGACCGATTGTCGATCTCCAGATATCGGACCTGTATATCCTGAGATTCTATGTCAGAGACCAGCTCGGAGCCCCATTGACCAACGCTTCGGTGAGCGTCAACGGACAGACAAACAAGACCGATGCGACCGGAAAGGTGGCGTATCGCTTCAAAACCGGGACCTATGAATACTTCGCCAGCTACAGGAACGCATACCAGCCCGGCCACCTCACAATCCAGAACGAGTCGGACTTCGTGGTGGTGTTCCCGTTCTATAAGATAAGCATCGAAGCCACGGATGATGGCGGCAACCCTCTTCCGGCAACCCTCACGATCTTCAATGAGTCATTCATCATGGAAAACGGCCGCTATGGCCTCGAGAGGGCGTTCGGCGACGAGATCCCTTATTCGATAAATTACATGGGTCTTGTCACGGAAGATGTCATGATCCCTTCACTGGATCCAATGGTGGAAGTGCGATACGACATCACATCCCCCCTGATCAAGAGCATCACCCCTGACTTCGTGGGGAACACATACAAACTGCAGATACACACCGAGGACCCCAACGAGTTCGCCAGCGGTCTGGATCAGAGCTCCGTGAAGGTCTATTACAGGGTGGAACCGGCAGACGCTGCGGTTCCCTGGAGCAACGCCATCGTCTTCACCGCCGGAAAGGATTTGTTCACGGCGGACTTCCCCGAGCTTCCTGAATCCAGGCTCGTCAAGTTCAGGATCGAGCTCAAGGATAAGGCTGGCAACCGGGCAGAGCAGGAGGGCACGTTCACCACATCCGCGGCCCCTATACTCACCAACGACAGTGAAAGCACACAGCCTCCGCCGGAAGAAGAACACGGCATACCACTTATTTACATAATAGGTGGTGTAATTGTAGTGATTTCGGCCATTTATTTGGTGTTTCGTATAAAATCCAAAGCAGGCGGGGGTGCCTAGTGGACAGTATCTTTATAAATTGTGTGTTTTATAACTATATACATTGATAATCATAAATTGACATATCCGTGAAAGGTGTCAGTATGCCTCGAGGAAAGAAGATTATAATCGAAACCGAGATTGACGACGACTTTGTGGACAGGTTCAGGTCCATCGATCTTGACGAGATAAAGAAGGAGCGCGACGGCGTGGAGAAGAATCTCTCGACATCTGTCGCGAGCGTGTTCAAGGTCGCCCAGAACCTCTACCGCCAGAAGGCGAGCGAGGATGACCTGGAGGCGAAGCATGACCTCTTCTCCGTCCGCTCTGCATACGACTACCTGAGGAACAACAGCGTATTCATCTCGTTCAGGGCCTTCGGAGGCCGCATCGAGAGGGGCACGATCCCGTTCGTCAAGGTGGGCCGCAAGAGGTTCATCCCCAAGAGCGTGCTGGACGACATAACGAGCACCAAGTCTGAGTTCTACACCGTCAAGGAGGCCTTCGAGGAGTACAAGAAGGCAAACAAGAAAATCAACTTCAGGGCGTTCATCGGCAGGATCGAGAAAGGCTCGATACCTAGCGTGAAGTTCGGCACCAGGAGGCTGGTCCCGAAGGACGCCATAGAGTCGCTGACGCACATCAGCACCAATTACTTCTCTGTGAGCCAGGCCATAAAGGAGCTCCACAAGACCGGTATCAAGATAAAGAGGAACGCTTTCGAGAGGCGCCTCGACCGGGGAAGGATCCCGCACGTCAAGATCGGCGGCAGGAGATTCATCCACGAGGACGTCATGCGCGAGCTCACGGAGAAGGAATCCGCTCTGAGGAAATAATCAGAGCCTCTCTTTTATCATCTTCATCAATCTAATCTTTCTTTCCTCTAATCTTTTCTTGTCCTTGTACTCCATCGTGAGCCTCACTATGGGCTCTGTGCCGGATGCCCGTATCAGGAACCATCCGTCATCCTCGTCCACCCTGATGCCGTCATCGCTGCGCATCCTGCCTTCGATATCAATGGCTTCCCTGATGCGCCCGATAGCCCCGTATTTGTCTTTTGCCGGGAACTTCTCCCTGACAATGGGGTTTTGGGGGTATCGGGTCTTGAGTCTTGAAAAAGGCCCTTCTAAGCAGAATATCTCCGCGAACTTGGCCGCGGCCGCCACCGCATCAGGCACATGGACGCCGTCCTTGTAGATGTATTCCCCGCAGGGCTCCCCTCCGAAGAGCGCCCTGCTCTTTTCCATCTCCTCGGCCACATAGGTGCTGCCGACCGGCGTTATCCCTATCTCCCCGCCCGCTTTCTCCACCACGTCCCGGATAGTAAGCGATGCCTCCACCGTAGAGACGATCCGTCCTTTTCCTCCACCCGGACCATTCCCGAGCTCGTGCTCTATCATCATGGCCAGCTGGGCGTCGAACGGAAGCGCTTCCCCCTTCTCATCCAGGATTATGCACCGGTCCCCGTCACCGTCATGGGCGACCGCGAAATCCGCTCCCGCATCACGGACAAATGACGACAGATAAGAGAGATTGGCGGCGTTCGGCTCTGACGGACGGTTGAAGCACGAGGGCGATGCGTTCACGCTCACCACGTCGCATCCCATGTCGGAGAGCAGATAGGGCGTTATGACGCATGCCGCGCCGTTGCAGTCGACCACGACCTTCGGTCTCTTCTTCGCTATCAATCCAGAGTCCACCATCCCGACGGCGAGTTCTTTGTGGCGTTCCACCAACGACCCGCGGAACAGACGCCCCCTCTCAGCTGCGCGTGGCATGTCCCCTCTCTTGTAGGCATCGGTTATCCTCTTCTCCAGCTCCTTGCCTATCTCTTTCGTATCCTCTATGAGCTTGAGCCCGTTGTACTCGGGCGGGTTGTGGGATGCGGTGATAGCTATCGCCCTGCAGCCGTTTTTGGCCGCGAGCGCGATGGTGGGCGTGGGGGCGATCCCGAGGTCGATCACATCAGAGCCGGCAGACAACGCGCCTTCCGCCGCGGCATGAAGCAGCGAGGGCCCGCTTTCCCGGATGTCGCGGCCTATCGCCAGCTTCCCGTCAGCGAATATGGCCGCTATCATTCCTGCAAGCCCTTCCGTGATGTCCTTCCCGTAGATGCCTCTGATGCCAGAGGTTCCGAACATGCACTGAAGATGACCGAAAACGGCTTTAAACCGGCGCCTCCACTAACACTTATGGTATACTCCTGGTCAGAGAAGAAGGAAGAGTGCGGGATAATCGCGATTTTTTCCAAGAAAGGGGAGGACGTGGCTCCCATTCTCTATCGTGCACTGGTCGCCCTCCAGCACCGCGGCCAGGATGCCGCTGGTTTTGCGGTCCTGGGCAAGGACGGCTTGGTCCTGAGGCGGGGCCTGGGCCTTGTCAGCGACATATTCAAGAAAGAGGATACAAGGATACCTGGCCGTATGGGCATCGGCCACACGAGATACCCCACCACCGGCAGCTGCAAGGGGGAGGATGTCCAGCCGACAGTCTTCGACGAGATAGCGGTCACCCATAACGGCCATCTCGCCAACTACGACCAGGTGCGTGCCTCTCTCGAATCCCAGGGCTACAAATTCACGTCAACCGTGGACTCGGAACCCATAGCGCATCTCCTCCATTCGAAACTCAAGACGGGCGGCTCCATGGAGGGCGCGGTCCGGCACGTCATGGAGACCCTGGACGGGGCATATTCCGACGCGGCCATAGCGAACGGCAGGCTCATCGTCTTCCGCGATCCGCATTCCATCAGACCCCTGGTCTGGGGCGAGAACGAGAGATTCATCTGCTTCTCAAGCGAGAGCTGCGCGCTCGACGTGAACGACATCCCCTACAAGGGCGAGGTCAAAGGGGGAGAGCTGGTCGTCCTCGGAGAGACCATCGAGCGCAAGCCTATCATGCCCAAAGAGACCAGGCACTGCATGTTCGAATACGTCTATTTCTCAAGGCCGGACTCCATAATAAACGGCGAGGAGGTCTATGCGGTGCGGAAGAAGCTTGGGCAGGAACTGGCCAAAGAGCACCCGCTCAAGGCCGATGTGGTGGTGCCTGTCCCGGACAGCTCGCGCACTTCGGCCGAAGCATTCGCCCACGCCCTGAATCTGCCTGTCGAAGAGGGCCTCATCAAGAACCGCTACATAGGCCGTACCTTCATCATGCCCAACCAGGAGAAGAGGATGGAGAACGTGAGGCTCAAGCTCAATCCTGTCCGCTCGATAGTGGAAGGCAGGGAAGTCGCTCTCATAGACGACAGCATCGTGAGAGGCACGACGCTCAGGGAGATCGTCTCCCTCGTCCGCTCGGCCGGAGCCAGGAAGGTGCACGTGCGCATCACCTGTCCGCCTATCCTGGGCCCCTGCTTCTACGGGGTGGACATGAAATCCTACGAGGAGCTTATCGCCCATGAGAAGACTGTGGATGAGATAGCGGCATTCCTGGGGGTCGACAGCCTGGGATACCTTTCGCTCGACGGGCTGAAGAAGGCCATCGGGGTGCCTATCTGCACCGGCTGCCTGAACGGCGACTACATCACACCCGGCGCCCGCAAGAGCGCCGAGGAGAGGAAGCGCCCCTGAGCGTATCGACATCCGACTGCCGCTGCATCCGGACTTTCTGATGCATCAACGACCTGCGCCGTAGCAGTTCGATACCTATTTATTTGTATTTCTGGTTTATCATCTATACCTGAGGTGGTATCTTGTCTGCAATAGATGACGTGATGAAATATATCGCTACAAATGAGATTAGGTGGATAGACCTCCAGTTCTTCGACATCAAAGGACAGATGCACCGTGTGAGCGTCTCCAACAGGAAGCTCGAGGAAGCGAGCTTCGGCGGCGGTCTCCATGCGGCCGATTTGGGTTCGGTCTTCGGTGCGTCCGAGCAGGGCGATCTGGTGCTCCTTCCGGACCCTGACACCCTCGCCAGGCTCCCCTGGGAACCCGCTACAATCAGGCTCATCTGCGACGTGGTCGTCGCCATGAAAAAGGAGAGGTTCCTCAAGGACCCGAGGTACGTGGCCGAGAGGATGGAGACCAACCTAAGCGCCGCAGGCGTCAAGAACGCGCTCATAGGCAGCGAGGTGGAATGCTACCTCTTCGACACAGCGACCGCTGACAAGACCACCCGCGGCAGGGGCACGGGAGTGATAATGGATTCAAGGGAAGCCCGCTGGGGCCCATCACCGCTCTCCAACGTCGACAGGGGCGCCTATGTGGCGACTCCGTACGATTCCATGTACTCGGCCAGGACGCAGATATGCGAGACCATGGAGGACAGCTTCGGAGTGCTCGTGGACTCCCACAGGCACGGCCGGTCTCCGACATCCCAGCAGACCTTCGAACTGGCCCCGCGCGGCTTGAAATCGGCAGGCGATGCGGTCAACACATTGAAGTTCATCACGAAGAACCTGGCGAATGCGGTCAACGCCTCGGCGACCTTCATACCATACCCGGTGGAAGGCGAGAATGGCAACTCGTTCAACATCTCGGTCAGCCTATGGAAGACCAGCGAGCAGAACCTGTTCTACGAGGGCAAGGAAGCGGCCGGACAGCTCAGCCAGACCGGAAGGTACTTCATCGGAGGCCTTCTCGAGCACGCTGCGGCCCTTTCGCTCTTCACGGCACCGACCCCGAACTCATACAAGAGGCTCGCGGCAGAAGGGTTCAGCGTCGGATGGAGCGTCTCGGATACCAAGTCGCTGGTCCAGGTCCCGACCTTCAAGAAGAACATAAAGGAGACCAAGAGGATCCTCTACCGCGGAGCGGATCCGGCGGCAAACCCATATCTGGCCCAGGCCCTCGTGGCTGCGGCCGGCCTGGACGGCATAAAGAAGAAGACCGACCCAGGAGCCCCGATAGAGGAGTCCAAGGGCAAGAAGAGGGTGGAGAAGGACATGCCGACCAGCCTGCTGGAGGCGGCAGCCGCCCTGCAGAGCGACACCGCGTTCCTAAAAGGCGTGGTGCCCACCGAGCTCCTCGGCGACTATCTGGATCTCAAGCTCAGGCAGCACAAGGACTCGCTCAAAGGCGTATCCGCGTTCGAGCTCCAGAAGTACTACAACGTTTGAAACTTTGCTGCTGTCTTTTCAGGGCAAAGTTTCCGGGAGAACGGCGCTCCGTTCTCTGGATGTCGAGGTCGGCGACCCGACCACGAGCATGCTCGCGGACATGGTCCGCGACACCACAGAAATCCGTCGGATTTCTGCCGGTCATCAAAGGTCGTGAGGCCTTTCTTTCCTCTTTTTATTCTCTCTTTTCTATCTTTCCATAGGACCCATAGCCTAGCGGTCAAGGCATCGCTCTTACACAGCGGGGATCCCCAGTTCGAATCTGGGTGGGTCCATTCCCATTACTTTTGAATTCTGCTTCTCCCATGGCAAAAGTAAAGGGATTTGTCAAAAGCCCTGAGGTCCACTTTTGGTTCGGGGTCGTGGGTGTTGACTCAGACAGAATGGACAGGAAGCGGCCGCAGCCGCAACAGGTCCAATCCAGTTTCCTGTTTCGGGTCTTCGGTTTCGACCCGTTCCGGTTTCTGATTTTGTGATCCCGTGATGGGCTGCATGGCGCATATATTGAAAAATAAGCCGAAAATCTGCCGGCTTCAGTCCGCGGATAGCGAGCGCCAGGGGATTATCCTACACGCAGTGCTTTATCTTTCTACTGCCTCTGTGCAGCCTTCATCCTGGCTTTTCTCTCCATAAAACCTGCCAGCTGGA
The DNA here is from genome assembly GCA_040758595.1 of Microcaldota archaeon. Lineage (GTDB taxonomy): Archaea > Micrarchaeota > Micrarchaeia > Anstonellales > Bilamarchaeaceae > Bilamarchaeum. Next base: position 57,996 of record JBFLVJ010000001.1, on the reverse strand, counting down.
TGAATATGGTGGCGATTCCGAAGACAAGCAAGACCGCTTCAGAGATGTTAAGCCCATCCAGCCTCAGGCCATTCGCCTTCAGCAGGAAATGCACAGTGACCAGCACGAAAGCCAGGTAGTTGAATCGTTGGATGTTCTTCCAGAGGCCCGGACCGAGCGTCCTCACTGCATAATCGCTCGACGTCAGGGTCAGCACAAGCAGGATTATCGCTGCCGTGATGCTCACCACAGCGTCTATTCCGTTCAACAGCAGAGCGACGTTCCCATCCACTCTCGCCACAAGGATAAGCATGTGGAGCAGAGCGAAGGCGAATGCCGAAATGCCTATCGCCCTCCTCGGCTCTATGGTCTGCCCGAAGGTCTGCGGCCAGAACAATGCCAAGGGCCCCAATACCAGGGACACACAAATCAAAAAGTAGCTGCTCAAGGCGAAGAACCTTATGAAGCCCGTTATGCCTGAAGAAGTCTCCAACGGCTGGTAGGCACCTATGAGAGCAACGGCGATTATTATCAGCAAGAACAGGAAGCTGCTTTTCTGCATAGAAAGAGAACCGGCTATATGGTTAAAATCCTTGCCTACCAGATCGGCCCGGCACTTTCCACGCCTACTCGGGGCTGGACGGCAAAACACTCTGGTAAGGAAACCAGGGCAGAACGTTCATCTTCCGTATCTGGGCACGAACGGCGGCTTGGTGAAGAGATAGTACTTCTCCTTGCCCTCCAGTTCGCTGAGCACCCTGTGCGCGAATACGCCTGCCGGATCCGCCAGCGAAGGCACCCTCTTGTGGATGTCTGCGAAGGACTCGAAGGGCTTCTCCTCCCGCTCTCTTAGCAGGGCCTCCATGTTCTTCTTTCCGATCCCCGGGAGAAGATCGAGGGTGTGCACCCTGATGGATATCGGCTTAGCCGAGTTGATGAAGTTGACGAACTGCGATTCCCTCTCGTTTATGGCCTTCTTGAGCATCAGCGGAAGGAACTCCCGCGCCCCTCCGGTGAGATCGTCATACTTTATCCTGCCCTTTATGTGGACTATCTCCTTCCTGCCTTCCTTGCCGACGCAGACCTTCTGTCCCATGACTATGGTGGCATTGGCGCTGACCGTGGCTTCAAGGAGGGTGAAGAAAGTCGTGCCGAGGAGCTGCACCATCGGCTCTTTCCTTATGGCGTCAGCGCGACCTGACGGCAAATACTCGATGACCCATGCATATTCTTCCATACCATCCCCTCGTTTTCAGGCCAGCTCCTTGATTATGCTGTCCACTTCTTCGTCTGAGAGCTCCACCCGGTCTTTCACCAGCAGGGCCTTCAGGGTCTCGGGCTTGGCCGGCCTCACATCCGCTATCTTGGCGGCCAGCTCTTCGCCTATCTTCTCGTTCTTGGAAAGCTTCTTGATTATATCGGCGCTCTTGTCGCTGGCGAACCTCTCAGCGTTCTCGAGGGCTTGCGACTGCTCGTATCCGAGCTCTCCGTCCGCGCTCCTCTTGGCCAGTATCTCTTTGGCCTCGCTCACCGGGACAGGCTTGGTGCTTTTGATCTCCATCTATGACACCTCACTGGGAGAGTTTCAGGTGGACCGCGCCGACTATGACGCTCTTCCTCATCTTGAAGTCCCCTACCTCGACCAGGTATCCGTTGCCTCTCTTCTCCTTTATTACTCCATGCCTGGCGGAATATCTCAGGTGTGGGAGGCCCTCGAATTTGGCCTTGGGGGCTATCACTACCTTGTCTCCGACGTTGAACTTGCGCACTGCCTGCGTCACGCTGGTGATGCTCTTGCCCCTGAGCTTCCTCGTCCGACCGCTGAATGCACCTTTTGAAGGCTTGACCATGTGAATCACTAGCAATTAGTTTTACGAGATTGATGATGGAAAGTGTTTTTAAACAATTGCTTCATTTATAAAGGTTATGTCGGGGTTTCTCCGGCCGGTGGTTTCTTGTCAAAACAACCTAATTTCGTGATTACCAATATGGTGGCTTCTGCTTCTCTAGGCCTCGAGCTGGATCTTTATGCATTGGCCAATAAGATACCTGAGATAGAGTACGAGCCCGAGCAGTTCCCCGGTGCCATACTCAAATTCAAGGATCCCAAGGCATCCCTCCTGCTCTTCAAGAACGGCAAGGTGGTATGCGTGGGCTGCAAGAAGAGGGAACTCATAGAGAAGACCATCCAGAAGACCATAAAGATGCTAACGCCCTATGCCAAGAGAATCACCAAGACCAAGAAACCGAAGATCGAGATAACCAACATCGTGGCTTCGGCGAATCTGGGCCTGGAGCTCGACCTCTACCGCATAGCATACAAGATAAAGGATGTCGAGTACGAGCCCGAGCAGTTCCCCGGTGCCATACTCAAATTCAAGGATCCCAAGGCATCCCTCCTGCTCTTCAAGAACGGGAAAGTCATCTGCGCAGGCGCCAAGAACGAGAAGGAGATACGCGTGGTCCTGACCAAGGCGAAGAACCTTCTCAAGAAATATGCCGAGAAGTGATCCTGTGAGGCTGCCGGCGCTCCTAGCGATACTCATGGCATTCTTCATGTTTTCTGCCGGTTGCGCCGGGCGGGATCCTGAGCGGGGCAGCTTCCTTGGGATGAGGCTCCAGACATCAGATTGCGATAACGATCCCAAGATAAACCGCGATGCCGAGCTGATGCAATGCTATTATAGCGTGGCGATAACGCAGGCCTATATGTGCGGGGTGCGTGTATCGTCTTCATCCGGCGATCTCTGCGGTCCCTCCCAGGGTTCGGTGCCATGCGAAGCGGTCAACGTGTGCAACGAGATATGGGAGAAATGGAGCGGCTCCGGAAAGGATATCAAGAGGAAAGCGGAGCTGATGTCCAACCACTGCTTCTACGATGTGGCCAAGATAACGAGGAACTCCAACACCTGCCAATCCATACAGCAGCACGAGGATCTCGGATCCCAGCTCTTCGGCGACGAAGCGACCGCGGAGATGTGCGAGGATGAGGTGGAGCGCCTGGCTGCCGCTACTCCTGAGAGATATTACTGCTCGGGCAACCAGGACAACATCTGCACTATCGTGTTCGTTCTCCCGGTTCTTCTAGGGTTGTCTATTGCCCGTCGAGGTCCATGAGCTCCAAGGCTTTCTTGACGCTCATGCCTTCTCTGATCCCGAGATCCTCGGCCCAGGTGGTCGCCTGTCTTATCTTGGCCTTTTTGAGATCATCCAGGCATTTCACGCCAGATACGAACGCCGCGATGTCGCCGACCTTCTCGGCTGTCTCACGGTCGATGTAGCTGCACGCGATGTATCCTTTTTTTGCCTTGACGACGATCAATGGGAGGTTTCCTATATCCTGTTTAACCGCTACGTATTTTTTTCCTTCGAAGGAAATTTCATCCATCAGAGCCCCCTCTTTTCCCTATCACAAACCTTCTCTGCGTTCCCTCCTGCGCTGCGCCTGCTCTTTCTTCTTCTCGAATATTCTCCGGTGCTTGGCGCAGCTGATACAATAGTATGCATCAGAGAAACCCGTATATGTCACATTGTCCTCTTTGAGATCAGTAGTGAAATGCGTCCTGCTGCTGTATTCGACGGCCTTGTCACGCGGTACCGCCCGCCCACAACCAGCACATGTCTCAAGCCTATCGCGTCCGCGTCGTCGTCTTCCCATATGGCCGCCTCAAATGATGTTTTGCAATTTTCCAAGACGTGTCCCGTCCAGGCGGAATACTATAGCATGGCTTAGTTTAAATATTTTGTTGTTAAGAATCGGCCCGAGATGCTCTTTTTTGTCGAGTCTGACCACCGTTCCGACCAAAGGATTGAATGCCGGCATCATTATCAGTTCGATCTTTCTGTTCGCATCAGGATACTTCGCGGTCAGGCTTTCCTCGTCAGCTGGAGCGATCATCCACGCGGGCTCGGTGTGCTTCCTTCCGAACGCGTCGGTTACTGATACCATCGGATGCTGGTGCCCCATCACAAGATACTTGCAGCGCATCAAGTCGTCCGATGGCCATGAGTGCCCGTGCATCAGCCCCAATCCTTCATATATCATCCCTTCTGATGCGACTACCTTCGCCCCGCGAGAGTTCTCGATCCCTCCGTCATGGTTGCCGCGCACGATGATGACTTCGCAGAGCATGGAGAGCCGCGAGAGTACCTCTTCGCTGGTCCTATCGAGCATGGTGATGCCCTCCTTCACATCGCCCAGGAGAATCACTCTCTTCGCTTTGTGCTGTTCGATGAGCCCTTTCAGCTTGTCGAAGAGGCGCACGCTGAACTGGTCGTCATAGATGCCTCTCCTTCTCAGCTTGGCTTCCATGCCGAAATGGGTGTCGCCCACGATTAGCGCGCCCTTGTGGAACAGTGCGGGAGCGTTGTAAAGGAACCTCACGATATGGATTCGTTTCCTATACTATAATAACATAACGCCGGCCCCGCGGCACGATCCACACGCATCCAGCCCGCGGAAATGAGCACTCATATCGTATATATACCATCCGTGAGAATGACTTCCATGGCCATATATTTCCGCCACGAGCGGATACGCCCCTTCCAGAAGGAGCTGATGGAGGACATCTACAGCGTCCTCTCCCAGCGGGGCATCATCATGGCCAACGCCGCCACTGGCTCGGGGAAAAGCGATGCGGCGCTGTCAGCTGCCATCACCCATGCGCTCGAGAACGACCTCGACGTTTTCTTCCTCACCCCGAAGATATCACAGCACATGATCGCGCTCGATGTCGCCAGGGGCATCGCGGAGAAGCATTCGCTCTCCTTCCGCGCGGTGGATCTTGTGGGGCGGGCGAACTGCTGCATAGACCCGAACCTCACCGGGCTGGACCATGACGCCTTCCACACGCTCTGCGCCAAGAAGCGCAAGAACAAAGAATGCGTGTTCTATTCCAACGCCCGCGGGTACGACCGGAGGGGAGAATACAAGGCGGACGAGCTGTTCAACGCGGTCCTCGCGGATTACGGCGTCGCGAAAAACCACCACGACATGATAACCCTCGGCAGGAAGCAGGCCGCCTGCCCTTACGAATGGCTGCTCAAGCTCGGGGAGAAATCCGAAGTCATAATCGCTGATTACCACCACCTGATGAACCCGCACATCCGCGACGTCTTCCTCAACAAGGTGAAGAAGCGGATAGAAGATTCCATAATCGTCATCGACGAGGCCCACAACCTCGCCCAGCGCGTGCGCGATTCGCTCTCCAGCAGGATGGGCACGTTCACTCTGATGAGGATGGAGAAGGAGATGCGCTTCCTGGGCATGGACTCCGGGCCGATGGCCGAGGAGTTCAACAGCTGGGCCGCAGACCTCATGGGCGATGAGAAGGAGCATGTCATCGCGGCCAAGAGCTTCGAGCTGTTCGTGGAGCGCTTCGGGCTCCAGATGGACGAGGCGGCCGTCAACCTGATGGAGGCGGGCTTCAAGTTCGTGGAGGCCACCGGCAAAAAGAGCGCGTGCCTCAAGCTCTCCGAGTTCTTCTCGGGATGGAGCGGCGACACCCACCGGTGCGTCCGGGTGCTGAGGAAGAAAGGCACGGCATACCTGCTCTCAAGGAGCATGCTGGATCCCTCTCCAGTCACCAGCATCCTCAACCACTGCGCGGGCGCTGTCTTGATGAGCGGGACGCTGATGCCGCTGGAGATGCACCGCGACATACTCGGGCTGGACAAGGAGCGGACGGTCATGAAGGCATATCACTCTCCGTTCGACAAGGAGAACACAGTCAATATCGTGGCGAGGGGGCTCACCACCAGATATTCCCGGAGGGACAGGGAGGAATACACCGCCATCGCCCGTACCGTTGACAAGATAATATCCAAGACGCCGGGCGGGACAGCGATCTTCTTCCCGTCATACAATGTGATGGAATCAATCCTGCCGCTCATGGCCTCAAAGGATCTGCTGGTGCAGAAGAGCGGGATGAAGCCCCACGACACCCGCCAACTGATAAAAGACTTCAAGTACGGTGGGGTGCTCTGCGGTGTCCAAGGAGGCTCGCTCTCGGAAGGCATAGACTACTGCGAGGGCGAGATAAAGACCGTGGTGGTGGTAGGCGTCGCGCTCGACGAGATGGGGGTCGAGATACGGGCGCTGATAGATTACTACGACGAGAAGTTCGGACGGGGTTGGGACTACGGCTATCTCTATCCCGGGACCATAAAGGCGATGCAGGCCGCGGGACGGGCGAGGAGGAAGGAGAGCGACCGGGTGGCGGTGGTCTATCTGGACGAGCGCTTCCAGTGGTCCAAGTACAGCTGGATTTTAAATAAAAAGGAGAGGATAATCATTACCGACGACCCTCAGGGGGAAGTGGGAAGGTTCTGGAATGCTATACACAGTGAAATACGCCCCGAAGAAGCTCGCTGACATCGTAGGCAACCAGGAGAAGCTCGAATACATACGCCAGTGGATGCTCCATTGGATGGCAGGGAAGAAGAGGAAGCCCCTCCTGATATGGGGTCCGCCCGGGACAGGGAAGACCTCGGTGGCCTACGCGCTCAAGCAGGAGTACGAGCTGGACGTAGTGGAGATGAACGCCAGCGAGCTCAGGAACAAGAAAAGGGTGGAGCGGGTGCTGGGCCAGTCGACCCTGGCAGGCAGCCTCTTCGGGCAGACCCGGCTCATGCTGATAGACGATGCGGACGTGCTGGCCGGAAGGGCGGACACCGGAGGGGCCACCGCCATCAAGAACTTCCTGGCCGATGCGTCCTGCCCGGCCATAGTGACGGCCACAGACATCTGGGACAAGAAGTTCTCTCCAATCCGCTCGGAGTGCGAGATAATCGATTTCAAGAGGATAAACCGGCTCTCGCTGAGGAAGCATCTCAACGACATCGCGAAGCTGGAGAAGTTGGACATCCCCCCCGAGACCACCGAGCTGATATCGCAGAAGGCCGGCGGGGACATGCGTGCCGCGCTCAACGACCTCCAATCATCGGGCCCGACCGATCGCGTCCAGGAGAAGGACATCTTCGAGATTATCCGGGGGATAATGAAGGCTGGCACCTATGCGGAGGTCAAGGAGGTCATCGCCGGGGATCTGGATTACGACCTGGTCAAGCTCTGGGTGGACGAGAATATCCCGGCCGAATACGAGAAGCCGCATGAAGTGGCGCTCGCTTACGATTACCTCTCCAGGGCGGATATCTTCGACGGCAGGATAAGCAAGAGATACTGGAAGCTGCTGAAATACGCCATCGATTTGTCTACTGCGGGAGTGGCGCTCGCGAAAGACCAGCCCTACCGCAAGTTCACCAGATACAATTTCCCCAGCTACCTGCGCAACATGGCAAGGACGGTCGAGCGGAGGGCGATGCTCAAATCCATCGGGCTGAAGATAGGGGCGAGGGTGCATGCGAGCTGCAAGCACTCCCTACAGTACCTCCCTCTCCTCAAGGAATACGGAAAGAAGAACGGCCAGGATCTGATGGACTTCTACGGCCTCGATGAGAGCGAGCTGGCGTTCATCATAGATACGAGCGTCAGCAGAGTGAAGAAGAAAGCCTAGAAATCGGTCATCTTGGTCTGGCCCTGGAGGTGGGCCGCGGGTTTGGCGTTTCGGGTCTTGGGTCTAGTGTTTTGGGTCTTGTGTTTCGCGTTTCGGGTCTCTGGTTCTGTATCCGTGGCCGGGGATCCAGTGTCTTGTTTTGCCTTTTTGGTTTCGGGTTCTGTGCTATCAGGGAGCCTGTCGGCGCTGACGACCTTGCTCTTCTTGCTCCTCTGCATCCCGCTCAGGATGCTCTTCATCCTCTTCTCGCGGTTGTTGGAGGCATAATAATAGTATTCGTCGCGGGTGCCCTTGGTCATCAGCACGATGACCTCTCCCTCCTTCAGCCTGGCGGCCCGGCCCCTTCGCTGGATGCTCCGTATCTCGCTCGGGACCGGCTCGTAGAATATCACCGCATCCACCGCGGGTATGTCGAGCCCTTCCTCTCCTATCGAGCTCGCCACCAGTGCGTCGAACTTCCCCTCCCGGAAATCTGATATGGTCTCCTCCTGCATCTTCCTGGTGATTCCGTCTTTCTTCCCCACGAACATCCTGGCGGATATCCCGCTCTCGTTGAGGACCTGCTCTATCCTCGCTATCTGCGTCCGGTACTGCACGAATATTATCATCCGCTTGCCTGATAGCTTTTTCACGGTCTCGACCAGAACGGGCATCTTAGGGTGGTCTTCGTCCTTCTCGCAGAGTTGCCTTATCCTGGCCAGGCCCGGGCTGTTCAACAGCATCTTCGCTGACTTGGAGTCCTTCTCTCCGAGCTTCTCGATATAGGCCCTCAGCGGAAAAATCCCCTGCGTCTCCAGCAGCTCGGTCATGTGGAGCACATGGAGCAGGACCGAATACTGCACCAAGGCCGGGTACTTGATGCTGTGGGGGATGTTCAGTATCCTCTCGCGCAGCTGCATGAACTTGCCCTTGTGTTTCAGGGGCGGGGGGAATCCCATAGCCCCGAGCCTCTCGGCATGCTTTGATGCGAGCTTGTCCAGCTCCTTCTTGAGCTCCCTGAAATGAGGGGAAAGCTCCACCGGGATCCAGGTGACAGTGCTCTTCTGGACGTATGGGGCCACGTCGGCATCGTCGTGGCTGCGTATCTCCACGTTGTCTATCCGCAGGGCGCCCATGACCTCCTTGATGCGGTCCATCCTTCCCCCGGGAGAAGCGGTCAGCCCCACAAATAAAGGCGTCTCACCCGCCAACCCCGCCCTATTCTCCGTTCCCGCGCTTCCCGCATCCTGCTTCCCGGATAGCGTCTCTGCTATGGAGGTATAAGCATAATCCCCGACCGCGCGGTGCGCCTCGTCGAAAATCACCAGTGAGAACCTCGGCTCGAGCGTGCCGTTCTCGAAATCGTTCCTTATCGTCTGCGGCGTGCTGATGACGACGTCAGTCAGATACGCCTCCTTCCGCTTGGCCGGACCCATCTCCCCGGTCACGAGCGCCACGTTCTTCTCGCAGAGCCCCAATGTCTTCATCACCGAGAGCTGGTGCTGCTTCGCCAGGGGTTTGGTGGGCGTCAGCATCAGGCACCTGCCCATCTTCATCCGGTCCCGTATGAGCATGAGCGATATGAGCGTCTTTCCGAGCCCGGTCGGCAGTACCACTAGGGTGTTGCCATGCCTGTTGATTGATTCGTAGATCGCCTGCTGGTAGGCCCTCGGGACAAGCTCCACACAGGAATATCCCTGTCGAGATTTTTAACCGTGCCTCCATATGTTTAAATCTTCTTTCGCCTAACCATCATCAGGTGTGATTATGTCCATACTTTTAGCCCCAGGACCGGTACCGTTAACTGACGAGATATCGAAGGCCCAGTGCCAGGAGATGATAACCCACAGAAGCCCTGAATTCACCAAGCTCTACGGGGACCTGGTGACCAGGCTCAAGAGATATCTCAACGCCCAGGAGGCCTATATCATAACCGGCTCAGGGGCCCTCGGCCTGGAGACCCTCATCCTCAACCTCTGCGAGAAGGGCGACAAGGTCCTATGCCTACCGAACGGCGATTTCGGGGACAAACAGGCCCAGACCGTCGGAGTCTATGCCGACGCCATCGTCCAGAGGCTGGAGGATGGCAAGGGTTGGGACCTCGCGAAGGCCAAGCCCCACATAGATGCCAGCGGGGCGAAAGCGCTCGCCATCGTATATAATGAGACCAGCATGGGCGTCAGGAACCACGTGCGCGAGATATGCAGGTATGCCAAATCCGAGGGCATGCTCACGATAGTCGACGGCATCTCCGCCTATCCAGGCACTGAGATGGACATGAAGGGTTTCGGGGTTGATGCCTTCGTCACAGGCAGCCAGAAATGCCCCGGCGCTCCTCCCGGGATGGCGCTACTTGGCCTTAGCGCCGAGGCGGTCGAGAGGTTCTCCAAGAGGGAGAGCATCCCAAGCTATTACTGCGATCTGAGGCGGCACAAGAAGCGCTTCGAGAAAGACCAGCAGACCCCGAACACTCCTGCCATAACGCTGTTCTGGGCATTGCAGAAGGCCTTCGACGTCATCGACCGCAACGGCGGCCCGCTTGCATCAGCAAAGAGGCATGCCGAGGCCGCTGTCCACGTCCGGAAGCGCCTCGCTGAGATGGGCTTTCCGCTCATAGCAGAGCCCGGATTCGAATCCAACACCGTGACCGGCTTCTACTGCGAGAGCGGTGAGGTTGCCAAATCCATCCGCTCGCGCCTCAATTCAGAATACGGGATAAAGATCGTCGGTTCTCGGGGCAAGTTCAAGGACACGGGGCTCAGGATAGCCCACATGGCCAATTTCGAGATGAAGGATTTGGACGCCTGCCTGGATGCCATAAAGAAGCTGAAGGGATAACTGCTTGAATCAAGCGGTTCCGGGTTGAGTGTTCAGCGTTTTGGGTTTTGTGTCTTGAACACAAAACCGAAAGCCCGAAACCGGAGACCGGAAACGCGGGACCCCGCATCAGCGCGGCCTTCGTGCCCTCATTTCACCCGTATCGCGTATGCACCGATGGTGTCGAGGCCCATGAGCTTGGCTATCTCCGAGCGCTCGGGGTCGAGGATGATGACCATCCCGGAGAACTTCTCGGAGAGCTCGCCCTGGCATTTTGGGCACACCTTCTCCTTCGTGCTTATGATGTAGTGGCATTCCTTGCAGGCGCTCATCTGTCCTCACCCTTCTTCTCTTTCTTGGCGGGCTTCTTCTGCTCCAGCCACTCCGGCTTGCCCAGGCCGTCCGGCCTCATGGTGAGCCCGATCTTGGTGTCCGCCGAAGTCGATTTCATGCTCACGGTCGATACCTTGACAAGCAATTCGTCGCCCTTCTTTATGGACCTCTTGAGGGCTTTGGAGCCCAAGGTCTTGGCCTTCTTGTCGTAGTAGAACTTCTCCTTGTCTATCTGGGAGACGTGGAGCAGGCCCTGGAACGGCCCGATGGAGACGAAAGCGCCGAACTCGACGATCTCCTTGACTTCCGCCCGGTAAACTTCGTTCACCGTAGGGTAGAACGTGAGCGCGTCGAACTGCACCGTGAAGTACGCCCCGCTGTCTCCGGGTATCACCAGCCCCTCGGACATCACCTTCGGGTTGTCCACAGAGAGCACGATGCCCAGGTCGCGGTATATGCGCCCTTCGAAGCGGTCCCTCAATATGGACCTCACAGCATCCTCGAGCCCGCTCCCGAACAGGGACGGCGGTACCCTTATCCGATCCTCGATCGTCTTGATATAGTACATCAGATTCCTCCGTCGTTCGCCCGCGGCATTCGGAGCCCCGGGAGAGTCTAGCCTGGTCATCCAGGCACCACTACTATGCCTGGGACGGTTTAAAAGCGCTATTATTTCCACTCAATAACATTTAAAATAACAACTAGCGACTAAATATGGCATGGTCAGGCGCAGCGCCAGTGCGAGGAGGGTGATCGAAGCACCCGAGCCGGACTTCTCAGGGCGTAATCCGGAGACGACAGCGCTCATCGGAAGGAAGAGCGGCAGCGAGATGTCAGTCGCCTACCGGAGATTCGACAAGGAGGATGCGGCAGCCTGCGCCAGCATACTCAAGGCGAACTACTGCTCGCTCGGGGCGCAGAGGTGCGGCATCTTCGGCCGCAAGGCAGAGGCGCGTTTCGAGGAATTCATATCCGAATATTCGGAGAACAGGATAATCCGCATCGCGAGGGATAGGAACTACCGAGTCCTCCAGCTTGTCGGCGGGGCTCTTGCCGGAGTCGTCGGCGTCGCGGGCTTCATGCCCAGGGGGCGCAGCGCGATGGTGGTGGATGTCTCGGTCGACCCGGCCATCCACGGCGAGGGCATAGGAAGTTTCCTGGTGAGCCGCCTGATAGAAGAGCTCAGATCGCTGCCGCTGGTGCGCATACTCGCCCTCGAATCCAGCCCGAATGCGGTGCGGCTTTATGAGAGGCTCGGCTTCAGGCGCACCATAATGTATCAACAGAATTATGAGCCGGCCGACGGCCCGGTCTTCATGAAGATGTATGTCTGAGGCCTCCGTCGCAGCCAGCTCAGCTATTTAATCTTTCTCTACTATTTAACATTTGTTAAATAGTTGGTGTTCTCATGGGAAAGATAAAATGCGCGGTGGTCGGAGTGGGGAACTGTTTCTCAGGCCTGGTCCAGGGAATAGAATATTACAGGAGGAACCCTGGAGAGCAGGTGGTGGGCGTCATGCACCCGGTCGTAGCAGGATATTCAATCCACGATCTGGATTTCGTCGCGGCATTCGACGTCGACTCGAAGAAGGTCGGAAAACCGCTCAACGAGGCCATCTATGCGGACCCGAACAAGGTCCGGTGGGTGGATTCCCTCCCGTCGATGGCCGATGTGACCGTCAGGCAGGCCCCCCAGCTCGACGGCGTTGGTTCCTACGTGCAGAAGGTGGTCTCTCCGGTCCAGCCCCGGCCCACCGAAGACCTGAAAGCCGAGATAATGAAGGAGCTGAAGGACAAGGGCGTCGAGATACTCGTCTCCTACCTGCCGGTGGGCTCCGACGAGGCCACAAAGTTCTGGGCCCAGATCTGCCTGGATTCGAAAATCGCATTCGTCAACTGCATGCCATCCTTCATCGCATCGAACCCCGAATGGGCGGCAAAGTTCAAGGAGCAGGGCGTCCCGGTCATCGGTGATGATATCAAAGGCCAAGTCGGAGCCACCATAGTCCACCGCAGCCTGGCCAGGCTCTGCGATGAGAGAGGCACAAAAGTGGAGCGCACCTACCAGATAAATGTGGGCGGGAACACCGATTTCCTCTCCATGAAGGAGCAGGAGAGGCTCCACTCCAAGAAGATATCAAAGACAGAATCCGTCCAGTCCCAGCTCAAGAGCAGGCTCCCGGAAGAGAGCATCTACGTGGGCCCGAGCGACTTCATCCCGTTCCTGGGCAACACGAAACTGATGTTCATGCGCATCGAGGGCAAGATGTGGGCTAACATCCCGTACAACATGGAAGTGCGGCTCGAAGTGGATGACAAGGCGAACAGCGCAGGGATAGTCATAGACGCCGTGCGCCTGGCCAGGATAGCCCTCGACCGCAACCTGGCAGGCCCCGTGGAAGCCGCATCGGCATACCTGATGAAGCATCCGCCGAGGCAGATGAGCGATCCGCAGGCGAAAGCCGCCCTTGAGGATTATATCAAGGGCTGATTTTCCACATCCGGCATAGCGTGCTATCCGGTTCCCACAGCCGTTTAATTGCTTTCCATGCACTCTATGTCATGGGCCATATGAAAGGGCAAGGTGGCGCGTCTGTGTCTATGGCAGGAGGCGCCCTGCTTATCCTCTTCTTCCTGATAATCTTCGTGGAGGTGGCTGTTTTCACAATCATTTCTGCCGCCCTGGCGCTTTTCGTTCTGCCATATCTGCGGCGTATGCAGGACAAGGAGATGGCCAATAAACCTGTCATATACATGGCGGTCGCCCTTTTGCTCGTCGTGGACCTGATTGTGCTGATAGACCTGCTCGAGAACTTCGGCATCGGAGCCTGGATAGACCAACTGGCATTGCACGTCCCTCAAGCATGCGAATTCCACCGCCCGCTCTCTATGATGGCCCTCCCCCCCAACACAATCGTATCGACATGCCAGGCATCCTCTGCCATATACCGCAAGGATCCGGCATCGTGCCCGGTCGATTATTATGAATTCTTCGATTCCGCATATATAGCATATCCCATACGGAAAATCCCCGGCTACGACCTGGATTGCATAAAACGGGCAGTGGAGAACGGGGGAGACGATTGCCAGCTCATCTCAGATGATGCGGCCGCCCAATTTTGCGGTTTTTCCGTCGGTGCCAAAGAAGGCGTTCTGTCCTCATGCGACCGCTACTCCGAGTCCGCTCCCGAGAGGCAGGGATGCATCCTCGCTGTCGCTGCCAATCATGATGCCGATTGCGGCTCGCTCAAGAATAGCCTAGAGCGGCGCATCTGTGAAGACGCCAAGGTGTTCCTTGATGGCACCTGTGACCGCAGCGATATCTCCGCACCCAGTCCTGATGCCTTCGATTGCATTGCGCTTGCCTCAGCGGACGATAGGATATGCGACATGGTTTATGAAAAGAACAACAACCTGAGATGCAGAATGAGTGCTGCGCTTGCGGCATCAGATTATAGCGAATCAGTTTGCAGAAACGTCAGCACGGCCAACCTCCGCATGCGATGCTGCCACATCTATTGGTATGAGCACGGCCAGGATTTAGTCGATATCAGCATCCGGGAATTGTGTTATTATCGCGTTGCGATACACAACCAAAACCCCGAGCTTTGCGATATGACTGGGCGCCGGATTGGAGAATGCTATACGGAAATCGCTGGCGACACCGGGAATGCTTCGCTATGCGGGGATTTGCAGAATCTTTACAGGGAAGCGGGAAAATGCTACCAGGACCTCGCAGCGAAAACTTCGAATCAATCGATATGTGCTTACCTCTCAAGCAGCTCGGATCGGGATTCCTGTTACCGGGATAGAGCCCTTAACCTGGTTGACCCTTCAATCTGCGGATATATGGAGTCGACATCTATCCGGGACAATGAATGTTATGATAGAATCTCCTATCAGACATCAAACTCGTCTATCTGCGATTTTATCGAAACTGATTACGTACAGCAAAGATGCTACGACCGTTTCGACGATTGAAATGAGGCAAAACCTCCACAAAAGGCTGATTTTTATTTTTTCCCGATGATTTCCGGCCATGCTTCTCTTCTCTGACGTGGCTGCCGTCTTCGACAAGGTAGAGGAGAAGAGCGGCCGCCTCGAGATGACCGACATCCTCTCATCCCTTTTCAAGAAGGCAGACGCCAGGGAGATGGAGAAGCTCGTCTACATCATCCAGGGGATCATCTCCCCACCGTACGAAGGGCTGGACCTCGGCGTGGGCGAGCGCTTCGCCATAGAGGCCATAGCGGCAGCATCAGGCTACACGAAACCCCAGGTCGAAACCGATTACAAGAAGAGCGGGGATCTTGGCGACACCGCCGAAGAACTGCTCACAAAACGCAAGCAGACCGCCCTCGCCACCGAAGAGATGGGTATCCTTTATGTCTATGATGCCATGGTGAAGATAGCCAAGGCGAGCGGGCAGGGTAGCCAGGAGCAGAAGATAAAGCTGCTCACAGAGCTCCTCAACAACGCCTCCCCGCTCGAGGCGCGCTACCTGGTCAGGTTCGTCCTGGGCAGGCTCAGGCTCGGGGTGGGCGACCCGACCATACTCGATGCCCTTTCAGTCTCGAAGGCAGGCGACAAATCCCTCAGAGAAACGCTCGAGCGTGCCTACAACGTCTGCTCGGATATGGGACTGGTCGCAAAGACGTTCTACGAGAACCCGAAAGCGATCGACAGCTTCAAGGTCCAGCCCTTCAAGCCGCTCATGCCAGCCCTGGCCGAGCGCCTCAGCAGCCCGGAAGCCATAATCGAGAAGCTCGGTAAGTGCGGAATAGAACAAAAATATGATGGCTTCAGGATGCAGGTCCACAAGAGCGGGGACAAGGTAGAAATCTACTCGCGGAACCTTGAGCGCATGGACCGGATGTTCCCGGACGTGGTGGAGGCAGTGCGCAAGCTCAAGCCGAAGGAAATCATCTTCGAAGGGGAAGCGCTGGCATTCGACGAGAAGAAGAAAAGATTCTTCCCCTTCCAGCAGACCATGCATAGGAGAAGGAAGCACGGGATAGAAGCGGCGTCCGAGGAGTTCCCGCTCCACGCCTTCGTGTTCGACATCCTTTACCTGGATGGCAAGGACATGACGGCAGAGCCTTATCTGAAGAGAAGAAAGGCCATCGAGAAGCTCTTCAAGGGCAAGGGAATCCTGGTGCCGAGCCAGAGCGAGATCATCTCCAAGGCCAAAGACCTCGAGGCCAAGTTCGAGGAGGCCATATCAGAGGGCCTGGAAGGGATAATGGCCAAGGACCTGAAGGCCCCATACACGGCCGGCAAGCGGAAGTTCGCCTGGATAAAGCTCAAGAAATCCTACGGCAAATCGGTCGACACCGTTGACGGCGTCATCGTCGGATACTACCTGGGCAAGGGCCAGCGGGCGGAGTTCGAGTTCGGAGGCGTCCTGGTGGCCGTCCAGAACCCGGATACCGGGAAACTCGAGACAGTCGCCAAAGTGGCGTCGGGCTTCACCGAAGAGGAGATGGCCTCGCTGGCCAAGCAGCTCGAGAAGATAAAGACACACTCCCCGCCCGCGAAGCTGGACTGCAATATCGAGGTGGACTTCTGGGTGAAGCCGAAATACGTGGTCGAGGTCGCGTTCGACGACATCACCAAATCGCCCAACCATACCTGTGGGATGAAGGACGGCAAGGGCTATGCCCTGAGGTTCCCGAGGCTGATGCGGATGAGGGAAGACAAGGGCGTCAGGGAGATAACCACCACCGATGAGGTCATCTCGATGTACGAGCTCCAGCACTCACGGTAGGCAGTGACGCATGCTTCGCATGCGTCGGCAGACGGGAGTTTCCACGGCCTGGACACCTCATGACAAATATTTTTCAATCTAGCCATGGTAAACCCTGCATGAAAGTCGAACTGAAGAGAATCCACCTATCCGAAGCCAAGGAAGACCTCCTTTGCGTGTTCCTCCTCCAGGAAGAGGAGCCACCCCATGACATCAAGCCATTCATGCACGATGTGAAGAAACAGCGCTACGAAGGCAAGCTCCTCCAGACCTATTATGCCGACACCCGGGGCGAGGCCAGGTTCAAGCACCTGCTGGTCGTCGGCCTAGGCAAGAAGGAGGAATTCAAGGCCGACAACCTGCGCCAGGCCGCAGGGCGCGCGGTGCGCTACGCCTCCGCGCTCAAGGAGAGCGTCGTCGCGATACACCTTCCAAGCAGGTTCGTCTCGAGGCCGGAGCTCATCAAGATGGTCCGGGCAATGACAGAGGGTGCGCTGCTAGCTTCCTACAAGCTCACCCTGTTCAAGACAAAGAAAGAGGACCTGTTCGAAGTCGAGGAAGCGCACATCCTTAGCGAAGAGGATGTCGCTGAGGGGATACGGCTCGGCACCATCCATGCAGAGGCGCAGAACTACTCCCGTGCGATAGACGAGCTCCCGGCCAACATAGCCACCCCTTCGATGGTGGCATCAGAAGCGAGGAGGCTTGCGAAAAGCCATGATCTGAGGATCACGGTCTACGGCAAGGACCAGCTGGAGAAGAAGGGGATGAACGGCATCCTGGCGGTCTGCCAGGGAAGCGCCCATGAGCCCAAGCTCATCAAGCTTGAATACAACGCCGGAAAGAAGCTCCCGCTCTACTGCGTCGTGGGTAAGGGGGTATGCTTCGACAGCGGCGGCATCAGCCTCAAACCCTCCAAGGGCATGGAGGAGATGAAATACGACAAGACCGGAGCGATAAACGTGCTGGGCATCATGAAAGCGGTGGCCGAGATCAAGCTCCCGATACGGCTCATTGGCCTCATGCCGATGGTGGAGAATATGCCCTCAGGGACCGCGCAAAGGCCTGGGGATGTGATCACCATGTACAGCGGAAAGACCGTCGAGGTGCTCAACACCGATGCCGAGGGGAGGCTCATCCTGGCAGACGCCTTGGCCTACGCAGTCCAGCAGGAGCCGGAAGCCATAATAGACATGGCGACGCTGACCGGCGCTGCCGTCGTGGCCCTTGGCAGGCATGCGGTCGCATTGATGTCGAACGACGATCAACTATCCAAGGTAATCGATGAATCAGGCCAGGAGACATGGGAGCGCGTGTGGAGGCTTCCGATGTGGCCTGAATACGGGGAGATGATGAAATCCGACCTGGCCGACATCAAGAACGTCTCCGAGACAGGGGAGGCCGGCACCATCACCGCAGGGGCGTTCCTCAAGGAGTTCGTGGGGGATGCTAGGTGGGCCCACCTTGACATCGCCGCCGTGGAGGACATAAAATGGGACCACGGCTATCTGGGAAAGGGCGCCAGCTGCATAGGGGTGAGGCTGGTCACAGAAGCGCTATCCCGCCTCTCGAAAAAGAAATAAAAAGAATACCCACCATATAGTACCCAGAGAGAGGTGAATCGGTGACTAGGTATGTTTTCAATAACCCTTCCTTAGAGTGGCTGCAGGAGAACGGATTCGAAGAGGAAGAGATAGACATCCTCCAGGACATACTCAACAAGATGGAGTCCCACAAGAAGGAAGATGGCGACAGGCTATTGCACCTCCCGAAGGATGTGGGCAGCCGTGTGGCCGCAATGATAACCCTCCTGGAATCCATAACCGATCCGGACGACCGCCCGATATGCTTCGAAGAGAGCGGGCTGATAAACATCCCGGATGAGGCGAAGGGCTATTACGAGGAGGACCTCGAGCTCGAGGAGCTCGAGCGGGTCACCGGAAAGCTGAAGAAGGTCAAATTCGCCAGGAGATACTCAGATCCGAGAAGAAGGGGCACGATGAAGCAGAACGACAAGTTCGGCTACTAGTCATACCTCATCTGGAAATCCCTGAACTCTCCGGTAGGTTCGAGCCACTCGCTCTCGATCTTCTCCACCACGGAACCTCTAGGCCCTCTGGAGCACCAGTCGAGAAGCCCCTGCAGGGCCTCTTTCGGCCCCTCGGCCACTATCTCCACCGAGCCGTCGTCCTTGTTGCGCACCCAGCCGTTGAGGCCGAGCCTGCGCGCCTGCTCCTCCGCGTTGGACCTGAAGAAGACTCCCTGGACGGTGCCATGGACCACTATGCGTAAGCGTGATTGCATATCAGTGATTCGCAGGAAAAGGTAAAATGCCTTACCCTTTGAAAATCTCGCACGATGCGGCTATGGAAGCTATCACAGGATTCTTGTCGGTAACCGCCAGGACATCCCTCTTGAACCGCGCCGCTTCATCAGGATCCGCGTTCACCCGTCCCGCGGACCTGCTCTCCTTCCATAAACAGAGATCGTTCTCGGAGCAGCTGATGGTGAACAAGCCGTAGTCCCTGCTCAGCCGCCAGCCGAAAGGGGTGGTGGTGAGGACGACCGGAAGCTCTTCCGGCACTCCTTGCCTGCCGCGTAGCATCTCTTCAAGCACCTCACTGAAAAAAGGCCCTCTCCCGGCCTTCTTTTTCATGTCGCCTGCGCTCTGGCGCCCATGCTCTCTTAGCCCCACAGGGCCCCTCCGGCCCACCTTCATATCAGTCATCGTCATCTACCCCATGATACCCGGGTTGCATCTCAGAAAATCGGCAATGCCTGCATCGGTCTTCGCTGCTTCCGCCGCATCCGCTTTGAACCGCCGTATCTCGGATTTCGTGGGCGGCCTCCAGCCGGCGGCTGTATGCTTCCTTATCTCGATGCCGTCGGTTTCCATCGAGAACGGGCCGTACTCGACGCGCAGGCTGGACGTCTGGCCGTGCGTGATGAGCGTGATCCTGCCCACTTTACTGTCGCTCGCGATGCCATCGAAATAGCCGTCCAGGGCGGCAGACATCCTGCAAAGCATCCTCTTCTCGTCGAGCATCCGCCCGTTTCCGGATTGCCTCATCCTGGTCATGGACAGACATCTGTCGGATAGGCTTCTTAAATCTTAGGAATACATCATCTGCGACAAAAGAGATTGATAAGAAAGAGAAAACAGGAGAAAACGGAAAAATCAAAACCCGGAACCCGAAACGCAAAATCCCGGGCCGGGTGCTGGGACCGGATGCCGAAAACCCGAGACCGGAAAACTACATCCCGCCCATATCCATATTGCCGGGGCCTCCTGGAGGCATCCCGCCTCCGCTCTTGCCCCTGGAGCTGATGATATCGTCTATCCTGAGCACAAGCCTTGCGGTCTCGGTGGCCGATGCCATGGCCTGCTTCTTGACCTTGGCCGGTTCATATATGCCTGCGGCCTTGAGGTCCCCGACCTTGCCAGCCATCACGTCCACGCCCACCGTCCTGCCAGAAGGCTCCTTGTGTTTGTTCCTCAGGGACACTATGGCGTCTATGACGTCCATGCCTGCGTTCTCGGCTAGCGTCCTCGGGATGGATTCGAGGGCCTCAGCGAAGGCCTGGATGGCCAGCTGCTCCCTCCCTCCTATCTGGACGGCATACTCATGGAGCGCCTTGCTTATCTCCATCTCCACGCTCCCTCCGCCGACGACATATCTGCCGTCCTCGAGGGTGCTGGCGACCGCTCCGCGCGCATCGACTACCGCCCTCTCGACTTCGCTCACCACATGGTCGGTGCCGCCCCGCACGAACAGGGTGACCGATTTCGGGTCCTTGCACTTCTCGACGAACACCATGGCTTCTCCGGCCACTTTCCTCTCCTCGACCATGCCGGCGTGGCCCAGGTCCTCGGCCTTGAGTTCCTCGAGGCTGGATGCCACGATTCCGCCGGTGGCCCTGGAGAGCTTCTCCATGTCGCTCTTCTTGACCCTGCGGACCGCGGTGATGCCCTTCTTGGAAAGGTAGTGCTGGACCAGGTCGTCTATGCCTTTCTGGCAGAAGACCACGTTGGCTCCGGTGGCCGCAATCTTGGCCACCATCTCCTTCATCATCTTCTCCTCCTGCTGGAGGAAGGCCTCGAGGTTGCTCGGATCGGTTATCTCGATCTTGGCGTCGGTCTCGGTCTTCTCGATCTCCAGAGCGCTGTCCAGGAGCAGTATCTTCGCATCCTTGACGCTTTTCGGCATGCCGGCATGGACCACTTCCTTGTCCACCAGGACTCCACGGATGAGCTCGGTATCCAGCACCTCGCCGCCGGCCTTCTTCTCTATCTTTATAAGATCCAGATCCACCTTGGATTTGCCGTCCTTTTGGGTGGAGACCTGCATGACCGCATCTGAGATGAGGGTAGCGATCTTCGCTTTCTCGTCGTCGCTTCCGATGCCCTTGGAGCCCATGGCAATCATGGCGATCCTCGTGAGCACGTCCTTGTCGGTGGGCTTGACCTGCTCTGAGACCTTGCCGAGCACTTCCTCGGCCTTCCTGGAAGCTAGCTCATACCCCTTGATTATGACGGTCGGGTGGATGCTCTGGTCCAGCAGCTCCCCTGCCTTCCGCAGAAGGTTGCCTGCTATGACGACCGAGGTGGTCGTCCCGTCGCCGACCTCCTTATCCTGGGTCTTGGCGATCTCCATCATCAGCTTGGCTGCCGGATGATCTACGTTCATCTCCTCGAGGATGGTGGCGCCGTCGTTGGTTATCACGATGTCTCCCAAATCGGATACGAGCATCTTGTCCATGCCCTTCGGCCCTAGCGTGGTCTTGACTATGTTCGCGACCGCATATCCGATGGCGATGTTGATCCTCATCGCATCCCTTCCCATGACCCTCTGGGATCCTTCAGGCAGGACATATACCTGCTCTCCGCTTACCTGTTTCGTCATAGTTCTTCACCTCTAGGTTGTAGAATTATCGTTGTCCTTCTCACACGCTCTACAAATAGCAAAACCACTATCCCAGAAAGTGTTTTTAAAATTAACTAAATCGCAGAACCCGGAACAGGAAACCCGGGAAGACCCGAAACCCCAAACACAAAACCCAGGACTCGGAACCCGAGACCCGGTGCCGGAAACCCCGGCTGCCGCTAGGGAGATGGAAACAGAAGAAAAAGAGGGTTTGGGCTCAGGAGAGCTCTACCCAGAAGTAATATGTCTCGGTGTTGCCGTCGGTCTCGTCTGTCGGGACCAGCAGCTGGTAGTCTCCGTCCTGTCCGTTGAACAGGCTGCCGCCTGCGGTGATGTTCACGCAGAATGCCAGGTCGCTTTTAGCTGCCGGGGTTGCCGTGTCAGCTACAGCGCAGCTCTGGAATGCGCTGCCGCCTGTCGTCTCGCCGGCGCTGCCGGAGACAGAGGTGCCTGCCACGGTGACCGCACAGGTCTCCCCGAGGGTGCTCGCAGCGCTGTCGATATCACCGCCTGTGAAGCCCCAGACGGTATCGACTTCTGCCGCGGAGACATTCTGCACCGCAGCCCAGCTGAATCCGCTCGAAGCCGCGACCGCGCAGACCTCGCCGCCTGTGACCGGGGTCCATGCCCAGCTGTAGAATATGGCGGTATTGTCGTCGTTCGGGGAGAGCATCAGCGCAGCCGAGACGTTGCCCCAGTAGCCTGCCCACTTCTCGGTGGACACGTTCCCTGAGATGTCGAGGTTGGTGACGTTCCCTCCCTCGGTGACGTCGCTGTTCGCAGCGGCCGGATCGTATTTGCCCTCGGCCAGCCAGGTGACGGTCTGCGCCTGGCCTATGGCCAATACCAACCCCGCGCTGAGCAGCAGCGCCATGAAAACCAACTTCCTGTTATACGTGTATGGGAGCATGCTTCTGCCTACTGCTATGAGATTTAAAAATATTGCGGGGGAATCCATTTCATGAGGAGGCTCTTGTCATTATTCGTATTACTGTTAGCGCTATCCCAGCTCGCTTTCGCCATGGTCGTGGTCAATTCCTACGACGGCAGGGATGTGGTCTCCGGCATCTATTATGCCGCGGTGCAAGGGGACGAAGTGATATTCCTGACGCCCTCTTCAGGCGATAGCGTCTATGGCCGCATCGGAACCGGCAAGGATATCCTCCTCATACAGTCGCTCGACCACCCCATGCTCACCGGGATGGCAGGCAACCTGGAGCAGCGGGGGAACACAGTGGATGTCCTCGTCTCAGATGATCCATTGGAGACCAACCTGGAGCTGGCCTCGAGGAGCGGCGCGGACGGCTTCGTGCTCGTCGATCCCGTCTATGGCTACAACACCGTCTCTGCCCTCGCATACGCCAAACTGAACGGGTTGTATCTCATTCTCGCAGATAAGGACAACGCGGAATCGGTCGTGTCAGAACTCAGGACCCAGAACCCGGAACGTATACTTCTGTACGGCTACACCGACGCCGAGCTCAAATCCGGCCTCCAGGGGACAGGGCTTTCCTTCGAGGAGATAAACACCGGGGACAAGTTCGACGACAACCTGGAGCTGGTCAAGCGCTTCCTATCCCAGAACCCCGCCAAAAAACAGGCAATCCTGGCCGATGGCAGCGTCTTCGAATCGACCATAGCGAGCGGCGACGATCCCGTCATACTGATAAGCCCGCTCATACCCTCAGCGGTCCGTGATTACATAGAGCAGCAGGCCCTATCAGGGCAGCTGCCGGTCCTGCTCATAGTCGATGAAACATATACCCAGACGGCCTACGACCTCAAGGAGTCCATCAACGAAGATGCGGGCCGCAAAGCAGTCACTGTCTTCGTGAAGATGGGCGAGGGAACCAGCGGTGCGGGCAGCGACATCAACCCGGTGGAGATGTTCCCTCTTCCGGTTCCGACCGTCGGCCTGCAGATAGAGAAAGCGGAATACAACCAGGACTCCGGCGAGCTGGAGATAACCTACAAGAACACCGGCAACGCGCTCGAGTACGTGGAGTCGCGCATCCTGGTCTACGTGGACGGCGCCTACGCGGCCACCCTCGGCGATGAGGAGCCCTTCCCGGTGGAGCGGGAAGGCAAGGCAGGCATGGCATACCAGCTTGAAGTGGAAGAAGGCCAGATAACCGCCAACATAACCGCCTATTTCGGCTCATCGAAAAAATCCCGTGAGAGCGGCATCCGTGTCATGATGGATGCCGGACGGGTGGACTTCACGGACAGCTCCTCGCTATCCATAGCAGATTTCACCCATGACAGGGAGAGCAACGACCTCCTGGTCTCTTTCGCCAACAACGGCAGCGCATCGCTCTATTTCAGGCCATACGCCGTGATAGATATGAACGGCACCAGGACCACCATCAAGGATGACAACACATATACGCTGGGCTCGAGCGAAGGGCACATAGTCAAATTCCCCGGCATCGTGAAAAGCGGCGCGGTCATCACGGCCGGTGCCGATTACGGCGAGCGGGAAGCGTTCATGGACAACAAGGTTGAGAGGGAGTATGTGCCCGAGCCGCAGGGCGGCATGGACATGCTCCTCATCCTAGCCGTCGTTGGTGTCCTCGTAGTCCTGGCTCTTCTTGCCTGGACGAGGCTCAGGAAGTGAGCTATCTACCGGAGCATTAGGAGGCAAGGTCCCTTTGCCGGGGCCTTTCTTCATGAACTCGTAGGCGCGCCCTTCCACCTCCTCTTCCAATTGGCGCTTGCGCATCCTTCTCAGGATGGACAGCAACACCTCTGCTACGAATTGGAGCAGGATCACGTTGGACATGGAGCAGATATTGAGAAGCCAAAGATTCGGCAGGGCCAGCACGAGCGGGCCGAGCGTGTAGATCAGCTTCCATATCCACTTGCGGCTCTCAAGTATCCTTCTGTGGAGCAGCCACACGTTGGCTGCCGCCAGTATGATGGATAGCAGCCAGAGCTGCCATATGGTCAGCGCGTAGAACACGAACCACGAGAGGCATATCGGGAAATAGCAGGCTATCCCCCCGGCAGGGCTCACCAGCGCGAGATTGTCCTGGATGCGGTAGCCTGGCCTGTTGCCTATCAGCGTCTTCGGTCCCGGATCATCGAACACGATTTTGAACCGTCCGTTCCCGTCGGTGGTATAGCTGTCCCCGCCCACGGTGACCTGGACTCCGGCGATGGGCCTGCCTTCGTTGTCCACGAGCTCTACCTCCACCTCCTGCCCGACAACTATCTCTTCAGGCAGGATGAACGTGCCCTGCTTCATGATATCGAGCATCAGGCCGATCTGGGCGCAGCTGAAATTAGCGTATATGATGCCATCATAAGGTATGGTTATGGAGGCATGGCCGTTGCCGTCGGCCGTGGTGCTCCCGTCGCTCGTGAACACCCTCGCCCCGCCCACTCCCCGTCCGAGGTTGTCCACCACATGGACGTAAACCTCAGCGCCTTCGAGCATCTCTCCGCTATCGATGAGTATGTCCAGTTCGAGCGTTTCGCACGAGTTGCCGGAGCAGATATTGCACTCTCCGCAGTCGGAATCTGCGCAGCATTGGTAAGGGGCGCATGAATGGTCCGCCACGATCCCGCATCCGCATCCCACAGGCACGCAGGAGCCATCAGAGCAGTAGTCGGAAGCATCACAGTCGCTGTCCTGCTCGCAATAGACGCAGGTTCCGCCATCGCAGAGCCCGGTCTGGCATTCGCCTCCCCTCTGGCATGGCTCGAAAGGCGGCTTCTTGTCCTCGCAGGTGCCCTCATCGCAGTACTGGCCTTGAGAGCAGTCGGAATCGACCGAGCACCCGGCCACCACCCTGACTATGAATTCCTCGCATTCGGTGTCGAACAGGTTCTCGGCGCAGACGGTGAGCACATATTCTCCGGGCACGTCCACTGTGATGGCTACCTGCACCGTCTCCTCATCCCCCTGGAAGAGGGTCCCGATGGATCCCGAGCCGCAGGCGAATCCAGAGGGGCATCCCAGGGTGATCTCTATATAATGTTCGTTGTAGTCCCCTACGTTGGAGATGACGAAACCAGGGCTGAACGTGGAGCCTGCTTGAACCTCATAGATGCCTGGAGGGGAGACCGTCAGCACGTGGTCTTTGTCGCTATCGGGCCCGCCTGGAGGCCCACCTGCCGGGCAGGTGTAGTTGATATCGGCCCAGACGGTGTATCCAATGCCGCTCCCGTCGTTCGGCAGTATGAGCTGGTAATCGCTTGTGGTCCCGTTCCAGTCCGGTCGGTTGGATACCACATCGGCCACGAACACCATGTTGCCCGCGGCATCGTTGAGGTAATACTCCTGGAAGAATGGCGACGGGACAGCTCCGGCATAGCTGTGCATCGAAGGCACAGCAGGGAAGCTTCCATAGCTGAATGAAAGGGATGCCGTCTCGTCGAATGTCGCGTTGCCATCCTCCAAAGGCGCTCCCATGAAGCCGTCCAGCGCGGCCAGGCTGCCCGGGATTAAGGGCAGGGTTATCCACGTGTCATTGACCGCGATTATGTGGGTAGCGGATAGCGGCGGGGTGCAGTTAAGGGCCGGCGCGACTATATTGAGCCGGACGCCCTGGTTGCCCAGGACGGTGTGGGTGTAGTTGGCCGGCGCCCCATTTACCACTTCTCCGAAAAGCCCGTCCCATCTGGACGAGCCGTCGAAGCCGGTCATGTTGAGATGGGTGACATTGCCCCCTTCGGTCGCGTCCTGGGAGAACGCGAGGCACATGAGCGCCATCAGCATCAATGCGGTCAGTCTCATTCCAATTCCACCCAGAACTCCACCAGTCCGCTTCCGCCCTTGTATGTATCCAGCGTGCCCGGCACCCTTATATCGTACTGATATTGTGCGGTCCCGTTTATCTCGCATATGAAAACGACGTCTTCGTTGTCCGTGGCGTCGAACTCACCATCGCCCACGCTCTGCGAGGAGTCCCAGGCGATGCCTGTCTTGAACAGGCCCTGCGCTGATGAGTTAGCTACCGGTGTGTAATCCACCGGGGTATTGAAGACTGTGATGTTCATGGCCTCCAGCGGAACGCTCCCGTCGCTGCTGTACAGGTTCTCCACGCTGTCGTAGCGCGAGCCGGTCCCCAGGAGGGAATCTAGCTCGGTGAAATCCGCGCTGGACTGCATGCCAGAGGTGTTCCTGCCCAAAGCCGCAAGGTCCGCCCAGCTGATCGCGGCGTCAGCATTTACGGCATAGACCTTGCCGTCCTGCCCGTCCCACAGCCAGCTGTGGAACACGTCTGTCTGGGATGGTGCGAGGAGCACGCTCCCAGTGACGTTCCCGAAGAACCGGTGCCAGGTCTCGGAGCAGGTGTACTCGCACCCTTCGTGGCCGTTCTCGGACCAGCCTGAATAGCTGTCGCAGCGGTCGAGAGAGCCGGAGTTGCCCGGCCCGGTGTCGTTGATATCCGGCACTCCGTTGAAGCAGAGCAGGTTCCAGGACAGGCTGTTGTCTCCGCTTCCATCCGAAAGCATGAGGCCGGATCCGATATTGCCGGAGATGTTGTTCGTGCCGACTGTCCAATTGTAAGAGGCGGCGAGCGCCATGCCGAGGCTGTTATTGTAGAGGGTGTTGTTCATGGCGAGCGAGAGGTTGGAGTTAGAAGCCATGATGCCTGCCTCGAATCCGCCTATCATGCAGTCCCTGACGGAGGCGTTCGTGATGTTCTCCGCCAGTATGCCGTATCCGCTCCCGTTCCCATATATGGAGAACCCGGCGCAGTCTATGGAGATGTCCGGAGAGCTGATCGTGAAGCATGTCCCGCCTGACTGGAGATCGGTGTTCATCACGCATGACTCGGTGATCCCATCGCCGCAGGTGAATGTCATGTTGCTTCCGACGCAGCCGACGGCCTCGACGGTCACGTTCCTCAGCTCCGTGCTGTTCGTGTGGCCTAGCGTATCTATCGCGGTGGCGTTGAAATAGTACAGCCCGTCGGGCAGACCGGTGAAGTTGAAGAAGAACGGGCTCGAGAGGGAGGATTCGGCATCAATGAGCGCGAGCGAGGAATTGTAGAGGCGTATCTCCACATGGTCGAGGTTCGGGTCATACGCGCTCACGTTGACAAGTATGAACGGCCTCGTCACAAGGCTGCCCGAAGCGTCGGTCGGGGGCTCGAACTGGATGCGGGGCGCCGTGTGGTCCAGGGTGAAATTGCCGAGGAGGGTGTAGCTGTTGGACAGCCCCTCGGGCGTCTCGTTCTCATATACCGTCACTGTGAGAGAGTAATTGCCGTCCTCGGACAGGAGGGTGTCCCAGAACAGGACGGTGCTGTTGCTCTCCCCGTAATCGGACGCTATGGTGGAGTTGTACGAGCCGTCGGGATTCAGCAGGGTTATGTTGAATCTGAGGGGATCGCCGTTGGCATCCACCACGCTGGACCAGGTTATGTTGTAGGTGCCGTTCACGATCTCTCCGGGGAAGGGCGCGAGGATGAACGGCGTCGTTGGCGGCGAATTGTAATGGACTATGGTGAAGTTGGTGCGCTCGCTGTCGTTGGATGCGCCGTGGGCATCCTCCACGTAGAACGAGACGTTGTAGATGCCGTGTGTACCGGTGTCGTTGAACATCCCGAAGGTATGGCCGCTGCCGTTGGTTATGGCGAAGTTGTCCCAGCTGACGCTCATGTTGCCCCATCCAGGGAAAGCCGTCTCGGATTCGAAGGTGATGTAGACCGCTTTCGGGAAGCCGAACGTGTTCCGGGAGACGTTCTCCTCGTTCCAATCCCCCGAAGTGCTGTTCCATGTGTAGAACGTGAAACTGTCCCCGACCCTGCGCATCCTCATCCTGCCGGAGGTGTCCTCGCTCGGCCTGGTCAGTATGTAGCCGGAGAAATTCCCGTCGCTGGCATATATCTCGTAGTTCCTGCCGAGGCCCGTCCAGTTGGAGAGGGCCATGAATATCAGGGTCGAGGCCCCTGCCGAGGTCGGGCGCCTGCTTATCTGGAAATTGAGGGCGACGTCCGTGCCGGCCTCCTCCTCGATATTGAAATCTATCCGCATGTCGAAATCTCCGTCTATGGCGTCATCGGATATCAGCGAGCAGAGCGTGTCCGACTGCGGAGTGCCGTCTCCGCTCAGGGAGGTATACGCCTTCCCCTGGATGCTAGTGTTGATGTCGGCTATGCACGTCTGGAGAGGGCCGATGGAATACTGCTCTACGGTCCATGCGGCGCCTACGCTGTCCGCATCGAAGCTGTCATTCTGCTGGCCCGGTCCCAGGCTGACGTTCTCCACGGTCCCGTTCGGGAGCGTCACCTCGGCTATCGCCACCGCGATCGGATGCGTCTCGTTTATGATGATGGAAAGAGAGACCGGCCGCTCCTCCGGATACTCCTCGCCCAGGGGCCACACGACCGTGACCTGCGGCACGTCGTTGTTGATGAAGAACGTCCCGAAGAGGATATCCTCGTTGGACAATCCCTCCGCCGTCTCGTTCTCGTACACCGCCACCCTCAGGGAGTATTCCCCGTCAGGGAAGGCCGTCGTGTCCCATGTGTAGTAAGTAGATGAATTGTCTCCGTACCCGACGATGATGCTGGCGTTGTCAGAGCCGTCTGGGTTGAGGAGGGTTATGTTGAACCTGAGGGCATCTCCTTCATGGTCGCTTACGGCCGCCCATGAGATGTTGATGATGCCGATAGCCGCTCCGGATGGCGATGGGACGAATATGAACGGCCTGGAGGGTCTCTGGTTCTCTTCCTCGATGGTGAAATTGGCGCGCTGGCTGCCGTTCATCGCTCCATAGCTGTCGTTCACGAAGAATGTCACGTTATGGAGGCCCGGCTGGAATGTATCCGGGAAGTCTGCGAACAATGCCCCGTTCTCCACCACGAGCAGGTCGTCCCAGGTGGCGTTCATCGCCCCCCATTCGGATAGGGATGACTCGGCTTCGAATGATATATAGAGCGGCCTGCAGATCTCCAGCTCGGTGGAGTTCTCATAGCGCCAGGAGCCGTTCAGGTTGTCCCATGTGTAGAATGTGAAGTTGTCCCCCGCCCTCACGATGCGCATCTTCCCGTAGGTGTCGTTGGTGGGCCTCTGGACGAGGTATTCTGAGAAGTTCTCCCCGCTCGCGTATACCTCGTACATCCGGCCATAGCCCGTCCAGTTCGAAAGGGCGATGAAGACCAGCTCCACCGCATCTGCGGAGCTGTTGCCCTGGACGGCCTGGAAGTTGATGGCGTTGTCCGATGCGCTCTCGCCTGTTACGTTGAACGAGATGCTGATATCGAAATCCCCGTCGAGGGGCCGTTCCGAGATGAAAGAGCAGAAGGTGTCGATTTTCGGGGAGCCGCTCCCGCTGAGCGAGGTGAAGGCCATGCCCTCGAAGGTGCCGTTGATGTCAGCGATGCATGTCTGGCCCGGCCCGATGCTCTTGTTCTCCACCCACCAATCCGTCCCGACCGTGTCCGAGGAGAAATCATCGCTCTGCTGGGCATAACCCATGGTGAGATTGACGAAGCTGCCGTCTGGATATTCCACCATGGCGATGCCGGTGCCGATGCCCTCCGGATCGGTGGCATTGACGGAAAGAGAGACCTGGGAGCCCTGGTAGTGGCTTTCCCCGAGCGGCGAGAGCACATCCACGAGCGGCGGCCGGTTGACGAGCAATAGGCGCGTCCCGCTCGTCCCGCTGAGCGAGCCGTCGCTGCAGTTCACATGCCATCCATACCATCCGAAATCCATGCCGCTCACTGTGAACTCGGCGAGGGCTCCGGCCTGGACAGATGAATTGGTCTGGTTCAGAGTATCATTGAGATAGAGCGAGCAGATGAGCGTGCTGTTCTGGTCGTCGGTTGCGGTGAAATTGAAGACGACGTCCTGCGAGTTGGAGGCCGAGCCGTCGGGGGGCAGGTCGAGGGCCACCTGCGGCGGCTGGTTTGCCATGGCGGTCACGACATACCCGACCTCGCTGAGGTTGATGAGGGGCATGGTCACGATGCCTGCGCTCCGGTCGACGGTTATCTCACCGCTGATGTCGGTAGTGTTCCCGTCCATGGTCATGCTGACATTGAAGCTCCAGTCGTCTCCCGCTCCGTATGTCGAATAGTTCGTCCATACGCTCACGTTGGCTATCTCGATTGATGGGAAGAACACGTCAGAAAGATTTATCCCCCACCGCTTGAGCGTCGAGTTGGACGCAAGCAGGGTCTCCTCATCCATTATGGCGTCCAGTACGCCGTGCAGGGCTGTCTCGTTTATCACAGCGCTTCCAGGCACCGTCTCGGTGGTCCAGCTGATGCGGTTGTCGGGGTAGATGCTGGCGTTCTCCGGGGCGCCTGCGCTCGCGTTGTCGCTCGCCCACAGGTTCCCGGTGGAATTGTAGATGTATGTCGTATTGGAGATGATGCGGTCAGGGTACTGGCCCAGGATCGCCGTGGAGTAGAAATAGTCCGTGTGGCGAGGCCCGGAGGCGGTGTTGTTGAAAGATATCCATACCTTCCTCGTGACGTTCGCGGTCTGGTTCGGGCCGACGGTGTAGTTATTCTCCACCTGGCCCCGTGCGACGATGCTGCTCTGGAGCTGGGTGGGCTGGGGGGAATATATCTCGAAGTTCGGATCCTGGCCGGTGTAATTGAAGAACACCGACACGTTCGCAGTGGCATTAGCGGTACAGTTCAGGTAATATCTCATGGTGAGATAGTCGCTCTGCCTCACAGTGAAGCTTTCGTTAAAGCTGTCTTCTATCTGGGTGGGGGTGTCAGCCGGGATGCTCTGCCCGGGGATGCAGAACTCGTCCAGCAGAGCCAGGTCCCAGTCTTTCACCGCGAGGCAGAGGTAGGCTTCGCAGGACGATGCCGCCGGAGCCCCGATGGACGTGTTCATGCGGAGGGTCTCGGGTCCGTCCATCAGATAGTCCTTCAGGTAGGAGCAGTTGGTCCCCGCACCGCAGAACGGGAAATCGTAGAAGAGGTTGATCCCTTCGGTCAGGTTCATCTCCAGCGTGATGTCATAGACCGGCCCGCTCGGCGGCTCCTTCCTCAGCCAGTCTATCTCATATACATTGCCGGAGCCGTAGCTCCTGTTCTCCCAGTTCCAGAGATATGCGAAGAACCAGACCTCTGTCGTGGTGCTGTTCTCTCTGCTCTCGTGGTTGAGGGCAGAGCACGAGACCGTGAAATTGACCGAGGCGTACATCAGGTAGCTGTTGACGCTTCCGCTGTAATTGCCTGTCGTGGCGTTGTAGCTCAGGGTGATATTATCGCCCGTCTCGTTGTTGGTGGCATAGCATGCCGCGCCGGTGACCGGCTGCCCTGTGATGGAATCGATGAATCTGGCCTCGAACGGGATGTAGATGTCATAGCCTGCGCCCGGGCTCCTGCCCTGGGGGTAAGAGCTTTCGTTGGTGCTGAAAGCCAATGAGGTCGGCCTCGGCTGCACCGTGAAGCCCTGCGCGTCCGTCTGGTTGGCGTTCCCGGCGCTGTCGTTGGCCCTGAAATACCATCCCACCGTTGTCCCTGCCGCGGCCGTGATGAGCGAGACGTTCTCCGAAAGGTTCGACAAGCCGCTGAACTGGATGGACGAAGAGTTCGTCCAGCTCCCGCTCTGGTTGATGCTGAATATGTAGCCTGCCAGGCCGTAATCGTCGCTCCACGAGGTGTTGAACAGCACGCTGGTGTTCCAGTACACCGGAGTCGCGTTCTTGGAAGGATCGCTCCAGAGCGGGCCTGCCAGATCTATGGTGATGGTGCGCGTCTCGCTCACGCCCCACACGCCCAGGCTGGTGTTCCCGAATACCTGATAGCCGTATACCCCGCTTCCGAGTGATGTCTTGTTCTTGTACCAGTCCATGCCCGAGCCCGACATGGACTCGTTGGCGCCGTCCCATTCCAGGATGGCGGCATCAAGGATCTGGTCTGATGTCGCATTGATGAACGCCCAGTACTGGTTGGTGATGGTCCCGTTGGGCGGTGTGGGCGGCACGAACGAGATGACCGGGACCGAGCTGGCGGCAACGATCAGGTAGCGCGTCTCGCTGGAGTTCCAGTTGCCGGCGTAATCCGCGGCCCACACGCGGTAGATGTAGGTGCCGGGGGCGAGACCGGTCTTCTCGCTGTGCCAGTTGTCGCCGCCCTGGTATGCCATGGACTCGTTGGTGCCGTTCCATTCCATGATCACTGAAAGCACTCCGATGCCGTCTATGATGCTTGTGTTTATGGTGGTCTCTCCGACGTAGATGGTGGTGCCGTTAGGGGACGTGGGCGCTATGAACCCTATCGAGGGCGGATAGATGTCGGTCATGTCGAACGAGAAGCTGTATGCCTCGTAGGCCGCCATGGTAGTGTCCGCGGTCATGGCTGAATCCCCGTATGTGGCGTAGCCGCCGCTCTTGAAGGCGAACGAGCCTATGTCGTAGTTGGAGTTGAGCCTGAATGAGAGGATCCTGACGTCGCTTTCCATCTTGTCCGGGGTGCGGTACATCGTTATCCATCTGCCGAGCCCCCCGTAAGGAGACACGAGCGATGTGCCTCCGGTGCATCGCGGCGCGCACGAGCGCTGGCTCAGGGAACTGCCGATGCCATCGGTATCCCACACGAGCCTCCCCACCGAGCCGGTGAGGTTCCACTCGAAGTCGGCGCTCCTCCTGGTGGAGCTGTCAACGGTCGCATCGATGAGCGATGTGACCTCCCAGGAAGAGCCGTTCCAGTAAGCGGTGTGCAGCGCGTTGGCGCCGTCTATGAAGACGGCCTGCAGGCTGTCGGATGCGGGATCCTCCTTCAGGTTCGCCCATCTCACGTCCGCCAGGGTGGAGCTGTCCACGTCGAATGAGACGGGTGCCGACCAGGCCGAGCCGTTCCAGCGCTTCGAGGCAACGTTGCCTTCCATGCCGTCGCCGGAGAGGGCGATGGCTCCGCTTCCGTCCGAAGAATATGCCACTGCCAGGGCCTCATATCCGGCGGTGGATGTCGGCGAGGCCGCGATGGTGGTCTGAGCGCCCCATGCGCTCCCGTTCCACACCCACGCGTTGGCGGACGGGCTGGCCGTGTCGAAACCGGCGAGCACCATCTCTTCGCTGGCCTTGGGCATCCTCGCCATCCTCAGCCAGCCGTACTGGATGAACGTCGCATGTCCCGTGTCGTCAAGGTAATGCTCGATGAGGCCGGTGAAATCCGATGAGTTCGCAGGAAGGATTTTGTACGCGATGTCTCTCGTGGACAAGGTGCTGTTGATGCCGTAGGCCAGGACCAGGTCCCCCGTGACGGTCTCGAAGGCCATGGCGTATCTCCTCTGCTCCGGCGTACCTACTGTGCCGATGTCATTGCTGACGGTCCAGTTCCCGCCTCCGAAGCTGCAGCCCTGCGTGCATACGTATCCGTCCAGCCGTCCGTCGTCGCTGAGGCTGACCAACACGATCTTGTCCGCCATGGGCGACCATTTCAGATCCACCCACCGCACCGGCGAGCCTGCGCTAGGCAGCTCTATCTCGCTCGCCCATGCTCCCCCTCCGCTCGCATTCCAGAACCTGACCTTAGGGCAGTGGAGGGCGTCCGTGTCGTTGCAGAATAGGTACTGGCTCGTGTTGGAGCGGTAGGCCACCACAGCATCTGCAGCCTCCGCAGTGGCTATCGGGAAGGGGACGTTGTGTATCGTGAAATAAGCGTCGGACTGGTCTGAGGATGAGTATGCCCCGTTGTCCACGATGACCTGCACGAGATAGGTGCTGCCGTCGGCCACGGTGCTGGTGTTCCAGGTGTGGTTGAACATGCCTTCCACGCATTGCATGGACGGATCGGCCGTGCAGTTGGTGGTGTTCAGCTGCATCGCGGTGATATTGGCCCAGGTGATGCCGCCGTTGGCGCTCCATCGGATGACCGCAGTCGCATTCGCTCCGGTGTCGTCGCTGACGTTGAAGGTGATGTTCCGGAGCCCGTACCATATCTCGCCTCCGTTCGGGCTGATGACCGAGATATGCGGGATGCTCGAGACCTCGAAGTTCGCGATGGCGATCTCAGCGTTGTTCTGGTTGTTGAATAGGTGGACCGTATAAGTGCCGGCAGGGAAGGAAAGATCCAGGCTCATGTTATCCGCGGCATCATCGTTGCTGTCCACGGGCACCACCCCGCTCGTCCTTCTCAGGCTGCCGTTGGAATCGTACCACCTGAAATAGACGTTGTTATACGCCCCGAGGCCCGATCCCATCGCGTACACCATCTGCGTCTTGTTGAAGAGCTGGGAGACCGTGGAATGGGTCAGGTCGGAGTAGGTCAGGAGAATCTGGGCGGTGGTGTTATCCGTCACCCTGCTCCATATGGAGGGATCCCCGCTCGAGTTGACGGTGATATTCGTGAGGTCGGCCGTCCCGTTGGGCGCGTATGTCGGGATGCTTATCTTCACCGATACCACGCGCGTCCCTCCGGACGCCGAGAGGTTGCCGGTATCCGGGATGCCGTTGCCATTGGTGTCGGTGAGGGGCGTCACCCGGTCCTGCGCGAAATACTCCACATCCCAGCCCTGCGATGAGCTGTTGGTCAGCTCGGCCGCGATTGTGGTGTTATGTCCGTTCCTCACGGTGTGCTCGTAGAACACCGAGCCGGTGACCGATATGTATCCGGTGCGGTTCGGGAATATCTGGAGCGGCGGGACGATGGCGGTGGATTCGGTGGTGGTCGAGTTCAATGCCGGGTTTCCCCCCTCGCTTATCCTGATGGCGGTGGTGTCCGAATCCCCTACCGAGGCATTGGCAGGCACGAAGACGAGCGACCGGATGATAATGGAAGATCCGGCTTCCACAGGCCCGATGTCCAGGAGGGTGTCATTATCGGTATCAGTGAGGTGCGTGCCGTTCAGGTACGTGAGGTTCACCGCGTAGCCGCTGTCAGATACCGCTTCCACCTCTATCGTGCTGTTGGCCAGGTTGCTCATTATCGTGTGATTGTAGCCGACCACAGTCCCTGACATGGAGAAACCTGTCCGCGGCGGGAATATGAGGAGGGTATCTATGTATGTCTCGTCCAGCGCGCTCGCGCTCACAGCATCGTCGACGGACGATCCGGCGATGACATAAGTGCTGTCGACGTCACCGCTTGATGCGAACTGCGGCGTTATCCCGACCGTTATGTCCACGGACTGGTCCGGCGCCAGGGCCCCCACATCTTCGGTGCCGTCATAATCAGTATCCGTCAGGGGAGTCCCGTTGGCGTATGTCAGCACCACCCCGTATCCCGGCGCCGTCCCGGTGGTGTTGATGTTTATCGTGTCTTCCGCATTGCCGAGGTTCGTCACCGTGTGGTTGTAATAGACCGTCTGGAGGTTGGCCGCGGCCCCGGAGTTGTCCGGCACGATGGCCACATCCACGATACGGGTATTCCCTGCGCCCATGTTGTCCTCCACCTGGCCGGGCAGGCCGGTGCCGGCGCCCCTTGCTATGGAGACATGGAACCGGAACGGGCTTCCCGGTGAGAGGCCCAGGTCGCTCCAGTTTATCCGGGCCTCCATGTAGATGCCGCTCTCGTCCCCGCCCGGCACGGCCGTAGCGAGCGATACTGACGTCCCTTCGGTCCCGGGCTCGCTGACACCGTCCCCGGTGATATTGTCTGCCGTGGTGTTAGGCACATATGCGTATCTGGTGAGGTCATATGCGTGCGTGTTGTCCCAGTTGATGAAGAAGATGTAATCCGAGGCGTTCAGGTATCCGCTGTTGTCCACGTCGGCGTATAAGAGCAGCTGGCTCTGCCTCGTGCCGCCCGAGGTCCTCTTGAAATATGAATAATAGTAGTCCTCGTCCCAGGTGAATGCGTAGAGCACCAGGTCGCGGTCTGCAGTCTGCCCGATATCGGCATCGTCTATGCCGCTCACGCCGTCGCTGATGATGTTGTTCGGGTTTGTCAGCACCGCGTCCCAGTCGGACATCGAGCCGTCTATGGTTATCGTCTTGAGCGTGAAATGATCGCTTCCCTCACCGTAGGCCGGGTCGGCGCCGTCGAAATCTATCGTGTAGTGCTCGCCCGGCGTCACGTTCAGGATATTCACCCACTCCCCCATACAGCTGCGCGCCGTGAAATCCCAATCCGCGCATTTGTACACCCGGCTCCCCTTGGCTCTCACCGTGAACGTCCCTCTTATATCGGCCCTCGGATTGAAGACGTACAGCTCATCGAACCTCACTCCGTAGGGGGCGTCCACCTCTGCGAGGGGCGGCTCGTCCAGATCCAGGATGCGTTGGGAGCCCTCGAAACGGAAGCCTCTGATGGCTATCTCTTCGATAGGATGGCCTTGAGGCCGCAATGTGATGTCATATCTTCCCGCCGGGATCTCCGGCTGTTCCAGGCTGGAATCGTACATTATCCTCCGGTTCCCGTCCCTCGCTCTGAACTCGACATCAGCCGCGACGGCCCTTCCGTTCCGGTCCCTGAAGAGCCCGCCCCAGGCCTGCTGGGGAGCAGCCCTCTTTTCCGCCCCAGGTCCTTCCCGAAGCGCATCCACATCCACGAACCCTTCCGGAGCGATCGCATCCATCTCTCCGGCCTCCGCTGCGCCATCGCCTTCTTCTGAGGCGTCTGCCGGCGTTTCGCCTGTCTGGTTTCCGGTTTCCGGAACATCGCCGATGCCTTCCGGCCCGGCTAAATCATCTATCGGCTCTAGGCCATGCTCTCCGGACGGTTCCTGCGGCCCGCCAGGTTCCATAGCATCATCCGGTGCCGCATCGCCATCATCATGCACCGGCTCGTCGCCTTCTTCCGCGGCGGTCTCAGCGGCTTCCGGGATTTCGGCGAGGAACCGCAGCCTCTCCCCTTCGGCCGGAGCCCGGTCCAGGTGTATGAGTGCGAAGCTCTCTCCTACCGACACCACGGTGTGCCCGACAATCTCCGCCTCTCCGTCCGTACCGATTATCTGGATGACGAGATTGGAATAATCCGGCAGAAGCTCATCGGAATATGGGACATCCAGGAATGAAGGGTCCATGGATGCCGGATCGGCTTCGAGTTCCTGCAACACGGTCTCATCGCCAGAGGCTGCCGATGGCGCGCTTCCATCCGCGGAGAGCGAGCCATATGCGCATTCAGCTTCGCTGGCATCCGTGCAATACAAGGTTCCGTTCTCTACCGAGCCGCTGACGAGCAAGGGCAAGGCCAGCATCAAAACAAGAGATATGGGGATGGCCCTGAGCAACATAGCAAAGCCTCTGGCGCTCTCTTGCACATCCATCCTCATTAGGAGATACAAAACCATGTCAGATTAATATACTTTCTATATCTCCCATTCGAGTAGTCCCGAACCTCTTTTGACACAACTGATTTTCTGAGACAGCCTTCGGTCTCCTGTTCTGGACTGAAACGCTGCCATATGCGATTCGATCCAAAACCCGGAACCCAAGACAGGAAACCGCCTTAAATAATGACAGTCTGGGTCTGGGAAAGTTCGGATATATCGCCAGTATGCCGCGGGCAGGTCCGCGGTCCCGATCCAGCATTTCCAACCGGATCAAGCGCTCCAAAACCCAGAACCCGATGCCGCGAACAAGTCCGCGGGCACATCTTGAACGCTGCGGCGTTCAAAATGAACCGGAAACAGGCAACCGGGACCGGAATGGGGGATCCGGACTCTTGGCGGCCTGCGGCCATCTGCCCGTTCCAGCCTGATTAGAGCCACAACCCCAGAGCCAAAAAGCAGACCCCCAGTGATTCCAAACATTTCGAGACATAACTTGACAGCATACCGAGGTTTTCAGCATCGGCACCCAGCATTCAGCAGAAATTTGTCATTTTTGGTTCTGCGAACCGGATGCTGGGAACAGGAAACCGGAAACCGCCACATGATAACCGGTGTGGCGGAAGATGTTCGGGCTTACTGATCCTCGCTGACAAGAACGAATATAAACGTTCTTACCGCGGTATCTCTGCCCGATTACGATATCCTCAGGCTGGGTGTTCAGATGGCGGACAAAAGACTGAAATCCTGGTTCATGAAGAACATCATACTGCCCAACAACGAGATAATAGACAAGCCCGGATTCATCATCTACCAATTCCAGGAGAAGGGCAAGAACTCCTTCATGCGCGAGATACTGTTCCCTGAGCTCATGCTTGCCGACATCGAAAGCAGGGCCCACAGGCTCGCAGGCAAGAAGGCCGACCTGGCGCTCTACCGGGCCGGGAAACGGTGGGGATACCGTTTCGCGGACGGCGCCCTGTTCCCGAAAAGGTCGAAGACCGGCAAGAAAGCGTTCAGGACATTCTTCAGCGATTTCGTGAAATTCTGCGAGACCGTATATTCGGCGGGCTTTAGCGGCACCATGGATCTCCCGAAGATGGAGATAACGATGCGCGGGGAGGACGTCATAATCTGCTCGATCAGCGGCAGAGGCGAGGTCTTCCTGGGCGCATGGGTCGGCGTGTGGGGCTACATGTGCGAGACCCGCGGGATGGAAGGGAAGCATACGAAGTGCCAGGGCAGGGGCGCCAAGGAATGCGTCTTCGTCTGCGCTCCGGCGAAAACGCTCGGATTCTCCGAAAAGATGCATTGGGGGCAGGAGATGGAGATAGAGCCGCAGTTCTTCAAGCTGAACTCGCCGCACGAGGTGCTCTCGGAATTCTCCCTGAAGCGTTTCCTGGAAATGGGCAACATCACCTACGAGGGTGGTTTCTTCAGGAAAGGCAACGACCGCCTGGTCCTGCATGAATCCAGCTCCATCTATTTCATAGAGGACGAGCTTGAACGGATGGGCGCGAAAGACGTGGTATTCGACTCGGCATTCGATTATTTCCGAGAGTTCTCCAAGTGGCATACCATGGAGTTCTTCATCGGCTTCCTCATGGCGACCGGATGGGGCGAAATAAAGATATTCAAGGAAGGGAAAGGATACCTCGTGATGATAAAGAACTTCCCCTGGACATCCCTCGCGGGCAGCATCGGCTTCGGGATGGTGCGCGGGGCGTTCTCAGGTTTCCTCTCTGGAAAAGATAAGGAAGAGATACTCTTCAAGAGGCTCAAGACGAATCTCCATAACGGATATCTGGAACTCACGATGCGGAGCTGATCCCATGAACTGGAAGAACATCCTCCTACATTCAGACATATATTTCGCCATAGTCGCCATCGGGACCGGCCTGGCCGCCTATGCCATCTATGGCCTGCCGCTCTCAGATCCTATCCCTCTTTTCATAATCTCCGCCCTCGCCCTCAACGTGTGCTCCACGAACAGGCAGATAGACGAGGACACCGACGACGTGAACGTCCCGGAGAGGACATTGTTCCTGAGGGAGCACGGCACGAAGATATTCTACCTGTCGGTAGCCGTCCTGGCGCTCGCCCTGCTGCTGGCATTCGCCAGATCGCCCTGGGCAGGCACCGCCGCCCTGCTCACATTCATCGCAGGCCATTTCTACAGCCACCCTTTCCCAAGGGTCGGCAGGCTGAGGGAGTTCTTCGTGATAAAGAACATGACCGTGGGCCTGATGTGGGCCCTGATGGCGCTCGTGACCCCGCTCTATTTCGGGATGGCCGACCCGCTCGTGCTGGCCCCCCTATTCCTCCTTTTCTTCATGCGCATGACGTTCCAGACCGGCCTGATAGACCTGCGGGATGTGGAAGGCGATGCGAAAGCCGGGGTCAAGACCGTGCCGATACTGCTCGGGAAGGAGAAGACGCTTTCTCTTGCCCACGCCCTGAACGTGGTCCCGCTGGCCATCTTCTTCGTGCTTGCCAGCTTCTTCGCGGTCGATCCGGCCTATCTCATCCTCTGCGCCCTGATGGCCGCCAACGGCATAGTCTACATCCTGGGCATCACGTTCGAGTTCGAGACCGAGCTGATGTTCGCCATGGTCATAGATTCAGAGACCCTGCTGCCCTCGCTGGTACTGCTCGTCGCAAAAGGGCTCGGCCTGTTCTGAGCGCGGCCTGCTCTACTTCGATCCCTTTATCCGCACGCCCTTGGAGGTGAACTCGAATGCATGTATCCCTCCTTTGACCTTGGTGTTGCGCATCTTGACCACCTCGAGGGTGCGCTGGACATCGTCCCCTATGGCAGTGGACTTCAGATGGATTATGCCGTCGCATGCGAACTCGCTCAGGGTGTCCCTGCTGTACCACTCGCTGTTCCTTGAGATCTCTGATGTGGCCAGGGTACAGATATCCTTGGACTGGAGAATGCCGACAAGGTCTATGATCGCCTTCCTGACAGGCATGCCACGCTCTTCAAGAGCGGCGCCCTTCTCCGTCTTTCCGCCGTAGATGGCTTCATCTACCGCCACCTCCTGGAGATCGACAATCCTGTGGCGGGTGCTCGCGGCTAGATTGAAATATGTCAAAGAATCCATGACGAGCCTCTTCGGCTTGAAATCTTTTATCTCCTTCATCACTTCCGAGTATATGCTTCCCAGGGTGAAATGCCTGATGCTCGCTATCCTCAGCAGCCCCTTCTTCTCAAGGGCCCTGAAATCCCACCCGAACTGAGCAGCCTGATCGACTATCTTGTCTTCCCATTCTTCGAACGTGAGGTATAGCCCCTTCTCCCCGGCGCCAATCGCCCCCTGGGCGATGAACTGCAGGCAGAATATCGTCTTGCCGCTTCCCGGCGGCCCGGAGACCAGCACAACGGATTTCGGCGGGATGCCGCCGTCTATCAGCGCGTCCAGTCCCATGACGCCGCTCTTCACCTTCCCGTTCCTGGTTTTCTGTCCGGATCTCTTTTCCATGAGCGCTCCCAAATCGCTTCCGTGCGGAATCTTTAATAAGATTCGCGGGGGTGCTCCATATGGATGTCCATGTCCCCCATGAAGGCTTCGGTGAAGGCGAAAACGGCTTATGATGAAGAGCGGCTGAAATCCGGCATCCCCGGCCTCGACGAGATGATCGAAGGAGGTTTCGTGAAGGACAGCACGGTGGTCCTGCACGGCCGCTCCGGCGCCGGAAAGACCCTCTTCTGCCTCCAATACCTCTATACCGGCGCCACTGAATACGACGAGCCGGGGGTCTACATGAGTTTTTCCGAACCGGAATCGGCCATCCACCGCCATGCAAGGAGGTTCGGCTGGGACATGCGCGGGCTCATAAAGAAGAAGAGGCTCGCCATCCTCCGCTACCAGCCCCACGAGATAGTGAAAATCGTGGAAGAGGGGGGCAGCATCATCGGCGATACCATCCAGGCCATGGGAGCCAAAAGGCTCGTCATCGACTCCCTCACGGCGTATGAGATGCTCTTCGAGCACAGCTACAAAGCCAACGAGTCAGTGCTGGCCCTATTCGAGCTCCTGAGACGCTGGCAGACCACGGTGCTCGTCACGTCCGAGACCTCGGTCTCCCCGCATCTGGACACCGAAAGCAGGCTCGGCTTCCTGACGGACGGCATAATCAATCTCTATTACCTGCGCACCAACTCCCACCGTTCCCGAGCCATAGAGATTGTGAAGATGCGGGACACCGTCCATACAGACAAGATAAAGATATTCGGCATCAAGAAATCAGGCCTCAGGGTATATGACGGCATAACTGCAGACTGAGGGCGGCGTCCCGGCGTCCAGTATCGAGGCTCCAGTGTTTTGGGTTTTGTGTTTCGTGTCCTGCCGCGATTTCGGGCCGTGCGCTCCGGGTTTTCGAGTCTTGTGTTGTGGCATTGGGTTTCGGAACCCGGAACACCAGACTCGGAACCGGGAACTGGAGACTCGGGGCCGGCTGCCGGAAACCCCTGGTCGGGCCGGGGGAAACTTTATAATGCCTAACGGGAAGACTGAGTCGGGATGAGATGGCCAGGAAAATGAAGATGCCTGGGGGCCCTGCATCAGGTTCGCTTTCCGACGGCTCAGCGACAGGGATAGACGAGCTCGACCGGATGCTCGGAGGCGGATTCCCGAAAGGCAGCACAGTGCTCCTGTGCGGCACATCCGGCAGCGGGAAGACAATCATGTCGTTCCAGTGGCTCTTCGACGGCGTCAGGAAAGGCGAGAACGGCATATACGTCTCAATGACCGAGCCGCTCTTCAAGATCGTGCGGAACCTGGAGGCCATGGGGTTCTATGACCGCGAATCCCTGGAGTCCGAGAAGCTCGCCATCATAGACCTGCGGGACCATTTCGACGAGAAGGAAATCGA
Organism: Microcaldota archaeon; assembly: GCA_040758595.1. Taxonomy (GTDB): domain Archaea; phylum Micrarchaeota; class Micrarchaeia; order Anstonellales; family Bilamarchaeaceae; genus Bilamarchaeum. The sequence continues at coordinate 15,685 of JBFLVJ010000001.1, read as the reverse complement.
CGAGGCGCGCATCGTATCGTTCATCGAGAAAAAGGTCAAGGCCGCGGATGCCAAGCGGCTATGCATCGACTCCATCACGGCGATAGCCTATTGCATCGGCGAAAAAAGCCGCGTCAGGCATTTCATGTTCGAGCTCGGGAAGGTGCTCTCGGCGCTCGGGTGCACCACCGTCCTCACCAACGAGATGCGGGATAAAGACGTCCTCTCAGCTTTCGGCGTGGAGGAGTTCATATCGGATTCCATAATAAAGCTCGACCAGCGTGACATATCCGGAGAGCTCCAGCGGGTGATGCAGGTCATCAAAATGAGGGGGCGCAAGTACCGCGCAGAAGAACGCTATTTCAAGATAGCCGGCGAAGGGCTGGCTATCTTCCCTTCGATCAGCGCGGATCTCTCATATCCTTCTGGCGGGGAGAGGATTTCCTTGGGGAACCCGGAGCTGGATTCCATGCTGGGGGGCGGAGTGCCCAGCGGCTCATCCACGCTCATCATGGGTTCGAGCGGGACCGGCAAGACGCTCAGCGCCCTGCAATTCCTCGTCGAGGGGCTCAAGAAAGGCGAGCCGTCGCTCTATGTCGGTTTCGACGAAAGCAGGGACGAGATAATCCGGAATGCCCGCGGCTTCGGCTGGGATCTCGCCAGGCACGAGAAAGACGGGCTCCTCACACTGAGGTGCACCCATCCATCCGAGAAGTTCATGGAAGAGCACCTCAAGGAGATCGAAAGCCTCATCAAGAGCAAAGGCATACGCAGATGTGTCATCGATCCGATAGAGGCATTCGCAGGATATATCCCAGACGAGATGGTCTATCGGTTCCCGAAGAAGCTCACCATCCTGATGAAGAAACACGGCGGCACGACCGTCATGGTCGCAGAGATGCCAATCCAGGCCGGAAGCGTCTTCGCCGCCCGGAGCCATGTCTCGGAGCAGGTGGACAACATCATATCACTGCGCCATGTGGAGATGGAAGGCCGTCTCAGGCAGGTGCTGAATATCCTGAAGGTGCGCGGCAGCAACCACAGCAAGGAGCTGCGGCTCTATGATATCACCGGTTCGGGCATGCTCATCGGGGAGCCGCTCTCAGGCTTCGAGGGGGTGCTGACCGGCATCGGCCGGAAGGTATCCAAGAGCGCTGGCGAGAAACTCGAGGAGGAGTTCCGCCGCTTCATCGGACCTATGGGCCCGGCGGAACTGGCCGAGCTCTCCAGGAAAGGGCTCAGCGAGAAATCCCTGAATGACTATATCTATTCGCTGGTGAAAGAAGGGCTGATGAAAAAAGAGAACGCGAAGGAATTCCAGGCAGGTGTCTTAGCCATCCTGCGGGGGCGTGAGGGACATGGGTGAGCTGTTCGGCCTGCAGAAAAAGGCAATCGCCGAAGCCCTGGGCCTGCTGGTCCTGCTGGGCGGACTCATCGTGATGCTGGGCTGGCTGTACGATGTGCCGGCGCTGAAGAGCGTGATGCCTGATTGGGTCACCATGAAGTTCACGACTGCCCTCTCGTTCATGCTCAGCGGCATCGCCCTTCTGGCTCTGGCAAGATGCCTGGGCAAGAGCTGCCAGCTGTCCCTGGTCATCCTCCCGATGACATGCCTCACCATATTCATGATAATGGTCTCCCTGCTGACAGGTGTTTTCTTCGGGATCCAGACCGGCACCGAGTCGCTCGGGGTGAAGGAGCAGGCCGGTGCCGTCAAGACGGCCGTCCCCGGGATGCCGAACATCGTGACCATGATCTCCTTCGTGCTGATAGCCAGCGCCTGCATCTGGGGCATCTCAGACCTGCGCGAAGGCAGGCCGCTCATGCTCGTAGGCTGGCTGCTCGTGGCGGTGGGTATCGTGGCTGTGATCGGATATGCGCTTTCGATCGATATGATGTATTATGATTTCGGCGAAGGTTTCACCGCGATGGCGTTCCATACTGCGGTGCTGTTCGCCATCTCGGGCATAACGTTCAGCGTGATCGCGGATGAGAGGGGTGCCGCATGAAAATCAAGACGAGGATGGTTTCGACGCATCTGCTGATTACGCTGGTGGCATTGGTCTTCATGATATCGATCGGCATGTCCAACATCCACGACATGCTCTCGAAGCGGGCGGGGGCCGGAATAGACGGCTATGCATCTATCCAGGAGGCCCGGGTGGAACAGATAATCGAACAGCATCATGATCGGCTGGCTGTGTTCACGAGCAGGACCCAGCTGCGGGACAGCCTGAAATCCTATCTCGGAGGCGACCAGAGCGAGGGGCCGAGGATCCGCAGGATACTGGAGGATTCCAGGGAATCGATCCCTGATTTCGACACCGTCATGGTCCTAGGGACGGATGGCACGGTGCTGTTCTCTACCGACCAATCGCTTGAAGGGCAGGACTATTCGAAGAAAAGCTATCTCCTCGATGGGAATGCCGGCAGCACCATAACAGTGGTGACCGAGCCGGATATGGGAAGGCATCTGCATCTCTCAGGACCCCTCATCCTGGACGGGCAAGCGATCGGGGTAGCCGTCATCTCCGAGGAGATGGCCTCCCTGGAGAAGGTGACTGGCGATTACACCGGCCTGGGGGATACCGGCGAGACCGAGCTCGTCCTGCAGGATGAGGCGGGGGAGCCGGTCCTCCTGACGCAGAGGAGATTCGAAGACGAGGCCATCGCAGTGCCGGTAGGCCGGCTTCCCATAGACATCGCCCTGGACGGGGAAGATGTATCGATCGGAAGGGCCGTGGATTACAGGGGCCAGCCGGTGCTGTTCTCGAGCCGCTACATAGAAGAGGAGGGGTGGGGTCTTGTAGTCAAGCAGGACGAGGCCGAGATCTACGCCCAGTACGGCCAGCTGGAGAAGTCGCTATGGTTCATGGGCATCGTATTGCTGTTCCTGGTCGGCATGATGACATATGTCACGGCGAAAGCGATGGCCGAGCCGATAGAGAAACTGACACGCCTCATCGGCCGCATATCAAAAGGGGATGAGGACGCGGCAATCGAACCGGAGCTGCTCGCTTCGGAAGACGAAGTGGGCGACCTTGCCAGGGCGTTCGAGCGGACCATGGTGAGCCTGAAGCTGGCCGCCAGGAGAGTGAAGACCGGAGCCGCCATTGACGCTGCCGGGACCGGAAAGGCGGCTTCGGCCAGGCTGGAGGAGCTGCTCGCCATGCTGGAAAGCATGGATCTGGGCATAGTGGCCGTGAACACCAAAGGCGACCGGACCTACCTGAACGAGAAGGCGAAGAGGATATTCGAGCCTGGAGGCATCCCGCCATGGGAATGGGCTAAAGCCTATGGTGCCTATATGCCAGACCGGAAGACGCCGATGCCAGTGGAGAAGATGCCCCTCATGATCGCTCTCTCGGGCAAGAGCGTCCACGGACATCCGGTCCATATAAGGAACGAGAACCGGAAGACCTGGCTCGCGCTGAAGATATCGGCCATGCCTGTCAAGGATATCGGAGGGAACATCATCGGGGCGGTGTCGTTCTTCCAGTTTCCGGAAGGAAGCAGGAAAAACCCGGAGCGAAAAGCGAAGGACGGAAAGAGCGGGGGATAAGCAGATGAAACCGATCGAAAGACAGCTCAAGAAGCACGGAAAGCGCGCGGTCCTCATGGCCGAGCTCCCGGCGGATGGCTATCTCGACCGTTGCGCCTCATCAGTCAAGGCGCTGACCGGACAGGGATTCTCCGGAGTCTATGTGAGCTTCCAGAGGCCCTCGGCGAATCTGGCATCCATCCTCAGGCACAAGGGGATCGATCTGGACCAGGTGCGCTTCGTGGATGCGGCATCTTCCTTGGGCGGAGAGAAAAAGGCGTCCGAACCATCAGTGATCCGCATATCGAAGGATATAGATATAGACGAGCTGGAGCGTGCCATCTATCTGTCTCTGGACGCTATCAAGGGCCAAAAGAGATTCATCTTCGTCGATTCCCTGACCACGATCACTCTGCACAAACCTCTTTCTGAAAGCATGAGGTTTTTCGATTTCCTGACACATACGGTGCGCAAGGGCGGCGGGGGTGACCTGGTGCTGATACTCAACGTAGCCAAGGAACTCGCCCAGAAGCGGTTCATCGCTGACATAGCGGTGATGGCTGATGCGGTCTTCGAGGCGTAGCATGGCCGGGAAGAGAGCAAGCAGCAGGAAAGCGCGAGGCGGCAAAATGCGCGGCAAGAGAGCGTCCCCCAAGAAAGAGGGGCGCAGCAAGGGGCCGGCCACCCCGGAGCCCGACGCCATCGTCCTACTCGAGGCAGATCCTGAGGATGCCGGGAAGCGCGGGATGGCTGCCATCAAAACAGGCATCTCCAAAGGCGGCAAGGCGGTCATCATATCTGCGAACCGGCCATACAAGACGCTCATGGCGGCCTACCGGAAGAACGGAATCGATAGCCAGAGGGTCATGGTGATCGATTGCGTCTCCAAGCCGAACAATGCAGAGATAGAAGAGGCGGACAATGTGCTCTATCTGGAGAGCCTGACCGACCTCACCGATATCCTTCTGTCGGTCAGGGATGCCATCGGCGCAAAGGCAGGCAGGCAGTTCATCTTCCTGGACTCGATCACCACCATGCTCATATACAACAAGCCGGATACATATGCCCGGTTCATCCACAACCTGCTCACCATGATGAGGGTGAAACGTGTCGGCGGCATATTGCTTTATGTGGCCGGGGGTGCGGGCCAGGAGGTCCGTGCAGAGATAGTGCAGCTGTGCGACAAGGTGATAAAGGCCTGAGCCGCCTCTGAGGAAGGGTTTTGAACCTTTGGCGCGATTCTTCGCCATGGCCAAGAAACATCCCAAAGGCGCCTCCAAGACGGATTATTTCGCCCGGACCGGGATAGCCGGCCTGGACAGCCTCATGGGCGGAGGGTTCGAGGCAGAGGGCACGAACCTCATCCGCGGGAGCACCGGCTCGGGGAAGACCTTATTCTGCCTACAGTCCCTGGTATCAGCTTGCGACAGGTATGACGAATGCGGGGCGTTCATCAGTTTCGAGGAGTCCAAGGAGTCCGTCTACCGCTCTGCCAAGGGCATCGGTTGCGATCTTTCGGCCCTGGAGAAGAAGGGTAAATTCGTGTTCGCCAGGTATTCGCCGCATGAGGTGGCGGCCATCATCAAGGAAGGCGGCGGCATGATACGGGATTCGATTGAAGCTGTCGGCGCCAAGCGCGTGGCCATCGACTCCCTCACCGCGTATTCCCTGCTGTTCGAGACTCCCTACGAATCGAACGAAGGCCTGCTGGCGCTCTTCGAGATACTGAACCGCTGGAAGGTGACGACGCTTCTGACCGATGAAAAGGATGTCGACATCTCCAGCAGTGAAAGCGGCAGGCTCGGGTTCCTCAGCGACAGCATCATCCATCTCTACAATGTAAGGACCGGCCAGACCAGGGCGCGGGCCATGGAGGTCGTCAAGATGCGCCATGCGGTGCACTCCAACAAGCTGATTCCGTTCAAGATAGAGAAGAGAGGCATCGTCATATATCCGGACATGCAGCTACTGGTATGACGGACAGCATCCGATTCTGCAGTTGCATGTCCCATCCATGCGGTTTTGGAGGGTTTATAAATATTTACAGATAGTGTCAATATATGAAGCCAACCAGACCGGCCGCTCAAAAAAAACCTCCGAAAAACATACAGGATGTCTTCGCCAACCTGGTCAAGAGAGCCCCTGAGATGGCCGGCCTCGGGCAGGATTTCGTTGATGGGCGGCCTCTTAGCGCGCAGGAGAAATGGAAGCTATTCGACCTGCTTGGCGCCAACCATGACGAAGAGACGAGATGCGCCGCTGCATTCGTCATAGGAAAACTGGGTCTCACCCAGGAAGCGAGCGAACCGATCAAAGCGGCGTTCCTGACCTGCAAAACCGACTCCAACCTCCGCTTCATGCTCCTTTTCGCAGAGAGCTGCTCCATCGTGATGCATGATCTCGGGACGGCTCCGCCTCATGGAGACCAGCTGGAGATGCTCATCGAGATGCGCGGCTCGCCATTTGAGGGGGAGCGCCGCTTCGCGGAGATAGTCTTGCAGAAAGCAGGGATAAGCTGGGATGGCGGCAGAAGCTGGTAGTCTCTAAAAAGCTTCCCGCCACCATTATTACCGTATAATCATGGACCTAGGGAAGAAACTCAGGGAAGCCCTCTCGAAACTCACGGGCAAGCCCTATGTGGATGCCGACGACGTCAAGGCGCTCATCAAGGACCTCCAGCGCGTCCTCATATCGAGCGACGTCAATGTAAAGCTAGTCCTATCCCTATCCAAGACCATCGAGTCCCGGGCGCTCAAGACCGATAAGCTGGAGGCGCTCTCCCTCAAGGAGCATGTAACCAAGATAGTCTATGAGGAGCTCGTTTCCCTGATGGGCGAGAGCTACACCCCTCGCCTGGACAAGCACAGGATACTGATGTGCGGCCTCTACGGCTCGGGAAAGACGACGACCTGCTCCAAGCTCGCCCATTTCTACAAGAGCAAGGGGCTTTCGGTGGGATTGGTGGGCGCAGACACCGACCGCCCGGCAGCCCAGGAGCAGCTGGAGCAGCTCGCCAAGCAGGTGGGCGCAGGGTTCTACACCATAAAAGGCGAGAAGGATCCGGCCAAGATAACCGCGGATGCAGTGAAGAGATACAAGGAAGACGTGCTCATAGTGGACTCGGCCGGAAGGAACGCGTTCGACGGCCACCTTGTGGAGGAGCTCCGCTCGATAGCGGCGATACTGAAGCCTGACGAGGCTTACCTGGTGGTAAGCGCCGATATCGGCCAGATAGCAGGCAAGCAGGCCACAGAGTTCAGCAGCGCCGTCCCCCTCTCCGGGGTGATAGTCAGCAAGATGGACGGCTCTGGAAAAGGCGGCGGGGCTCTCAGCTCGGTCTCGGCATCGCAATCCCGCATCGCCTTCGTGGGCGTGGGCGAGAAGCCATCCGACATGGAGATATACAATTCCGAGAAGTTCGTGGGGCGATTGCTCGGCGTACCGGACATCGGCGCTTTGATGGAGAAGATAAAGGAGATCTCCAAGGAGACCGACCTCAAGGGGATGGAGACCGAAGAGCTCACGATAGAATCCTTCTATGAGCAATTGAAGGCCGCCAAGAAGCTCGGGCCCCTGGGCAACGTGTTCTCCATGCTCGGAGCCGCGGACGTCCCCAAGGAAGTGGTTCAGCAGAGCGAGGGGAAACTCAAGAAGTTCGAATCCATGATAAACTCCATGACCAAGGCCGAGAAGAAGGACGCGTCTTTGCTGAAGAGCAGCCCATCGCGTCTCGTGCGCATCGCGCAGGGAAGCGGCTGCACCGAAAAGGAGGTGCGGGATTTCCTCTCCCAGTTCGAGAAGATGGAGAAGATGATGGGCAGGTTCAAGAAGGACCGCGGCTTCAGGAAGAAGATGGAGAAGATGATGAAGGGCGGGCTTCCGGGCATGGAAGACATGAAAGTCGGCTAGAGATCCTTTTTCATCAGGATTCCATCTCCGCCTATCTTTCTCCTGATTATCCTGACTCTCTTATAGCCTAGTTTTTTGTAGAACTCTTGCGCCACGATGCTCGAAGAGAGTTTGAGCGTTTTGACTCTTCTCCTCCGTGCCTTGTGCTCCAGGAACGAAACCAGTTTTTTCCCGGCACCTCTTCTGTGAAACCTTGGGTTCACAAAAATATTAATAGAGCCTGTCCTCTCTGAGATTGCCGGTCCCGAGGATATCGTTCCCTTCGACCACGACGTAGACGTCCCACTTTTTCGACCTTTCCAGGACCTTTTCCGGCGTATGTTTCAGAAGCACGTAATCGATTACGTCCTGTGGGTATGCTTTGCTGAGCACTTCTTTCACGGCCTTGCAGATAAGGTAAGACACTTTTCCCGCATCTTCTTCCCTGAATTTCCTTATCCTCATGCGCAAGCCTCAGGGCTTTTGGGTGAACGTAAGCCTTTTGCCATTAGAAAGGCAAAAGTCAAAAGGCTTCGGATGAGGGGCATAGCCTGCCTTCTGTTTTTAGGCGATATTGTCAGTACGCTCGCCAACTGGCTCGCGCACCTTTGACTTCGATCTGGCCGCTTACGCGTCCAGAAGGCCCCGGACCCTTGCGGGTCCAGGGAGCGGAGGGAAACCTCCTTGCTCCGTCATCGGATGAAGGACGATGCGTTGCATCCCCGTAGGGTATCGTTTCTGTAACCGTCCTCGGATCCTTAAGATCCAACATCCTCGCGGAGGGCAGAACTTCCTCAGTTTCCAGCCTTCTGTTTCCAGCATCCCGTTTCGCAACGGGAAACTGGGAACCGGGAACTGGAAACCGTAGATCGCCTGCCCCTCATCCAGACATACCATGCATTGGAACCCTTAAAAACCCAAAGAATCCATCATGCCCGTGGGAAAGACGCTCCTTTACGCATCCTTGGCCGCCCTGGCGTTCTTCATCATGCTCAGCGCAGCCTTCGCCATCCTGTTCTTCATCAAGGATTCTGAGAAGCGGGCTCTCGATTCCGAGCTCAGCCGGACGAGAGGGGAACTGCAGGGCGCGCGGGATGCTTTGGAGGAACGGGATGCATTGCTCGCACAGAAGAACGCTCTCATAACTGGGCAGGCATCGAACATCAGCGCCCTCTCGGCCGATTTGGAGGACAAGCGGGACTGGATACGCTCCCTAGAGCAGGAGCTCGCCCGGACGCAGAGCGAGCTCGAGGAGGCGGAGAACGCCCTCCAGGAAGCAGAGGAGGACATCGCCGCCCTGAAAGACGAGACACTGGAGATGGAGTCCAGGATAGACGAATCCATAGCATGGTTCACCGGCAACGCCGAGCTTCCGAGCACATTGAAGGCGGACCGGTTCATCAGCAAGGTAGAGGATGGCTGCCTGGATGGCCAGACCCTGAAGCTCGGCTGCGTCTCATATCTCATGGACGCCGACCTCGGTTTCACATACCAGTTCGATCCAGGCGGCGACACCCTCTATTCGATAGAAGACATCATCGAGAGGAGGGGTGGGGACTGCGAAGACTACGCGCTCTTCTTCAAGGCGCTCCTCAACCGCTTCGATGGCATGGAGCTCGAGGCATGGGAGAAGGGCTCCGGGAGATACGAGCTATATAAGGACTACAAGGAGAACGTCATCTGGTACCTGGACGAGACCGATAAGAAAGCCCTGGACGGCAAGGACCTGAACCCCTATGCCGTCTGTTACTATTACGGTTATTACGGCGAGGTCCGGATAGGCCACTGCATCATCATGGTGACCGACAAGGTCATCATGTCCCCGGAAGACATAACCTCTCAAAACCTCGCAGGCGCTCAGCTGTTCGAGCCGCAGACCGGCGAATACTTCGGTAGGATAGGATCTGAGTTCGGCGTCTGCATGGACGGCCAGGAAGGCTGCGAGGAGGGCTTCGGCAACCTGGTCTTCATAATCACGGACGATGACCTGTTCGAGTTCAGCGAAGGGGGGTGGAACTATTACGGCGGCTACCTGGAGCGGGCGCAGGCCATAGTAGATGAGCTGGACGCCATCTCCACCTGATCATCTGAAGGGCCTGCTGTTCCTCCTGAGCGGCCTCATCTCGAGCGTCCTCAAATCCGCCTGGAGCCGCTCCCCTTCGGCCCGGTCCATGACCGCCCTCATGTCGGCTTCTATCAGGACGGCTGGATAGGCGAAGCTCTCGCTTATGGATGAGAGCGATGAGATGAGCGATGCAACCTGCTGCTCATCATCCCCCATGCTCAGGAATTCGATGCGCAGGGGCAGGTCGTGCTCGGACGGCTTGATGTAGGATACCATCAGCCTTTCGGCATAGCCCTCCGGCTCCTTCTGCTTCTCGTCGAAATAGGGAAACGCCTTTATCCGTTCGCCCTTCTCCAGCATATGGCTGCAGAGCACGGTGTCAGAGCAGGAGAATCCGAGGGATGAGGCGAGCTTCCTCGACCTCGAATCCTTTATCACCCCGCAGAGCAGCACCCCTTCACGTTCGCACTCCCCGAAGAGCTTTTTGTAGAGTCCCATCACCTCGCCATAGAGCGGGCCGAGGGCGCTTCCCCGCCCCGGCCTGTCTGAAGGCACGGTCCAGAGCGAGCCGTCCATGAGCATCAGCTTCGGCGAGAACCTCTCCACGGCCTCGAGCGCGCAGGACAGCTCCGACTTCAGCCGTATCAGCGAGCGGAAAACATTGGCTTCGTGCTCGTCGAGCGCGCTTTCCACGAAGAGCGATATCGGGGGCGAGCGGGAAGGGTGATAATCAAACGACCGGAGCGTCGAATCGCCATACACGAAATCCACGGCCACCGAGCGGACGGCCACTACATCATGTCCGTGCAGCCGGTAGGCCAGAAGGCCCCCGTCCACCGCGCATACGTCCAGCGATATCCCGACCATCTCTGTCCCGGCTATCAGCTCCGGCCTCTCCTCCCGGATCCTCCGCGTACTCTCATGGAGGGCGGACTGGTCCTTGCGTATCTTTTCAGCCAGGGAAGAGAGCGCCTCGCGCATGGATAGGGATTCATCCGAAAACCTATTTTAATCCTGCTTCGGATATCCCCGCATGATACTCTCAGACAAGGACATCAGGAAGATGCTCAAGGAGAAGAAGATGGAGATAGATCCCTTGAAGGACGACCAGATAGGGCCGGCCAGCGTGGACCTCACCCTCAGCGACAAGTGGTATTTCTTCAAAGACGCCTACAAGCGGAAGATAGTCGACCTCAAGGAGACCGGATTCGATGAGGCGTTCGAGATGAAGAAAACCCCTGAAATCACCCTCCGGCCGGGCGAGCTTTGTCTTGGCAAGACGCTCGAGCGCATCAGGCTCCCCGACGACGTCATGGGCAAGCTGGAGGGGAGGAGCCGCTATGCCAGGATGGGCATCATCATACACACCACCAGCGCTCTCGTCCAGCCCGGGAGCGACAACCACCAGGTGCTGGAGATAGTCAATCTGGCCCCGTTCCCAATAAAGCTGCACGCAGGCATGCGCCTCTCCCAGGTGGTCTTCGAGGCCCTGAAGACCGGCACCGGCAAGCCATATGCCAAGTTCGGGGATATCGCCCGTGAACAGTAGTCTTTTATCCCCCTGATGCGGATAAGCTATCGATGAAAGCTGATCCGGTAGCAGTGGCCGCGTTGGTCATCCTTATACTGCTGGTGTCGCTAGCCGCGACCCAGCTCAAGCTTACTATGGATGAGCCCGAGCTGGTCTCATTAGGCGCCCCGCTCCACAAAAACACGGATCTCCAGCTGCTTCCGGGCGAGAACTACACCTATCTCTACAATTCCACCGAGATGGCGATGGAGATAAGCTATGCCATCAGCGAGGGCCCTGGATGCACAATCATATCTATCTCGGATGCCGGAGGTAGCGCAGCGGTCTGCCTGGATGGCTCCGGGGAGCGTGTCATGGGCCCTGAGAGCGGCTACGGGGACCCGACGGTCCTTCTCTTCAAGCCCTGGATGCTGGCCCTGAACGAGAGCTGGCGCTGGAACAGCTCTATGTATCTCACATTCAACAATTCCATCCCGCAGCATGTCTCCGACATATCCTATCGGGTGGTACGCAGGGAGAGCTGCATGGGCCGGGATGCATTCGTCGTGGAGGTGAAATCCGACACCGGCGAGCCCGAATACCAGTGGGTGGACGCAGAGAAAAGGATAACCCTCAGGATATTAGGAGACGGATATGAGGTCCTGTTGCAGGAGCGGCCGGCCTAGGAGGCCTCGGTCCTGAGGACCTTGAGAGGTATGACGCCCTTGTCAAGTTCATCCTCGGCTATCTCGATGAAGCTCTTTTTGCCCTCGCTCACCTTTATCAGCGGGGGTGCGCCCATCGAGAGCTGGAGAGCCCTCGCGCCGACAAGCCTGGCGATCTCGTATTTCGTGAAATCCATCAGTGCCACCTATTAGAATGCGCTGGTGTCTTACCTAAACATTTACCTTAGCCAACTCCTCTTCTGCCGATGCATCCGACGATTCGGATGCATCAGTCGTGGTTGGCCGTCTCAAGGCTATTTTTTAAGTCATCCACTGCAAGGGATGACTTTGCCTATAAAACAATATAAACGTTGCTTTTCTTGCCCTTCCCGAGCGTGAGAGCGGTTTCGCCTGAGAACTCGAACGTCTTGGCCATCCCGTTGACCACCTTTATGCGCATGCCAGCCTGGATGCCGGTCCCTCTCCCATCGAACAGATAGACCACCCCCTCATTGCCCTCCTCGTCATTAACGAGGATGCGGGATGCTGTGGCCTTGGTCTTCTTGCTTTTCTGGTATTCGATGTTCTCTGCTCCCTTGACGGTCAGCAGACCGGTGTTGACGTTGCGCATACCGTTGGTTATCTTGGTGATGTTGGTGATCGTCATCTCCTTGAAGCGCTTCTTGGCCATCTTGAAGGCGAGCCCTATCTCGTTGCGGGCTTCATCTATCATGCGATCCCTCTCTTGGTTCATCAGCTTCTCGTCGCCCTCGGAGAGCATCATGATCTCGTAGGCCTTCTTGAAGAACGTGTCGGGCAGCTGCTCTATCTCTGCCTGCTCCTTCATCTCCTCGATGTGCTGGAGCTCCAGGGATGCGGCCTCCGCCGCGAGCATGTCGGTCTCGGCACCGCTCTTTCCGACTTCTTCCAGTTCCCCGGTCAGGGGCTCGTGCGGCTCAGGGTTATCCACCGCCTCGCGGACCGCTTCCAGGCCCTGCCCCTCCTGGACGACCACCGTCGCCGCCGGCTGGGCCGATGCAGCTATCTCCTTCTCGGCTTCAGGGACAGCTATCACTCCTTCCCCCCCGACCCTGTCAAGGTCAGACATCACTTCGAGGTAATTGGTGAGGAACTCTTGCATCACCTTCCTGCCGTTGTCATCGCTCTTCTTCTTGTTGTGGTGCTGGTGCGCCTTGGAGTATACCTTCTCTATCGTGGGCATGAGCTTGCTCTTGGCCATCTCGGCCTTCTCTTTGCCCAGCCTCTTCTCGAATATCTGGGTGATTGGGCGGAGCATCCTCTCTCTGGCGTCCACGCCAGGCTCCTCCTTCTCCTCTTTCCCGTCTTTCTTGTCATTGCTCGAGAATATGGAAGCGAAGGACATGAGTTCGGGCTCTGTCTTCTTCTTTTTCTCCAGGTATTCCTGCGCCACCTCGCGGACAGCCGGGTCCTTGTCGAAGCCCAGCTCCATGAGGGCGAACACGGCCCCCGGGTCGTTTATCTCCGCGAGCGATTTGGCGGCCCGCTTCCTCACCTCTGGGTCCTCATCAAACGTCAGAGAGACTAGCTTGTTTATGTTAGCGGTAGCGGAGTCCATGCGAATCCGGCAGGATATTCCTGCCAATCTATTTAAGGTTTATTGCACTTCCCCGGCCCCCATCGGTGGTCCGGTCCCCTGTTTCGGGTTTCCAGTTCCCGGTCTCCGGTTTCCCAGCCTGGGGTTTCGGGTTCTGGAGGGCTTCTGGAATCCGACCAGAACCAAAACCGCCTACAAAACCCGAAACCCGAGACACAAAACCCCCTATCCTGTGCGTTTCCCCATCCCTTGTGGGCAAACCCTTATATTGGCCTTCCTGGCCACGCCATCTCGGGGGATGCATGAGAGGGTACGTATCGTTCGTCCTGGTCTTTCTCGCGGCTTCCGTGATGCTCTCAGCCTACGGGCTGCAGAGCGCCACCCGCCCCGACCTCTCCAGGGCCGTCTCGGCAGAGAGGGCATACGGTCTCCAGATGGACATCAAGCAAAGCGCCACCGAATCCATCCGCCAGGGCGCCCTGGAAGGTTTCACGTTGTACGACAATGCACACGATGTGGATAAGTGCATCCACTGCCCCGGCGCCTGCCTCCCGCCACCTGCCCCGAACAGATGCGATCCGGCCATCTGCGCGTTATGCTTCCGGGAGGATGAGGCGCGGGAGAGCGCCATCTCTGGGGCGCAGGACCGGCTCGCCGCCCTAGCCAAACACTCTTTCGACGGCCAGTTCCAGGCGCTGATCACCGCTCCTTCGATGGATGTCCTTCTAAGGCCGGATCCTGCTCGGCACAACGGCTTTTCGATCGATTATACGGTCCTGCGCAGCCCGCTATCTGTATCGGTGCGCTCGGAGAGCCTGGAGATATCCGCTTTTTCTGAACTGCCCGGGGGCTTGGTGATAAGATGAAAGGGCAGGCTACCCTGGAGTCCCTATTGGTTTTCGCTGCCACCCTGGTCCTCCTCGCGCTCCTGGCATCTCCTATGACCGCACAGCGCTCTATCCTGGATGGGCGGGCCGATGAGCTGGAGGCGGCATCGAAAGCTGGATCAGCCGCTCGGGCGCTGGAGTGCGTGCTATCAAGCGGAGGCGGGATGGAGCTGGATTTCCGCAGGGAAGATGTGTATCACTCGGTCGAGCAGGGTCGTTTCCATGCCCGGGCCGGGAAGAGGCTGATAGAGGTCGATGGGGTGTTCCATGGGGATAAGGCCGAGCCGGTCTAAGGGATTCGCTTCGCTGGATGCGATGGCCAGCCTCATCCCGATAGTGATGGTGCTCATGATATGCTGGCAGGCCTCCTATCGTTTCTCCGAGAGCGCGAAAGGGGGGATGGAGCGCCAGGAGCTTTTCGGCAAGCTGGTCTCCGTAGCTGACTATACGGTCAAAAGCGGGGCGGTGGTGCGGGAAGGGGGGCTGAGATACCCTAATTGGATAGATGGCAGCCTGCTCACGAGCGGCTATGCCGAAGGCCTCCGGAAAGAGGCCGGCCTGGAAGGGCTCGACATATCGCTCGGGGAGCCTGGTGAAGGGGAGGTATGCATCTACCGCCTGGTCGTGGTCGGAGAAGATAAGGCAATAGAGCGGCTTTTCGTGTGCGGTGGCTGAATGCAGACGATAGAGGCGTTCTTGTCCCTGCTGGTCTTCCTTTCCATATCCTCGCTGGCACTCGCTTCCCATCCCGGCCCTATGCCCACGGACGACTCGCTATACCGGCTCCAGCTAGCTGACGATGCCTGGCGGGTGCTCTATCTCCGGGGCGATTTCCAGGACCTCGGGCCCGAGAGCCGCAGCATGGTTGAAGCGGACCTGGCTTTTATAGGTGAGCAGACCGGCCTCTGCATCTTCATGCGTGGCATGGAGTTCACGAACTGCCGGGGCGGGGAAGAGCGGCATGTTGCCGTGGTCTCGATAAAGCGCACCGTCATCTATAGGCCGAGCCCCACCTCCTGGCCGGAACCGCTGATGGTGTCGTTCACCCTCGCCCGCTGACCATCGTCATGCGACGTATCAACACCAATAAAAACATTCTCCGCATAAGCAGCTAAAACAAGGTGATACTTTGATTGAGCCGTCTATGAGAAGCGAGCTTGTCTCATACCCTATACGGGACATCGTGCAGGAGGCCAAGAAGCTGGAGAAGCAGGGCACCAAGATGATATACCTCAACATAGGCGATCCTGCGCCATTCGGCTTCCGCCCGCCCCAGCACGTGCTGGACGGAGCGGCAGAAGCGCTCAAGCAGAACTTCTCGGGCTATGCCCCATCCGAGGGCGACCCGGACCTCAGGAAGGCTGTCGCAGAGCACGAAAAGGTGGCCCAGCAGGACGTGTTCATAACATCGGGCCTCAGCGAGGGCATCGACTTCCTCTTCCAGGCGATGGTGGATCCGGGCAGGAACGTATTGCTCCCCACCCCGACCTATCCGCTATATCTGACCAAGGAGCGCATCAGCTACGGCACGGTCGATTTCTACGACTGCGACGAGAACTACGAGCCGGACCTGG